>NZ_VSMC01000016.1 GCF_008728965.1 Heminiphilus faecis | reverse complement strand
CAAAAAATCTCTAATAACTCTTGTGTTAAGCGGTTAATGTTATTTGGGCCAAAAGGGTCAATCATATTATGGCCAAAGGGGTGAATTCTGTTTGGCCAAAAGGGTCAAAGTAGAGTGGCTTTTCCAAGTACAGCCACGCCGGTGGAGAGACGGACGCGCTCACGGTTGTACGACACCTCAATCTCCACGGTGCCGGGGTTGACGGCCGATGCCTTCTTGCGGCGGTCGAAAACAATCTTGATCTGTGGTATTCCTGCCATAAGTAAAAGATTTTAAGAATGATACATTCAAATTTCTCGTGATGTGGTACACGAAAAAGCGTGTACCACAAATTCCGGGAAATGTACCACACGTGTACCACATACCATTTCAACGCATCCAACAACGAGGCTGTTGCACGCCCCGAATCTTTTGGAAACATTTAGCACAAAATAGCAAATATCAGAGAGTTGGCACTCTAAACAGGCTCCGGTCGCTATGGCAAGACCGGGGCAGGAGACAACGGCTGATATTTGTTGGAAAAGCTGGTACATTTGTGGTACTTTTTTGTGGTACATTCACGAAATCTGTACCAAAGATAATGTGCTAATTCCGAACTAACAAATGCTAACTTTGGCTATCGGCAGGAAATACGGTTTGTGCTAAATCTTTCTAAATCAAGATTTTATAAAATTGCTAACACTTGCACATCAGTCACTTACGGACACGAAAAAAGGGCCACTGAAAAGTGACCCTTTAGTGATCCGCCTGGGGTTGGCGAATCTTATGCTTTGCATTGATAATCAAGTTGTTGGCATTGCTCTTCCTGTGGTGTACACGTTACGCACACGACAGTGTTTCAATGTTCTTCGTCATTTTTCATCCGATAGTGCAAATTTAATCATTTTCCGCGATGTACACGCTATCCTAAATGTTAAAGTTTCTGCAATCGGAATCAGCATATTAGCCGTTATACTGCTGTCAAATCTCAATTATCTTGTCTCTCTTGGAATCTCAGTGCTCGTTTGAGGGATGTTCGGAAAGGACTTCATCGCAGGCTGTGTCTCCGATAATCACAAAGTTGTCAGAGAAGTCGGCAAACGCTTCCCTGAATTTTTCAAGTCCTCCTACCATTTTATTTTATTCATCATTATTGCAATTTCTTTCTCAACCCGTGGGTCGTTATCATCTTTCAATGTCAGGAACAATGACAATTTATCCACATAGCCGGAAGTGCCTGACGGCGGATACTTCCATATCTCGATGCGCTGTGTATCTTCAAAAGAGTGCAATTCGGGTATGGAGTATTTATGTTCACGCACCCACTCCGCAGTCAAAACTCTTGTCGGGACATCCTCCGGGACGAGCATTGAGTAATGCGACAGAGCCGAGATTCCGCCAATATCTCCTTCGGGAAATACATCTGATGTGTATTCTATGCTTTTGATTGGATCAATTAGATTGGTTGACGCCTTATCCCAAAGTTCTTTCCCTGACAGTTCAAACACAAGTTTCTTATTCCTGCTGCCTTCCAGACTAACCAATCCCAATGCTTCAAGTTGCTTTATGGATTTGGCGATTGTCTTATATTTATAAGGTACTTTATCCTCCAACTCTTTAAGCGACAAACCGTCAAGGCTCTCGATCTGTAGATGATAAAAAAGAATATATTGTGTTGACGGATAAAACAATTCTTTAATCTCACTTTTTGTTGACAGCCTGTTGATAATCAAGGTAGGCACAAATGCAAATTTATCGGCTACGATAAAATACACTCCTTGCTCCACTAATCGGTCACGCTCATAAGTCAATAAATTGTCAAAGTAAAATACAGCCGGAATATGCTTGATGCTTTCAATTCTTTCCGAAATCTTACGACGCTGCACATTGGTATAATCCATTTCACCTTTGGCCACAAGCAAAAGCATAACCTGCCCATTGAAATCAAACTGCATCATCTTGAAATTTGCAATGAGTTCAAGCCACAGACCTTTTTGGTCTTGCTTGGATAGATTCCGAAGCTCTATCTGCTGTCCGGCGATTGTTATCTCCTTCATGTTCTACGATATTTTGCATTATTCTCCGAGTGTTGGAGAATAATGCAAAATTGCGGAGAATAATCTAATTTTACAAATATATCAGGATTCATTTTTTTAACAGGGACACATTTTACATCAATCCCAGTTATAATACACCGTGGTGTTCAATGTCATTGAACACTGCAAGGTATATGAATTAATTCGGAATAACACGCTCCTCCTTAATTTCGGCAATAGAACCTTGCTTATTGCCGAAATTAAGTTATTGTGATAGCCATGCTTTTTCCCCATCGTGCCGTGGTGTTGACGAGCGAACACACTTCATACTATACTGACAAAATCAGACAATTCCCAGCTCTTTGAACATTGAGCCTATTTCGGAATAGGTATAATCCCGTTCTCCGTCAATCAGGCATTTCTCAGATTTCAGGGCATTCTCAATCGCCCTTACCCAATCACCGCCTTTCTTCTGGAAATATTGATGCAATGGATGTGTCCTGAAAAACCGTTGAGTTTTTTCATATCCACATATCCGGCAAAGCTCGTCCTCTATGCTTTTTGAATCGGCATAATTTTGTCCCGTATATCTGAAATAATAAAGGAAGAACAGTTCAGTGCAGCGGTCAGTCTCAAAGAAACGGACTTCATAATTGAGCCCCTTTTTCTCATTGTGGACCTTCTTGCCATGATATTTCCGTTTCAATTCAGAATAGGCTGCCCAACTTGTCGGGTCTTTCTTCTTATTGTCCATGTCGATAAGACAAAAAATCCTGTCATATCCGATTGCTATTGCAGATTCAATCGAGCGTTCCAATTCACGCAGGCTCGTATTCTTCGGAGTGTCCGGTTTGATGCTCTGTAACTGGCGGAACTCATCCTTCAATGAATTGAGATAGAAGAACTCCGTAGGGCCTTCGCCGATAATCACAGTGGTTTGTTTCCTTACTTTTGGCATGGCTCATTTCTGATTTAAGATGAACGGCGAACCCAACACAGGTTTTGACCCAAACCGACCGATACGATAGGAATTGTAGAGTGAGTGTTCCCTGCGGAGGCCGAGTTTGTCAGCGCGGGTATATTCAGATGCCGCCGTTTCAGATGACTTCTCTACGAACCACACTGATTGACGGTTTTCATTAAACTGATCTTCTGAAAGCAATGTCATCTCCTGTGTTGTGAAAAACAACTGCGATTGGCACGAATTGGCAAGGAAGACCTGAATATAATACAGTAGCAGATCATAATGCAAATCCTCGCCTAATTCGTCAAGCATATAGATATGGTCTCCGGTTATGGCATTATACAGATAGTTAAGATCAACCAGATATTTAATTGTTCCGGCAGACTGTGTGGAGAGAGGCAACATGAAGTTACCTTCATCTGATGTATTTACAAACTCCACATGGTTTTCAACGCCATCCGATATGACGCTGAAATTTGAAATATTGAAATCAGCCTTTTTCAACATCTGTATGAAGAATTCTTTCTTTTTCTCATTCTGACTTACCTCTTTCAGAAGAGAGACGAGGCTTCCGCCGTCATTGTTGACTCCATGTACATGGGACTTAATCCAATTGTACAGTGCCGCAATCTTACATGCGTCTTCCGGCAAGGACACTTTTCCATATGTGGAGAGGACCGAATGATTGTTGAGAGTATGCTCTTTCAGAACCCGGAGCGTCTTCGCCTTTATGCCAATGCTTGTTCCAAATTTAATCTCGCATTGTCTGTCTTCGCCGACAAACTCGCGTTCATAAAACAGAGACTTGCTCTTATTGGGATAGTAATTCAATTCCTCCCTTATGATATGGCTTCCGAGATATAAAATCATGTAATCATATCTGACACCGTCGGCATAAAAAGACACGAACATCTTTGTCGGCTGATCCTTGGTCAAAGCAAAAGGCATTTCAGAATGCACCCTTTCATTTCGGTCTTTACGGTCAATGAACATAAGCTCAAAAGCGTTCTGCATCGCTTTGAGCATATTCGATTTACCCGAAGCGTTGGCTCCGAATATTATTCCCACACGGCCAAGATGAACACCTTTTGTGATTTCGGCACTCATCCAGTTTCCATCATCGCCGTCCGTCTCAAAGTTCATCGTTTGACGTTCCCGAATTGACAGGTAGTTTTCAGTCCAGAATTCGCGTATCATTTTGTATTATACCTAAAATTCAAGCCCATATTGCAGGCCAACTGCAAAATTAGCCATAATTTTTGGTGTTTCCAAGAAAATCAAGGCTAAATACGGTCAATGCTTTATTCAGATGCGATTTTCAGAAATATAAACTCCAGAGAGGTACGACGGCTGGGCTTGTCATCGCACAGCGAGGCAATGTCTGGTAATGGCAATGCCGTCCGCGGCGTTTGCCGGAGGCTGCTCTACCGCCGACCGCATTACCTGAGAATGAGAGCGGGCTAAACACCGAGTTGCTGAACGCCGGAGCCGGAGCTTCGCCAATCCTGCTCTTGCTTATCTGCAACTCCGTATTCTTAACGCCCGCTCCATTACCCGTTTCGTTTAGCCGTCGCGCCATTCTTCCGTTGTCAGCACTCCACGATGCGAAAGATTGTGACGGCCTCTGTGCATTACGGCATGCCTCCATTTCCTGATTCCGTCACATACATTCGCCTTTCCGGGAGTGTGGCATTTCAAATTTCATGTAGGTAACACTTCAACTGATTTTAGAAAAAACATTTCCGTATGTCGGTTATTCTGTGTCTCCAAAGAGGCAACTTCGGCTCTATGTTTATTCGGCAATTTCAGCATAATGCAATCATCTATTGGAAAGCATATTCGCTCGTGATGGAATAACGTGCCGGTAACGGGCTATTCTTTTGCCGCCTGTCAGAAAAATCTCCAGCCCTACGGGTAGTATTTTCCTGCCGTCGGCGAACAGCCCGCTATTTCCCGTCACGCAGGGATAATAAACGAGCGAACATACTTCAAACAGTGATTAGACGCATTAAGCGGAAAATCAAATAAAAAAATATCGCCTTATGACACAAAATAACCGACATATTAGAAATTCGAGCTTCACACCATCACCAGCTCATACCGCATTAAGACGGCTGACTAAGGTGGTCGGGATAATACTCGGAATAGTAATCGGGATTGTTCTTTGGGTGGTAGTGAAACCGATGATAAGAGGTATAGGGTGGCTCATCAGCATACTAACCCTTATTGCAATGATATACTTTGTCTTAACATTCTAAAATATATACGACTATGGCAAACGAAATGAAATCATCAAACGCAGTTATGGAGGTTGTCCGTAACTATATGGAGGAGCGTTGCGCAAGCGACCCTATCCTCGCTATCAAGTACGCAAATCCGGCGAAGTCATTGGAAAAGGCACTGAACTATGTGGCTCACGAGGTGCAGAAAAGCGGACTCACCATTATGGACTCGGATAGCGTGTTCTCTCTAATCCTTCATTATTACGATGAAAATTTGGAGGATGTCCCCAATGTCAACTGCAAGATAGCGGTTGCAAAGGAACTCACCGACACTGAGAGAGCCGAGGCAAAGGAACAGGCTATGGAGCAGTACAAGGAAGAACAACTCCGCGAAATCCGCAGACAGAACCAGCCGAAGGCAACCGCACCCAAGCACACCGCCACCGCACCGAAAGCAGGTGCAGAAATCAATGTTCAACCCAATCTCTTCGGAGATGACTTCTAAAGCATACGACTATGAAACCGAGAAATAAGAAGCAAGAGCAGATATTGGCAATGAGTGGGCAGCTTCGCCCACTCACCACCGCCCAAATGCAGTGGGCACTGACCCATACAATCGACAACTATGCCCTTAGATTCAAGAAAGGGAAAGCCGTGTGTCTGATATGCGGTCACGAGTGGGAAGCCGAGGAAGGAATGTGCCGTTGTCCCCATTGTGGCGCAAAGGTTGAGGTCAAGGCTACCACCCAGCGAGTTGTAAGGGATAAATCCTACTTCATCATCGTCACCGCAGTCAAGGGTTTTCAAGTAATCCGAATGTTTCTGATGATTGTGGAGTTCCGCAAAGGAATGAAGGCAAATCCCGGCTTCATTGAAATCGGCTCCTATTGGATTGACAAGCACGGACACACCACCGTAGTGGGGCTTCAGCGCACATTGGGTCACTACATTGACTCATTCGCTTTCGGCTCTCCATTGGAAATCAGACACGACAATGACGCATTCTGGCACATCGCCAACCAATGGGTCTATCCAAGGACAAAGGTCACTGACACCATCAAACGTAATGGCTACACAACCTTTACCTATGGCGCACACCCCGTGATGATGTTTCAGCAGTTGCTCACCAACCCCAAGGCTGAGACTCTGATGAAAGCCGGAGAGGAAGGATTGTTCCGTTACCTTTGCCACCACCCTAAAGAGGTTGACAAATATTGGGACACAATCAAGGTGGCACGCAGGGCAGGTTACAAGATTGACGACCCTCAGATGTGGTTTGACTACATCAAGATGTTGGATAGAATGGGCAGAGACCTCCATTCCCCCACGTTGGTAGCACCCAAAGACCTCAAAGCCGTACACGATGAATATGTGGCAAAGGCTGAACGTCAGCGTATCAAGGAGCAGAGAGAGAAAGACCGCAAGAGAGCGGAGGAAGATGAAGCCAAGTTTGAGGAACTCAAAGGCAAATACACCGGATTGGTTATGACAGACGGAGAAATCGTTGTCCATACCCTAAACTCCGTAGCCGAGTATTATGATGAGGGAAGCCGTCAGCACATCTGTGTAGGTTCATCGTCCTACTACCTCAAAGAGAACACATTGGTATTCTCCGCCAAAATCAAGGACAAGACAATCGCCACGATTGAAATCTCCCTCAAAGACTACTCAATCATTCAATGCAGGGCATTCGCCAACAAGGTCTGCCAATATCAAGACCGCATTACCAAAATTATCAGCGACAACATCAAGATGATAGCAGAGAGAAAGAGAGCATAAGTTTAACCCGACCTCCACCGCACCGGTGGAGGTCACAATCAAAACATTATATGTGCAATTCTGAATATGACTTCTTAATTCCCAAGTTGGGACAAGAACTATACTCTAAAGCCTACAATCCCTATCGCCCATATTCAAAGAAATTCCAATAGATATACGAATATCGTCATACCGATGGCGAATTATTCTCAGCAACAGCACCCACTATTGAACTTTGTCGCCAATGGCGCGATGAATGGCTTGCAGAAAGGAGCAATAATAGCCAATAGTCGTAATATACGCCAAGCGGAGCAATCCTGTGAAGAATTGCTCCGCTGATTTACGCTCAAAATCCTAAAAATTTCGGCCGCCTTTGGAGGCGGCGAGAGGCAACTTATTATTCCAAATATCAGGATTTTTCGCTAATTTTGCATACCCAATTTCAAAAAATAATATGACAAAAGCGGAAATAGTAACCGAGATTGCCAAGACAACTGGCATCGAGAAAGCAAGCGTACTCGCAGTAGTAGAAGGACTGATGACTTCAATCAAAGACAGCCTCGCACACGGCGAAAATGTATATCTCCGTGGCTTCGGCTCATTCATCGTAAAGGAGCGCAAGGAAAAGACTGCCCGTAACATCTCCAAGAATACAACTATCATTATCCCGGCTCACAATATCCCGGCTTTCAAACCCGCAGCCGAGTTCAAGAAGGTGGTGGCGAAGTAAGATGGGACATGAAAATGAGAACACAGTCGAAGAACTGACGGATACCTGTGAATGCGGTTGTCATTGCGATGGTGACTGTCATTGTCACGAGAAACAGCCGGAGATTTTTGATGAAAGTGACATCGACCGCATAATAGCCAACCTTAATGACTGGGATTAAAATGGTATCTGAGAAACTGAGTCGTTGTCCGTGGTGCGGAGACGACCCTCTTTATGTGAAATATCACGATGAAGAATGGGGTCGCCTTGTCACGGATGACCATATACTCTTTGAGTTCCTCACGTTGGAAAGCGCACAGGCTGGACTGGCTTGGATAGCAATCCTGCGCAAACGAGAAGGCTATCGTGAGGCATTTCACAACTTCGATGTTGAGAAAGTTGCTGCCATGACCGAAGAAGATGTTGAGCGATTGATGAAATTTGACGGAATAGTCAAGAATCGCCGTAAAATCCAGTCGGCTATTTCCAATGCCCGGCTGTTCATCGAGATTCAGAAAGAGTTCGGCAGCTTCTTCAACTATCTGAGGTCTGTCTTTCACGGAGATTTCCCCGTTGTAAATCATCCGGCAACAATGGCTGATATTCCGGTCACATCGCCTGAGTCGGATGCAATCGCTAAAGATATGAAGAAGCGAGGTTTCAAATTCTTCGGCTCAACAATCTGCTACGCCCATCTACAAGCCACAGGCTTCGTAGATGACCACCTTAACGATTGCCTCTGCAAAGGACAACTATAAAACTTTGATTGGCGTTATACTAAGAAACAATAGTTATGGCTTCGAGACGGACAATCATACAAGACTGGATGGTGGCGCAGAAGCGTCACCATCTTTCTGACATGCAGGTACAGATGGCGCGTGAACTTGGATTCAAACCGGATTCACTTCGCAAGATTGACAATCATAAGCAGGAACCGTGGAAGACACTACTGCCACAGCACATTGAAAATCTATATGAGAAACGTTTCAAACGTGAAAAACCTGAGGTTGTAAAATCTCTGAAACAGCAACTCATAGAGGACGAGATCAAACGCAAGGCTAAGAAGAAAGCCAAAGACGCACGTCGCGCAGTAAAAGCAGCGGAAGAGTCGATGTGCAGTCCCGAAGTGATTGAGGATTCAGAAGATATTGTGCAATTAGGACTTGACAGTTGCGGAGATTGAATTATGCCGATGTGGAATCCGTGGCATGGTTGCCACAAGATAAGTACGGGATGCAAGCATTGTTACGTTTACCGTGAGGATGCGGCGTTTGGCACGGTCACACCGTCAAATGAAGTGCGTAAAACGGCATCGTTCAATCTACCTATAAAGCGCGATAGAAAGAAGAATTGGAAATTTCCGTCAGGCACGGAATTTGCGCTGTGCTTCACCTCTGATTTTCTGATTGAAGAAGCCGATGAGTGGCGTGATGAAATCTGGGATATTATCCGCCAACGGACTGATTGCACATTCTTTTTCTTCACAAAACGCATAGAACGCCTTATGCAGTGCTTCCCGGATGATTGGGGCGAAGGATATAACCATGTTGGTATCGGGTGCACGGTCGAAAATCAGGACCGCGCAGATTATCGTTTGCCGATATTTCTCTCATTGCCAATCAAGCACCGCATGGTAATTGTCGCGCCAATGATAGAAAAGATTGACATAAGCAAATACCTCAATCCGGAATTGATTGAGGAGGTCTCGGTCGGTGGTGAATCCGGCAAATATGCCAGACCTCTGGACTTTAACTGGGTTCTTGATATGCAAAGACAATGCCGGGAGTCGGGAGTACCGTTCAACTTTCATCAGACTGGCTCATATCTGATTAAAGACGGTCGTCAATACCATATTCCGAGGGAACATCAGCATTCCCAAGCTAAAAAAGCCGGATTGGATTTTGATTTCTGATTTATTTTTTGAAAATTCGTAAAGCTGTATCACCTTTTGCGATATGAGAGGAATAACTTTGCATCAGAAATCAAAACCATGAACTTCCATTTTTTGTCGACTTCCCTGAAATTTACAAAAATTGTCCGATACAAGACTTCGCCAACGATATAGCACGGCGCCTAAAAGCCGAAGGCTATGACATCTACATCGACCGCATGGGCTACGGCAGCAAACGCATTCCCAAGGGAACCCCAATCTGCTATCGCGTCTTCAAAGGCCGTTATCCCAACCACCACATGGACAATTGGAAAGATGAGTTTCAAAGTTATTCCTACTTCGGGCTATACGCTTTTCGGTTGAGCTTACCGTTGTAGGTGCGCTCAACTTTATCGACTTGGGTATATAACTGAGGAACCTTATGACCTTCAAGCTTTGATGCAAGGTGTTTGGCTAACGCTTTCTTCTCAACGGAAAGACCTTCTTTTACAACATAGAGAAGACGGAGTGCTATTCCTAATACCGGATGCTGTGATGGAATACAAATACAGT
The DNA here is from genome assembly GCF_008728965.1 of Heminiphilus faecis. GTDB lineage: Bacteria > Bacteroidota > Bacteroidia > Bacteroidales > Muribaculaceae > Muribaculum > Muribaculum faecis. Next base: position 63,223 of record NZ_VSMC01000016.1, on the reverse strand, counting down.
CATCAATCTCCGGCATCGACTGGGCGGCATCCTCAACCTCAACAGGATTTACCTTGAACCCTCCGACATTTATAATATCTCCATCTCGTCCGGCTAATTGCAATCGGCCCTCTTCATCGAGGATTCCCTTGTCTTTCGTGAAGATTTTATTCTCTCTGAGAACTCGATTTGTTTCATCCAGGTCTCCGCAATAGCCAATCATTAGCGTCTTACCTTGACATACAATAAACCCATCATCATCAATTGTTAAGGCTGAGTGTTTCATCGGCTTTCCTAAGCACCCAGCTACACAATATCCTCCGTTGAAATTATGGGTCGCGATTATTCCGGTCTCTGTGGAGGCGTAAGTATTATAAAGACGAGTATGCGGAAGCAATTCGCATAGTTTCTCCATGTCGGATTGCGAAATTGGAGCGGCTCCAGTTTCGATGAAATCAAATTTTTCAGAACAATCCCTTAGTTGTTTCTCACCGAATTGTATCATCATACGGAGACTGGCCGGAACTTGGAAAGTAGCCACCTTCCAAGGAGCATCCTTAACCACCTTAAAGAAAGCTGGCAAGTCTTTGAGCCCGTCCATGATATAAATGGAAGCACCAACTATTATTGACGGCCATATCTTACTCAAACTTCCTATGTGGTTAAGCGGACCGGTAATAATAAACGTCAGGTTCGAAGAAAAGCCTTGTGCATCAATCAAGTTTTCAGCATCATATATAATGATACCTTGGCTAATCATAGTCCCTTTCTGTTTACCGGTTGTTCCGGTCGTAAAAAGTATGTCGGTTACATCTCCCGGCATATCAGCCTGCGATGTCAATTCCAGTATTCCCTGAAATTGAGCATCGGGCAAGTCCTTTTCAAGAGGAACAACCACTTTCCCGGCCTTGTGAGCTGCGAAATAGTCTATGATGAAATCAAAATCATGCGCGGATCTTAATACATAGACACGGGAGGTTTCGGATTCAATTTCCGACGCACGTTCACAGACCGCCGTCCATAGTTCACTATAAGTCAAAATTCCATCGGAATTTTGGAAAGCAATCCTCTGGGGCGAAGATTGTGCATGTTCACGTAGATAATCTTCCAGTCGGTTCATATAACCTTTATTTTTCTGCCAGCCTACGGTTTACCATTTCGACTATGCTGTCAAGCGAACGGAGGTTCTTGGGAGTGGCATCTTTAGCTTCTAGTTCAATGCCATATTCCTGAGACAGCACCATCAAAATAGTCGTTACGCCAAGAGAATCCAATTCGGCAAAAAGGAAGTCCGAATCTAAATCTACGAGAGGAAGAAGGTCTTCCAGTAAAGTTCTAATATGTTCTTTCATTTTCTGTAGTTATCAATTTTTAAACAATCGGGGAAGATAGTCAATCAGATACTTACGCCAGTTGCTCCAAGTGTGTCCACCATCTGATTCATTATACAAAAAAGTATAGCAACCCTTGTTAAGTTTTTTTCTTAAGTCATCGTTAAGTTTCTTTGTAAAATCATCCTTCCCTACGGCGATATAGAAGAGTCTGGGATTTTTCTTAAAGAAATTCTTCAATTTCCAATCAAAATTATCATATATATCCAAATTCTTATCGGATTCTCCTCCAGTGATACTGCTAATCTTTCGGTCAACGCTACCACCCCCTAAAAAAGGAAGTGCTTGCTTTAGTTGCTTCCAACCTTCTCCTATACTTTTCAATCCGCCGACACTTTTGTCTCCAAGAGCGTTTGTTGTTTGAGCCGAGAATAATCCAATGTAATCAAATTCATTAGGATTATTTAATGAGGTGTACAGTGTATGAAGGCCACCAAGAGACAACCCAGCTATGGCTCGATGTTGCTTATCTGCAACCGTACGATAATTCTTGTCAACATAATTGACAATCTCGGGGACAAATGATTTCTCGAATTTACCAAACATCGATGAAACATTGTTGCTAGAAGGTTGAACATTCGGATTGTTAGGATCTTCTCCGGGAGCGGCTGCTAACTCCACATTGCCGTTGGGCATGACAACAATCATTGGTTCACATGTGCCATTTGCAATAAGATGATCCATTATTTGGGATAAACGACCGCAATCAGCCCACGCAGTTTCATCACCTCCCGAACCATGAAGGAGATAAAGGACTGGATAGCGTCGAGATGATGATTTGTATCCGTGAGGAAGATATACAGCCATACGGCGTTTACTCATTCCATTCAACGATGATGGGTACCAATCATATTCTAATGTGCCTTTTTTTGTTTGCGCATCAGTAAAGTTATCTCCAATCCCGCCCTTGATGATAAAATAGTTATAGGTAGAGCCTATATCCCGAGTTGTGTCCCTATTCCTTTTATCGAAACGCACAGAATCTTCATTCACTACGAAATCGTACCAGTAGAGTTCAGAACTGAGCGGCTGCGACGTATAAGTCCAAACTCCATTTCCAGTGTTCGTCATTTCAGCTTTACCATCTTTGGAGAACATTCCAGCCATAGGAATTAAAGAATTCCCTTTTTGGAAGAATGTACCCTGTACTTCTACTTTCTCGGCTTTCGGATCTATATAAGTAATTGTGACAGAGTTGTCGCTATTGATGGTAATTGGTTCCTGAGCGTTGACATGAAGAGAGGAAAACAATATCAGACCGGCCAATATTGCACCACATACTTTTTTAGGAACGTATGTCTGTTTACACTGAAAATTCATAAAGCTTTAAGTTTTCTATCGTTGATAAATCCATAGAGGTCTGAAACTCTACGTTAGTAACAATTCCCTCAGCAGCATATTTTGCTACTGTTATTTTTTCTTCGTCCGAATCAATTGCAAATACCTTGATGTCGGGATGGACAAGACCCATCAATAGAGCCATTTCACCATATCCACAATTTTTAATAACAACACATCCCGGTTGAGTATGGTCTACCAAATCGGAATAATTGTTGTGCTTTTTTAGGTTACGGGTTACTTCCTGTAATAGTTCCGTCCCCTTATATCGATAACGGTCTTTTACAAGAGATGCAAAATAGGTTGCCGTCTCATACTTGCAACACATTGCCTTGTATTCAACCTTCATGTGGCGATGAACATTCTGGGCGAATGCAGAGTATGATTCATTCCATATAGGACTTGACGATGTTATCCGTTTACCTATCCGCATATTGATTTCTCCCTTGTAGCAGGCAAAGCTTTGGATGGGCATAAGATAGTTAACGCCATGCAGCAACACAGGCAAAACATCAATGTTAAGTTGCTTTGCAAGATAGAACGGTCCTTTATGGCATCTGAGAATGGAAGAATCGGGATTACGCATTCCTTCCGGAAAGAAGGCTATTGAATAGCCTTCCTCGACATACTTCTTGAAAATCTCCAAGTCTCTCTCCAAAGAAGAATCCTTCCATGCAGTAAAGTTGGACTGCCGGATTGTATAGAATCCCAACCACTTGAACATTATACGAACCACCGGATTCATACTTGACCTCTCATTTGCCACAATGAGAATCTTAGGACTCCATGCCATAAAATACATCGGGTCGAGCAAGGACTGATGGTTGCACACGATAACACAGGGCTTATTCAAAGTCTCATTATACGGGTTGTGCATTCTGAATTTAACACCGGGCATCAATTTAAGGTCAATTCTATGTGACCAAGTGACATAACGATGGAAAAGAGCCAGTGTTTTTGGTGTCCTCGGACCAATAATAAACAGGAAGAAGCCCAAGATATATCCGATTAGTAATTGAGATAGCCACCATGCTCCACAGAACCAAGTACGAAGTAACGGTCCGAGCGTTAGAGGGCGTTTCCTATATTTGCCATGAGATTTTGTGATCCAATTGAATACCAAAGGAGGCAATAGATAAGCCATCAATACAACCGAGAGCATACCAACAATGGTAACCTCAGCCAATGAATGGAGTGCCGGATGTTTTGCAAATATCAAAGTTCCGATTCCGATGAACATAATGAGAGCGGACACAAGAATCGAACTTTTGTAGGAAGCAAGCATCTTTTTCCTAAAAGCATATTCATAGCAACAGCCTTCGGTCATGAAGATTGTGTAATCATCTCCCTGTCCAAAGATGAAAGTAGCGAGAATAATATTGACAATGTTGAATTGTATTCCGGTCATTCCCATAATTCCCAGAATCCAAATCCAACTGACTGCCATAGGCAGGAACGAGAGCAAAGCCAATTCAATGGAGGCAAAAGAAGCCCATAGGAAAAAGAACACAATCAAACTACAGGCCCATCCAATATAGCTGAAGTTGTCTGAGAGGCCATTGGCAATAGCACTGTTCATACTTTGCACATCAAAGCAGAAATGGGACCCTTCGAGGCTATCAATCTTTTGACGGAGAACTTCCATTTTGTCTTTCTGCACAGAAATCAGATTGACAACCCGGTATTTCCCATTTATACTGTCAATGCTGAGGTGCTGAGAATTAATGGAATTAAGAGGGCTAAAGAAGTCTTTGTCTTGGAGGGCATATTCTCCTGATAGAATATCTTCAAAGGGAGAGAATGCTTTTTTCTGGAAGCCCTTTGTAAGTACCCCCTGCGTCAAGGAATCTGTCAAAAGAGTTTTATGAGTCGCTATAAAATTAGTCCACCTTTCCAATCTTTCAGCTTGCTGTTTTGATGATGGTAGAAATTGCATGTCAGATTGATAAACGCTATCAATCGAAGCAAGTTCTTGTTTGAGTTTGGGTCTTAACGCGGCATTGTTATCAATAGCCTCATCCAGCGTGTTTCCGGAGCTTACAACATATAAAGTTTCAGTGTTGTCTGAGTTATTGCTTGTCAGTTCCTTAAAATATACCATATCCGCTTTCTGACGGTCGGTCATGAAATTTATATGGCTCATATTAGAGTCAAAGTCTGTTTTGAGACTAAAATAGCCAAATATGACAGTGAGTAACACCACGCCAAGGACAACCCAACGTTTTTTTTCCGGTCTAATGTTGCTCAACCAATCTAGCCATTTGACAGAAATCTCATGTTGACGGTTTCCTTTTTTACGAACTGCATGAGGCAGAAATACAACGGTAAATAAAATGGTGCCAATAAGAATCAAAGCACTGAAAATCCCCAAATCGCGGAGAGCAGCCGCTTTCAATGGGACAAGTGCAACAAACGCTCCTACAGTGGTTATATTACCTATTATCAAGGGAGCTATTATCTCTCTTAGCACTTGTTTCATCGAACCTGTGTGCGCAGTATGAGCTATCAGATGGAGCGGATAATTGACTGCAATACCGAGTATAATGCTTGATATTCCCACAACAATCAATGAAACACTACTATGAATCACCGATACCATCGCCATTGCGAACAACCATCCCCATCCAACCGAAATGACAATAAGGATAATGTTCCAAGCCTTTCTAAATACAATAATAAGTAACGCCACAATCAGAACTGCGGCAATTGCAATGGATAACAGACTGTCCTCTTTAATTTGTGTAGCATTGGCGACTGCAATGGCCGGCCCCCCGATGTAATGAACAGTCACTCCTGAAAACTCGTTTTCAACCTCGTTTGCCCGTTCCGCAAGGAAATCCATTAAAACGGCATTGTTATGAGTTTCACTGTTTCCAAATGGAGATTCCATTAGAACCAAGGCGCGGCTCATATCCGGAGTAAAGATATAACCGTCATACATCTCAATATTATCTGCAGACTGGCCACTTTGAAGCCTACCTACGCAGGGAGAGAAAAGATTGAGCGGATCTCTTTGAAGATTTTCAGACAGCAATCCGGATGTGGGGAACATTAACAGTTCCTTATCCTCTTCAAGCCGAGATAAAATATAGCCGGGGGTATTCAGCAGACTGTCCATTCTCGTATAATCTTCCTCGGAGAGGAAATAAGGGATATTAGAATAGACGAAGTCGGTATATTCCGAAATCTTCTCCAAGTTGATTTGCGTAGTCAATTCCCTGACATATGCAGCAGAATCTTTTTCAGAGACGATATTTTCAAAATAATCGATTGCTTCCACCATATCGTCAGGATTTGCATTAAGCGAATCTGACGCTTGAAATATGGCAATAATCTTACTTGCCCCCGACACATCTTGATAGACCTGCATCGCCTCCTGATGATTGCCTTCCAATGGAAGAAAATCCGAAATATCTTCTTTAAAATCCAGACGTAGCAACAGGCAGGAGAGGACTGACGTGACTATGATAAACGACAGAAGGCAAAACCTTCTGCGGCTCTGCATGAAGTCATGTATTTTGAGTGCAATCTTAGTCATTTGGAAGTATCTTTATCAGAATATTGTCTTTATCCAGTTTAGGAATGCTTCTTTCCATTCCCTGCATTCAGCAGAACCCTTTGTTTCAGATGCACCAAATCCATGTCCTCCTGTCTCAAACAAAAGATATTGATGAGGAATGTTCTTTGACGTGAGAGCCGAATCCAACAATACAGAATTGTGGTAATCCACAATAGGGTCATCCTTACAATTCACCAAAAAGACAGGCGGACAATCTTCCGGAACATGTCTTTCTAGTGAAAGTAAATTCTTTAATTCCGGGTCATTCTGTTTATTATCACCCAATAATCCTCTGCGAGACCTTTTATGAACGCATTTTTCAGTCATGGTAACAACAGGGTATATCGGAACAATAAAATTCGGTCTATATTGCGGATCAAATAGTTCTGCAGAAGACATTACGAGATGTCCACCTGCTGAAAATCCCATGGCCCCAATTTTAGTAGAATCCACCCCAAACTCACTTGCGTTCTCTCTTACTATTTTTATAGCCTGTCGTAAATCATCTTGTGGGTCAGGATAACGATTTCCTCTAAATAGATACCGATGATGGAATATAAATGCGGGGACATAGGCAGTTCGATAGTCCAAAACAAACGCAGAAATTCCGTTATTGTTGAGCCATTTAGCCACTTCATGCCCCTCGGTTTCGCTATCATGCCAAAAGTAACTCCCACCGGGACATACAATAATCCCGATATTATTATCGCCATTGACTATATAAGGAGTTAGCTTTACCTTTTTATGGCAATCTGTATTTTCCCATATATTAATTTTGGCAAAACAGTTGATTGTCATTATTATTGCAGCTATTATGGAGGTGATTCTCTTCATTTCGTTTAAATTTTATTGATAAGATAATCCTTGCCAAGAATCGCTTCACAAGTTTGTACTGCGGTCAATGTCACGCCACAAAAGCCATGCATATTTATACTTTGTCCTGTAAGAAACAAGTTGGGAATCTTGGTACGCAAGGGAATAAATGGAATGGCATCATTACAATCTTTGCGCAAACCACACATAGCTCCATGCCTAACACCCGTAAAATCGTGGATTGTTAAAGGCGTGGCGGAATCTATGTACTCCACCGCTTCTCTAAGACTTGGATATATCTCAGATAATTTGTCTAATATGAATTCTATTAGTTTATTCTTGAAGGTATAGTAATCCTTATCCCTTGCTCCTTTGACGTTCTTTTCCCATTGTTCTACTTCAGACCATCTCAAAGGAGCCACAACGTTGAGTGTTTCTGCGAATTTTCCTTGATTGACAACAGGTGGTGTCATATACATAAACCGCTTTATATCAGCACAGGATTCATCTTCCCATGTCGTATCGTAATTTTCCAAATAGAAACCAATACGATTACTGTATTCTATCTTATCTTTTTTAAGCCGGATATTTACGATAAAGGATGAGATTGAATCTTCTTTTATGGAAATAAAAGACTTGTAGGCATTTGACAAAAGTCTGGGGTTATCTATAAGTGATTCCAACTCATTCACAGGGGAGGCCAATACAAAAGTATCCCCTTTGAGAATATTGCCATTGTCAGTAAGAATACTGGTAACTTCTTTATTGTCAGAATTTATCTTGATTACCTTACTATTGACAAGAATTTTCCCTCCATGATTTGTTATAACAGACGTCAAAGCATTTGCAAGAGTCTCATAACCTCCGGCGATTCGGCAAGCACCATTAAAGAATATAGTGGAAATTGAGGAGTGTAAAAATGCCGGGGTGACATTCGCTTCACCGGCATATAGAACATTCAGTGCGCCCAATAAGGCTACCAGCCGATTATCGTCGATATATTTAGAAATAAATTTATTCGCAGGAAGGTTGAAATCAACATTCCCAACGGTATTTAATCCACGGTCAGCCCGAAGATGGAACAAATCCATTTGCTCCATAACCTCGTCCACCTTATTTTGATAATTCTGTAAATTGCTCTTTTCTTCCGGGAAAATCTTTGAGAGGGATTCTACAAATCTCTCTCTGTACATTGAGAATGTTTGGGTTGTTTTATCTTTATCTACAAATACTTCAATGCTGTTTGTGGCATCAAGATCATGAATGTTAAGCATCTCTGAAATACCGAGATAATCAAAGATTCTTCTTATATTACCGCCTTCGTGCATACCTCCAAAGATATGCATTCCTGTATCAAATATTGCATTGTCACGGCAATAGCTTTGTAGGCATCCTCCAACACGTGGATTCTTTTCTACAACAGTGACATCAAGCCCCTCTTTTGCAAGAATGGCTGCACATACAAGACCACCAAGTCCGGCACCAATTATTATGACCTTTTGTTTAGACATTCCTTTCAATCCTATTTTTCAAGTTATCGTAAATAGTTTGGTATTCTCCACGCAGGTTTTTGGCCTGTGCCCGTAGAGTTGTCCCCAAAGAGGTCAAATCTTCTTGATTCATCCTTTTCCCTATTTTCAGCCATATTGGCCACCTCTTTATAAGCCATCCATGTTTCGGCATAACCTTCCCTGTCCCATAAACAACAAGAGGCAAAATATCCAGATTCAGAGTGTTAGCAATATGGAATACACCTTTGTGGAATCGGTTAATTTCCTCCGCTTCTGATCTCGTACCCTCTGGAAAAACTGAAATTGAGTATCCTCTATCCACCAACTCTTGCAACTTGGGCAAAAGTTTTTCCAATCCCACTGAGACGGGATAGTATTCCGCACACCGAACAATGGCACCAAATATAGGATTTTTCCACACCCAATCGTTTGTCAGAAATATTATCCTGTTTGTCTGACTCAATTGAACCATTAAATCTAATTGACTCTGATGGTTGCATATAATCAATGCAGGTTTCTTAAAGTCTTCACCTGATTTATTATCTACTTTTACTTTCGCACCGAACAAACCGAGTAACTTAACAACTGTCTTACTGAATGTTGTCACGACATTATGCAGTTTATAAGATGGTTTCCCTGTCAGTTTAGTATAACAAGCCTTTCCGAATGCAATGGGGGTTATTGTGAGAGCTCCGACAAGATACACAATGTAGGTGGTAATTGTAAATAAGCCCGTTTTCAGACTTCTGTACAAGAAACATGGAATACCGTAAATCACAGCTAAAACACACAGTATCGTGTTCAAGATTGAAATTCTTGTAAAATCAAGGCCGGGTCTAAAATGGGAGACCCGTTCTTCCGGTTTTGGGTAGAAGACATTTATCGGCTTTGAAATTAGCTTTACACCGTGCCACGAGGCAAATACCAACAATTCAAGCTCCGCCTCATAACGTGAGGTTAAGAAAGATAACCCTTTTAACTTTTTGAGTGGATAAAGCCTATAACCAGTTTGTGTATCAGGTAGTCTATGCAACGTCTGAACACAAAACCAAAAATTACTAAAGGAATTTGCAAACGAGCTTCCTTTAGATCTGACAACCCCGGTTAAATCACGGGACCCGACAATCAGACATCCCGGATGTTCGATGTTGGCATCCAAGAACAGAGGAATATCTTCAGGATAGTGTTGCCCATCTGCATCAAGAGTTATCGCATAAGCGAAACCCAAATCCAAAGCTTTCCTAAACCCTCTTCTCAATGCCGACCCTTTTCCTTCATTCTTAGGAGAATTGATAATTGTTATTCCGGCAATACGTTCCAAACATTCTTTTGTCGAATCGGCAGAACCGTCATTCACTACAATTACGTCATCACAGTGGAGAAGCGTTCGCCCCACCACGTCTGCAATAGTACCCTCATTATTATAAACTGGTATTATCACACAGATGCCTCTGTCATGCAATGACTGTTTGTAATGAGAGTTTGGCATAGGTTGTATCATCATCAGCAATCACGGCTTGTACCTTGAACTGATTGTCTTCTTGCTTAATTTTATTTAATGAGACTCTTATTGGTTTGTCTGTCGGAGTTAGAACGGAAACAAATTTCGCATTTTTCACTCCCGAAATTCTCAATGTCCTATTAAGACAATCCTCCAAAAGTTCTTTTGTCATTTGAATCTGGCAAACGCCTGGAGTAATAGGCATTCCCGGAAAATGGGCGGCGTATATTACGCATGAAGGAATAAGGGTGATTATATATGTAGTCACCTCGCCGACAGTTTCCTTATTGATGATTTTATATAAATTCCTATTCAGTTTCATTTGCCGGTTGAAAAGAATATTTGATTTTGCGTTTTGTATTTAGGTATTCTTGTGAACCCTGATGCATAGCTTTAAAGATATTCTTAAAGTCTCCGCTCAGTGACCTCTTGATATACCACTTGTTCATCTTGTCAGTTATACTGTGTATTTTAACCTTGTCCTTTTTCTCATCGTAGCTTATATCCATCAGAGAAATGCCAAATTCATTGATTACACTCGCATCTACATGTCCTTCTGATGGCTTGTGCATAATCATTAGTCCGCTAAGATAGGCTTTAGGCATTTCTATGACAATCTCATACCGGGATCTCTGACCTACCGAGTCAGGATATGCAAGAACCGGACTCTGCGAAAATACAAAGCCATGGCAACTCAACAGTATTAGTAGTAGACTAATTAATCTTAAACTGCGAAGCATTTATCGGAGTGTTCTTTTTTATATTTTTCAATTCGATCAATGTACTATCTCCATTCTTCTCGTGCATTTCAACCTTCGTAACTAATTTGAGTTTTGTGTCGTAATGCAAAAGGATGGAAGTAAACATCTGTTTCATCTCCTTTTTCTGAGGAATCAGAGTAACGATGTAATAGTTGCTCTTGTGGATAACGGACGATTTGAAGTCTGCTTTATCTGTCAGCACTTTCCCCAAGACACTATTCATCATGATTCTTGCAATTTCCTTGAACATCTTGTTTTTGTTCACATCAATCACATCACTATGATTGCCTTTTTTGACCGTTACCTTATTGTTATTGAGGATGAATGTGTAAGTGTATGGAGTGTTATATTGCCACCGCAGCATATTTGGTTGCTCACACCACATCTGACCTCTGGAGACCATTTTGTCGCCAAGCATTTTCAACGATTTTGTCTGGGCAAAATCACACTGCATAGTTTTTATTGAAGCTGCCGCAGCACTAATTTCTTTCAGTGCCTGAGCTTGATTGAAATTCTGGGCAAACGCAACCCCGAGCGTCAAACACAAAGTCAACAATATTATTATCTTTCTCATGATTTTATGGTTTAGAAATGATAAAGCAGCCCGCCACTATCAATGCAACTCCAATCCATTTATTGAGGTTGACATCTTCGTGGAAAATCCACGCTGCAGCCAATAGTCCAAAAACGTAGCTTAAACTGACCAAAGGATAGGCCATACTGAGAGGAAATTTCTTTATGATATACATCCACAAAAGGCTGGCTCCTCCGAAGCATATTCCGGAAAGGGCAAACTGCCAGTTAAGTAAAGCCGACCTCCAAAAAGCTGCATTCCATCCGAATGGTTCCATCTTCATCAAGCCTATCTTCAAGAAAACTTGACCAAAGGCAAGGATTGCACTCTGAATCAAAGCAAGCAGAAACAAACCATAAGTGGAGAGGTTAAACAGTAACGAATTATTCATTGCCTTCCTCCTTTCCTATTTTATGCTTTGATACAATTACACTTCTAGAAATTACTTCAGCAGGAACCTTTATTCCGGCAAATTCAAAAATTTGACGAAAATGTTCGGGACAATAGTCATGCAGTCCCACGAGTATATTCTCTGCCTTCCCTTCCGAAATCAGTTGTTTGGCATCGGATATTGCTAAATCCCAAGAATCTTCTCCCTGCGAATAGGTGATGTTATACCCATGACATTTCAGACGAGTGGCCAATGTTCCAGCAATAGTATTATGTGTACTCTGCATAAACAAAGTAGGACTAAGCCCTTCTTCTCCCTCTTCTTCTATGTGATTGAGAATTTTCTCTCCCTGATCAAGCATTCCATATGCGGTCCCGATGACAATGGCATCTGGTTTTTGGATACCTGCTGATTCAATCGCCTGCATGGAAGTCAAGATTGCTGCTTTCATGATTTTACTCATTCGGCGAGCCTCCATGGCTGTCACATATTTTTTGACATCAGACAAGTCCTCGGTGTTTGTAATCTCATGAATGGAGGAAATTCCATATTCAGCTGAGTCTTTTACATCATCCAGAAGGACGGGAGTACGAGACAAAATCAGTGAAGATTCGTTTCCTCCGAAACCAAAGGAGTTACACATTACATTGTGTAACTCAACGTTTTGTTGCCCTTTGGAGGGGATAATGCAATCCTCTGAACTTTGTTGCCAGCGGAGATTCGCCGGAATGAAGTTATTGTGCATCGACAACATGCAAATAACTGTTTCAATACTCCCTGAGGCGGACGTTGTATGGCCTGTAAAAGCTTTGGTACTTGATACTGGAGGATAGGACTCGCCAAAGACTCTAAGTATAGCCTGAGACTCACTTCTGTCATTGTCGGGAGTACCAGTGCCGTGAGCATTGATATAATCAATCTCTGACGGGTTAATGCCACTCATCGCAATGGCATCGGTCATTGCAAGGTATGCTCCCTCTCCATTCTCAGACGTCGCTGTCTGGTGGAAAGCATCGCATCTGTTGCCATATCCTGCTATAAATACGATAGGATTACATCCTTTTCGCATAGATAGGTCTTTTGCCCGCTCCAAAACGACGTAGGCAGCTCCTTCTCCCAAGTTAAGTCCATGACGGTTACTGTCAAAAGGATGGCAACTGTCGTAATCCAATATCATTAGGCTGTTAAAACCATTGAGATGGAATCGACTTAGAGCTTCGCTTCCTCCGGCAAGGACAATATCAACTTTATCGGCCAACAATAATCGGGAACCAAGAATAATGGCATTCAATGCGGATGAGCAAGCCGTGGAAATCGTAATCAAATCGGCTTCTATACCACATAATTCAGCTATCTCTTTAGTATTGTTTCCACAATCATGTTGTCTTACATACCGGGCTTTCCCCTTATCTGAAAGCATTTGCGGATAATGCCGCTCGGTTACATCCATACCACCGACAGTTGTCCCCGATATGAGAGCAACTCTTTTCCCGGCTAAATCTTCTTTCTTTAGTACAGAAGATTTCATTGCCTGTTTCAAAGCGATAGCACCAAGCAGCGATGTTCTACTTACTTCTCTGTCTGTGGGTAGCCCAAGAATATCTTTCATTTGATTGTCAGAAAGCTTGACCTCTCCGACAGGAAGCTCTTTATGAATTGATTCAAGATACTTAATCTGTGAGATTCCATGTTCCTCCTTCTTCAAGGAAGACAGCACGGATTCACAATCCACACCTATTGCGCAGATTATACCCTGACCTGTTATGGCTATGCTTTGTGGCATGATAGGATTATTTCTTGCGGTTTTCCTGAACGTATTTGGCAATGCTTTCAATGCTGGTAAATATTGCTTTACCTTCGGCAGCATTTGCAAGTCTGATGCCATAGTTCTTCTCGAGAAGCACTATTATTTCAAGCGCGTCAATGGAGTCGAGGCCAATTCCATCATCACCGAACAGAGGTGCCGAAGCATCAAGTTCTTCGGGTGTTATGTCCTCTAGGTTGAGGGCATCGATAATTTTCTCTTTCAACTCTAAAATTATTTCTTCCATATTTAGTTGGTTTTATTTGCGATAAAAATATTTGCTTCAAAACTGGTTGAATTTATGTATTCCACCCAACCTCCAATCACTGAATCTATTTGTTCATCACAGAACATACATTCAATAATGTCAGTTATTCTGTTCCAATCCTTGTTAGGTAGGATATAGAATGCTGTCTCGCCAAGTAGATGATGTCGGATGGCTAACTCTCCCGTAACGATATTGGGCAATGTATAGACAAATAATGATGGAGAAGGAAAATAATTTCCTTTGTCTTTTATTGTTTCCAAGTAGGCAATATCCGTATTAAGCGATGCATGGCTATTGAAAAAGGCTATTCCTCTTGAGGGCGTATTTTCAAAATCATTCTCCTTCTCAGCTTGCAACAGTATCTCGGATGCGATGAATCCTAACTTGGAAAGAGAATCCATTTTATAAAATTTGGGATAATCGCCTATTCGTTCCTTGTATAGCGCAGTCAAAAGTTTATCACCCGAAAATTCCAATTTGGCAGACACTCCGTCAATCACTAAAGAATCTTGTGTCAAAACTACCCTATGGGATATTTCAAACTGAGTATTACGAGTTTCAAGTCCACCTTTATCTTTCAGAGATACAAGAATTGAAGCATTCCCTCCACCAAATCCGGAAATCATCTTAATAAACGATGACCTATTTGTTTGCTGCAATGAAGAAGTAATGTTAACTTTTCCGCTTACGCCAAGTTCTTCAAAGTTTCTTGTTCCGAAAATGATGCCATCCTCTACAGAATGCATTGTTAGAATGGTTTCCAATACTCCGGCTGCACCCATGGTGTGACCAAAGTACCCTTTTAAGGCATTTGCCGGCACTTCCGAAAGTCCGGCACGGCTTATGGCTTTTGACTCCATTTGGTCATTATACATGGTAGCCGTACCATGTGCATTTACAACTGCAATGTCATCAAAGGAAGTCCCTTCAATTGTTTTACACAGTGACTGATAAGCTCCCTCTCCTTTAGGTGAGGGGCTGCTTATATGAAAACCATCGTTTCTTATCGCGCCTCCAATTATCTGCCAACAGCCCTTTTGGGGGTGCTTTGATAAAACAAGTGTTGCAGCAGCCTCACCCAAATTAAGACCAAGCCTCTCTATGTCAAAGGGTCTGCATTCTGATTCTGACAAAGCTTTCAAGGACTCAAAACCAGATATAATGAAAGGACTCTGCTCGTCAACACCACAGACGATGACATTGTCTGTCTTGTCAGCATCGATTAGCCGTGTGGCCAAAATGATTGCCGAGACACCTGAAATACACGCATTGCTGACAACTATTGGAGATTGGCTCAAACCTATTTTGTCAGAAATCTTTCTTGCTGCTTCACCTAAATTTATGATATTTTTATCATTTTCGGTGTCTTGGAGAACGCCTACGTTTCCCTTGGTGCTACTAAGGACTAAAACAGTTCGTTCGGAGATTATTTCCGGATGGCTCGTAATGGCACTCATAATTGAGTGATAAGCCAGAGACTCAAAACGAGTGAGATTTTCTTCCTTAAGCCCATCTATTTGTTCCTTTGTAAAAAGAGAGGCGGTAAAGGGAAACGGGATGCCATCAGCAGAATCGAAATGACGCAATGCGGTCTTTCCAAGTCTTACGGCTTGGAAATTTTCCTCTGTTGTGAATCCCATTGGGGATATGATATTATCACCTATTATTGCTGCCATTTTGCTTTCCAGTTCTCAAAAAATTCCGGATTAAATAATACGAGATTATAATCCATGTCCATGAATACTTGGATAGTGCGAGCCTTGCAGTATAGCAGATTGGTTTCCTTATCACGTATTTCGTAGTCAAACACAATCTTGGCAGCCTCAGTTGGACGATACGTTATATCAATTCGGGCCTTTACCCCGTAGCGGAGGGGGAATTTATATTGTATCTGCATGTCCACTATGGGCGCATAATATTGGTTGTCAAGATAGCCTTCATAAGTCAACCCATATTCGTCACCGAATGCCTCGCGTGCATCTTCAAGATATAACGGGTATGCGCCGTGCCATACGACCTTCATCATATCCACTTCGCTGAAGCGAATTTCTATGTCTTTTGATGACGTTAGTTCCATTATTCCTTGATTGCGATTTTTATCTCTGTTGTTGCAATGAGTCTGTCCGGTGTAGTGACCTGCGCTGTTGCCAAAAGCATTCCAAAGACCTCCTCATTGATGGTAACAGAGGTTTCTATGGTTTCACCTACTTTAGGAAGACTATGTGTTTGGAAATTCTTTATTGCTCCAATAAATCCTATCTGAATACCTTTCTTCAGTATATATTGATTTATATAGCCGATTCTTGCAGCACAAGTTTGGGCAATATTTTCAATGATGCCGGAAGCATCCAGCACTCCACCTTCTACAAAAATATTTGACATCAGCACCTGTGTGGTTGTTCTCACGTTGGTCATGTCGAAATGCTCCATCTGTCCTATCATGACAAATGGCTCCTGTTGAGGCAACAATGTGTGAACATCGATTTGCCTTACAAATTCATCTGGCGGGGTTCGCGGATTTATCTCAATTATCATTTTCCCAAAATTCAAAATAGTTATACCACTGAGTCGGATAGATATTTACAACACGCTCCAGTTCATTTACATAAGCCGAACTGAGTTGCCGGATCTGTTCCTTTCTTGGAGCCTGTCCATCGTAACAGAGGGGGGTAACTATGATTTTATATTTCTTAGCAGATATCTTAAGGACATTGACAGCAATTACTTCCAAACCTCTCATCGTGGCTATGCTGAATGGGCCATAGGGAAATTTGGCTTTCTCCCCAAGGAAGTCAATTGCAAGATGTTTGTCGGAACCGAATACACGGTCGGACGGCATACTGACAACCTCTCCGTTGGCCAATGCGGCATTAATTTCAAAGAGATGACCCATGTCTGGGCGAATGGCAATCATATTGATGTTCGTAGTCGAGAACAATTTTTGTCGATTGCGCATGACTGATTCCTTCTCCCCGAAAAACACTAACGCATTGAATTTCTTCTTCTCTGCTTTTAATGTATATCCGGCAATTTCATAGTTCCCGATATGCGCACTTAACTGGATAAATCCGTCGGGATTATCTGCTAATCTCAGATAGTTGTCATAGCCATCTATCTCAACTTCGAACTTTTTCCCGGCATACATTGCGAACCTGTCAACGACCACTTGCCCGAACAGACAATGATTGACATAAGTCAGCCATGCAGCCCTTATAATGCCATTTTTTTGACGTTTACGCAAATATCGGTAGATTAGACCTCTACTTGGATTGATTGCCAGACAGACAGGAATAACAAAGATGGATACGAATCCGTAAAGAATCCGTACATCAATGAAACGGAGCATACGGATGAGCCACTTGTGCATCCAACCGTTGCCGTATGTAGTTCCTGCCCACTCTTTTTCCATTTATCCTACCTTGGATTCGATGTAGTCGCAGAACTGACCGAGGGTCTTGACATCTGTCATCTCCTCCGGCTTGATTTTGAATCCGAAGATTTTATCTACAATGACCACGATGTCAACGTAGTCTAGACTGTCAATCCCGAGGTCATCTTTGAGGAGGGCTTCAGCCACGAGATCATCTTCTTCAAGTTCAAGTTCCTCGATCATGAAGCCCTTTACCTTTTCTTCTATTTCTTCTCTTGTCATTACTGTTATTGGTTTATTAGTTTTACTTTTATTATGCTGTGCCCTTGACCCAACCCGTCATAAATTTTTTCTATTTCAAGTCCGGCTTTCTTTATGCACTCTGCAAGATCTTCAGTGTTGTACATTTTACTGTTGCCATTTGCAATGGCTGTAAAATATAGGCTTGTCATAGTCAGACAGAAAGCCGCGGGTTCAAAACGCTGACGGTCCCATAATGTTTCCATTATATAGATTCTGGTGTTGTCACCCATAGCTTCCTTGGCTATTGAAAGAATGCTTACGATTTCTTCCATTGAGAAGCAATCCAGAAACTGGCTCATCCAAATGGCATCGGGCGCGGTTTCGTTTTTGGGGAACTTTGCGGAAGCTTCAAGAAGATTAATCCCATATCCCTTTATGCGATTGGCTCCTTCTTTCCCGGATGTATTCGTTTCCATCAGCTTGATTTGCTGAGGAAGATCCAATATGGTTACCTCAACGTCATTATCATATGCAACACACTGGAGAGCCCATTTGCCGGTATTACCACCGACATCATATAGCGACCGTGTCTTATTCTTCTTAAATACAATTTCGAGAGCTTCTGGAAATGACGAATCACTGTAAAAATGGTCAAATCCGAACCATGACTTTTGCACTTGCTCCGGAAGGCTGGATAAGCCCTCGTAAACTGTTGGCCAGTCACCGAAATGTTTTAATCCGGCAGGCTTCCCCTCTTTAAGAGATTCTTCAAGGTGGAACCAGCCTTCGTAGTTAACATCATGATTAAAATCAATATTAACACGTACTGCTGGGTCGTTAATGAGAAACCATCCTGTCTTTGATATTTTGAACCGATCTGTTTCCGGATCTATAAAAAGTATACCGATACAAAGAGCAGCTTCCATCAGACATTTTGCAGCGTATATGGAGATGTTAGTATGTTTCGCGACTTCATCAATGGTCATACCATTATCTGAATCCCGAATTATATCCAAGATTCCCCATTTTAACAAAATGCGAGCAGTCTGGAATACCACAGGGCCAAATGCAATAAACTCTGCAAGACGTTGAGCTTCTCTTGCATTTAGATTGTCTCCTGAATATCTCTTTTTAAGTTCTGGAAATAGATTCATTCAATTTTTGCATTAAAAGTTATGGGACTCCTTAGCCCCATAACTTTATGATTCATTGGTTTACTTAATTTGTTTTACAATTAACTTCCCGAGACTTTCTCCGATGGACTTAAATTGATCTCGAAAGGCAATTTTATCATTGTCGTCTGCATCATCAGATGCAAATGTCATGATTGCGATAGGCTCATCCTGACCCTTTTTCTTCAGGTGAATTTCTCCTTTTATGTCTCCGCCTTTTGAAATGGTTTCCACTACCATTTCAAAGTAGTATTCAGAGTCTGTCTGAGTATCTTTGTCAACAAGACGAACACCATATTCGCCAGTACGCGAATTAGCCTTTTGGAAGAGGTAGTTGAGAGAACCTTCTTCCCAGTCATTGTTTCTGACTGCTTTGTCAAGGAAATCAACAAGTGTACCAGCTTTGCTGTACACAGCACCATCCCAATTGACAATGAACGGAACGCTTTTTGCTCCCTTCAGTTCTGAGAGTGAACCTGTCACGAGTTTGGTCCCTGCTAAAGCAGGGATTGCCATCATGACAATTAAAATTGAAAAGAGTAACTTTTTCATATGATTATTACGTTAGATTATTTTTTTTATCACAAGAGCACTATTTGTTCCACCAAATCCAAATGAGTTGCTGAGTGCAATATCAATTGGCATGTCTATTGTAGATTTAGCTATATTAAGATTAGCTGCATGTTCACTAGGCTCATCCAAATTGATGTTTGGTGCTACAAAACTATTTTGCATCATCAAAACACAATAAACAGCTTCGCTAGCTCCAGCCATCCAACACTCATGACCGGTCATGGATTTGGTAGAGCTTATAAGAGCTTTCTTCCCGCCGAATATCCGGTCTAATGCTATTGCCTCATAGTCATCACCCTGAGGAGTTGAAGTGGCATGTGCATTCACATAATCAACTTCCTCAGCAGAAATACCTGCGTCTGCGAGTGCCCTTTTCATTGCTCGCTCTGACCCTTCATCGCTGGGCTGTGAGATGCCTCCGCCATTTGATGAAAATCCATATCCCACCACTTCAGCAAGAATGTTTGCACCTCTGGCAATGGCGTGGTCATAATCTTCAAGCACCAATGCTGCGGCACCGCCACTGGGAATCAATCCATCCCTGTTCTTATCAAATGGACGTGATGCTTTGGTAGGCTCATCCATTCTTGAAGAGAAAGTGCCAAGAGCATCGAAAGAAGACATTGAGTAGTAGTTGGTTTCCTGAGCACCTCCAACCAATATCATATCTTGAAGACCTTGTTTAATCATCATATATCCAAGACCTATAGAATGAGATCCGCTGGCACAGGCTGCACTTATGGTCATATTAATTCCTTTAAGGTGGAATATGGTGCTGAGGTTCATATTGACCGTCGAGTTCATGGACTGAAAAATAGAACCAGATCCTACTAATGCGGAATCTTTCTTTTCTTTCATTATTTCATGAGCCTCAATGACAGCCTTGGCCGATGAATCGTTACCGAAGATGATACCAACTTCGTTCTCCTTTAGATAGTCATCTGAAATGCCGGCTTCATCAAATGCTTCTTTGGAAGCCATAAACGCATATTCCGACTCTTCGGACATTCCGGTCCTCTGACGCCGGTCGAGAATGCCCTTTAGTTTCGGACGTTCCACAATTCCCGTCAGAGCGGACTGGTAGCCATAGTCTAACCTGGCTTGTTCCAAGCCAATTCCAGATTTCCCTTTATATAGTGAATCCTGTACTTCTTCTTTATTTTTTCCGATACAGGACCAAATTCCCATACCTGTGATTACTACTCTTCTACTCATTGCAAAATCAGATAATGAGGTTAACTGTACAATCCTCCATTGATATTGATGACTTCGCCAGTTATGTAACCAGCCTCGTCAGAACAAAGAAAACCAACCAATGCTGCTACTTCCTCCGGACGGCCGAAACGATTCATTGGAACCAATTTTTTCAGTTCTTCTTGCGGAAGATCCTTAGTCATGTCGGATTCAATAAATCCTGGTGCGATGGCATTCACTGTCACATTTCTACTTGCCGTTTCCTGCGCCAGAGCTTTGGTTGCACCGATTAAAGCACCTTTTGCGGCACTATAGTTTGTCTGCCCGGGCATTCCTTTCAAACCGGATAACGACGCCATATTAATAATTCTGCCACCATGTCGGCGCATCATCATTTTGGGAAGCAGCTTACGGGTAACATAGTAGAAACCATTAAGCGTCACATCAATAACATCATGCCAATCTTTCTCAGGCATCATGAACATCAGATTATCCTTTCGTATTCCAGCATTATTTACAAGGTACGCAATGTAGTCATCTGGATGCTCATCTTCCCAACGTTCTATTGCACTACTAACATCTTTTTCAGAGGCCACATCAAACTGAAGAAGATATGCAGTTCCTCCAATGGATTGCACACACTTTAATACATCAAGGGCGGCAGTCTCATTTGAATGATAATTTATTAGAACCGGAACTCCCATTTGTGCAAACTTCAAGCAAACAGCTTTGCCGATTCCTCTGGATCCACCTGTTACTAATGCGTACTTCATAAGTCATCTGTTTTTAATAATTCCTCGGACGATTCTCTAAGTAATTCCGAAACTGGCGTTTGCAACAAAATAGATATGTCATAAAGAACAGGGATACTGGGTTGAGAAGCATTAGAACAATAAGAGTTAACCTGCCGAAAAGTTATATTCAACTTTTTGGCTAGCCATGTCTGCGTACGACCTTGTTCTTCAAGTACTTCTTTAATACGATTGTAGTTTCCTGATTTCATCATTCATGATTTTCGGTGCAAAATTAAGAAAAATTTCTTCATATTCCAAATTCTGGAACAAGAAACTGCCTGAAAATATGTGTATTTAGGCCGTAAAGTAAAAATATAGCACTACCTACCCAATGAAATAGACCTGCATATACAAAAAAAGGATAAGCCCTTGACCTATCCTTAAGAATATACATACCAAATTGCTTATGGTTGCAAAGCAATAGCATTCTGGATTTCTATACCATGGTGAAGTTTTGATTTACTGAAAATCCAGCTTAAAAAATCCGGGGATGCAAATGCCTTATCCCAACATTCATGTCCCACATCGGGAAGTTCAATGAGCTGAGCATCGATGTCATGCTTTTTTAAAACATTATATGCTGCTTCAGATGCTTCAATTGGTATGACATCGTCATTTGTTCCATGATATATACGGAACGATGTATCTGTTATGGACGAAAGTTTGTCCGGATTTACAGCACCACAAATGGCAACTGCGGCGGCGAATATATCAGGGTGTCTCCAAGCTGCGTCATATACAGCAAGTCCACCCATAGAAAGGCCAACTATATAAATTCTATTCTTATCGATATGCAGAGTATTGGCACAATTCTCCACCAGCTCAATTACCCCCTTCATAATGGGAGTCTCGTCTTGATTTTTCATGATGTCCTTCTGAGATTTTGGGCTCTTATTCAACGACCAAAAATAGTCATCTGGACATTGAGGGAAAATCACATATGCAGGGTATGACTGTCGAGAACTTGAATTTGAGAAAAGGTCTCCACCATGTTCTAGTTGTTTCTTATTATCATTACCACGCTCACCGATTCCGTGCATAAAGACAATCAGAGGATAACTACTTTCTTCTGATTCTACAATATTGGTAGAATCCGGAGAGATTATTCTATAATTTATGGTGAGACCATCGGAGGAACTATATGAACCATATTCATACAGTTCCTGAACACTTTCTTTGTCATGCCCAAATGCACAGACAAAAGACATCATCAAAAATAATATAGTGTAGAATCTATTCATAGAGTATTTGTAAATTGGTAATTCTTCTTTCCCAACAATTAGCATCATTGGTTGGTTTAATGGATACGTAATACAGCAAACAATCCTGACAGACCTTTATTACTGAAAGTTTGTCAGGATTGTTATATATGGAATTTATTTAAGGGATGAACAGGGCTCCGAGTTCCGTTAGTCTGCGAGTGTATAATCCTTTGTGCCATTTGCCTCGGTAGTGGCAGTAGGAGGTGTAGGCTTTGAAGATGTTGCGGTTGCCGGATTTGAGCATTTTATAGACGCTAGACTTATTTACAGCACCGGGGCCGATGTTGTAGGCTAATGCTCCAAGCAGAATACTATCCTTTCCCATGTCGCGGTATAGAGCGCAGAATTTCCGTAGGTCTTTGCGGAGAAGTGCATCGGCTTCGCGCTCACTCATCTTGTAGCCACGAAAATATTTCTCTCCGGGAAGTTTTCTATGACCGTAACCCAAGTATGGCCAGTGGCGGCGTGAGTCATGTAAAGTTTCAAACTTCTTTATTATGAGAACTGCACGCTCAAAGATCGTCAGTTCCATTATGCTTCGTTTTGTTTTCTGCTCCCTTGCGGGGGCAGTTCGCTGTGAGGCGGCGTTGCCGGGCATTGTTCCTACAAGGGAGAACAATGCCACAAAGAGTATAAGGAGTTTCTTCATTGGCTAATAGGTGTTAGTGTACCGGGATTGATTGGTGTCACGACAGTACTTTCCGATCCGCCTTTGTCATCGCTGTCGTTGTTGTTGAACTCAAAGGTCTGTTCCCAACGAGTCCCATAGTTGTCCTCAATCGTTATCAGAAGTTCGTGACTTTCTGAGGAGTAAGCGGTGTAGTTGAGCCGGAATTGCTTGGATTCGAGGAGGACGCGGTCATTGTTGACGAGTGTCGGGCCATCAACGAGTTTCAGCAAGCCTTTACCCTCATACTGGAAATAGCGGATTGTGTAGAGTGTGTTGGTGTAGTTACCTTCGGGGACGATGGTCATACGCAGTTCTACGGTTTCGCCATTGGCTATTTTGTCTGCGTATGGCATAACTTCCACCGTGAAGGGATATGATTGTTGCACATCGAGGTCATCGTCGCAGGAGGTGAGGGATAACACGAAGGCAAAGACGATTGCCCAGCAACCGCAAAGCGCTTTCGTAGTGGAACGGAGAAAGAACCCGAAGAAACGGGTTGGAGTGACACGGGCTGAGCCGATTCTATTGAGGATTGTTTTCATTTTTCAGAGTTTGAGTTTTGATTTTGCTGTCTGTTTAGGATAGAGCGACATGAGATAGTCGTTCAGATCCTTGTGATTGGGGTAAAGTGCGGACTTGTCCATTACCTTATCGCCTAACTCCTGCTGGAGCTTGACGAGTGCGGCTCGTCCGGCATTGTCGTTGTCGAGATAGCAACTGACCAGACTGTATTCTCTCAGTGGCGCAATGGCTTTATTCAGATTGGAGACAGAGTTAAGCACTATTGTGTCAGTGCCGTCATTATATCCGAGTCGTTCCGCTGAGAGAAAGTCAATGAAGCCTTCAAAGACATTACACCGGGCGTTGCCATTGGCTATATGAGTTATATGCTTGGGTGGATAAGAGCCTTTGAAAAAGGAATTACGCATAGCCATGCGCGTTATTTTCAAAGCCGATGGCGTAATACCTCTTGCCATGTAATTCATAATCACACTGCACACAATAGCGTTGGGCTATGTCGCGTGGTATGCCACGGTCATCAAGGTATTTAAGCAGAGCCGGAGCCTCCAGTCTGGAGATAGCAACATTCTCAAATGTCGGTTCTTCCTTGAACGGCATTGGCTTGTAGGGTTTCTCTACTGGCAACTGCATCTTTTGGGCGATGAACTCCGCCCGTCTGATGAAGTCTGTTTCGCCTGTCAACTCTCCGGCAAGGTTGAAGATGTCGCCACCTGCACCGCTCCCAAAATCGAACCATAAATTTTTGCGCGGGTTGACATGGAACGAGGGCTTACGCTCATTGCGGTATGGAGAGTAGAACCACAATCCTTTGCTGTCGCGTCCTGTCGGCCGATAGCCGAGGTGGTTGAGGAAATCCACCAACGGGATTTGTCGGATAGCGTCGATGTTCATAGGCGCATACCTCGTTTCTTTTTCGGGATTTCCGTCTTCTCAAGTTCAGTCCTATTTAATGCCAGATTTTTATTCATAGCTGACATCTCAGCAACAATATATCGTTTGATTTCCGATATATTGGATGAACCTATCATGTGCCATACAAGAGTAAATATGTTCCCTTGTTTCTTAGACTTGGTGTCATGCCAACAATTAGTGATGGTATTAACAGCGATAGTCCGATTCTCGTCATTTGAATACGGAGCTTTGTAGTAGAGAATGTTTCCATCCGCCATCAGAGGTTTGGGTTGACCCAACGCTTTCATAAAAGTAGTCAGATGGATTTTGTCATAATCTACATCAAAAGTTTCCGGCTCCATCAGTCTGCGACTCATTGCACGCAGTTCCTGTATTTTCTCATATTCATTAGCTTTACGGACTATATAGCCATCAATATCATCTCTATCAGCACCTTTTGCAATAAGTCGTGCCAAATCCCTTATATCCCCCGATTTGCCAGTCACTTGGTCATACCATTTTCTTGCCAAATCATCAACAATAAATTTAGGTTCCGAATCATTTCTATATGGCGTATAATAGAGTTCGACGTCATCACTGACAAGGTCAACACGTCTCATGCCTATAGCCTCCAATAGCTTGTATATGCTGATTTTGTGTATATCATCTTTTGTGTATCTCATAGGCTCATTCGATTATAAATTTTACGCCAACACCATACTGAGTATGGAAATGGCCCGTTGAGTTGCCGAACACAAACCGTTCTTTCACATTGGCAGTCAAGGCTATTTTATCAGATAGATAAAAGTCTGCCTGAACAGTCAGTGCGCCGCCATAGATAAAGGCGTCGCCGTTGTGGAGCGTGGATCCGTCGGACAGCACCGACTTACCCCAGTTTACCGTTTCATATCCGCCGAGGGCAGACACGCCACAATAGAGGTGAAAAGCCTGCGAGTAGTCGCTCAACAGGTGGAGATTGTAGCCTACCTCGCCCGTGAACTCCGCAACAGGGATACGACCTTTTTCGCCGTATGGCTTGTAAGTCTGGAGATACTCGCCGCCAAAAGTCCATGTGTTGGCGTTACCCTTGAAAACGGAGTAATAGACACCGAAAGAATAGCCGCAGTTGCGGGAGTTGCCGGTATAAAAACCGTCTGCCATATTTGCCTTTACCTCGACCGCTGACATTCCGGGGAGGCATCGCTGGGCCATTGCCTGCCCTGTGAAAAGAGCAAGCATGGCAGCGAAAAGAATTATCGCTTTTCTCATTGGTTACTGGATTGAAAGTTCGTCGATTACGTTGGCTCTCACAATATCCTCGTTCTCCACTACGAAAGACTGATGGCGGCCGCCTTCCTTTTCGGCGACCTCGATAACGAGCTGTTTATCGTCGGGGATAGTGAATTTCTCCAAGGCGAACACGGTTCTTTCAGAAGATTTGCCGTGAACAACAGTCACATAGTTCTGGGCGCGGAGCGGTTCAAGCACCTGTTCCTGCATGGCGGTTCTCTTGATAACTTTCTTGTCCACAATCTTGAACGACACAAAATCAATGTCGAAAGCGATATTTGAGGTATTCTTCAGTTCGGTGTGGAAATAGAGAAGTCCATTGTTGGTGTAGATGCTTTTCAGTAGGAACTGGACACCGAAACGCTTGCTGCCTATGTGTTTGATTTCGCGCTTGTTCTGTTTGTAGATTGATTTCATAATCAGTTTGACAAGCATCGGCGACTCCTGACCGAGTTTTTCCAGATAGATCTCCTGCGCGTTGTTGGGGCGGTTCACAGCCTCACCGTCATGGAGAAAATCAGTCATCTCGATACTGAGCAACAGCGGCTCTTTGGCAAATTTTACATTAAACGTGTAATAGCTGCCATCTTCGGTGATAACCGAAAGATTGGTTTCCTGCTTGAACGACTTGAAAGCCGATTTTACACGCAACACATTCTTTGCACCGTCAGCGAGTCCGGCAACGAGGTTCTCATTGCCCAAGTCCACATAAGTGATTTCTGCCGGGAAGATGATGTGCGTCGTTTTCTCATACGCAACTTCCAGTGCGTGAGGCGGTATCATGCGGTCAAAGCCGACTTTTCGGGTAAGACCGTCAAATTTGTCGCCGTCGGTGTAGTTTGCGCCGTACACGTTCATATCGTGTTCGGCGACCGTTTCAGTGTCAGACGACACGTTGTTATCGGTATTTTTAACTGTTTTGGCGTTGACAGCGGTGGCTGCTCCGAAGAGTGCCACTGCCACAACAAAGAGTTTTGTGATTGTTTTCATTCGTTGTTGGTGTGTTTTGTTGATTATTGCTCAACCTGCTTGAGCATCACTTTATATCCGGATTTCAGATGCACTTTCACCTGACGGACTTTCTTGGTAAGATATTGACCTACGCCGTTGAGTAAGCCTCGACCCACATCGGAGACAATTTGCGCTCCGGCATTGGTGGATATGTTGATTGAGCTGCCGACGGTACTACCCATATTGGCTCCGATTTCTTTCAGTGCGTCAGACTCCATAGAATTGGGAATGTTGATACCCTCTTGACCGTCTGAGTCATATACAGCGAGGTCAACTTCCATTATACAGCCTAATGCCTCAATGCTCTCAATCGTGATTTCAAGGCGTTCACCTTGCAATCGTGCCGAGCCGACAACGGTTGTATTCTTTGGCAACAGAGAGTTCCCAATCCACATCGGTTCAAGAGTACGAAGTTTCACGCTCTGACCGTCAATTACCGACTGGTCAGAGGCTATACAAGCTGAAATGGTATTTTTGAAATTTTGACGCTTGCCGCCGACAACAGTAGAGAATGATCGTTCAGATGTTGCCGCATTGAGAGAGGAAACCACATTGCGGTTGACCTGATTCACGGGCATAACTTTACGCTCCTTCACCGGCTCATCGACAATGATCGCCTGTTGGCTACCATTTCCAGTGCCGAGATACTGCGCCGCCAACTGATAAGACTTCTCCATCAGCTCCACTTCATTGGGCTGCTGAGTCTGCTGCTGGGCGTAGGCATTCTGCATTTCCAGTTCATCAATCCTCGCTTGAAGTTCTGCGACCTGTGCCGCAGACTGGTCTTCGGGAATATAAAAATCTTCAAGTGACGCTTGGACTGACTGGTATGCCTGTGCCGATGACTCTATTGCAGTCGGCTCTTCTGAAATATTTGTCGGCATCGTATCCGCCATTTCAGTGAATGTCTGGACTACGCTATCCTGTCGGTGCTTTTCATCTTCAAGTGCCTTAGCCTCCATTGCTTTGAGTTTGTTCCCTTCAATTTCGGCATTGTCACCATCCGGCAGCTCCATATTGGCGTTGCTTGTGTCGGTCATGTCTGACGAGAATCCACTGCCGAAAATTAACCAAAGGGCAACTATGAATGTCAGGAACATCGCGGGAAATACAATGGCATACTTTTTAAGTTTGGCTCTCTCAGCCTCATTTTTCGGCTGAAACCAGCCATTGACTTTCGTTTTCAGTTCTTCAAATGTCATCAAATGTTGGTAGTGACTGTTTTTCAGTTGAAGCTGGTAACTCCACTGCCTTTATATGCTTTATCTCATCAATGTGCTGACGGGCTTGCCCCAGTCCTATGTGGTAACAGGCATTGCCGAACAATAGAAATGCGATGAGGACAAACAATCCGAAGAATATACCCACGATTGTCAACCGTCGTTTCTGCGGTATATTATCACATTTGCATATAAGGAAATTTCTCAATTTCCCTTTGGGAGTGTGCCACACCTTATTATATATGGTGTCGCGTACTTTTGATAAAACTCTCACTTATCGTTTGATTGTGGAAATATCTTTATTTTCAAGGATATTGAAACCCTCGATTATAAAGCCGTTAGGATTGTCATCTGATCTTGACGAATTGGTCAGCTTGCAGGTTGTTATAAGACTGCGCTCAGTCACGTTGCTCTGACGAATGATTTTCTGCTTCGCATAAGTAACCGCCGTGTATGGATAGTTGGTGAAGTTGCATACAACGCTGTCCACCTGACATATCTGGTTGATGTTGCCTGAGATGATTCGGTTATAGTAACCTTTTTCAGAGAAGTCAGAGTAGTAATTGTATGCGCTATTATCTGAGAGAATCAATGCGCGGTTGATATTGTGTTCGATGGCCGATTTGTCCGGCGAGAGAGTGAAAAACAATTCATGGAAACGTCTTACATGCTCCCGTGCCTCTGCCGGACGGTTCTGGCTCATGTCCTGCGACAAGGCAAGCATCAAAGACTTGCCATTGTCAAGGACATAAATCTTCTCACGCTGCTTCTCAGCAAACTTGAAAACCATAACCAGAGCCACCGAGACAACCACCGCACACATAGCCACAAATACAATTCCGAAAAGCCTTATCTGACGGAAAGATGACTCTATGTTTTTAAGTGATTTGAACTCCATTTAATCGGTGTTTGAATGTCATTTTAATAGTTTTCCGGCTCTGCCGGCCACGTTGCCTGCAACTGCACCGCCGACACTTCCGGCCATGGACCCTGCTTGCATCGCTGTATTGTTGACAGCTCGATTGTAGTTTCCGGCACCTCCGGCTTGGATAATCCACCCCGCCACAGTGGGTATTGTGAAGTAGCCTATAATACCGATAATCATAAAGATAACATACGCGGTATTTGTCCCGTCGAGGTCTGCATTGGGGTTATTAGTCAGTTCTGAAATGTCGTTTTGAAGCATCAAAACTTGGATTTTGGCAAGAATTGTACTGAACAAATCCGCGACCGGAAGCCATAGATAAGTCTGAATATATCGCTGGATCCACATGGTCAGTGTTGACTGGAAGCCGTCCCATACCGAGAGGGCAAACGCTATCGGGCCGAGGATTGCCAACACAATCAGGAAGAATGTCCTTATTGTGTCTATCGTAAGGGAGGCTGCCTGAAACAGCATTTCAAGTAATTCCCTGAAAAAGTTCTGAATGGCTTTCTTGACCTTATACATTCCTCGCTCGATATACATTCCTGCGGCTGTCCCTATTTCAGTCACGCCCAACTCATCAATCTGACGGTCAAACTCAGCATCATCAACGAGGTAGGCGGTTGACGGGTCATTCATCATCTGCTCATATTCCAACCGGTCTTTTTCTTCACGGTACTTTTGCATATCGAGGGTTTGCCCCTCCAGCATCGAGGCTGTTCCTTGAACGATTGGCGACATCACCGCATTGATTGTCCCAAGTACAACCGACGGAAAAAACATTATGCAGAAGCCGATAACAAAGGGCCGAAGAAGCGGGAACACATCAATAGGTTCTGCTCTCGCCAGTGATTGCCAAATACGGTAGGCGACATAGAACAATGCACCTAATCCGGCGATTGCCTGTGCCACGCCCGCCATATCCGAACATAGTGGCATCATCTCATCATAGAGCGAGCGGAGGATTGTGTGAAGGTTGCTGAAATCTATCGCACACAGCATGGTTACCAGTATTTTTCACTGCCGTCGCCGTAGAGGTTTACAACCCTTTGTGTGTCGGCTTTCTTTTTCGCCCTCAGATAAGAGACGCTGATGTTCTTATTGGTGTAATAGGCGGTCAGATTCTTCAACCGCTTCATCTCCTTGTAACAGTTATCCACCACATCCATACGGTCTTTGTCGGTCATTGAGAGAGTGGTAATGTTGACCACCTGTTTCAAATCCCCAAGGACACCATTGGCTTCTTCCAAGATTCGGGTATAACCGGAGGCTATTGCAGACAGTTCCGAGGAAGTGAAGTTTGGATCCGTGAGCATCTTCTGGAAGTTATTGACGTAGTAGCCGGATATATTGCCGAGCATGAGGATTGTCTGCTGCACCTTTCTGGCATCGCGGACGAGATTGTTGACTGACTG
The DNA here is from genome assembly GCF_008728965.1 of Heminiphilus faecis. Classification (GTDB taxonomy): domain Bacteria; phylum Bacteroidota; class Bacteroidia; order Bacteroidales; family Muribaculaceae; genus Muribaculum; species Muribaculum faecis. The sequence continues at coordinate 32,781 of NZ_VSMC01000016.1, read as the reverse complement.
GAGAGCGTCGTAATATTTCTTTGCCTGCTGATAAATTTTCACGGTTTCTTGAAAATTTTTCACCATGTGGGTCGCCGTCTGCGACTCTTGAACGAGTGATTTGGAGTTGTTTACGATGCTTTGGGCGATGTTGGAAGGGTCAATGACCGTCCATTGGGCGTTTGCCTTGTTTGCACTGAAAAGGATGCAGATAGCAAACAGTGAAATAATAATCTTGATATTTTTCATTCGTTTCTGTCTGATAAAATGACTTTTATTCTTTCACGGGTATCATCATCAAGAGAAAGTTTCTCAACACTCGTAAAAGCCCCATTGTCAAAGATTCCGTTGTGTGTTTCCCGTTTCAGCCAGACGCCAAGTCGAGGTATGAAGATAGCATTGTTATCCTCATCAAAATGGAATGTGAAGCCGAAGCAGCCATTGGCGTAAAAGCGGTTGTTTTCCGATTCCTCGCTCAATAAATACTTCCCGACAAGATAATGGTCTTCAATACCGTCCAGACTCATAATGTATGTGCCACCGTCTCTATAAATGGTCGCAAGGATTGTGTGCGAATCATCCTCCCATAATCCCTGCAACTCGGATATTTTGTCGATGATTGCCATCGGAACATCGCATGGGGAGAATTGTTCCTTAATATTCTCCTCAACCATCTTTTCAACCATTGGCTGAACGAGTTTCAAAATATCCTCTGTCTGGCTACGATTCGCACTCTTTATTGCCGACTTGATTGTATTTTCAAGGCGTTCAAAGCCGGAGTCAATCCAATTTTTAATGCAATCGGCACAGAGTGACATATTGCTTATGGTTTTCTTAAAGAGGAGTTTCAGACCTTTGCAAACAAGCACAAGGCCGTAAATTGCCAATGCTACGCCACCTATAAAAAGAATTGAAGTGGCGAGTATGGGAAAAAGTGGTTCAAATAATTCTAAAAGTTCTGTAAACATTCGTTATTCGTTAGCTAATCGTTTTATGGCGGCTTCGGTATCGCCGCCGAGTTTCTGTGCCATTTCCCAAACCTTTATTTTCTCCGTTTCCTCAGTGGTATAGCAGAGATATTCCTCTTTGCTCACCTCAGTGGCATAGACGGCTGACTGCGTTCCTCCAAGTCCAATCCACACCTCTTTATAAAGGCGGTTGGGATTGTTCGCCATGTTGATACTCAGTATTTGGGCTTTCTCCTTATCCGTCAGACCTAACAGCTCCTGTATCTGGTCGAAGCGGTTCATGTACTTGCGTTGGTCGAGAAGTATCTTGCAGTCGGAGTTGTTGATGATGGTTTCTTTCACAATAGGTGACGATATAATGTCATCGACTTCTTGCGTAACAACCACAGCCTCACCAAAATATTTGCGGACAGTCTTGTAGAGGTACTTCATGTACTCAGCCATATTTGCCGAGGATAGAGCCTTCCAAGCCTCCTCGCAGATTAGGACTTTGCGGATGCCTTTCAACCGGCGCATCTTGTTGATGAAAGCCTCCATGATGATGATTGTAACAACCGGGAAAAGTTCGCGATTTTCTTTAATACTGTCAATCTCGAATACCACAAATCGCTTGTTGAGCAGGTCGATATTGGCTTTTGAGTTGAGCAGGAAGTCGAAGCGGCCACCGTGGTAGTATTGGCGCAGAGTGGTCAGGAAATTGTCAATGTCAAAGTCCTGTTTGTAGATGGGTATCGGGCGATTAGCCATTTCCGCACGGTAGTCATCACGCATGAACTCATAGAATGAGTTGAAACATGGGACAATGTCGCGGTCTTTTGCCATCTTATCGAGGAACATTGACAATGCCGAGCCAAGCTCGCCGGATTCAGTCTTTGTCACTCTGTCATCCTCCGATTTCCAAAGCGTCAGCAGCAGTGTTTTGATTGAGTCTTTCTTCTCCACATCAAACACTCCGTCGTCGGTGTAGAACGGGTTGAAAGATATGGGGTTATCCTCCGTATATGTGAAATATACGCCATCTTCACCGTGAGTCCTGTTTCGTATCAGGTTGCTCAGACCTTCGTAGGAATTACCCGTATCAATCAGAAGTATATGCGCGCCCTGTTCATAATATTGCCTGACAAAGTGGTTGGTAAAGAACGACTTCCCACTACCTGACGGGCCGAGGATGAATTTGTTGCGGTTGGTGGTTATGCCTCGCTTCATCGGTTCATCGGAAATATCCAAGTGGATAGGTTTGCCCGTGAGTCTGTCAACCATCTTTATTCCGAATGGGGATAACGATGAGCGGTAGTTGGTTTCGGCAGTGAAGAAGCAAACCGCAGGTTCAATGAACGTGTAAAAAGATTCCTCCGCAGGGAAGTCGGCCTCATTGCCGGGCATCGCTGCCCAGAACAGTGTCGGGCAGTCGATGGTGTTGTGCCGTGGCATACAACCCATTGTCGCCAGCTGACCGCCAACATCATTCTTGACCCGCCTCAATTCCTCGGCATCATCGCTCCAAGCCATTATATTGCAATGGCAGCGCACGGAAATCAGTCCGTAACTGTGGGCTTCATTGAGATATTGGTCAATCCACTCCTTGTTGATGGCGTTGCTTCGGCTGTACTTCGACAGGGAGTTCATATTGCGTGCCGTCTTTTCAAACCGCGTCAGATTCTCGTCAGGATTATCAATCAGTAGATACTGGTTGTAGATATGGTTGCAAGGCAACAGCAACCCTACGGGAGAAGCGAAAGAAAGCCGGCAGTCGCTTCGGTCAGTTGATAACCGCTCATATCGGTTGTCTGTGCTGACCTTTGCGGGCAAATCCTCAGTGTCTGAAAGAGTATGGAGGCAGAGCATCTTGTCGCCGATTCTCATCTCCTTTGCCGACAGGTCAATGTCCTCCAAGCAAGTGACGTCGTCCATTGACAGCGACATATATTTCTCAATCAGTCCGGAGGTTGATTCAGTGCCGATAAGGTCTTCATCACTCAGTCTATGGAGTTTGATATAGCCGGTGTCATTCATAATTCGCTCGAATTGCTCAACGCTTTCCATAAATTTCACAACCATTTCGTGATTCAAATCCTTTGGCATTATACGTCCACGACAGAGGGTTGAGAAGTTTGACTGCTGGCGCATACGCTCCTTTGTAGTCTTCGTCAGGAAGAGGTAGCATTTGTGGGCGAGATATGGACGCTCATTGAAGTGGCGTTCAAATGAACGGTCAAGAAATGACAAATCCTCTTTTTGAAGTTCCGGCTTATACTTTTCACTGACAAACCAGTCCTGCTTATGTACGACAGTGTAATGGGGCAACACCTTGATTGCCTTGCACCAAGCGGAGTGCATCGCTTCATATTCAGCGGAGGTGACAGTGAATAGTTCCGGTAGGCTCACCTCAAAGGCCACGGTGACATCCGCGTCCTTTGAGATGATGCAGCCATGCTCGACCGCCAGCAGCGGCAGCTTTGACTCCAGTGTTGTAGCTTTCAGTATATTCCTCATTTATTCTTATGTTTTATCAATCGTGTTATGCGCAGACGGTTGATGATATATCGTGGTCGATACTTGACCGAGGTCAGTTTCATCAGACCGTACTGGCCGTATTTGGCATTGATATGGAATGTGAGCCAGACAAGAAAGGACGCACCTGTCGCACCGAAGCCTATGCAGACCCATTGGGAGATTCCGGCGATATACATGATGACGAATACCACGAAAATGGCAAGCAATCCTCCTGCGAAGATGAACAGGTATTGCGCTTTCAAGCCTTTGTACTCAACCGACCGACCAATGCCCTTGTTGATTGAATACTCGGACATCAGAGGAAAAATGATCGGAGGATTGTGGCTGCTACAATCAGGAAGATACAGGCACCGAACCATGAGGCGGCAGTCTTGCTCGTGTCGGGGTCGCCACTCGACCATTTGGAGTAAACCTTGATGCCGCCGATGAGTCCGACCACGGCACCGATTGCGTACACCAATTTCGTCCCTGGGTCAAAATAGGAGGTGACCATTGAAGTGGCTTCATTGATGCCACTCAGACCGTTACCGGCGGCGAACATCTGGATTGCAGCCGTCAGAAGAAGCATTGCGGCAATGGGACGGCGGCGATGGGGTGCGTTCATAAACGCTACGGTTCTTTCATAGAATTTCTTGAAAAAATTAGACATGAATTATATTATAGATAGGTTTGCCTTGCGGCCAAGTGTCAATGATAGACATTGAAATCAATTTCATCAATTTCCGAGGTGTCGATGTCAGCGTGGAAAAGGACTCTTTTAGGTTTGTCCGGCTGCGATTCAGGGGATTGAGCGGAGTCATTCTGGTCATGTTCTGGAATAGTATCCTCCGTTTCCTCTTTCGTTTGCTTGGGCAGATGTAATTCGATAAGGAGAATCTTTTTCTGAATTGCCGGGTCAAGTGAAAGTTTTTCCTTTATGACTGTACCGTCAAGTTTACGGAGAGTTTCCTGTGCTACCTCCATATCCTCCGGGTTGTTAGACGTCTCTTTCAACACATTCATTGTCGTGGTCATATCGTTGAAGTCCAAGCCGTCGGCGCATGGTTCAGTAGGTTCGGGAGCCTCACCGGTCAATTCCGCTACTGTTGTGTTGGAGAATACTTCATCAAGTTTGTCATTGGGTACAACTATTGAAGATTTCTTGTCCTCTAATTCCGGGAATCCGGCATCTGCAAAGTTGCCATATTCCTCTATGATAAGAGGAACGACCTCTTTCACAATCTCTTTGACAATCTGCTTATATGTGTCGGGGTCATATTTGCTTTCTCCGACAACGGAGGCTATTTTCTCCTCAATGGGATTTTCGACCGAAGCATCAGATACACCTTCATTATTATTTTTAGGCGGGTCTGGTGTATTATCAGACGCAGCGTCTGTTGAGGGACTGTCTGCTTTCTCTTTATCCTTTGATAGGAGCATTTTGGCAAGAAAGATATTGCTTGCCAAAAGTGCCAGCACTACAAATACTGTCATGTAAATAAGTCCTCACGGCTGTCTTCAAAGATTCGCTTCATCAGGTCTGCGTTCTTTGCGAAATGGTCGAGGACGATTGCTGACAGATAGCTGCCGATAGTTGCACCATGAGGAGCAAGGACTTTCACCATCTTGGTAAGAGTATCGTGCAACTGTGGCTGGATGTAGGTGCGCCTCGTGGCGAAATCATTTGAGCCGGAGAGATACTTTTCTATGTATGCAGCCTGTTCCGGGTCTGTGGCTTGCATTTCGGCTTCTACCGAATCGGGGGTGACTTTGATAGTGAGTTTATGGGTTACATTTTTCATTTATTGTCTTTTTTCAATATAGGTTTCATACTCTCGGAAATGCTCCGCAAGTACGTTGTTGATATATGCTTTGGCTGAGCAACAAGGTGTATCGCCGTATGAGATGATCCGCTTTACCTTCTGTATAAAAATTGGGTCAACCTCAACAACCTGATATTTCTTCCTTGACCGCATGTGCGCCATATTGCGCACGAAGCAGTCAAGATATTCTTCCTCTGTCTGAGGATGTGATTGCGGGGTGTTGTCCGGCTTGGATTTCTGTTTGACAGGAGAATCTTTATCCGACGATGTAACTTTAGGTTTCTTGGAAGGTTGCGTCTGGGAGGGGCTCTCCCGAAAATCTCGGATGAACTCATCAGGGTCTATATCCGATTCATACACTTTACCCATAGGTCAGACATCACAGGTTGACAACCTTGAGGAATTCCTCTGCAAGTTCCTGTAACCTCGTCCCTTTGAGCAGCGCCTTGTCCGGAGGCATGATCGTGGACCTGAAAACAGCCCTTTCAAGCGTTTCCGAACCTTCGCGGCGATACTTCTTCGTGTCGGGAACTTTTGTGCTGAGGGTCGGCAGACCCAGTTCATCGAAGAGTTTCTCATAGCGGTCGTATAAGTCGGTTTTCTCACGGGCATCGGTCATATTCCAGAGCATGTGAACACCCTTCAGCTGGGATTTGCCGGTCGTGAGCCATTCCTGTAATTTGAGTGCATAAGCGAGCGAACTCTCCAATACCACCTTGTCGGCGGAGATTGGTACGACAATCATGTCCATGCAGTTGGCCACTGTTACCACGCCACGGTTATTCACTGTGCCGGGGAGGTCGAAAAACACGATGTCGATGTCGTCGCCACTTTCAACCAGCTCCTTGACTTTTGACATGGCTTCCTCCGGAGGGCATACCAGAACAGGGAATGGTTTCAGCTTGGTTCGGACGAGTGTGTCGGAGAATGTTTTCTTGAACGAGGGACTCAGGTCAAGAAGCATCTTCTCTCGCTTGCGCATTTCGTCGATGCTGTACTGCGGATAGTCGCAGTCAACAACGAGAACTTTCAGACCCTTGCAGTAATACAGGTAGCTCGCTACCGTGACCGTAAGGGTAGTTTTGCCTGCTCCTCCCTTTTGGGTGGAGAAAGCGACGAATTTGGGTTCTTTCATTCATTTTTGAATAGAGGTTAAGACACAACACGGGCCTTGGGCGACAGCGGGGAATTCAATCCGGGTAATTGGATTCCACACTACCGTCTGTGTCACAGCGTAATAATAAAATGTATTGGAAGTCAGCCTTACAAATGGCTTAAATAGCCCTGACGTGCAGTCCCATAGGGTAACTGTTTTGAACTCAGCGGGCACCAATCACAGCCATAGCATCGGCCGTGTGAATTGTATATTGTGTCGCATTTCAAGAATCATGAATCGCGCTGGAGTCGTTCCTATAACCATTAACTTGAACGTTCAGGGGATTCTGTCAACCGGAATGCTCTGCAAAGTTACAACACAAGGTAAGCGTTTTCCAAAATTTCGAGGGTCTTGGACGCACAAAGTATAGATATGACCGCATTTGGCCGGGTACTCGTGATATATCCTTAACCCGAATCTTTTATGAGAAGGGGGTGCATTTCAGATTCAGAGGTCTTGCTGTCGCTGTTCCTATAACCATTAACTTGAACGCACAGGAGTTTTCGTCAGCTGGAATGCGATGCAAAATTACAACAACAGCTCAGCGATTTCCAAATTTTCAAGACCCTTGGACGCACAAAGTATAGAAATGGCCGCATTTGGCCACATACTCTTGAAGTCAATCATTATGTTCAGGTGCGGTTAAAGCATGGTGACTCCTCACACAACTTCCAACGTCCATAAGTCCCTATGTCCTTATAGACATATAGACCTATATCCTAAATATTAAGAGAAATATATTTCTATATAGATAGAACTGAATATAGATAGAAATAGCGATACATCTACTACACCAAATAAACATAAATAGATACTACGATAGAACGATAGTATTAGGGATAAATAGAAACATCATTCTATCTATGACAATAAATACACATACTAATCTCTATGCAGATAATTAGAATAATATTTCTATTGATACATTGAGATAGTACAAAGTATATATCTCACGACATCGGTATTTTTATTAACATAGGTATTGAACTATGAAAATCTCTTTAACTGTATCATTATACATATTTCCCAATATTTTCTAATGTGACGGAGGGCTGTCCGCATTTGGTCTGGAAATGGCCGTATTTGACCGCAATAATTGAACATGGCTATGGCGGCTCCGGTATCAACGTGCCAAACCAAAATCCTTGGCTTTTTCAAAAAAGTGCTTCCAAGAGGGTCAAAAATTTGCATTTCGGGGTTCCCATGTCGTATCTTTGTAGGAGCAATAGCGCATGACGAAGCCGAAAATCAGGCAGGAGCGAATGAAAAACACGGATTCTGATATACATCAACCAAAATCCACTTCCTTATATTATATCGGATGTTCACAAGAACATAGCAAGGTGTCTTTTCAGTTACTGAAAAGGTTTTGGGTTACCGGGTATCCACAAAACGACCTTGCAATGTTGGGTAAATGCTCCGAAGTCGCATTTACCTTGAATAGACCTGCCGTTGGCTACAAAAACGCCATGCGTCACTTTCAATCCCGTTCTGTTATGGCAGAAAATTTCAACAAAGGAGGGCGTCCAACGGTCGCCAACCGTTGCCACAACTGCGTAATGCTACGCTTCGATGACCTCGAATTTGACAAACTTATCCGTATGATGGAGCTTGCCGGAGAGAGCGTCAAGGCTACTTTCATCAAGGGGCTGGTCTTTGGAAAGACTTTCAAGGTGCATAAAATCGACAAGACAATGCTCGATTATCTCACCAAACTTTCAGCTCTGTTTGCCGAATACCGTAACATCGGCGTCAACTACAACATCGTGGTGAGGGAACTCAAAGCAGGATTCTCCGAGAAAAAGGCAATGACGTTGCTCTACCGTCTTGAAAAGGAAACGAAGGAACTGGCGGCTGTCACCGCCAAAGTACTTGCACTTACTGAGGATATGCGCAACCAATGGTCGCAAAAATCTCAGTAGGCAGCAGTCTGTATGGCGCACTCTCATACAACGGCGAGAAAATCAACAAGGAGGAGGGTCGCGTACTCTCTACTAACAAGATTTATGTGCCACCTGACGGAAAAATCGGCATTTCGGAAATGGTGGAGGATTTCAAAAATTATATGCCGAAGGCCGGACGCACAAAGAAACCGGTTCTCCATATCTCCCTCAATCCGCATCCTGATGATGTTCTGTCTGATTCTGACCTCGCTAACATTGCCCGCGAGTATCTCAACAAACTCGGATTCGGTGAGCAGCCCTACATAATTTATAAGCACACTGATATTGAACGACACCATATCCATATCGTGACGGTCAATGTAGATGAACAGGGAAAGCGACTCAACATGGATTTTATCCATCGGCGAAGTAAAAAGGCAACTACCGAAATTGAGGAGAAATATAATCTCCGTAAGGCAGAGCGTCAGCGTTTGAATCCGGATACTCCATTAAAGAAAGTTGACTGTAATGCCGGTGATGTAAAGCGTCAGGTTGCCAACACCGTCAAGCTCATAATGAGCCGTTACTCATTTCAGACAATGGGAGAATACAACGCTGTGTTGTCGCTCTATGGTTTGACCTCAGAAGAAACCAACGGCAGAGTTAATGGCAGGGAGTATCATGGGTTAGTTTATTCCGTGCTGGATGAAAACGGAAGAAAGATTGGCAACCCGTTCAAGGCTTCACGCCTCGGTAAGTTCTCAAGCCTTAATGCAGTCCACGAAAAAATCAACCGTTCCGAACAGAATATAACTCATGAGGCAGTTGCAAAGACAAGAAGGCGAGTTGCTCAGTCCCTGAATGAATCTCACAGTAAGGAAGAATTTATTGCTACACTGAAAGAGCGCAACATCGACCTTGTATTGAGATATACCGATGAGGGTCGAATCTATGGCGCAACATTCATAGACCATGATACGCATACCGTACTGAATGGCTCTCGCCTTGGCAGGGAATTTGCCGCCAATGCTCTTAATGAACGATTCTCCGGAGATAATGAGGTTAGCCGGACTCCTGATATTGTTGAACCGACAAATCCGGATAATGAAACAAATCAAGAGCAGCAGACATCAACCAACTCGGCTCCTACTCAACAGCCTCAGGATAGCGGTAACGACTATGATTACTCACTCCCCGGTCTTGATCTGTTTCAGCTCAGTCCGACAGTTGACGCTGATGAGGAGGATTTCAAACGCCGCATGAAGCGGAAGAAGCGCGGTCAACGACCGAAATTCTAAATATTGTATATAAAAATGTCTCAGCAAGAGGACGACCTGCGGGCATTGGCTAAAATCATGGATTTAATCCGTGGCCTTAGCATCCTCGTTGTGGTCACACAAATTTATTGGTACTGCCATAACCTTATCGGTGATTGGGTATTCCATGCCCAGACTATGAAAATTCTGAACGGTCTGAATGAAGCAGGAGGTCTTTACAACAATCTATGGAACGCCAAATGGTGGGCCCTTCTATTGTTGGCTCTCTCTTGTTTCGGAACAAAAGGTGTCAAGGATGAGAAAATCAAGTGGCGGCAGATTTGGATAATCATTGGCATTGGTGGTGTCCTGTTTCTTCTAAACTGGTGGATGATGAGTTTAGGTTGGCAAATTACTTACATCGTGACCACAGTTGCCGGATATGTTTGCCTCCTTTTGGGAGGAATATGGATGAGCCGAATGTTGAAAAATAACATGATGGACGACCGTTTCAACGATGAGAATGAATCATTTCAGCAGGAAACACGCCTGCTTACGAATGACTATTCCATAAACCTTCCCACAAAATTCTACTACAAAAAACGGTGGAACGAGGGGTGGATAAACATTGTCAATCCTTTCAGAGCGACAATCGTACTCGGCACTCCCGGTTCCGGTAAGTCATACGCCGTTGTCAATAACTTCATAAAACAGATGATTGAGAAAGGGTACTCGCTTTATGTCTATGATTTCAAGAGTCCCGACCTCAGTACCATCGCTTTCAACCACCTGTTGAACCACCTTGACAAGTACGGAGATGTTGAGCCAAAATTCTACATGATAAACTTTGATGATCCGGAGCGCAGCCACCGTTGCAATCCAATTCATCCCGATTTCATGTCGGATATTGCCGATGCCTATGAGAGCGCATATACCATAATGCTCAACCTTAATAAGTCGTGGGTGCAAAAACAGGGAGACTTTTTTGTCGAATCTCCGATTGTATTGTTCGCGGCTATCATCTGGTTTTTGCGAATCTACAAAGGTGGACAATATTGCACGTTCCCTCATGCTATTGAGTTTTTGTGCCGCAGATATGAGGATATTTTTCCGATTCTAACCAGCTATCCGGACTTGGAAAACTATCTGTCACCATTCATGGATGCTTGGCTCGGAGGAGCAGCGGAGCAGCTTGCAGGTCAGATTGCCTCGGCAAAAATACCTCTCTCTCGTATGATTTCGCCACAGCTCTATTGGGTAATGACGGGCAATGACTTCACTCTTGACATCAACAACCCGAAAGAGCCGAAGATTCTATGCGTCGGCAACAATCCTGACCGTCAGAATATCTATGGCGCGGCTCTCGGACTTTACAATTCGAGAATCGTGAAACTAATCAATAAGAAAGGAATGTTGAAGTCCGGTGTCATAATAGATGAGCTTCCCACGATATACTTCAAGGGCTTGGATAATCTAATTGCCACTGCACGAAGCAATAAGGTTGCCGTGTGCCTCGGTTTTCAGGATTTCTCACAGTTGGAACGTGATTATGGGAAGCCGGAGGCGGCGGTCGTGATGAATACCGTCGGCAATATCTTCTCCGGGCAAGTAGTAGGCTCGACCGCCAAAACATTGTCGGAACGGTTTGGAAAGGTGTTGCAGAAGCGGCAGTCAATATCAATCAATCGTCAGGATGTAAGCCACTCATTCAACACGCAGATGGATTCGCTTATTCCACCGAGCAAGATTTCCACATTGACACAGGGAATATTTGTCGGAGCGGTTTCCGACAACATCGACCAACGCATTGACCAGAAGATTTTTCACGCAGAGATTGTCGTGGACAGTAAAAAAGTCGATGCCGAAATGAAAAAATATGTGCCGATTCCAATCCTGACCGATTTCAAAGATGCCTCGGAGGATAAGCACAAGATGAAAGCCGACATTCAGGCGAACTACGACCAAATCAAGCAGGACGTGCGGGATATAGTTGACAATGAGATTGCCCGCATAGATGCTGACCCTAAATTGCGACACCTTCTCCAACAGAAGGGTTGAAAACATCAATCGAAGTTTATTGATGACAAATAACCATTTTGACAGCCGGGGATATGACCTCGACTACTACAACCTTTTTCTCCGCCGGTACCTTTCAGAGCATAGATTTCCGGAAGCAGAGGATGATCTGTTTATTGCCACACGCACGGAACACGCATACGATGTTTTCGTTGAATCCCGCCTTGCCGGTGACGAGTGGTATATTTCCAATGAAAAAGCAATGGCGGCACTTTATGCCGGATTTGAAATGTCACCTTACGATTTCATCAGCGGCCTGTTGCTTGATGAGTTTCAAGACAACATCTCACTTGAAGATGAATCCATTGAGTTCTGGACTTTCACGTTCATTGATGAGTTGAAAGAGGAGTTCAAAGGAATTACTCTTGGCGAAGAGTTCTTCAACACTACCGAAGGAGAAGTATTCCGACTGACGGTTATTGGCCGTATTACCTTATTCTTTGAGGAGTATGGCTTATAACAGGTTGCAAACAATGCGCAACAACATTGAGGCTATTCGCGTCGCGTTTCGTCTCGGTGTCGAGAAGCGACCGCCCACCGCCGCTGAGCGCGAGGCGCTGGGCAGATATGCCGGATTCGGTGGGTTGAAGTGCATACTCAACGATGCTAATGAACTTGCCGATGCAGCCAAATGGAGCAAATCTGACATTGAATTGTTTGCGCCAACCGTTGAACTTCGCCGCCTTATCCACGACTATTCCAAGAATGACAAGGAGTTTGCCGCCTATATGGACTCGCTGAAAGCGTCTGTTCTGACGGCATTCTATACACCTTCGCCGGTGATTGATGCTTTGGCTGATACAATGAAGGAGCGTGGTGTAAAAGTTGGCAGTTTTCTTGAACCGTCTGCCGGACAAGGCGCTTTCGTTGATTCATTTCTGCAACACTACCCCGGAGCAGAGACTCTGGCATTTGAAAAGGATTTGCTGACAGGCAAAATATTATCGGCTCTGCATCCCTCAATCTCAGCCGAAATAAAGGGATTTGAGAAGATTGATCCTGATTTTGAGGGATATTTCGATGTGGCAGCCTCCAATATTCCTTTTGGGGACTTTGCGGTTGCCGACCCTCGATATGCGACAAGCAAAGAGATTGCCTACCGTCAGTCAACTAAGGCTATTCACAATTACTTCTTTTTGAAGTCGCTCGACTCCGTACATGAGGGTGGAATTGTCGCTTTCATAGCCTCGCAAGGGGTGATGAATGCCGCCAGCCCCTTTGTGCGCATGGAGATGATGCGTCGTGCTGACCTTGTGGGAGCTTTCCGTCTGCCGAACAATACCTTTTCAGACAATGCCGGAACTGATGCCGGGTCTGATTTGATTATTCTTCAGAAGCATACCAACAAGAAGGCGTTGTCGGCTGATGAGGAATTTTTTATCCAGTCGATTGTTGACCGTGAGACAAAAGCTCCCAACAACAAATATTTTGCGGCATTCCCTCAGAACGTTATCTGCACTGAGGCAAAGGTCGGCACTGACCAGTTCGGCAAACCGGCTATCATCTACAAGCATGAGGGCGGGGTTGATGGTATCGCCAGCGATATGCGAACGGCACTCGATGAGTCGCTGAAACTGCGTCTGAATCTGGACTTCTATAATAATAGGAGTCTTACGCCGCCAACACCTGAACCGCCATCGCCTAAACCTGTAAAACGAACCTCTGAAAATAAGGTCGAAAAACCGAAGCGTATAGCGGATACTCCGTTGATGCAGCAATATCGGGAGATGAAGAAGAAACACCCTGATGCCATTCTTCTTTTCCGTGTCGGTGACTTCTACGAGTGCATGGGTGTGGATGCGGTCAAAGCGTCGGAGGTTTTGGGAATTACCCTTACTCGCCGTATGGATGGTGACAAGAGTAGCATAGAGTTGGCAGGATTTCCGCACCATGCTCTCGATGTGTATCTGCCCAAACTGGTCAGAGCCGGCAACCGCGTCGCTATATGTGAGCAGTTGGAAGACCCGAAGATGAAGAAAAAGACGGTGAAGCGCGACACTCCGAAGCCAGAGAATCAGCCGAAACCTGACCCTCCCAAGCCAGAACCGCCAGAACCTTCTCCTGCACCAAAGGATGATGATCCAACGCCACCTCCAACCCCAATACCATCCGATAAGGAAATAGAAACATCTGGTAGCCCGGATTACAATGATAATCCTGACCCTCGTTTGTTCGCCTACAATCTTTTCGGAGAACTGGAGCCTATCGGCAAGCCACAACGTCAACCAAAACCTGCACAGCCGGAAGAAAAGCCAAAGCCAACGGTTACGATAACCGACACTCAGGCAAAGAAATTCCGTCCGCTCTCTGAAAAGGAGTTGGAATTTTACGGATCTCTTGATTGGGAAACCAATCCTCCCATCAATGGCTTCTACGAGACGATGATGAGCATCGCCCATCGTCAACTCGCAGAAATGGAGGCTGAACGTCAGGCAATGGAAGCGGCCAAGAAAGAGACAATCACCGAAGACGGCACTATTATCGAAATATCAAAAGGTGATTTTGTCCCGAAGCCAAGAGTAGCTACAGAAGCTCCCAAACCGGCAAAACTTGATATGTCTCCCCGTCCTTTCTCGGAGGATATTCAGTTCTTCCACCACAACGGTTCTATGGTCGTTGACAAGGGGCAGGTCGGTTTTCTCTCGGAGGTTCGCAAGAATGGCGCGACTTTCTCGCCGCTGTCACTCAAACCAGAGCAGGAGAAAAGAGCAATGCTATATGTTACCCTCTCTGAAACGTATCAGCAGCTCTACAACTTCGAGGCCGAGACGCATGAGGCTTCAACCGAGTTGCGTCAACACCTCAATGACTACTACGATGAGTTCGTGGATAAGTATGGCAACCTTAATGAGAAACAGAATGTCAAGTTCATTCTCATGGATGCCAACGGTCGCGACGCTCTTGCCCTTGAACGTGGAGAAAATGGTGTATTCGTAAAGGCTGATATTTTCGACCATCCGGTCTCATTCTCACAGGATGAAATTACATCGGTTGAGATGCCGCAGGACGCTCTTATGGCTTCGCTCAATAAATACGGCGAGGTCAATATGGACTACATGGCAGACCTTCTCGGCATTGACAAGACTGCCGGATCCATTGTCGGTGAATATGAATGGGATTTGCTTGATGCTCTCAAAGGTCACATCTATTACAATCCACTTGTGGAGAAGTATGAGATTGCCGACCGCTTCATCGCCGGAAATGTGGTTCAGAAAGCGGAGGACATCAAGGCATGGATTGACCGTGAGGAAAAACGCATCGAGAATTTCCCCGGTTATGACGGCATAGAACCGTTCATCGAAATTTCCAAAGACTCGTTGAAAGCGTTGGAGGAAGCCATTCCACGAAAGATTACTTTCGATGAACTGGACTTCAACTTCGGTGAACGCTGGATACCGACAGGCATTTACTCGGCCTACATGAGTCATCTCTATGGTACTGATGTGAAAATTGCCTATTCTTCATCAATGGATGAGTATTCTTGTGACGCACGCCGCAAGAATATGAAGATATGGGAGGAGTTCTGTGTCAGAGGCTACTATCGTGTATATGACGGCATGAGCCTTCTCAAACACGCCCTGCACAACACAGTGCCCGACATCAAGAAGTCAATAGGCAAGGATGAGAATGGTCACGACATCAAAGTACCGGATTCAGAGGCAATCCAACTCGCCAACACCAAGATTGATGAAATACGCAATGGTTTCTCTGAATGGCTTGATGCTCAGTCTCCGGAGTTTAAGGACAGATTGGTTGACCTTTACAATTCTAAGTTCAACTGTTACGTCCGTCCACATTACAATGGAGCGCATCAGACATTCCCTGACCTCAATATGAAGTTGTTGGGCGACCGATATGGAATCGGCTCTATATACCAGTCGCAAAAAGATTGTATATGGATGCTGAAACAGAACGGCGGTGGCATCTGCGACCATGAAGTCGGTACGGGTAAAACGCTGATAATGTGCATTGCAGCACATGAGATGAAGCGTCTCGGACTCGCCAACAAACCGATGATTATCGGCATGAAGGCGAATGTCGCGGAGATTGCCATGACCTACCAGACAGCCTATCCCAATGCCCGTATTCTGTACGCCGATGAAAAGAGTTTCAAGGCAGATAACCGAGTCGCCTTCTTCAATCAGATTAAGACCAACGATTATGACTGCGTGATAATGTCGCACGACCAGTTCGGCAAGATACCGCAGTCGCCGGAAATGCAGCAGCAAATCCTGCAAGCGGAACTTGATACGGTTGAGGAGAATCTTGAAGTCATCAAGCAGCAGGGACACGACATTTCCCGTGGTATGCTCAAAGGTCTTATCAAGCGAAAGGAAAATCTGACCGCCAAGATAGCCACCATCCAATATCAGATGGAGCAGAATAAGGATAGTGTCGTGGATTTCAAGCAGATGGGCATCGACCACATTTTCGTTGATGAGTCGCAGAACTTCAAGAACCTGATGTTCAACACACGCCATGATAGAGTGGCAGGTCTAGGCAATAGTGAGGGAAGCCAGAGGGCACTCAACCTGTTGTATGCAATCCGTACCATCCAAGAGAGGAATGGCAAAGACCTCGGTGCTACTTTCCTCAGTGGTACGACAATCTCCAACTCATTGACAGAGTTGTATCTATTGTTCAAGTATCTGCGTCCGAAAGAACTTGAAAGGCAGGAGATAAGGTGTTTCGACGCTTGGGCGGCAATATTCGCCAAGAAGACTACCGACTTCGAGTTCAATGTTACCAACAATCTGGTACAGAAGGAGCGTTTCCGCTACTTCATCAAGGTGCCGGAGTTGGCAGCCTTTTACAACGAAATCACGGACTATAGAACCGCAGAAGATGTGGGTGTTGACCGACCGATGAAGAATGAGATTCTCCATAACATCCCTCCGACAAAGGAGCAGGAGGTTTTCATTCAGAAACTTATGGAGTTTGCCAAAAGTGGCGATGCCACAATCTTAGGTCGTGCGCCATTGTCAGACACCGAGGAGAAGGCGAAGATGCTCATAGCCACCGACTATGCCCGAAAGATGGCTCTCGACATGAGAATGATTGACCCCAGTTATTCCGATGATCCGAACAACAAGGCCAGCCATTGCGCCAAGATGATTTCTCAGTATTACCATAAATATGATGAGCAGCGCGGGACTCAGTTTGTATTTTCCGACCTTGGGACATACAAGCCCGGCGAATGGAACTTCTATTCGGAGGTCAAGCGCAAACTCATTGAGGACTATGGCATACCGCCGCATGAAATCCGCTTCATTCAGGAGTGCAAGACTGAGCGGTCAAGAAAGGCTGTGATTCAGGCGACCAACGACGGTGATGTTCGTGTCCTGTTCGGCTCTACCTCAATGCTTGGCACCGGAGTCAACGCCCAGAAAAGGTGTGTCGCAATTCATCATACCGATACACCTTGGCGCCCAAGTGATCTGGAACAGCGCAACGGTCGAGGAGTCCGTGCAGGCAACGAGATTGCCAAACTATATGCTGACAACAAAGTGGATGTAATCATCTATGCAGTAGAGAAATCGCTGGACTCCTACAAGTTCAACCTTCTTCATTGTAAGGCCACTTTCATTGCGCAGTTGAAATCCGGAGCGCTCGGAGCGAGAACTATTGACGAAGGTGCTATGGATGAGAAATCAGGCATGAATTTCTCTGAGTATATGGCTATCCTCTCCGGCAATACAGACCTGTTGGATAAAGCCAAGTTGGAGAAACGCATCGCGTCACTGGAGAGTGAGCGTAAATCCTTTGGAAAGGGCCGTGCTGATGCCGAGTTCCGTCTGAGTACCATTTCCCATGATATTCAAAACAACGAAGCGGCTATGGAGCGGATGAAGGCGGACTATGAAAAATATTCCTCCGTAGTCCAGCGAGATAAGGATGGCAACCCCGTCAACAACCTCACTGTTGATGGTTGCAAGTTCAAGGACGAGCAGAATATGGGAGTTCACCTGCAAGGGCTGGCACAGCGTACCGACACCCACGGACAATATCAGCGTGTTGGTGAGGTCTATGGCTTCCCAATCTCCATTATATCAGAGCATACCCTGATTGACGGTCGTGAGGGAGTGCAGAACCGCTTCGTTGTCGAAGGCTCATATAAATACAAGTACAACAACGGCTTCATTGCCATGAGCGACACTCACGCCGCCTGTATGAATTTTGTCAACGCACTGGAGAAAATCCCCGGCATAGTTGAGCAATATGAGGAGCGCACCGCCAAACTCAAAGCCGATGTCCCAATCTTGGAAGGCATTGTCGCCAAGCAATGGGGCAAAGAGGAGGAGTTGAAGCAGCTCAAATCCGAACTCGCCAGCCTCGACCGCAAGATAACTGCGGAACTGAAACCCAGCGATACTGAGGAAGCCGCCCGTGCCAAAGTAGTCACGCCGACAAAAGGCAACGGAGAGCTACTCGATGAACCTGCACCGTCTCAGAGTCAGGACTCCAAGAAGTCAATGGTGGCAGAGCCGACAACCATATACAAAGAACGGGAACCGTTAAGTTCCCGCATCATAATTGGTGGTTGTGGCATAACTCCCCCCGGAGGGTTCCGCGCCGCCGGCCCGAAATTGTAGATAAGGAATTGAATGGCGACACTCTTGAAAAATAGAGCGTCGCCATTCAATTCCTTATCTATAATCCTTTGAAATACCTTCTGCCTTCATCCACGCATATAGAGTTGTACGATTGATTTCGAGCAGTTTAGCCGCCTGTGCTTTATTTCCCTTCGTGTGCTGTAAGGCTTTGGTGACACGATACCTTCGGGAGTGATGGCTGACTTCTTTTTCTGTCTCATACAATGTAATATCATCCTTGCCAATGGTGTCGCCTCTGTATTCAGAACATGCACGGACAATAGTGCTGTATAATTCGCGGACATTGCTGACCCAGATGTGATTATTCAATTTGTTGATAGCCCCTTTTGTCAAACGGGGGACACTTAATCCATTTTCGGCGCAATACTGTTTTATGAAGCATTCTGCAAGTGGAATCACATCATCAAGACAATCTGATAGGGGTGGAACTCGCAATACATTACTATGTATGCAATGATATAATGCTTCCGAAAATTCACCGGCTCTTACTTTTTCAGCGAGATCAACATTTGTCGAGAATATTATACGACCTGAGAATTTTACCTCTTTCGTGAGGTTCTGCGGTGTGAAAACGCCTCGTTGGATAACAGTTGCAAGAACTTCCTGAACATGGATAGGAAGGTGGCATACCTCATGGATAAACAGCGTTCCTCTGTTGGCCTGAGCCAATAACCCTTGTTGGTTGCGGTAGAGAGGATGCTTGATACCTAATTCTTTTCCACGGAATATATCCATTGTTTCCGCTGCGCTCATGTAATGGGCACATTCCGCAACGATGAATGGTTCAGAACGACGAGGGCTGTTATCGTGTATGAGTCTTGCTATGGCACTTTTGCCTACGCCATGAGGCCCGGCAAGCAGTAATGTGGCATCTGAACTACATTCAGCAATGATTCTCTTGGAGCATCCCTGAAATCCTCCGCTTTTACGCTCAAACCATCTTTTCCCGTTCTTATGCAACTCTTCGATAGCAAGTGTGAGCTTGTCTATTACAAGCGAGTCGAAATAGAAAAGATGGTCTGCACCGAGCTTATACACCTTATTATATAGCTCGACACATTGATTTTTTGCGATTCCAACTTTCTTGATACCTAAAATAGTATCATTTGTCCATTCCAATAGTTTCATTCCATCGCAATCTTTGTCTGCGACTGCCACAACAAGCATACTGAAATCATTTCTTTCGAGTATCCTTTTTGCATCGCTGACACTATTGGTAGTCTGTACTTTTGTCCCCGTTTTGGAAAATACCTCTTCCAGCTTCTTGCCATCCTCTATCCGGGAACTATAGATGAGAAGGCGCCGACTACTCGGTGGATCATTGTCTATATTCATAAGACTATTTTGGGTTGTGATTAGAAATTCATCCATAATAACAAATGTATATAGGGTATTTGTTCGCAAATAATCATTGCAAAGTTACTAAATTTCATCCAATTTTAAGTCATGTTGCTTAGATAAATACATACTTAATCGCAGTCATAAAATGTTGAATATACAACACAGTGTATAACAAAAACAACACTTTTAACAATTTAATAAAAGACATATAGACTCATATTTACGCAGTTAATATATTGGATAATAAGCAACTAAAAATAAATTCAATTTCACGGCGAACCATTTTCAATAAAACGAATTAAGGATTGGCGTAACACAAAACGACAAATGATATGGAAATATTTACCCTCCTGAACGCCAAGTTCTTTCTCCAGTTGGAAGATGGCGATGAAGACAACATCAAGGCACACTATTCAGATATGAGAGCCGAACTTGTGGAATATGCTCACAGCAACACCCATTGGCGAGTAATACACACGGGGTTGTCAATATTCATTTCCGAAGTGGCTGAAATACTTGGCTATGCTAAGGGCTTGTTGAGCCGTTATGCAAAGCGTATCCTTGAAATAGCCAAATGTCTGCTCAATCAGATTGAGATGGCTGTATCAGCGAAAATAGCATTAGACCCTGTCACTGAAAATAAAGAAGTGCAGGAAACTACGGCAGAAGTTACTTTTACAGGCAATTATGCAGACTTCTGTGAACTCATACACCTTATAATTGCTTGCAAACTCATCAACGGCGGAAGTAAAGCGACACAGCAGCATATTAAAAAAGGTCTCCATTCCCTTTTTGGTCTGGAATTCGACCCGAAGAAATACCAAAATGCAAGAGACGGAATAAAACGCCGTTGTCCGGCCAAAGGTAGCCGCGTTACTTACTTCCTCGACAGCATGGTGGATGTAGTAAATGCCGAGCTTGCAGCATGATAGTATGCTTAGACGCTGATACTTGCTTATGGTTTTGAGTGTAATGAGAGAAATATATATCTGAATTTCAGTAAAGATAAGACATTTGAAACAATAAAACATCAGCACTTATCCGATGCTTACAATGCCCGAGAAAAGCCGCAGTAACTTTGCATCGTAAAACTTAAACAACACCCGATATGAATACTTCACCACCTCCTCAATATCCGGAGTCCGAACCATTCAAGAAATGGATCATGGACGCAGTAGGAACAATGGTATTTCTTCTCGGCTCAATGACAGAGTCTTTGAAAGAAATAGCCGAAAAGTCCGGTAAAGCCAAGCTGAAATACAAAGGCAAAGAGATAATAATGCTTGAAGACCTCGCCATAGGTCTCAACAAAAGTCCGAGGACATTCCGGCGACTTCGTGCTGAGAAGAAAATCAGTTATTGGTCAAGCAAAGACGGACACACTGTCTTTGTAACACAAGACCAGTTCGATGATTACATCACCAACAATTTTGTTCCCAACGAAATTGAAGATGAATCAACCGCACCCCAGAGATAATTATCGCGCCGCAAGTCCGGCGTAATGTTTAACCAAATAATTTTAATGGAACAAAACAAAGAACAGCAACAATCTGAAGTGCTGATTGCCCGCAACAACGAAACAGGGCAGGTCGGCGCAGTCGTGGGACAGAATCCCGACGGCACCCCGAAAATGGCGGATGTAAAATCCGCGAAGCTCAGTGACCTTGTGAAATTTTCCAAAGGTCAGAATCCCCTCGAAGCCTTCATGTCGAACTTCATCCGACAGGCAAAGAACCCTTCGCTATTCGGTTTCTTCAAGATTCCTGAAACTGAATTCGACAAAATCGGCCCGGCAATGTCCGATATGCTCCAAGACCCTGTGGCTAACGCCGACCTCCTTAAACCATTTGAGGTTGACACCAAATCAATGGCAAAGGAACAGACGGTTACTGAACAGCATGACCAGACTCCGGCAAAGGAGACTTCGACCGCAATCAAGATGGCACCGGTTGACCCCAACAAAGTTGACTGGGACACCATCGAAAAACAATGGGGCATCAAGAGAGATGACCTCGAAAAATCCGGAGCAATGCAGCAGATGGTATATAACCACAAGTCTCCGCAGCTTTTTACCGTGAGACCGGAAATCGGCGGCGAGAAATTCGAGGCACAGGCCCGGCTCTCGTTCAAGTCCAATCCTGACGGCAGTTTTACCCTCACGCCTCATTTCGTGAAGCACGAGCCTCAGCTCGACAAAGCCTATAAAGGCTATACCTTCACGGACGAGGACAAGGCTCAGCTCCGCAAGACAGGAAATCTGGGCAGACCTGTTGACCTCACCGACCCGAAAACCGGGGAGGTCAAGAAGTCGCTCGTCAGCATCGACCGTCTCACCAATGAGATTGAAAGTATCCCCATGGATAAAATCTACATCAAGAACAAGGTCGCCAACATCGAACTTGACATGAAGCAGATCGGCATCCTCAAAGACGGAGGCATAATCAGAGAGCAGCATATCGAACTGCCCAACGGACGGAAGTTTACCGCCGACCTTCAGTACAATGCCGACAAGCGCGATGTGGTTTTCGTCAACTCGGAACAATACCGCCAGAAGCGGGAGCAATCTCAGGAACAGGGTGGACAGCAGTACAACTCATGGCTCGACAAGGAGGGCAACATCAAGAACCTCACCAAATGGAAAGGTGTGCCGCTCTCCGAAACCGCCCAAGCTGACTATCGTGCCGGCAAACAGATTATGGTAGGAGAAATCCCTGACCGAAACGGGAATCCCTGCACGGTCTATCTCCAGTTTGACCCTGAAAAGCAGCGTCCGAAGCAGACCTATGTCTATCCCGACAAAGAGAAGGTTGTCGGCATAGCCAGCGAGAGCAAGACGCAATATGCTGTCAACAATGAGGGTAAGACCAACGAACCCACAAAAGGGGTTAAGGAACCGCTCCAGAGGGGGCAGACCGAACCCAAAAACGAAGAGCAGAAGAAACAGCAAAAGCCAAAAGGCCCCAAACTCTGACCTTCAACCACTTTATCCGCAAGCTCTGGATTGAGCAGACCGCCATTCCCTCGCGTGCGCAAGCGATGATATGGCAATCCTTCCGCCGACATGGGGAGGTCGCGAACTCCCCGTGTCATTCTCTCCAAACCTCCCGGCTGAGAGTGTCAGCCTTCAACAAACCCAATTTACAAACTCTAAAAAATTTTCAGACATGAAAGTCATAATTACCGAGGCCGCTCCCGTGGCTTCAGCCATCGCCCGCGCCCTTAACGTAACCACCAATGTAGCCGTCCCCGGCGTAATCTACAACAATGACATCGCTGTCATCACCGTCACTCCTGACTTCATCCGTCCCTTCGGACTCGGAGTGCTTCCCGGCAAGGACGCCCTCCCCATCGTGCCGGAACGCTACACCTACGGTATCCGCCATACTCCCAATGAGAACGGACGTTACGGAATCTCGACCGAGGACAAGACCTACGCCGACTATATCGGCAAACTTATCCGTGGCGGCGATGAGGTAATTTTCGCTTCCGACGGCGGAGCCGATGCTCAGGGACGTTTCGCCAACATCTGCCGTTTCTTCAAGGTCGGCGCACCCACAAGCCGTATGTTCCTGACCCGTCTGGAGCGCAAGGCAATCAAGTCGGCTTTCAAGACCCGCCAGTGGGGACGGAAATTCCATAATCTCTCCCAGACGGGACTGGTGGGCATGGCGATGGACGAGGCTTTCGAGTACAATGTTTCAGAAGCCTATCGCACTCTGTTCAAGGAAATGAAGTCGCCTATCTGCCGTCAGGATGTGCTTGTACTTGCCGCCGTCAAGAACTATCTTGAATCTGACGCAGAAGCCCGTGGCCAACACGTTTCCGTCACCACCCATTCCGTTATGGTGAGCGGCGTGGTTCTCGGCAAGGATGTCAAATTCTATCCCTGCTCGACATTCTCCACCAAAGATGAGGCAGCGGAAGCATACAAGACTCTTTCTGTTCCGGCGACAGTCGAGGCTTCCGATGTTATGCTCGACACCGAGATGAGTCCGGCTCCGGCACTCTTCACTCTCGCCACGCTCCAGAGCGAGGCATGGGAAAAACTTAACCTCAATTTCTCAACCACCCGCGACATCGCCGTCAGCCTCTATGAGCGTGGTTTTATCTCGTCGCCCCTGACATCATGCGCAAAACTGCCCGAATCGTTGCGCGATGAACTCCGCCGCTACAAATGGTGCAGGAAGTATCCCTTTGCCGCTGACGGTACAATCTCCGGCAATCATGGCATCATCATCTCTGGCAACAAGCCTCTGTTCCTCGACAGTGATGAACTGCGTGTATATGACCTTATCCGTTCTCGCTTCTATGCCAACCTTGCCGGCCCTACCGCAGTGAACGAGCTGGTTATCGAGGTGGAAATCAACGGCGAACCGTTCTATGGAACTATCCCTTACACTCCCGACATCAAGGTGCCGAAAGTCGTGGAAGTGAAACTCACCGGTAAATCCCAGTTCTCCCACACCTCAGTGGCTCCCACCGCGCCCAAGATGAACGACCTTCTCTGCGCCATCTCAATGTTGCTCCGTTCACTGTCGGACAAATACAATCCCGGTATGCCTTTCACATTGGCACACCATGATGTGGCGGACGCATTCGACCGTCTCCGCGACAACCGCCTTCTTCTGGACGTATGCGGTGAACCGGCAATCACCGGCGAGGGAAATCTCCTGCTTGAAACCTTCAACGCAACTTATGCCCTCGGTCACCTTATGGCATATCAGGTAGAGGTTGAACGGCTCTACGGCGACCGCAAGAACAGTGTCGGCGGAGCGCAGCTCATGAATGAGTATGGCAAATGGATCTATAACAAGACCGAACAGCTCATCACCGACCACCGTCTGTTCCCGGCTAAGGTAGATATCCATGTCTGCCCGATATGCGGCCGACACTCGGTCATCCGCTATCCCCGCGTTGCGAAATGCCATGTCTGCGGATTCACCATGCCTTTGCAGTTCATGGGCCACAAGTTCACCGACAAGGAGGTCGCCAGCCTTCTGACCCACGGCTACACATCGCAGATAATGTTCACCAACCGTCACGGCCATGAGTTCTACGACATCGTTGTGCGCGGCAAGGGCAAAGGGCTGTCATTCGCCCCGATTGAAGCCAAATTATACTGAAAATAACCGCCGTTTGAAAATAATTCACTAAATTCGCAATCGAATCGCAGTCTATGTAACATACGACTTGCGGATTTAGTGGTTGAAGGCGGAGGGGACTCCGCCTTCTTTTTTCACTCGGTCACAATTGAAACCGCTAAACATTGGAATACGTAAGAATCGACAAAGAGGCACTTGATGCAATGTTCGAGATAATGGAGTATCAGTCCCTTTTGATTGCGGCGATGTATGAGAAGTGCCGCTCAATCCAATCCGGCAAATGGATTCCAACTGAGACCGTCGCGGAACTGCTATGTGTTTCAACCCGGAAAGTGAGAACTATGAAAACGCTCGGACAACTCGGCTACGTCAAACATGGACGGAAATGTTTTTACAAGTCAGAGGACGTATATTCAAAAATAAACAAAGGCAAGAGTGAAAGAAATATATGACAAAGAACATGACGTTATAAGAAAATTCCTCTCGATGGGAAGGCGAAATATTGAGATGCTGGAGGAAATAGCATTGGAATATAAACCATTCCTGATGGGCAAACGCTTTATGACCGATGCCCAATTATCGGAAAGACTTGGCATTTCGCGCCGAACATTGCAGGACTTCCGCGACAGAGGCATTATTCCGTTCTATCGTCTTGACGGAAAGATACTTTATGAAGAAAAGGATATAGCGGAATACTTGTCCTCAATCTACATACCCAAATATTAAAAGGGAGAGTTACCGAATCGACCGGTAGCTCTCCCTTTTCAGTTATCTGATATTGATGTCATCTGTTAATGCTCAGTCTGTCAAATCGGTTGCGCATGGTCTGCATATCCTCATAGACGGTCTGGTCTTGAATCTTTGCGTAGATTTGCGTTGTCTTGATGTCGCTGTGTCCGAGCATCTTCTGGATTGATTCGAGAGGGACATGGTTGTTGAGCGACAGAGACGCGAAAGTGTGTCGCGCGATATGGGTGGTCAGAGGCTTGGTTATCTTTGCGAGATCCGCAATCTCTTTGAGATAAGCGTTCATTTTCTGATTGGAACATACGGGAAGTACTACTCCTGTAGATACTGCAACGGGATGGTTGACATATTTGTCGGTTATCTGACGCGGTACCTCCAACATCGGTATGATACTCAACTCGCCGGTTTTCTCGCGGGACTTGCGTATCCACATATTGCCGTCGCGGTCTTTCTCTATGTCGCTCCATTGAAGCGATTTTATATCGCAGAATGCAAGGCCGGTGAAGCAGCAGAACACGAATGTGTCCCTGACAAGTTCCAGACGCGGCATCATGGAGAAGTCGAGTTTGAGAATCTCCATAATCTCAGCCTCAGTCAGAAATTGGCGTTTCGCCTGAGTGCGGTGGAACTTCCTGCCGATGAACGGGTCTTCTGTTATCCACTTATGCGCGATGGCATACTGGATAGTGTTCTTGAGATAGCGGAGGTACTTCACAGCCGTGTTGTTGGCGCAGTTCTTGCTGACACGCAGAAAATGCTCGAAATCATCTATCATTCCTGCCGTGACATCCCTTACCGGAATATCATCGACATTCATAGTCAGACGCAGGAACTCACCGAGGTATGTTACGCAACGTTCCCAGCGCAGATAGGTTGCATTGACCATATCGCCACGTTCCATTTCCTCTTTTCTCTTTACGTTGGATTCAGTGAAAATCTCACATAGCATCTTAGGCTTCTCAACTTTGCCGAGAAACAGGTCGCGCATAACAATAGGGTTGACGAGTTTCTTCTCACGGACGAGATTGGTATGTATCTCACAAAATCTGGCCCGTATCTCATCGAGGTACTTGTTCAGCTCCAGATCGCGCCGGGAGCGACCTTTCGAGAGCTTGCGTTTCTGGTCCCAGTTCTCAGGATTGACCGAGCGGCCTATGGCGAGGTCAGTCTGCTGACCTGCCACTGAAATTCTGACATACACCTTGTGGTCGGTGTAGCCTTCCGACCTTGGCTTCCTTGTGAAGAAGGTCAGGGTGAAATAAGGGTTGTTTGTCATGTTACTTACGGGTTTAATGGTTACTTAAAGATACTCATTTTTAACCCGGATTCCAAATGCGCTTCGGAACATGATACTCCGGAGATGGCGTAACCGTGTACATCCGGCCGATTTTTCAGCGAGATTTAACATTGTACACGAATTTCACACGGCAGAATGGGGAAGACCACAGCAGGGACGACAGACAAAATCATCGGACAAGACTAAATCTTAAATAAAGTTAAAATTCGCCATGTCACACCCGAATTGTGGGTCGAGGGTCGCGTTCCCGCCCGCAGAACCCCACTTTTTCAAAGTTGAATTTCTGCAAATGTGCAGTCCTCAACCTGTTGCGGGCCTTTCCGTGTAACCGTGTACATTTTTGTACACGAAACACGATGTACACGTTTTGTACACGCCTGTAGGTAATATTCTGCGTTATCCTGCAATTTCACCAAAAAGAAAAGCACTGAAAATCAACTGATTTCAGTGCTTTGCGGTGTTCTTCCGAACCCTTTCGTGATCCGCCTGGGGCTCGAACCCAGGACCCCAACATTAAAAGTGTTGTGCTCTACCAACTGAGCTAGCGAATCGTTATTTGTTAAAAGCGATGCAAAGTTAAGGAGTTTTTTTGAATATTGCAAATTTTTTGAGACGAATTTCAGCGCAGATAACTCCCAAAGGTCACAACTAATTAATTAAGTGCGGATTAGCAGATTTCGCCAGCGAGTGAAACATTAGCGAAAATACTACAGAAAAATCAATGTATAGAGTCGGCTCCCCAGTTTTCACAAAAGTTTCTGTTCAGTTTCAGATTTGTTTTTCGGATAAAGCACAATTTAATATACCTGATGTCAGATCTTTTTTTGAGTATATTGCCTATTCCACAGGCATACAATGTAAGTAATGTTACAACCTCTCAATTAATGGCGATATAAGTCGTCATATCCCCTAAATGTCTCATACGTTTAGTTATTGGTATAAAATTCATTTCTGAATACAATCGGGCTTTTACCTGTGACTCGCTTGAATAGCCGTGTGAAATGTTGGGGATACTGAAATCCGAGGTCATATGCTATAACGCTGATGTCGGCATCGGTAGAAGCCAGACGCCGCTTGGCTTCATTGATGATATAAAGTTTTATGATGTCTTGCGGGGAGCTTCCTGTTTCCCGTTTTATAAGGTCACCGAAATATCCCGGTGTAAGGTTTGCTTTATCTGCAAAGTATGAAACTTTAGGTACTTCATTCAAGGTTGCACCGGCGGAATAAATCCTTGACAACTCTTTCTCAAAAGCTGCAACGACAGATGAGTTCACTTTATGGCGCGTTATAAACTGACGATCATAAAACCGGCTCATATACTCAAGAAGAAGCTGAATGTTGGCTGAAATCAGATCAGCGGAATGGTTGTCAACAGGATGTTCCAATTCCAGACTTATTTTTGCAAGACAGTCCAAAAACAACTTCCGTTCAGCTTCCGACAGATGGAGAGCCTCCCTTTGAGAATAACTGAAGAAACCGAAACTGCCGATTTTTGATGCAAGAGGTGTTCCGCATATCAAATCAGGGTGAAACATCAGTCCCACAACATCAAGAGCCGTCGGTTCTCCCGTGCTGTCAACATCAATTACCTGCCCCGGATAAAAACTTACAATAGTGCCCTCCTGATAATCATAGTACTCGCGGCCATATTTCAGAGTGCAATTCACCCCGTTTTTAAGAAACAGAGCATACACGCCATAATTTATCCTCATGCGGTCGATCTTTTTAGTGGCTTTTTTAAGATCTATGACCGTGACAAGCGGATGAAGCGTCGTCAGCCCATACAGTTTATTATATGCGTCGATTGAATCGAGTTTTATTGTTGTGTCTGTTTGCATGCCGCAAAATTAGTCATTATATTTCAGGTTTTTATCATCTTCTTCAAATATGGTAAGTTCTACCATAATTGTGGTAAGCCCAATTAACGGGTACTACCTAATTTTGCACTGACAAATAAAGAATTGCTTTTAAGTACATGAATAAAACAGTTATAACAACAGCCATGCTTGTGACATCGCTCATGACTCTAAATTCTCAAAATATGAACAATGCCAATACAAACACTTCCAAGGCTACTTTGGAACATCAGGAGTTGACTCAGGAATGGGACAAGACATTCCCCAAGAGCGACAAGGTGGAGCATTACAAGGTGACGTTCGTCAACCGTTATGGCGTCACGCTTGCAGCCGACATGTATAAACCCAAAGATGCCGAGGGCAAACTGCCGGCAATAGCCATCAGCGGGCCTTTCGGAGCAGTGAAAGAACAATCGAGCGGGCTGTATGCACAGCAACTTGCCGAGCGAGGATTCCTTACCATCGCCTTCGACCCCTCGTTCACCGGTGAGAGCGGAGGTATGCCCCGTCGCGTGGCCTCGCCCGACATCAATACCGAGGATTTCTCAGCTGCCGTTGATTTTCTGTCGGTTCAGTCCGACGTGGATGCCGACCGCATCGGCATACTCGGTATTTGCGGTTTCGGCGGTTTAGCCATAAATGCTGTCGCCAACGACCCACGCATCAAAGCTACCGTCGCCTCTACTATGTACGACATCAGCCGTTGCACATCCAATGGTTATTTCGATGCCAACGACAATCCGGACGCCCGCTATAAGATGCTTGAAGCTATGACCTCACAGCGCACCGAGGATTATCGTAACGGTTCTTATAAACGAGCCGGCGGAGTGGTCGATCCGCTTCCCGCAGATGCCCCGCAGTTTGTAAAAGACTATTATGCCTACTATAAGACGCCACGCGGATTCCACTCCCGGTCGGGCAACTCTACCGACGGCTGGAACTTCACATCCAACCTGCCTTTCATCAATTTCCCGCTTCTGAGCCGCGCATCAGAGATACGCAACGCAGTGATGGTCGTACATGGCGAGAAGGCCCATTCACGCTATTTTGGCGAAGATGCTTTCAAAAAGCTGCATGGCGACAACAAAGAGCTTCTTATCGTTGCAGACGCCAATCATTGTGACCTATACGACAATCTTGACAAAATACCGTTTGATAAAATAGCGGCATTCTTCAATAAAAATATGAAATGATGACCAATAGGATAATCTCAATAATATTATTCAGTTTTTTAATGACTAACATTATGGCTCAGCAAAAAATCGTACAGACCGCCGGACATCAGCAGCTCGGCGATTTTGCCCCGGAGTTCGCTCACCTTAACGATGACATCCTTTTCGGCGAAGTATGGAGCCGCAACGACCTCCTTTCGCTGCGCGACCGCAGCCTTGTGACAATAACATCGCTCATATCCATGGGCATAACCGACAACTCGTTGAAATACCATCTTGCGACAGCGAAGCAAAACGGGATCAGCCGCACAGAGATAGCCGAGATTATCACCCATATAGCCTTTTATGCAGGATGGCCGAAAGCATGGGCCGCCTTTAATCTTGCCAAGGAAGTGTGGAACGATGACAAGAATGGCGATGACGCCAAATCTGCCTTTGCTCGTACTATGATTTTTCCTATAGGTGAGCCCAATACTGCTTATGCAAAGTATTTCACAGGCAACAGTTATATTGCCCCGATATCCACACAGCATATACCCTTCTTTAATGTCACCTTCGAGCCGGGCTGCCGCAACAACTGGCATATACATCACGCCACAACCGGCGGAGGCCAGATGCTTGTCGGAGTTGGCGGACGAGGCTGGTATCAGGAAGAAGGAAAACCGGCACAGGAGATACTGCCGGGCACCGTCATTCACATTCCTGCAAACGTAAAACACTGGCACGGAGCCGCAACTGACAGTTGGTTTTCACATCTTGCATTTGAGTTGCCGGGCGAGAACAACTCAACTGAATGGCTTGAACCGGTAACTGACAACGAATACAACAACCTAAAATAGCGGATGTATTCATATATAAACAGACAAAGGCAGGAATACTTGCCCTTGTCTGTTTAATAGCCTGCTGAAAAAGCTTATTTAGACAGAACTTATTGGTTAAGGTCTGATTTTAGACAGTACGTCCACACAGAAAATACGATGACAAACAGAAGCAGCACAAGAAAAACAATTGCAGTACTGTGGAGGATATTTCCGATTCCCACGAGCGGAGCTACAATAGCACCGACAAGATAACCGGCGACACCAAGTAAAGCCGAGGCTTCTCCTGCCTGAGTACGTCCTTCATTCATGGCAAGAGCATTTGTGACACTGAAAATCATGCCTCCGGCAAACAGCATCGTAACCGAACAAATCTCAAACAGTAGAAAACTGTGTATGTGCCATAGCGCATAGGCCCCTACCCCAATTGACGGCAATAGTATGGCAGAAGCCATAACGACCGCATTTTTAAACGGATTAAACCGTAACGACAGCATTGACCCCGCCGCCAAAGCCAAAGAGTTCAATCCGATTATGACACCATACATGGTTTGTGAGAATCCGTAATGAACCTCCAAGATGAACGGCGCAGCCGATATATAGCTGAAAAGCAAACCCAATGCACAACCCTTCAGGCTTATGTGTACCATAAATTGAGTATTCTTCATCAACTTTATATAACCGGGCAAGGTCCTGTACCACGGCAATGAGGTTCGGTCCTGCCTATAAAGAGACTCCTTGAGTTTAGGAGAGATGCAAAGCACCAAAAAAGCAAAAGCGGCGAGAACGATGAATACAGCCTTCCATCCGCCATAATCCGCTATAACACCGCCGAGTACAGGCGACGAAGCCGGTGCCAGACCGTTGACCGCTCCGATAAGGGCCATCAATTTGGCCAACTCCCGTCCTTGATATATGTCGGCGGGAATAGTACGAGCCAGAAAATAACCTCCCGCCGCTCCCGCACCCTGAACAAACCTACATAACAGAAATACAGTCATGTTGGGCGAGAAAATCGAAACCACCGCCCCCACAATAAAGACTATAAGCGAAACCGCCAATACAATCTTGCGCCCGTAATGATCAGAAATCGGCCCCATCAACAACTGGCCTATACCGAGGCCTATCATACCGAATGTAAGACTAAGCTGCGCCTGCGATGCCGAACAATGGAAATATCGTGCCATCTCAGGAAGTGAAGGTGTGTACATGTCGTTGACAAACGACCCCAAGGCACTGAGAAGTACCAGATACAGTACCAAAAAACAATAATACTTTTTATCGGTCTGTGCCGGTCGCAATGGAGGTTCCTGCTGTGACGATTGAGAAGTTTCCGGTTGCTGCGGTTGTTTTTCTATATGATGATTATCCATATTCCACCTTTTTCGATTAAAACACTCCTGCCTCTCAATGGGTTTAAACTTCTCTATTATAAAGCGGCTTCTACTCCTTATTTATAGCCATCCTATACTGTTTGGGGCTGTTGCCTACTTGTTTTCTGAAATATTTTCCAAAAGATGATTGTGTAGGGAAATTCAATCTATAAGAAATCTCCTGAATCGTTAGATTAGTATAGTTAAGCATCAATTTGGCTTCCAAAACCACATACTCGTTAAGCCATTCCAAAGCATTTCTTCCACTGAAAATTTTAACCATATGCGACATATATTTGGGTGTGATCGCCATTTTATCCGCATAAAATTTCAAACAACGTTCTTTTGTATGGTATATATCAAGCAGATATATGAACCGGTCGAATATATTTTGCGCGCGAGGCTCATTAATCGAATTTTCAGCTCTATCTTCCGCACAATACTCCTGATGTAAGGATATTATTGTATATGAGACCGCAAGTACAAGCCCTTTTACTACATACAGATTATTTTTCCGAAGATACTTCTGTAATAATGTAAAATATGGCTTTAACTCGATTATTTCCTCATATGGCAAATGTATTACAGCATTATGCCTGACATTCATATACGTATCTGCCCTGAGTTTTAATTCTATCTGTAATTCGTCAAGATAATCAGAAGATAACAACAAAGCGTATCCTTCCACATTTTCAGCATGTAGAGTCAACAAGCAAGTGCAAAATTAAGTCAATAGTTTGAAGAACTCAATACGAGGCGCTGAGAAACCTAATTTTTCTCGCGGTCTTCTGTTGATTTTTGCTTGTATTCTGTCAAGTTCTGCC
>NZ_VSMC01000015.1 GCF_008728965.1 Heminiphilus faecis | reverse complement strand
TAGTTTTCATGAGAAAAAGCGTCCAAACTTTTCCTTTAAATTACTAATTTTCAGGGACTTTTGCAAATTTAATCGACTGAAAATTAAGTGTTTAACAGCATAAATTTAATTTTTGTCATCTACTAAAAACTAAAATAATAAATAAACAATGAGCGACAACACAAATACCCTTTTTAACGGGAAAGAGGTCTGGTGGTCAGATCCCGAAAACAAGACTTCAGGTGCTTACAAAGTGCTTGAAATCAAAAGAAATCCTGATGACCCGGATGAAGGTCTCTATGATGACACCATCGTTCTCATCAGCAATGGCGTTTCCGAAGCAGAGGTTGAAGCCTGGGAGCTTCAAGACCTCGGACTCCGTAGAAAGCGCATTGAGGAATTTGTCAATCGTATCACAGCAATAGCCGAAGATGATGACTGGAGTGTTCACAATCACAGTGAGAACTACGATAAGGTAGATCTCTATCTTTCCAAGTATTCCAATGCCGACCAGGATTTCGGTTTCTATGTCGAATGTGAGACAGGAGATGCAGATGAGTTTATCAATGCCGTTGAAGGGTACTATAACAGTTATGATCCCTATGAAGAAGCGGCTCTGTGGATAGACCCGGACGGTCATGGTAAAAACGGCGCACCTGATGACCTGAAAGACCTCATAGCCGACATGGAGGAATGTAAGGGCAATGTTAAGGGCCTGATTGACCTCCTGAGACAAGAACTGAAGGGAATAAAAATAGTTAAGCAGACCTATCATTCCCAGTATTCAGAGCGTGTGTATAATATTCGCACTGAGGTCATCGAAAGCATTTTCTATACTATCAAAGACATCTGTGAACAAACCCAAACTTGTTCAATTCTTTGGGATGACATCACTGGTCACGAAAACCCCGACATCTGTTATGAGAAAGACTCCGGCCCATCATCAGTATTGCCGGACACCATAGGTCTGACTGATGATGACAAGGGGTTCTACATCACTTTCGCTTCATACTGCGATGCACCATCATCCAATGACGGAGAAAACATCTATACAGAGACTCTGATTGATATTTTGGAGTATCTGGAAAATTATCGTTCCACTCTTTAACTAAATTCGACATGGCAGCTAAAAAGGGCACTACCAAATCAACTTCTGAAACCCGTCCTGAAGATTACATACCACAGAAAGGCAATAAAGCCACTCTCACTCTCGCCGACTTCTCAGATGACAACCTTTTTGGAGAACTGAGACGGCGTGGTTATCATGGCACGTTGCAATATTCTAAAACCATAAATGTATGAATCAAAGTAGCGCTGGAGAGGCGTATCATGAGAATCTGACAATTCGACTGAAAGAATGTTGTAAGGAGTGCCCTTTTACTACAAGCAATCGCCCTTGCAAAAAGTCTAAGACCAACTGTTGTTTCTACAATATGACAATAGCAGAATATGTAGTAACGACATATTCTGAGAAAGTGCTTGAAACGATCCCAGTCGAAAGTTTTGTTCGAGGACTCCGTGCTCATCGGTATTCAGGAGTAATAAAGCAAACAACTGATATACAAATATGAAAAAGATTAAGCTCACAGCTGAACAGCAAAAACTGTTCAATACCAACTTCAATCGAAAGGCTTATGAAGAGGCGAAAAAGCCTATTCAGGAAGCCATCTCAGGCTCTAAATCCTTTGATGAGTTATGGAGTAAACTTCAGAACCATGAATGTGATGTGGAATATGAAGATGACTGCACTATTATATCTTGTGAGGTCGAACTTGACAGAAGTCACATGGAAACTGAAGGTGATTATGTCGGAGTTTGTTTCTATATCAAATGGTATGATGAAGCTGATTCCGGCGCGATAAGCAAGGTGGAACTCTATTCTTCCGAAACATCAGGTAACTACCTCGCCGACCACCTTTGCAACATACACCCTGAGACTTGTGAAATCACAGAGTGGGTCTATGATGATATTGATGACAAGCAGTGATTATCGTCAATAACCAATAATGAAAAAGAAACAAACCCATGACTCAACCAGAGTTAAAGGCTTTTACATCAATGAACTGACAAGAGGATTTTTCGGAGATCACTATGAAGGAAAGGAAATGCTGAAAAGAATGGGATTGCCGTCAGACACAGTGCCATTCAGTGTAGCAGTCTTTCTCCAGAACCAACGTGTCTTTTGGCAAGATAAAGACGGCAACCGCGTCACAATCTCCTTCAAGCTCAAACTCAATCAACTGGAATGTTTCGGAACTTACCTCAAAAAGAGAAAATCTATAAGACTATTCCGTGAATGGGGAAATCACGAAGATCCTGAAGTAATTGCTCGTCTGGAGTCTGAAGCCATTGGGGACTGTTGTATGAGATGTATCTACGAGAACTTAATAGAATAATATGGGCTGGCTAATATTTGCAGCATACCTTTTTTGTGGTATTATGTATCATCTGTTCAACCAGATAGAGAAATCGGCACCTGAAGGAAGCCTTGAAAAAAAGATTGCAAAGACAGTGATGTACTCCGTAATGGGCATTGTAGGTCTCGGAGTAATGATTTTGGCACTATATGCTATCGGATGGATATGGTACTTTTTCTGTGGAGGATTTCTCATTTTTGAGGATCAACCGTTCTGGGATAAGGTCGTATGTGGACTGATGTCTCTCATTTTTCTCGGATTTCTTTTTGGGTTTGTCTTGGTTTGTCTTGGCTGGGATCCGGACAATCGGCGCTAACTCCATCAAAAGATTGGAGGGATTAACTTTTCTTTACAAATAATGAGAGGTTAATCCCTCTATTATGTTATATCTGATGAAAGCAGTAATACCAATTCTTAATATGAAATGAGACAATATTTAGATTTGTTAGACCATATTCTCAAAAATGGTCATAAAAAAGGAGACCGCACCGGCACCGGCACTATCTCGACATTCGGGTATCAGATGCGGTTCGACCTCTCCAAAGGCTTTCCCTTGCTCACTACCAAAAAGGTACACCTGAAGAGCATAATCCACGAATTGCTCTGGCTCCTCGCCGGTGACACAAATGTCAAGTATCTCCAAGACAATGGAGTCCGAATATGGAACGAGTGGGCAGATGAAAATGGCGAACTCGGTCACATATATGGCTTCCAATGGCGTAGTTGGCCCACCTATGATGGAACCTTCATCGACCAGATTTCCGAAGCAATCCGTACTATTAAAGAAAATCCCGACTCTCGCCGTATAATCGTGAGCAGCTGGAATGTGGCTGACCTCGATAAGATGAATCTTCCTCCTTGCCACTG
This sequence comes from Heminiphilus faecis, assembly GCF_008728965.1. Lineage (GTDB taxonomy): Bacteria > Bacteroidota > Bacteroidia > Bacteroidales > Muribaculaceae > Muribaculum > Muribaculum faecis. The sequence goes on along the minus strand of NZ_VSMC01000015.1, from coordinate 71,377 downwards.
TTTCTTCCAGTTTTATGTCAACGAGGGCAAGTTGTCACTTCAACTCTATCAACGGAGTGCCGACAGTTTCTTAGGAGTGCCGTTCAATATTGCCTCTTATGCTCTGCTGACCATGATGGTTGCTCAGGTTTGCAACCTCCAGCCCGGAGAGTTTATCCATACTCTCGGAGATACACACATCTACCTCAATCATCTGGATCAGGTCAATACTCAACTCCAACGCAATCCCCGCCCCTTACCTCGGATGACTATCAATCCCGACGTAAAAGATATTTTTCAGTTCCGTTATGAGGATTTTAAGCTGGAAGATTACGATTCCTGGCCTGCAATCAAAGGAGAAGTATCAGTATAAAGCAATTCAGTAACCATTTAATAATGAAAGACACTGTAATTTTTTGTAATTTTGCAGCGTCTTTCAGTAACTACCAACCAATATGAATAGACAAAGGAGAAGTGTTCTTCACGCCGTTCTTGACGGCTTGGCAAGATTGAGAGACCCGGTTGAAAAGGATGAGGCCCTGATGATTCTTCAGAAAGCTCAATCTGATGTTCAGAAATGTGCCGATGAAGAGGAAGAAGCTCTTGACAACCGGCCAGAATCGCTCCAGTGGTCTGCGGTCAATGATGCAATGTCAGATAACATATCTGACTTGACTGACGCAAGCGGAGAGCTGGAAGTTCTTATCGACAAATGCCAGTCGGCCGATATGTTCTCATACAAATCGGTCAAAGGTGACGTTATTAAGATAGTGAACAAGATCAAACAGACTATTCATAGATGAATCAGGAACAACTCGCAGATAGAATCAAAGAAGCCACTAATGGAGCTGCCTATACAGGTAGCTTAACATCTTATGCCGTACAGTCTATAGAGTTAGCAAGAAGTAACTATCCAGTCCAAAATTTAATTTCATTCTGTCAAGATATGAATTTGAAGTTTGTGATGACCGATATGGCGACGGAAGATCGCTTCTATCCTGAGTCTGTGCTGGACGTTCACAAGGTGTTGGATTTGCTTATGAAACGATATAAAGTTGATCATAAGTTAGTCTATCGAAAGACTGGTATTCATTATACGCCGCCCAAGTCTTTAGATCCTGAAGATATTGAACGTATGAAGGAAGAGGCCGACGGTCGTAAATATGTGATACCGCTTTCGATTAAAACCTTATTGGCTGTCTGTGAGGTGATTTATTGCGATTTGACGTTTGACCCTAAGTGATGAAAGCAGTGTCATAATTTAATATACGATTATGGCAATAAAAAAAGAGGTTCTTGAACAATCCCAGAAAGCTATCGCAACCTACTTTCAATTATCAAAGTATTTGTTCGGAGAGGATGCTCCCGAAGATGTGAATGAAATCCCACCAGAAAATCCATACTATGAGAGTGCCAAGACAATCTCAGATGAGATGGGGCTGGACTGGGATAATATGTCACACGAGGACAGTATTCGCGTTATGCTCAATATGCTTGCTGACGCTTTCGCCGCCATCGAACCGGATGAGCATTATGACGCAGTTCTGACAATTTCTTTTAAGAAGGTGTGATATGGGGCTGGCCGATACAGTTCAATTTACCCTCCGGCCAAAAGATTTGGAGAAGGCGAGTGATATGTTTGGTATAGAGATTGCCTTACTGGAACGTCTCAACGACCAGAGGCTTCTTAATGCCACATACATTCGCAATCTCCTCATCAGAGCCGATTATGAAAGACTGACAAGCGGATTGCATTGGCTGGAACATCAGGACAAGAATTATAACTTCCCTGAAGTGCTGAGAGCGTTGTCACGAGAATACAATATCAGTCAGCAAAATCTCAAAGACATTCTTCATGGGAGGAATGAATCACTCTTGTTCTGTAACCGGTGCGGCAAACGCATTGGTAAGTCTCAGTATAACAGAACAAAAGGTTTTTGTTCCAACTGCTTTGCAGATACATTGGAACTATAATTGATTAAAAGCAGTTTGATATGAACACAACATTCAAAATCCAGCAAATATGGCAATATTTAGGGGTTCAGGATGATGAAATCCTAATCATTCGACACTATAATAAGTCCGATGATAAAGATGAGTTCTTGATCGCTGAAGTAACCCAAGATGGTCTAAAAATCACAACGGCTCCAACTATGCCTGAACTTAGGGCCGACAGACCGTTCCAGATAATTCAACAGCGTGATTCATCCGGGAAATTCATAATCCCATCAGTAACTCAGCTAATCAATGATAAGGTTAGCGATTATTAACCAACACCAATAGTCTTTTTAAGATTTGTTAACAAATCTTTCTGAAGGCTCTGCACTATTACTCGGTGCAGGGCCTTTTTGTATGCCCTAATTGATAAAAGCAATATAACATGGCACAGAGAATTAAAACCAATATCAAGTTCTACAAAGGGCTTGACAACGTTGCAGATAAGCTCTACGGTTTTGTCGCCAAGTCCAATGGAAGTTGGAGGGGGTGCCGCGAAACTGAGAGTAAGAAAAAAATCGTGTTTGTAGATACGGCTATTGCTAAAGACATCATCCCCAATACACTTTACAGTTGCTCACTGGTTCCGATGCGTAATGAAGGAGGCTTCATAGCCAAGTCTGCAACTATAATCAAATTCCCCGGCACGGTAGCTACAGTATGCCGTAAAAATGTCTTTCTGGTGCGAATAACATTCGGCAACAAGGAATACATCTACGATCCTTCCAGTAAGGAAAAGCGCAAAAACGACATCAAATCTATCGCAGACATTCTTCGGAGCCGGCACGACCTCGAAAATGCGATAAGTGTGGCTGAAGATTTTATTGATAACGCCTGTATAGTCAAAAGACTCTACGAACAATCTCAATCCAATGTTTGAAGAAACCATGTCAGGTGACGAGCTGCTGAATGAGTATCGCTTAGACCTTCCTGAAATTCAGGCCAAAACTCTGCGCTATGATAAGTCAGATTATGTGGCCCGATATTTATGGAAACATCATAAGCAGCCCACTGTCATAATGACCAAGATATTTGACTCATCTCGTGGCAATGCCTATTTGGGAATATTGGTCTATTTTCAAACTGGTATCGGAAAGACTAAAAAATGGGATTGGTCATCTTTCCATATCGGACTGATGAATACCAACAAGGATGTATCGGCTATTGCTTTTTATGCAGAGAGCAAGCAGGCTATTAAGTTCAATCCTCATTTCTTTCAACGTTACAAGGAACGCTTTATCGAAGTATGTGACTGGCAGACCAGGAACCAACTTGCCACAGCCAAAGACATCATTGATGTTATCGGCATATATATGAAGCGCAACCTGACTATGACTTGGATTGAGACCAAATCCGTCTTTCGTGATAAAGTTCACATTTTCGGTCCGGTCAATGATGGAGTTGCACTACTCCAGTGGAGCAAACATCATAGACTCCTTCAAGCAAACACATTTGTCACAATGGATATGCTTGATGCGAAACAGACCCAAATGGTAGAGTATGCCAAAATATATTTCTCCCTCTCCAAAGCACAAAGAAAGAAATTCCGTTTCCCGGATTTCATCTCAAATGATTAACGCAGTGTAACATAACTATCTTAATATGATTAGTCTCAATGAGGGTATCGCAGTTGACGCGGCCCATTCAATGAAGAATCGTAAGACAGAATTTCAGGGAGTTGACCTGAATACTGGGAAAACGCTATTCTATTCCGATTTGGGTAATCAGACCATTAATATCGGTGAGTTCCTTGCGATAGTTGAGGCTGTCAAATACATCATTGACAATGACTTTCAGCCTAAAGTCATTTTCTCAGACAGTACGACTGCTATAAGTTGGTTCAAGAATAAACGTACTGCATCCGGCAAGCGTAATGCGAGACTGATGAAAGCTGAAATATACCTAAGAGCTATGGCTTATTGGGTGGATGAGATTAAGGTAGTGAAATGGGATAACAGAGCCTGGGGAGAAATCCCAGCAGACTTCGGTAATAAATGATATGATACGCCATATAATTGAAGTCTATGGTATAGGTGCCCTATCTATGCAACAGCTATTCAATTCTTTTAGAGAAAAGCCTCGTGAAATCATTGATGTAGAATATGAAGATCTTTCAGACCAAATCGAGAATAATCAACTGCCTGCATCAGAACCCAATATAACAGAACCCCTTTTAATCCCTTCAAATTATGCTGATTCAAATAACGAATAAATGCCACGAAGGATGTGCTCATTGTATGCACTGCTCCAATCCCAATGGGGAACACATGAGCGAAACCACCTTCAAAAATGCCCTGAGATTCGGACAATTCTTAGGTGCCAGTGCCTACATCATTACTGGTGGAGAGCCGACAGAGCATCCTAAATTCACCGAGTTCTGTCAGTATCTCGACCGCTTTATTAAACAAAGTAAGACTCCTGGAGGCTTTACAGTGACCTCAAATGGCACTTGGTTCCCGGAGCGCACTGAAGAAATGATAAAACTTGCAAAGCTCCAATCTTATGTAGGTATGCAAGTTTATACTAATTCAAAGTGGTATAAAGACGCCTCATTCATCATTGAGCACAGCAAAGAACTCAGTGCCATACCAAAGATTATTCTTACAACTGATGAAATCAGAAGTATGCAGGACTTGGGTAGAGCCAAAACAAATGAGCAGGCTCAGAAAGAAATAGCGGACAATCCTCACTATATGTCTTGTCTGAATGGGCACTTACTTTTCAAGCAAACCAGCCCCACCAGAAAACTCACTGGCTTGGATCATACACCGGGAGTGATGTGTAAGCCTTGTATTGACTACAAAGGCAATGTGCATCTTTCAGAATCCTGCCTATGCCCCTCATTCGGAAATGTCAATGATGACTATATGCTTGACATATTCAACAATCTCAGGGAGGCTAAACCGTGTTGTCAGTGTGCTTTAGGAAAGAAGTTCCTGAAGTCGGACAATATCAAAATTGTGGTGGCCCGTAACTTATTAGGTTTTAAGGAGGAAGAAAAATGAGAGTCAAATATTATGACATCTTCGGAATGAGAGGTCAGATTAAGATGTCTGTTAACCCGCCTCAATGTATTGTTGATGCCAACTTCCACATTGTACTGGATGGTGTAGTGCATCAATATGTCGGTATCGGCTGGGTACCGGTTCGTGATGCCACTCCTGAAGATGAGAATCTTCCACAAGTGTTCTCGCCTCACTGCTCTCAGTGTAAGCATTACGATGTCCTTAAAGACAAGAAAATGTATTGCTTCAAATCTCATAAATGTATAACCGCACGAAAAAGACCGTGCAAAGACTATTCAGAACAATGAAAAAACAACTTGTAACTTCCATAGATGTGGCCGGTGTTCCTCGCGGTTTTGATGGCTTAATGGAGCTATGTGTTATCGGTGAAGTATATTATACTCGTCGAACAAAAATCCTGAAACGCCTTGTGCGTAAGGTTATACATAAGGTTGAAGTTCCTCTGGATTACTTTACCTCTGTTGAAGCGGCCAAGGCAGAAGCTCGCCGACAGATGGATGCGTATGTAAAAGAATACTATCGTAACCACTAATCGTATGAAAAAGAAAATAGCAGCTCTACTTAGGAAATGGGCAAATAAACTTAACCCACAAGTCATTACTTGTCATGGTGAAGATCCGCGTGAATGTTCCTACATACCAATCAAATCGGTTTACAAAATCACCCCAGTACAATGTGGCTATATTTTCCCACATAAATTTGGAGAGATCATCAATCCTAACAACATTCCGCAAAGTCAAATGGAATGGGCCTATCGGCATATAGCTGAAGAGTTTGCTAAACATTTCCTTGAAAGGAATATCATCACATTCAACATCAGAAAGGCTTATAACAATGAGGTGATGTTGGAAGGTGAAATGTATGTCGGTGTAAAACAAGAGAGACAATGAACGAGAACTTCTATCTTTCAATAGATGAGCTTTGCACATTGGAGCAGACTGACGCTTTGCTGACTTTAGGGATGGGAACTGAGCGATTGTACTATGAAGAGCAATCGGGTCACTACCTATTCCCTCTCAGCTCCGCAATCAAATGGATAAGAGAAAACAAAGGCATTAATATCCGGGCTAATTATCGCTATATCGCTCGTGATTGGTTTGCTGATTGGTTAAACCTAAGCACCTCTGAATATGATGATACCAGTGAATATTATCCCACAAAAGAAGCTGCTGAATCGGCGATGCTGTCTTTTGTCTTAACCCAATTCAATAACGATGAGTAAGAAAGCATTATTCGCAATGTTGTGTGCCACTGCAATGATGGCCCAACAATCCGATAATTTCTATCGGTATGGTGAGCGTAAGCGTTATCCTGTGCCGGATTCTGGCAACGGCTTTTCAAAAACCCCTCCAAGGGCTGTAGATAGCCGACAGTTGCGTGAGTTTTCAATCAAAGGTCATAAGGTAATGGCATTCTCTAAGAAGGATGCTATTACCAGACTCAAACATCAGAAAAAGATATGAATACCGAAGAAATAAAGGCATTGGCAACTGAAGTGGCTGCCATTCTATACAATGAAGATAAGACTTATAACTCTCATCTTTGGTGGAGCGTAGATCCTAAAGAACGTAAAGCTGAAGAACTTGAAGATACGATCGCTGTCATTCTGAGAGATCACTGTATTGTTCCAAAGGCAAAAGCCCAAGAACTGTGCCAACTGACGTTAGAGCATGGCGATAGTGAAGATTTTGGTCTCATTGACGGTCTTGTAGATATAGTGTGTGATATGTTTGAAGATGAATATCATCAAGAGGCAGAAAAATGAGTGTAACGATACGAGGTCGATACGGACAAACAACCATTGTGCATGATCTCTCAGTTCTTGACGATATTATAAGAGCTGATAAGAAATTTTATGCTGAATGTGATGCGTTTCACGCTAAAATGATGGAGTTGGGCGTAAAAGCATATCGGTGTAATGACGGCTGGGTAAATAGGGAGCATAATATTGTCACCTTTCATCCAGATGATAGAGTTCATGGCTATTATTGGGGAAATCGAGATCTTAAAAGTGGTGATAAGATTTTCATCGGAAATGCAGGTGATGGAGGCAAATTCGCCTATATAGATTATATGGTGGAAATTACCTCGTATTGTGTTAGATACCACTATGTTTTGTCTGACGAGATATTGGATGCGCAAGGGAATGTTTTAAATCCGAAACTCCAAGCATCTGAAAAACGCCTAAAGAAATTCAAATTCTTTAGAAATATCGTGAAAAGAATATTCAAACGGACAAAAAACTAATGAGATCCAATTATGGCTAAAAATATTCAACCTAAACCTTATGATGGGATGCTTCTTTTCAGACAAAACCATCCATATACAAAAGAAGAGTTTGAGGCTATGAAACAGAATTTCCATAAACACTGTGGCCCACTTCTTCCAGCCAAAGATGAGCCTACATCTTTTGTTATGCTTGGATATGTATCACGGGGTTTATCAGGAGAACTAAAGCTGACCCATAGTCATCCCAATATGTCTGATAATTTCAACTTATTACCTCCAGACTTATTCCCGGAAGTTCAATATGGTTCTGAACCACTTTGCGTTGAAATCAAACTTACGCCAACACCAAATATCAAAGCCTCCGACACTCTTAAAGAACAGACTGAGTTTCAGGAAAGGATTTTATGCAATCCTGACCGACCAACTGATGAGGAAATCTGGAGAGATATAACTGGTGAAGTGCCATTAAACGATAGTGAAGAAAATGAAGCGTGACAATAACAGAATATCCTTAACTCTCAAAGAAGCTGATGAGGTAAGAGAGCATCTTGAAACTCTTTATGCAATGGAAGGGACACTTGATGAGGATTTCAATCGTGAGTGTCATCGAGCAGGGTTCTTTGCACGAAAAATGTGTGAACTAATACATGGGCATAGAAACCCTCAGTGGGAAGATCCAGAGCCTCCCGAACCAAAATATACTCCAACAATATAAAATTACTACCGATGCAAAATTATGAGTTAGAGACTATTGTTTCCAGTATTCTTAAATTTATTGAAAAAATGACTGGCTGCAATTTGAAAGAATTGACAGAACAGTCATCTTTCAAAGGGACATTGGGCACATATATAAATGCTAAAGATCTCTTCGCAATCAATAATAATATTCAGAGTGGAGAGTATGGCATTGCCTATGAAAAGGAAGTAACATTCTTAAAAAACTTCTTATCTGAGATAAGACTCTCTCATAATTTTGATAGGCTTATCGGGGAATGTAAAGAATTAGGCTCTATTCTTTTAGAAGCTCATACTATTTTCAAAGATTACATGATATGGGCCGCCGAAGAGAAAAAGTATTTTCGGGAATATCTTTTTAATAATGAACTCCTGAAAGAAGAAGAAAAAACTGATGACTTTCTCAATAAGTTTAGTTATGAATGGGTTGATGCAGCCAAGAAATCTGTTCAATCCAAGTTACTCCAGTTATATAATTTTGGTAATGCTTCCAATACCACTCTCAGCATAGGCCATACAACGCCATATTCTATTTCTGATGCACTTTGTATCTCAGATGATATAAACCTATGTATTGGGACAAATAAAGGCCAGGAAGAGGATATATGCTATGCGCGTCTGGCTTTGAAAATTGACCGAGAATTGGCTTTCTCTCACTTCATTATAACAATCCAATACAAGGATAAGATATGGTTGGTTACAGACAAACCGACTATGCCCAATCCCCAGTTCCGCGAAAACACCAGAAACCCTTATAGATGGCGTGAAGAGGCTTTTGACAATATTCAGCTTCCTTATGGCCTATTGGATCACATTGAGGAATGGCGTAAAGAGTCAAAAGCCGTAGCCAAAGAAAACAGTTCTGAAGTTTACATAAAGTCCATACAGGATTTTCTACCCCCGACCAGTAAGATTTTGATCAAACTCATAATTGAGGAATTGATATACAATGTCATTCCCATGAAACAATTTGATCTGACGATGATTGGTTTGGCTGGAGAAAATATTAAACTCTTGGGTGCCGGTAATACTTTAGAAAATGTTGATGATGTTTTCATAAACATCAATAAAGAAGCCAATGAAGAACGATTAAATAACATTATCTATCCAACCTCCACTGAGCTTATCAAAATTGATCCTACCAAGGCTGTGACGCAATATGTAGAGGCTGGAGAACTATGTACTATAGACGAAATACGCAAAATTGCTATATGGTCTCAAAAGGAAGAACAGCGTAGAAACAAACAAAAACTACTGGATGAAGCCTATACTCGTGAAAGAATGAGAGCTGATGAGGAAAAGTTAAATAAAGTGTTATTTGACAATGTTGAAAACCTTTATGAAGTGGTATTCTCAGCAGACATGGTTTTTATGTGTATAGAAGATGAAAACGCCAGAACCTTTGGATCCTCAAATGGAAATGCCATCATTCAAATCTGCGATACCAGCCTTTTTAAGTCATCATATTCCAAACAGTATCTCACAAACTATCATATCAATAAGTTTAGAGATGAGTGGCATGTGGCAAATTGCGTAATATGTGATTGCGAGAATCCAGTCAATCTTCAGTTAAAAATCTACTCCTATAAAGAACTTTGTGGGATTCTTAAAGTTAAACGTGAACAACTGCCATACACATTCCAGAATTATACCGCGAATCTCTATGTGCCTTATTACGGCAATGTGATTTTGGATAATGTGAATCCGGAGTATAAGGTACTTGACCCTCGAAGTAGAGAACTCCAACATTACTATTCAATAGGTATTCCCTTGAATAAACGCTGTTTCAATAAACTTCGGAAGAAATACTGGAAGTATGAGAAAAGTCTTGTGATAATCAACTATACAAAAGGAACCATAAAAATCCAAGAATATGGAAAAGAAAATAAAAACTACTGACAAGGCTCAAACCTATGCTCAATCCGTAATTGACAATTTTGGGACCAACGGTGTGCCTATTGGCATAAAAGACATAAAAAAGATGCTTGCAGAAGCATATCTGGCCGGTCTTTCCGATCAATGGAGAGACACTTCAGACACGCCTCCAATAGATGAAGATGTGCTGGTTGATTACCCATATGAACACGGATATGCGGTTGCATACTATGATGGGAAGGATTGGTACCTTACCGAGACTGGAAGACTGTTACATCCGACACGCTGGATGCCTATTCCACCACATAATAAAACTGAGGGGAATGAGTAACCGTAGATTTCGCAAATATCCTCAGACCATTATTCTTCGATGTCCTTGCTGCCAAGAAGTAAAATATGCACTTTGCCATTTTGACTCCACCGGAGAAGCTGAATATTGCTGTCAATGTGGTCACATCAGTAAAATTAAACTCGCTAAATTGAATAACAAATGAAAAAGAAACATATACAATATTGGGTGTATTTCTTTTCTACCGCTATAGTTTTCTTTTGGCTTGGTTCCCTTTGTGGAGCTGGATTAGCATATCATTCTGCCGAAAAACAATCTGAAAAATATCGTGTGGAAATGGTAAAGGATTCACTTTATTTTGAATACACTCATCATCTCTCTAACTCCAAATAAGCCAATGAAATTCCAAGCAACCAAATGGCCAGTCACTATCACTTTAGATGTGGCCGACGATTACACTGAAGGTGTCGACAAAGAAAACTTGAAAGAAGAATCTCCCGAAAAGCTTATACAGCTACAAGAGTTAGCTGATATGCTCGCAGATGCACTCATTAAAGCAAAAGGCCAGATTCTCGCTCAACAGGAAGCTAAACGTAAACAAACAACTCAAAATAATGGCACGGAAAGCTAAACTCATTTCTACCGGAGAAATAGTGGAGGTGTATGCTGATATGGATTATCATGGCAATACTACATGGCTTGATACATCAACAAAGACTGAATATTATCCTTCTGAATTAGAATTTCTACCAGAAGATTCAAAGCCTATATCTCCAGTAGTTTCTCTTTCCCAGTTCACTGACGAAGAGTTGAGAAGTGAATTAAAACGTCGAGAAAAAGAACGTCGTTCACAATTCCCTCCCAATATCCGGTGCCATGATTGCAAGCATTGCGTGGAAGGACTCGCGTTCAAACATCAGTACATTCCAACAACCGTTTGTCGAATGAATCCTAAGCCATCTCAGGGGCCGGATAGATACTATTCAACAGTATGCTCTCTTAGAGCGTGTGATAAATTTGAAACCAAATAACTATGGCAGCAAAAGATTATGTGTTCTGTAAAGCGGCATTGACTGGTCACATTTATCTGACAAAGAAAATAAAGTCTAAAGATGTGATGAGTCAGGATAGAAGGCTGGTAGAGGATCATGAGGCAATCGGATGTTTTGAAGCATATCTTAGACGATATTGTGAAGAGAATGGTACCGATACACTCAATGTCACCAACTCCAAAGGAGAAGTTCTTTTTACAGCAACTCTAAAAAAGCAAGAAGATGAAACTGAAAACTAAAATCGCTCAAATTCTGAGAAGATGGGCTGAAAAGTTAGAGCCTATCTTTCCATACGATGTGAAGCATATCCCATATCTAAAAGAAGAGAGGCACGATATCCAGAAAATGATGTCGCAGCACTCAATACCCAGATATGTATATGATCGAGATCCAAACCGCATGAATAGGCTGGTTCGTGAAGATATTGCTTCTGGGATAGCCAAGGGATTAGATGCTAATGGCCTCATTAAGATAACGATTGAGCCTACTCCAGAAAATGTGAATTACATCGGAGAACTATATATTATTGACTTTCATAAGGATTCAATATAATCAAAATCTCAATGCCTTGGGCGGCTTAATAAAACCCACAAGAAACAATATGGAGATAATCAAAATCGAAAAATTCCCATCAATCGAAGGCGTGGCTAAAGACTTCGCCAAAAGAGCAGTTGAAGGCTGTAAGGGCAGTCTTGATTTAGAAAAGTGCGAAAAGCAGATCGCATTTGCTGTTGACTATGGTCACGAAAATGCTTGGCAGCTGCTTGACACTATGGACTTCGGCGATGCAATCAGAGCACTCAAAGCCGGTGCTAAAGTGGCCCGTAAGGGCTGGAACGGTAAGGGGATGTTCCTCTGGCTCAAACCAGCAGCCACCGTCAAATCCGAATGGTGTAAAGATCCTATGCTGAAAAAGCTGGCCGATGACAATGGCGGCACTATCGAGGCTGCTGGCACTATCTGCATGTTCACTGCCCAGCACCAGATACTCACCGGCTGGCTTGCTTCCCAGACTGATGTGCTTGCTGAGGACTGGGTAATCGTTTCAGAAGCTGAATGAAAATCCGTCTGACAGGTTCTTCACAATGATGACCAGTAAAAAGATGTATTTTCGCAACATGGAGACTGGAGAAGAAACCGAAATTATCAATGGCACTACTAAAATGGAGTGCTGTGATAACGATACTTCTTCAGTCAATATTTGCAATTCATATTACTTTGAGTGCGATGTCAAATTGCCTTTGATGAATCAGGCAGCAAAAGACTTATTCTTTGGTAATCCAGCGTGGAAAACGGCTTGTCGGCTTGCTGATAAACTGAATGGTCTCATTGAGGAGTATCATGCACCCGGCAACACAAGAAAAGTGCGAAGAGCCGTCCAGCGTCAATTTGATAAGACATTCAAAATCTTCCGCAACCACTGTCAGGATTGTAATATACAATACACTTTCCAACGACCGAACAAATGAGAAATGGGGGTAGTCATTAATTGACCGCCCCCATTCTTTAGAACTTCATCGCTGCCAACACCTTATTCCGGCTGGCAGTGTCACCTTGATTGTTGTAGTAGATCTTCTCACAGTTCTCTATACTGGTGCCCATCATATTCGACACATATATGACCGGCACACCCTTACTTATATAATGTGTTATCGCTGTATGCCGGAAAGTGTAGGTGTGCAGCGGAAAAGAACAACCCAGTGCCTTACCGACTTTTTTGAGCCAGTTGTTCAAATTCCCTATAAAGTGTTTTATGTCACCATTATTGGTGGTCTGAGTTTTCAACTTCTCCTTGTTGCGTATCGGAAATATATAGCCGTCCTTGGCTAATCTTTTCCACCGTAACATAATGCGGTCAAGCTCTGTATTGATTGGAACAGAGCAGGGTACCGCTTGCTTCTCAGCAATCTTTCTGCGATTAAAGACAAAGTGGCTTATACCACCTATCTTTTTGATGTCAGAATACCGAAGTGCTATCGCGTCACAAGCTGACTGGCCGGTATAAAGAATGAAGAGACAGAAATCCCGGTACAACTCATTGAGTGGAGATTTTGATATTGAAGATAAGTCCAGGGTGGTAAACTTCTGGCATTGTTCTTCAGTCAGTGTATGAAACTTCTGAGAGCTGGAACTGGGTTTCTTGAACCAGTTGCATTTTTTGAAGTCCTCAGCTTTCAGATACCCCTCTTTGTCGGCTTTCATAATCAATGAGTGCAGGATCTTTGAGACATAACACATTCCCGTGCCTTTACGCGCGCGCTCGACCCATTCAAAGACGTTGTTCACGAAAGCGGCATTAATCTCAGTAATTAGGAGCTTGGAGTATTTAATCTTCTTAGCCTTGCAGAACTCCTGAAGTCTCTTGTCACATTTCAGGTAGTTCTCAAAACTGCCCTTTCCTGAGCCGTCTGCGTGCTTGTTTTTGTTGAGCTGGTCAACTACATACTGGATGAACTCTGAGACCGTAAGAGCCTTCCTGACGGGCTCTGTGGCTGTTTCCATAGCAGCGATCATACCAAAAACACTGCCGGTCCAGTTTATAGCCATTTCATCGAACTTCTGTCGGAACTGAACGAGTATGGCATTGTTCTCATCGCTGAAGGGGCAGCTTGGGATAAAGAGCTGCTTCTTCTGGTTCCAGTGTTTCTTCTGGATGGCTCCTTTCAGCATTTTGGTGACGTTGATAAACTTCGTCTCGCCGTCCTGATAGAGCCTCAATCTGAGTTGGAACCCTTTGGTTCCGAACATCTGATAGTTGATTGTAATCATTACGTTGCTTTAATCAGTTAGTGATGACGTTTCGTCTGTCACAAAATATGCACATCACTGACTGGTCTAAGCCACAACACTGCGAAAATACCCCAAACTATACAGGGTATTGACAGAACTTAGGGAAGGCTAACCCCAAGATAATCAGCTATTAAAATAGAAACTCAGTTGACCCATACTATACAGGGTAAACTGAGTTTCATCATTGAGGTGGTGCCACCAGGAATCGAACCGGGGACACAAGGATTTTCAGTCCTTTGCTCTACCAACTGAGCTATGGCACCTTTCTGCGTTTTTGCGATGCAAAGTTAAGATGTTTTTTTTGTTTATGCAATTTTTTTGCCTCTTTTTTATAGGACAAAAATTGACATCACTGTATTTCAGCAGTTTAAGCTTATTTAATTTCTGTAATTTGACAATATTTCGCCCGGATTGTTTTATTTTTTGTAACTTGCGATATATAATAAAACAGTTTGGTATGAGAAAAAAACTTGTTATCTCTACTGGCGCAGGCATGAGTGCCGAAAGCGGTATATCAACTTTTCGTGACAGCGGAGGACTCTGGGAGCAGTATCCGGTAATGGATGTGGCAAGTGCTGAGGGATTTGAAAGAAATCCGGCCCTTGTACACAATTTCTATAATGCCCGCCGACATGACTTGATGAAGGCACAGCCAAATGCCGGCCATAAAGGACTTGTCAAACTTGAAGAATGGTTTGACACTTATATCATCACACAGAATGTCGATGATCTTCACGAACGTGCAGGCAGCAAGCATGTGCTTCATCTGCACGGCGAGTTGATGAAGGTCCGAGCCATTGACAATGACACACAAATATATGAATTGGAGTCCGATTCTCTCGACACTACTCCTGACACAATTATAAACGGTCATCACGTAAGGCCTCATATTGTATTTTTTCAAGAGGCGGTTCCGTGCTTTGAGCCAGCCACGAAACTGGTTAGCCAAGCCGACATATTCGTCATCATCGGCACTTCGCTTAATGTATATCCTGCGGCCGGGTTACTACATTATGTGCGACCGGGGGTACCTGTATTTTACATAGACCCCAATCCGGCAAGCGTACCGCCCGGAGTCACAGTACTGAAAACAGGCGCAGGAAAAGGTGTGGAGGAGCTGACAAAAATACTGGTCGCCCTGAAGTAATTTACAATTGTAAATATTTGAAGCCACGGATTGAAAATGCTCAAAACCAGCTGTAGTAGCGATGTTTCTGCGGTGTTGATAAATTTATGAAAAAAAGTCGAAATTTATGTATGTAAATTTTAAATTAATTCGCTAACTTTACGACCTTATTATAAACGACTTCAATGACACAACATGCAGCATAATGCATATCATATACCGGCGCTACTTGACGATGCGATAAACGGCCTTGACATCAAGGCTTCAGGCACGTATGTTGATGTCACCTTCGGTGGTGGCGGCCATTCACGCGCCATAATGGAAAGTCTTGATGATGACGGCCGGCTATTCGGTTTCGACCAAGATGCCGATGCCATGGCCAACGCCATAGACGACCCGCGATTTACATTTGTATACAGCAATTTCCGCTATATGCGCAATTTTCTGCGCTTCCACGGAGTTACGGCAGTTGACGGCATACTTGCCGATCTTGGAGTGTCATTTCACCATTTCGACGACCCCGAGCGCGGTTTCTCGTTTCGTTGGGAAGGGGCACTTGACATGCGCATGAACCGCAATGCTTCCCGATCGGCCGAGTGGTATGTCAACAACTTCAGCGAAGAACAGCTTGCCGACATCCTGTATCTATATGGTGAGCTTAAAAATTCACGCCGTATAGCTTCGGCAATCATCAAAGCCAGATCAACTGAGCCAATAACTACAGTGGAGGGCCTCCTGTCGGCTGTGCGTCCACTGATGAATCCCCGAAAGGAGAAAAAAGAACTTGCACAGGTATTTCAAGCACTACGCATAACCGTCAACAACGAAATCGAAGCATTGAGTGAATTTTTACGACAGTCACTTGAGGTTCTGAAGCCGGGCGGACGTCTTGCCGTCATCACCTACCACTCGCTCGAAGACCGACTTGTAAAAAACTTCATGCGCTCGGGCAATCTTGAAGGCCGTGTGGAACAGGATTTTTACGGACGAAATCTCTCACCCTTCCGTCTGCTCACATCAAAGCCTATTGTGGCCGATGATGCCGAAGTCGAGCGAAATCCGCGCTCGCGAAGCGCCAAACTCCGCATAGCTGAAAAAGTAATGACGCCGTAATACAACAACATCACAGGCAATGGCAAAAAAAGCGACCGACAAAAAAAACGATAACATAATCAAGAAGGCACTACACGGACGTGTCCTCTCAAGCGACTTTTTTCTCCGCCACTGGAAAGCCGTACTTACCGTCATGGTGATGTTGCTCGTCTTTATCACCAACAGATACCAGTGCCTGACCCGCATGGAGGAGATACGCAAACTCGAGCAAACGCTTGAAGTCATCGAGACCGAACGCATAAGAGAGCGCAGCACCTACATGAGCCGTATACGCGAGTCGTCGATGCAGGAACTTGTCGACACGATGAACCTCCATCTTAAAATACAGGATCAACCGCCTTACAAACTGCAGAATTAAGTTAAACAATGAAGAAAGAGAACCGCACCCACATACTTCTGCGCTATATCCTCGTGATAGGCTTCATACTTCTTTTTGCCGGCCGTATAGCCTACAAGGCCTTTGACAACTCAGTTCTGTCAGCCGCTCAATGGAATAAAAAAGCCATGAGCGAATTGTCGCGCGTTGACACTATCACGCCCGAGCGAGGCGACATATTGTCATCAAACGGACAGATACTGGCTACCAATCTCTGCTTCTACAATATACGCATTGACTACCGCTGTGAACGCTTCCTTGAAGGCCGCTATATACTGGCATTGGATTCGCTGGCCGATTCGCTGGCCACATATTTCCCGGTAAGGACACGTCAGGAATGGCTGCAACGGTTGAAAAAACCGCTCCAACAAGATAAAAACAAGCGTCCGCGTGCCTACAAAATTCTGTCCAATATATCTTACGCGCAATATCAGCAACTGCTTACATTTCCGTTCTTCAAAATAAAGAATCCCAACAAGACCGGGCTCACCAAAGAGCGGGTAAACCGCCGTGTCAATCCATACGGAGCTATGGCACGACGCAGTATAGGCGGCGTGGGCATACACCCTGTATCGGGAGAAGTACACGGGATATCGGGACTTGAAAAAGCACTCGACTCTCTTCTTTACGGCAAACCGGGACTTGCCAAAAAGGTGCCGCTGACAAAAGACATCGTAAACTGGACTGACGTACCACCGGTAGACGGCTATAACATACGCACCACAATAGACATAAACATGCAGGATATTGTGGAGAACGAGCTAAACAATGTGCTTACGACCTGCGATGCCGACTGGGGCGTGGCCGTACTCATGGAAGTATCCACCGGCAACATCAAGGCCATATCCAATCTTGAAAAAAGCCCGTACTCAAACGAGTATATCGAAGGCATGAACCGCGCCGTACTCGGCTACGAGCCCGGCTCTGTTGTAAAAACCTTGTCGATGATGATAGCTCTCGAAGACGGCATAGTCAACGATGTAGAACAGGTCATCACCACAGGACACGCATTCAAATATGCCGGTGGCCGCGCCATTACCGACTCTCACGGCACGGCATCAATGCCCATACGTGAAGTTATCGAACGCTCGTCAAACATAGGTATGGCCAAAATCATAACTTCGCGTTACGGCGACAATCCGGGCGCGTTTTATTCACGACTGAAAGGTCTTGGATTTCTCGACCCGATGAATACGGGTATCGCCGGAGAACGTCCGCCGCGCATAGACTCCGTGGCCAACAACCGAGGGGGCCGCATAGCCTTATCGCGCATGTGCTACGGATATTCGACCGAAATACCGCCTCTCTATACTTTGTCAATCTACAACGCCATAGCCAATGACGGAGTGTATGTAAAGCCACGGCTTGTCGACAGACTTATCGGAGAAAACACAGACTCAGTATTGCCTATCACCCACATGGGCACAGGAAGAGCCTGCTCTCCGGCCACCGCGCAAAAAATGCGCGGCATGCTCACCGATGTGGTATGGGGCGAACACGGTACCGGAAAACTTCTGCGCAATGAACGCGTAAAAATAGCCGGAAAGACAGGCACCTGCTACATAATCGAAAACGGAGCTTACAATACCGGCAAAAAACGACTTGCGTTCTGTGGATTCTTCCCTGCCGAAAAACCGCTGTTTTCCTGCATAGTACTGACATGTCATCCGCGACAGAACATGTTTGGCGCCGCCAGCACCAGCGGTACGGTGCTAAAGAACATAGCTTTGAAAATGTTCTCACGCGGCATGTTGATGAACAGTTCCGACTACCGGTCGGGAGACATGCCTGACAGCCGCCCCACGCTTTACGCGGCCACAAAGGAGTCACGGCACAAAAATATCCGCGAAAATCTGTCAATTGCCAATGTTAAGAAATTCACGCCTAAAAAACATAACGCCGGCATGCCGGGAGTAATAGGCTATAACCTGCGCGATGCTATCAATATGCTTGAAAGCGTCGGTGTCGACGTGTCGTTCAGAGGTTCAGGATACGTAGTGTCGCAGTCCATAGCTCCGGGCGCGTCATTCAAGCCCGGCCAACGTGTTATGCTGACATTGGCGCAATAAAAACGATAACTAAAAAATCAAGATACAAGGTTATGAAATCCCTTTCAAAACTGCTTTCCTCAATCATGATCGAAGAGATCATCGGTTCCGACGACAAAATAATAACCGATGTGGTAAGCGATTCACGCAAAGTCACTACAGGAGCTCTGTTTGTCGCTGTTCGCGGCACCACAGTCGACGGCCACTCTTTCATACCGCTGCTGCAGTATAGCGGAGTAGCCGCAATAGTATGTGAGGAGTTCC
Source organism: Heminiphilus faecis (assembly GCF_008728965.1). Lineage (GTDB taxonomy): Bacteria > Bacteroidota > Bacteroidia > Bacteroidales > Muribaculaceae > Muribaculum > Muribaculum faecis. Next base: position 52,480 of record NZ_VSMC01000015.1, on the reverse strand, counting down.
CCGAATTTATCGAAACATCCATTACATATATAAAGGTAAGCGACTCGGCGGTGGCTTTGGGTTACCTCGCTTCGGAATGGTGGGACAATCCCTCAAAGTCGTTAAAGCTTATCGGAGTCACCGGCACCAACGGCAAGACCACTACAGCCACGCTCATCTATGAAATGGCCCGACTGATGGGCTATAAGGCCGGACTGCTGTCGACTGTATGCAATTACATCGAAACCGAGGCAGTGCCCACAGCCCAGACTACTCCCGACCCGCTGACCATCAACGCACTTCTGCGCCGCATGGTTGATGCCGGATGCCGTTATGCGTCCATGGAAGTAAGCTCGCATGCGGCCCATCAGCACCGTATCTCCGGCCTTAATTTCGCCGGAGGCATTTTTTCCAATCTCACACGCGACCATCTCGACTATCACAAAACCGTCGGCGCCTACCTTGCCGCAAAAAAATCGTTTTTCGATGACCTGCCCGGTTCGGCATTTGCTCTCACCAATATAGATGACAAAGCAGGCAACGTCATGCTGCAGAACACAGCCGCCCGGAAGTACACTTACTCTTTGCGCACAGGAGCTGACTTCAACGGACGCATCATCGAAAGCCGTCTTAACGGTACGACCATGAATTTTAACGGACGTGAAGTGGAAGTGCTTTTCACCGGCAAATTCAACGCATACAACCTTACGGCCGTGTACGGAGCGTCGGTATTGCTCGGCTGGCCTGTAGAACAAGTGCTTGTCAATATGAGCCGTCTTGTGCCTGTGGCCGGACGTTTTCAGGCGTTTCATTCGCCCAAAGGCTTTACCGCGATCGTGGACTATGCCCACACTCCCGATGCGGTGGTCAATGTACTTCAGGCCATACGAGAGGTTGTAGGCTCGCGTGGCTCCATAATAACCGTGGTAGGCGCCGGCGGCAACCGCGACAAGGGCAAACGCCCCATCATGGCCAAAGAAGCCGCTCTGCGCAGTGACCGTCTTATACTGACTTCCGACAATCCGCGTGACGAGGAGCCGGCAGAAATACTACAGGACATGGAGGCCGGTCTTGACTTGGAAGGCCGCAAAAAGACTCTCAGCATAATCGACCGCCGCGAAGCCATACGCACGGCTGCCGCTCTTGCCAATGCCGGCGATGTGATACTCATAGCCGGCAAGGGACATGAAGATTATCAGGAGATAAAAGGCGTCAAGCACCATTTTGACGACAGGGAGGTCGTATGTGAAGTTATCGAAGAGTCACGTTAACAGACAAAGACGATTTAAATATGTTATATTCACTGTTTCAGTATCTGGAAAAATTTGATTTCCCCGGAGCGCGCCTGATGGATTACATCACGTTCCGTTCAGGTGCCGCACTTGTTTTGTCACTGTTCATAGCCATAGTCTTTGGCCGGCGCATAATCGACCGTCTGCAGCTGATGCAGGTCGGCGAGATAATACGCGACCTCGGGCTCGAAGGTCAGATGAAAAAAACCGGCACCCCCACCATGGGCGGTATCATCATAATAATATCAATACTCATACCGTGTCTGCTCATCGGAAACCTGTCAAACGTCTACATGCTGCTTATGATCGTAGCTACCGTATGGCTCGGCACACTCGGATTTCTTGACGACTACATAAAAGTGGCACGACGCGACAAAGACGGACTAAAGGGCAAGTTCAAAATCGTAGGACAGGTAGGTCTGGGTCTTATTGTAGGCATAACCATGCTTGTAAGTCCTTCGATAGTGATGAGAGAAAATGTCGAAGTCGAAAATATAGAAAATCATGAGATAGTGGTTCAATACAGGGCAGAGGATGTAAAAGCCCCGCAGACCACCATACCGTTTGTAAAAAACAACAATTTCGACTATTCTTACCTGACCGGATGGATGGGCAAATATGCCATGGCCGGCGGATGGTTTCTATTTATCATCGTCGTCATATTTGTCGTTACAGCGACTTCCAACGGAGCCAATCTGACAGACGGCCTTGACGGACTCGCCACTGGAACCTCGGCCATAATAGGCACGGCCCTTGCCATAATGGCCTATCTCGGAGGCAATATCATATACTCCTCCTACCTTAATATAATGTATATACCGGGGTCGGAAGAGATGGTGGTATACATGGCGGCATTCATCGGCGCCCTCATCGGTTTTCTATGGTATAACGCCTATCCCGCGCAAGTATTTATGGGCGACACGGGAAGCCTCACCATAGGCGGCATTATAGCGGTCTTTGCCATACTCATACGCAAAGAGCTGCTCCTGCCTATTCTGTGTGCCATTTTCTTTATCGAGGACCTGTCGGTCATACTTCAGGTAGCCTACTTTAAAATAACCAAAAAGAAGTATGGCACCGGACGACGCATATTCAAAATGACGCCCCTGCATCATCATTACCAGAAGTCGGCGGCCGAGTCTGACGCACTTTTGCGGCGTCCGCTCACAGCCATTCCTGAGTCCAAGATTGTAGTCCGATTCTGGATTATAGGCATATTTCTGGCGGTAATAACATTTGTGACATTAAAAATCAGATAACAATCAATATGAAACGGATAGTAGTGCTCGGAGGCGGCGAGAGCGGTGTAGGCGCCGCCATTCTTGCAAAAGATAAAGGCTTTGACGTGTTTTTGTCAGACTTCGGCAAAATAACGGCACGTTACAGCCAACAGCTTGCTGCTGAAGCCATACCTTTTGAGGACGAAAAGCATACAGAAGAGCTGATACTGAATGCCGACGAAGTAATAAAGAGTCCCGGCATACCTCCCACCGCACCCATAATGGTGAAAATAGCACAACGCGGCATACCGGTAATATCAGAAATAGAGTTTGCCGGACGTTACACCGACGCAAAGATGGTGTGCATAACCGGTAGCAACGGCAAGACAACGACTACTCTGCTCACCTACCATATACTTAAAAACGCAGGCATAAACGTGGGTCTCGCAGGCAATGTAGGCAAAAGCCTCGCTCTTCAGGTGGCCCGGGAGAAACATGATGTATATGTCATCGAGCTCAGCAGTTTTCAGCTTGAAAACATGTATGACTTCAAAGCCAACGTGGCGGTTATGCTCAACATAACTCCTGACCATCTCGACCGCTATGACTACAGGATGCAGAACTATATCAACGCCAAGTTCCGGATAATACGCAACCTCACCCCGGAAGACGCCTTCATATATTGGCAGGACGACCCCGTGATTACCGCTCAGTTAGACCGTATAAAAACAGAGGCGGCCATGTATCCGTTTGGCGAACACTTTGAAAAAAATTCAGAGGCTTATGTCGACGACAACGGCCAGTTGGTACTCAACACCGACCATATATCGCTGACCATGCCCCGCACCGACCTGTCGTTGCACGGACTGCACAACCTGTACAACTCAATGGCTGCAGGCCTCTCGGCTTGTCTGCTTGACATAAAAAAAGAGGACATACGCCGTGCTCTTGAGGATTTTGACGGAGTGGAGCACCGCCTTGAATATGTCGATACCGTGGACGGAGTACGCTACATCAATGACTCCAAGGCCACCAACGTGAACTCATGCTGGTATGCTCTCGAGAGTATGCCGCGCAATGTGGTGCTCATACTCGGCGGCAAAGATAAAGGCAACGACTACACCGAGATAGAGCCGCTCGTAAAAAAGAAAGTAAAAGCCATAGTGTGCATGGGCAAAGACAACACGAAGCTCCTCGACTTTTTCAAGGACAAGGTCGAAGCCATATACGACACCCACTCGCTTCAAGAGGCGGTTGACACATGTGCATCCGTATCCCAGCAGGGCGACACCGTACTACTGTCGCCCTGTTGCGCCAGCTTTGACCTCTTCAGCAGTTACGAAGACCGCGGCCGCCAGTTCAAAGATGCAGTAAAAAGACTTAACAGATAAAATAAAAGCATACCGGTTATGAACGACAACGACATATCAATGTTCGGCGCCGACGGTGGTGCAACGGCGACTGCCCCCGCACCGGAAAAACCGGCAAGCGCCATCCCGTACAAGCGTCATGGCGACAAGTCGATATGGGGCATATTCATTATGCTGTGCCTCATATCCATCATTGAGCTGTGCAGTGCATCGAGCCGTGAAGTCGCCGCGTCGGGAGTCTATGGCCCCATCATGCGTCATTTTGTCATGCTTACAGCGGGAGTGGCCATTGTGTGGTATCTTGAGAAAGTGCATTACAAATACTTTTTCGGCCTTGCATGGATAGTGGCCTTCCTTAGTATAGGCGCCATGCTATATGTAACCATGTTCGGCGAGATCGTCAACGGGGCAAGGCGAAGTTTCAGCATATGCAGCATCACCATACAGCCTTCGGAGTTCATAAAGATTTCGGCCGTGCTCGTGATAGCGAAAATCATGGCAAGAGCGCAGAAGCCCAAGGGCATCGGTGTACGCAACAAAGGCATAGTTGTATCGGCCTGTGTGGTGCTTGCCTTTGGCGGCGTACTGTTCAAGCAGGGTCTTACCAATACAATATTGCTAATGGCCATAAGTGTGGCTATGATGACTATCGGCGGCACCGAGTTGAAAAAGCTCCTGCTTGTGCTCGGTGTATATGGCCTTATCGGTGTGGGACTGCTCGCCGTCAAGACTCTTAAGGATAACTCCGCTCCGGCCGAAAGCGCCGCAACCACCGCAGTAGTGGTTCAGGATGCACGACAGAAAGATGAGCGTCACGGCACATGGAAAGCACGAATGGACCGCTTCTTCTCCGATGTTCCAAAGTACGAAGAGCCAATTACCGCTACCAACCGGCAGGAGATGTATGCCTACATGGCACAGGCCAACGGAGGATTAATAGGCGTATTTCCCGGCAATTCACGAGAGACCGCACGTCTGCCGCTCGCTTTTTCCGACTATATTTTTGCCATAATTCTGGAGGACCTCGGCTTCATAGGCGGCATAGCGTTGATGTTGCTATATCTCGGGCTGCTCGCACGTGCAGGTGTCATCGCACGCAAGTGCCACCGGGCTTTTCCCGTACTGTTGGTTATGGGCATGGCAGTGATGATAGTGCTTCAGGCTTTGTTTCACATGGCTATAACCACCGGCACATTCCCTGTGTCGGGACAGCCGTTGCCGCTTATCTCCAAGGGCGGCACATCAATACTTGTCACCTCTATAGCTTTTGGAGCAATGCTGAGCGTAAGCCGCACAGCAGTCCAAAACGGCTCGCGACAGGCTGTGAAAGAGGAGCTTACATCGCTGCCTGAAGACATGAGGGCCACGAATCCCGTACAATTTTAACAGAATAAACCAATTATGAAACATTATAGAATACTTATAAGCGGAGGCGGTACCGGAGGACATATATTTCCGGCACTGGCCATAGCCAACGCATTGCGTCGCCGCGATCCCGACACGGAAATACTCTTTGTCGGAGCGGAGGGCCGCATGGAGATGGAACGTGTACCGGCTGCGGGTTATGATATAATCGGATTGCCCGTAAGCGGCTTCAACCGAAAAAAAATACTGAGCAATGTCAGGGTACTGGCACGTCTGGCAAAAAGTATGCTTCGCGCCAAGAAAGTACTGCGCGACTTTAAGCCTGACATGGCCATAGGCGTAGGCGGATATGCCAGCGGACCCATGCTCAAAGAAGCGCAGAAACATGGCATACCCACTTTGCTGCAGGAGCAGAACTCTTATGCCGGCGTGACCAACAAGCTGCTTGCAAAGAAGGCCAAGGCCATATGTGTGGCCTATCCCGGAATGGAGCGCTTTTTCCCGCAGGAAAGCATAATCCTTACAGGCAACCCCGTGCGGCAGAACATACTGTCGTCCGACATGTCAAAAGAGGAAGCCCGTAAAGAACTCGGACTGCCCTCTCACCGCAAGATAGTGCTTGTGATAGGTGGCAGCCTCGGGGCACGCACCATCAACGAAAGCATAGCTAAAGCATTCAACAAGATTGAAAATGCGGGCGGTTACATATTGTGGCAGACCGGCAAACTGTATGCCGACGAGTGCCGAAAAATGGCCGACAAATATAATAATGTGGTAAAAGCCACTCCGTTCATATCGCGCATGGATCTTGCTTATAAAGCAGCCGACGTTGTGGTGTCGCGAGCAGGAGCCGGAACAATTTCAGAACTTCAGTTGTTAGGAAAACCGACAATACTCATTCCGTCGCCCAATGTAGCCGAAGACCATCAGCGTAAAAATGCCGAAGCTTTGGTGAAATGTGACGCCGCGGTCATGATTCTTGACTCCGATGCTCCGGCAAGACTCGGCAACGAAGTTGTGGCGCTTCTTAACGATGAAGAACGCTGCGCGACATTGGCCCGAAACGTAAAGGAGATGGCTCTTCGCGACGCTGACGAAAAGATTGTCGACACGATATATAACATACTTGCTGAAAAAGATTAAAGGGTATTTTAAAACTGACTCAATTCTTGATGGATAAGAAAAAGATATATTTTGCCGGAGCCGGGGGCATAGGTATGGCCGCTCTCGAGCGCTATTTCCTTTCTTTGGGCTATAAGGTTGCAGGATATGACCGCACACCCACGGAACTTACCGGTGCTTTGCAGAAAGAGGGCGTCGACATCGTGTTTGACAGCTCTGTGGAGGCAATACCCGCGGATTTCCGTGACAATCCCGACGGAGTGCTTGTCGTCTATACACCGGCACTCCCCGACAGTCATCCGCAGCTGTCATATTTCCGTGAACGGGGCTACGAAGTAGTGAAGCGCGCCGAAGTCCTCGGGCGCATCACACGCGGCACATACGGATTATGCTTTGCCGGCACTCACGGCAAGACAACCACCTCATCCATGGCGGCCCACATAATGAACACTTGTCCTGTCGGATGCAACGCTTTTCTCGGCGGCATACTGCGCAACTATTCAAGCAATCTCATACTGAGCGCCACATCTCCTTACTCTGTCATAGAGGCTGACGAGTATGACCGCTCGTTTCACCGTCTGTCACCCTACATCGCCGTCATTACTGCCACGGATCCGGATCATCTCGACATCTACGGCACAGAAGAAGCCTATCTGGAGAGTTTCGCCCATTTTACATCGCTTATACGCCCCGGTGGTGCGCTCGTGCTTCATGAAGGTCTGAAACTGGTGCCCCGGCCCGTAGAAGGAGTATCGGTATACACTTACTCACGCGACAAGGGTGATTTTCATGCCGAGAACATACGCCGAGGCAATGGCTCTATCGTGTTTGACTTCATAGGCCCCGACTGCGTTGTACGCGACATCAATCTTGGTGTGCCTGTAGAAATCAACATTGAAAATGCAGTGGCGGCTCTTGCGGCATGTCATCTGACAGGCGAAATGGACGCCGATAAAGCACGCGAGGCGGTGGCTTCATTCCTCGGCCCCAAACGCCGTTTCGAGTTCTGGCTTAAAGAGGATGATCCGGTAAGGGCGATAATAGACGATTACGCCCACCATCCCGATGAATTGAAAGCATCTATACTTTCTGTCAAGGCACTCTATCCCGGTAAAAAACTTACGGTGGCCTTCCAGCCCCACTTGTATTCCCGCACAAGGGATTTCGCGCCTGAATTTGCCGAAGCCCTGTCGCTTGCCGACGAAGTCATACTGCTTGACATCTATCCGGCACGTGAACAACCGCTACCCGGTGTGACCTCAAAGATAATATTTGACCGCATAACAACCGCCGATAAAACCATCATTGACAAGCGTGATTTGACAGAAACGATTAAAAATCGTAACTTTGAGATATTATTGACTGCAGGCGCCGGCGACATTTGCGACAGCCTGCCAGAAATAGTAAAAATAGCATATTCCGGCCGATGAACAAGATTCTGCGCTGTGTTATAACCGTCTTATTGCTGGCCTATGTGGTCGTGGCCGTATCGTGGTCACGTACGCAGGCTGACGCGGCTCGATGCTCGGGTGTTGACATCCGGGTCACCGACACCGTGGGCACTCGGTTTGTGACAGCACGGGAGATAGCGCGTGAAATAGGCGACTTGCCCGACCGCGCGCCGGGCATGCTGCTTAAAGGCATAAACATCGACAGTATTGAAAACATACTGTCGACCATAGACAAAATCGAGTCGGTGCGGTGTGTCACAACTACCGACGGCCGCGTGCTTATCGAGGTGGATCCGCTCCACCCTGTAGCCCGTATATTCGAGCACGACCGGTCCTATTACATAAACAAGGACGGCAAGCGTATATCGGCCAACGCCCGTTATCACACCGATGTCCCGGTCATTTCAGGCCGCTTTGACTCGTTGTTTCATCCCCGCGATATCCTGCCTCTGGTACGATATATCGACAACGACTCCACTTGGTGCTCGCTGATAACCCACATCAAGGTCGAGGACCGCCGCAACATAATCCTAATACCGCTTATACACGGACATGTCATCAACATAGGCGACATGGACGACCTTGACAACAAGTTTTACCGGCTTAAAAGAGCCTACAAAGAGATATTGCCCGTAAAAGGATGGGACTTTTATGACACCCTGACTGTAAAATGGGGAGGACAGCTTGTAGCCACACGACGCGTAAAACGACTTCACCATGCAATAAGCGCAGTCGATCTTGACGCTGAAAAAGAGCTGCCCGACATTGGCACCATGCTTGTCGGCGACAGCGCCGGAGTAGCCGTGGAGCACAAAAAGACAGCCGGTAATAAAAAAAGTAATTAAAATTATACGTCATATTAAATGGAACAGAAATATATCGTAGCCTTGGAGATCGGAAGCTCACACATAAGAGCGGCCGTCGGAACAGTAAACGACGATGGTGTACTTACCCTGCTTGCCGTAGAGGATGACTATGCCGTGGAGATTGTGCGGTACGGTACCATACAGAATGTCGAGGAGGTAAGCAACCGGGTGAAGTCTCTTATGCGCAAGCTCGAGAACTACCAGAATATACATCCGCGAAAAATAAAGGGTGTATACATATCCATCGGAGGAAGGTCTACGATGACTACTTCTCGACAGGTTGTAAGACAGTATGACGTCGAGACCGCAATAACCGCACAGATTATAGCGCAGATCAACGAAGAGGCCAAGCAGTGCGGCCTGTCAGACCGTAGCGTGATTGACGTGTGTCCGCGTGAATTTGTAGTAGACAATCTCGAATGTTCCAACCCGGTAGGCACTCTCGGTAAAAGCATAAGGGCCGACATAAATCTTATAACATGCAAGCCAAAGATATTGCGCAACTTTGACATAGCCCTTTCTGAGCGCCAGCAACTTTCTATAAAAGGCACATACGTAAGGCAGAATGTCATAGCCGATCTTGTCGTGACAACCGACGAGAAGAAACTCGGATGCATGCTCGTCGACTTCGGAGCCGAGACAACAACCGTATCGGTATATAAAAACGGAGCGCTACACTATCTTGCCACTCTACCCATAGGCTCGCGCAACATCACACGCGATATAATGGCCACGAATCTCACCGAGGAACGTGCCGATGAAGTGAAACGCATAGTTGGTGACGCCGTAAACGCCGAGCCCAAGGCTCGACAACTGCACAACTTCGGTGCCGACGTGGTAGAAGTGAACAGTTACATACGTGCACGCGCAGGGGAGATTGTGCTTAACATTATCGAACAGGCCAAATATGCGGGCTACTCCATATCGACCGACCTTCCCGCAGGCATCATAATAGTAGGTGGCGGTGCCAAATTGCGCGGCTTTAACGATCTTCTCGCAGAACAAAGCGGTGTCACTGTGCGTCTCGGAGCAATACCGAGCACCATACGCATATCCGACCCCCGCCTGCAGAGTTTCGACATGATCGACATCGTGGCATTGCTTAATGCCGCAGCACAGAACACACTTGAGTGTACCGAAGCGGCGCCTGCACCACAGCCGGCTGTCGACCCGTTTGCCGACGACCACGAAGGGTTCAAGCCCAAGAAAGATGACGAAAAAGGCTCGGGACGCAAGGGCGGCAAAACTCACGATGACACGACCCATCAGGGCGGAAAGACAAGAGGCATATGGCGCGGTATTCAGGACACCCTTGCCGGTCTATTTGTAGAAAACGATCCCGATGACTGATAAATGACTCTCTTCAACAAACTTATAAAATGAACGAATCGATGGAAGACAATATACCTTTGATGTCCGATGCGGGCTTTAACGTAGACAGAGCATCTGAACCCATAATAAAAGTAATCGGCGTGGGAGGCGGCGGAAGCAATGCCGTAAACCACATGTACAAACAGGATATTGAAAATGTATCGTTTGTCATTCTTAATACCGACCGTCAGGCTCTTGAGCATCTTGCCGTGCCATCAAAGGTACAGATAGGCGACGGGCTCGGCGCCGGAAACAAACCTGAAAAAGCTCGTATAGCGGCAGAAGATGCGGCCGACCGAATAGCGGAGCTGTTCAACGACAACACGAAGATGGTATTTATCACCGGCGGCATGGGTGGAGGCACCGGTACCGGAGCCGCGCCGGTCGTGGCACGCATAGCCCACGAGAAAGGCATTCTTACGGTAGGCATCGTCACCATACCTTTCCTTTTCGAAGGACTAAACAAAATACGCAAAGCCTACATCGGCGTAGAAGAGATGTCAAAGTATGTCGACGCACTGCTTGTGGTCAACAATCAGCGTCTTATAGAGATATATCCCGACTTTACGTTTGACAACGCGTTTGACAAAGCCGACGACACACTTACCACCGCCGCTCGCTCGATATCGGAAATAATCACCACAAAAGGTAAAATAAACCTTGACTTCAAAGACGTCGAGACCACCCTGCGTGACGGTGGCGTAGCCATTATATCGAGCGGATACGGCGAAGGCGAACATCGCGTGACAAAAGCTATCGAAGACGCCCTATGTTCACCATTGTTACGCAACACCGACATCCTTTCGTCCAAGAAACTGTTGTTCAACCTATATTATAACCCCGACGCCCAGTCGCCGCTCACGGCCGGAGAGACCAATGAGCTTACTACATTTATCAACAGTATAAACGAGGAGGTGGATGTCATATGGGGTACGGCTTACGATCCGGCACTTGAGGAACGGGTGAAAATAACCATACTTGCAGCCGGCTTCGACAGCTCCGACGAAGAGAGCAAACCTTCGCGCACAGTACACTTCGGAGGCAAAAAAGACGCCGCTGAAGATAATTCGGACATAGCCCGCGATTACGGCACAAAGGCTCTTGATCTTGTAAAAGACAGCAAGGGTAAGGCACGTTATATTGTCATGCTGCCCAACCAGATGGATGACGACCGCTTTATTGAAGCTTTTGAGAAGAGCCCGACTTTTAATCGCGAGAAGAAAGTGGCTGAAGAAATCAAAAATATCGGTCATGTAACCGCTGTCACCAATACCGGCACTACCGGCAATGACAATAAGACATCGGCACCCTCCGGAGGTGGCACTATACGCTTCTTTATGGACCCCGACTGCTACGGTCTTGACTGACACTCCGTACAGACTGCCTCTTACTTATTGAAGCTGTTGCGGTAATGATGCGGAGTCATTGATGTATGCTTGCGGAACAAACGGATAAAGTATGAGTAATCATCATATCCGAGAGAATAAGCAATCTCCTTTATGGATATGTTTTCTGCCGCAAGCATCAGGCGGGCTTTTTTAAGCTTTTGATCTATTATAAACTGTCCGGGAGTACAACCGAGTTCTTGTTTAAATAGTTTTATGAAATGATCACGTGACAAACAACTTTCTTTCGAAAGATTTTCGAGCGATATAGGCTCCATGATGTTTTGACTGATATACTCCAGCGCAAGTTGTATACGCTTGTCAGATATTGCATATTTAGGTCGGGCATGTCGCATGAAACTTGACATCAATTGTAATATTATACCCGTCGATTCCATCCGGTCAGACAAAGGTCGTCCTCTATTGAGCCGTACGCACTCAATAAGGGAGTGTTTGTTATCGTATATACGCGGATCAACATTTTTCAACACCATTGAGGTATTGTGTTCACATATGCTTTTGAAAAGTTCCAAATCTACCGGAGTTGCATCCAATTCAATCGGGAAATCAAAATTTTCCATTATGCCGGTTCCCGTTGAAGACGCTTCATATATATGTATATAATAATGCTCGAATTTAGAATCACAAGAATTTGTATGCAGCTTAAAGGCCGGTATCATATACATGTGATGAGGACGTAACTTTACATTACCTTCAGAAAATAATACTTCTGCAGAGCCCTGCGTAACATAGTAAAGACGAGAGAAAGGACTACTGACATCTTGGAAATTCCAATCGCCGTCATGACGGGCATACCCCACATTCAGCATCAGCAGATCCGGACTTTTATTTATAGAAATCATTAAAATAGCATTATAATATAATGCAAATTAAATAAAGATTATTCTACCTGCAAAAACCGAGCACACGCATTATCGATTTTGTCCTATTATTATCACGATTTTTTTACCTAAAATAAAATTGAGAGTTTATACTTTTGCCTCAAAATAAACCAATACCATTATCAATATGTATTATCGCAACTTTTTTATTGCCATGTTCATGCTTCCGACAGTCGTTTTCGGTCAGGAATACGAAGTATGCATATCGGAAGCACAGGAGCCCATGATGACCGGCAAGTATGCTCCTACATGGGAGTCATTGTCACAATACGAAGTACCTGAATGGTTTCGCGATGCCAAGTTTGGTATCTGGGCGCACTGGGGACCGCAATGCGTCGAAGGCTCAGGCGACTGGATGGCTCGGTCATTATATATTGAGGGCAGTAATGAATATAAACATCATGTGGCAAACTATGGTCATCCCTCTGAAGTAGGCTTCAAAGACATACTTCCGCTCTTTAAAGCCGAGAAGTGGGACCCAGACCGGCTTGTCGGACTATATAAGAAAATAGGCGCCCGGTATTTTTTCGCACTTGGCAATCATCACGACAATTTCGACCTCTGGGACAGTCAATATCAGGAGTGGAACTCCAAAGCCATAGGGCCGAAGCGTGACTTACTTGCCGGATGGGCCGAAGCATGTCGCAAACACGGACTGAAGTTTGGCGTGAGCCTACATGCCGACCATGCGTGGTCATGGTACGAGCCGGCCCGGCGCTATGACCGCAACGGAGCCAAAGCGGGAGTACCCTACGACGGACGCCTGACAGCTGAAGACGGCAAAGGCAAATGGTGGGAGGGGCTTGATCCCCAGAACCTATACGCCCAGAACCATCCAGACAGTTACGGCACTTGGAGCGACGGCATGATTCACCGTCAGTGGGGCTGGGGCAACGGTGTAGCAATACCTACGGTGGAATATTGTACCAACTTTTACAACCGCACCCTTGACGTAATAAACCGCTACAACCCCGATCTGCTGTATTTTGATGTAACGGGAGTGCCGTTTTATCCCGTAAGCGACGCCGGACTGAAGATTGCCGCCCATTTTTACAATCACAATCAAGCCACTCATTCCGGTGATTTCTCGGCAGTGATGTTCGGCAAGATTCTGACCGATCAGCAAAAGAAGGCTTTGGTGTGGGATGTTGAGCGCGGTGCGCCCAATGATATCCCCGAAAAGCCGTGGCAGACCTGTTCGTGCATAGGAGGATGGCACTACAATACCGACATATACAAAAACAACTGGTACAAATCTGCCTCATCAGTCATCAAGCTGCTTGTCGATGTTGTCAGCAAAAACGGCAATCTGTTGCTTAGCATCCCGCTCCGAGCCGACGGCACATTTGACGAAAAAGAAGAAGAGATTATCAACGGTATAGGCGATTGGATGGCTGTAAACAGCGAGTGCATATACTCTACACGCCCGTGGCACATATTCGGAGAAGGACCTATAGCCGAGTCGGACATAGCCATAAACGCACAAGGCTTCAATGAAGGGGCTTACACAGCCGCAACATCCAAAGACATACGATTCACCCAGACCCCCAAGAATCTCTACGTCATAGCTCTCGCATGGCCTGACGACAACACCGTGACAGTAAAATCATTATCGGAAAATTCAAAATTCCATAAACGCCGCATCAAAAGCGTGGAACTCATAGGCTACGGCAAAGTGAAGTTTTCGCGTACATCTGACGGCCTTACCGTCAATCTTCCCGCCGATGCCGATCGCAGCGTGGCCCCGGTGCTTCGTATCAGAAAGTAATAGAACATTTTATCGGATAACTATAGACGGGTTTCTCGGAATTAATGCGTTATTTCCGGGAAGCCTGTTGTCGTTACAAGTTCCCAGTCTCCGTTATCATTGGCGGTTACAAACATAGCCGATACTCCGTAAAGCCTCTCCACCATGATCTTTGCGCTGTCAAGCGGCATTATCATGCATGCCGTGGCAATTGCGTCGGCAGTTATACATTGAGGTGCTAATACCGTAACCGACAATATATTGCTTTTGGCCGGCTGGCCTGTAAACGGATTTATGGTATGCCCCATGACCTCGCCGTCAATAATCTTATAATTTCTGTAATTGCCGGATGTAGCTACGGCGCACGAGTCAATCTCTATCACCGCCATACCGTCGTGCACTACAGAATCGGCGTTATAGACAGGTGCATCGATCATGATACGCCAGTCTGAGCCTCGTGAATTTTTACCTCGCACCACTATCTCCCCGCCTATCTCCACCATGTAATCGGTCACTCCGTTACGTGACAGCATATCTCCGATCAAGTCGCAGCCATATCCTTTCGCTATAGCGCTGAAATTAAATGTAGTCTGAGAACTCTTTTTTATGACATGACCGTCTTCCGTAAGGCTGCACGCGTCAATTCCCACCAATCGCATTATACTGTCGACTTTCTCCCGCTCAGGCTGACGGCTTATTTCTTCTCCGGCATCAAACCCCCACAACCGGCTCAGAGGAGCTATTGTCGGATCAAATCTGCCGCCGCTTATTTTATTTATGCGCAGTGACTCAGTAAACACCCTCCGGAACATAGAGTCGGTCACATTGGTTTCACATCGGTTTATGCGGCTTACCAGCGACGAGTCATTGTAGGCCGACAGCGACTCATCAACGTCACGCATTATGGCACGTATTGAATCGTCAAGCACAGCATTGGATGAATACGTTATATGAAACGTGGTTCCCCATACGACACCCTCGCATTTCCGATAAGGCTTCGACGTCATACATCCGGCAGCAATCGCTGTCACCGTCAACACCATTGCCATAATTATATTCACCGTCTTCATAAACACTCTTTTTTTCGCCTCAAAGATACGAAATTTTAGGGTTTTGGCTATCTTTGTAAAACCTTATGTTATTTAAAGCATGAAGAAACCAGTCCCGCTAACCGCTATATGGCTAAGTTTGCTGTTCCTGATATCAGTAAGCGCAAGTATGTCGGCTCAACGAATATTGGTTACCGAACTACCGACACAGCATCTGCTCCCCACATCGCCGGTGCATCGGGTTCTACAGGACCGCGAGGGATATATGTGGTATGCGACGGAAGGTGGCGGATTGTGCCGTGACGACGGTTATGAACTGAGCGTATTTCGTTCGCCATTCGGATACTCCTATTCCCGGTTCAATATAATCGGGTCCGATTCTATCCTGAGCAATCACATCTATTGTATTGCCGAGGGAAAAGAACATCCTCATATATGGTTCGGTACGAAAACAGGCCTTTACTACATAGACAAGCATGATTATTCGATACATGCCGTTGATGACCAGCGACTGCGCCACAGCGAGGTATGGATAGTGTTTGCGGCTTCCGACGGCACTATATGGACCAGCACCCCGCAAGGACTGTTTCACTTGGACTGCAGTGGTAAAGTCATTGGAGACTATTCCCTCAACATCTACGGCACATCTGTCAGCGGAAGCTATTTTCATGAAGACAGCCGACATAATCTGCGTGTGCTGTGTACCGGCCGCATGATACTGAAATATGATCCTGTCTCAGACAGTTTCATAAAAGAGAAATGGGACTTTCCCTCCAATCCGACCTGCATGTATGAGGATATACACAGCGGAAAGTTCTTTGTCGGGACATGGGGTGGCGGCGTCCTCAGCTGTACAGCCCCCGACAGTCTGTCGTCTGACAGCTGGCACATCAAGAAACTGCCAGAATTCCTACCGGACAATAGCGGAGCCGGTATTGTGCTCAATCTTATATATGATTCTCTTTACGGTATGTTATGGGTCGCCGCTATTGACAACCTCTATCTTTATCATATGACCGACGGGCAATTGCAACCTGTATCGACCGCTTCTTTTCTTCCCGAAGGTAAGAAAGTGATCGATCTGCTTTTCAGAGACCGCGACAATAATATCTGGGTCCCGGCATACACACCTCACACGTTCATCATATCTTTCGACGAGGACAAGATTGAGCGTTATCCTGTAGATGCGACAAAACGTCTTACCGGATATCCGGTTATGGCTGATGCCGTGGTGAAAGAAGACGATTATTATTGGATATGGCAAGGAAGAGATAATCTTACACTATATCATCCTGCTACCGACCGCATATCCTACGCCAGCCGGAATGTCGAGAACTATCCGTATACAGAGAAGTGGATCGAGAAGTGTTCCACAGGGTCGGGCATATGGGCTGTCAACGCAAACCGGCTCCTGCGTTTCACTCATAAAGACATGGACATCCATATTGAGTACTGCTTGTCCGTAACCGGAGCCGAACATATAACCGCTCTGCACGAGAGTCGCAATCGCCTTTGGATAGGTACTGAGGATGCCATATATGAAATGTCGGTATCGGGCAATTACATCAACAAAGTGTGCGGAGGCACCGGATCAATAAGACAATTGGCCGCGACTACCGGCGGAGAGATATATGCCGTTGCCGGAAAAGACGGATTCATCCATGTGTCAACAGACGGCGAGATAACTGTTATTGATAAAGGCGATGAATACTGCTCGATAGCCGTGGCTCCAAACGGCACCATATGGGCCGCGACATCGCAAGGAAGCATATATAGCTATCAGCCGCGACATAATGTGCTGACACGTGAGAATGATCATTGTCTGTGGGGCGGTGAAAGCATAAAGAGTCTACAGGCGGACAAATCGGGCCATATATGGATACTCACTGACCAATATTTAAAAGAGTATAACCCTACCAACAATGCTTTCCGCATTTTTCACAGTTCCGACAGCCGCATTAAGATGGATTACATGCATTGTGTGCGACTTATAGACGGCAACAAGGTGTGCGTGGGCGGCATGGGAGCATTCTGCATCATAACCTCCTCGGCCGACCTTGATGACACGACGGCATCTTCAGTACGGCCGGTTGTGACATCTATAACTGCGGGCGACCGACATATTTTTATCGGCACTGAACAGAATGAAGTTGATCTGCTGCCGCATCAGGGCGATTGTAAAGTAGCGTTTTCGACTCTGGACCATCTTCATGCCGGTCAAGTCAGTTATGCCTATCGGCTCAAAGGATGGCAGACATCATGGACCTACTTGCCCGCAGGCAGCAACACGGCATACTTTAACCGTCTTCCCAAAGGCATTTATCAGCTGGAGCTGAAGGCTACCGACCGATACGGCTGTTGGGGAGAGCCGTATATAAGCCTGACATTGCGCCGGTTGCCGGCATGGTATGAGACATGGTGGGCTTACCTTATTTACGGCTTAATCGCCATATCGCTTGTGCTGGGAGTATTGTGGCTCTCAAGACGCATAAGCCAGCTGCTCGAACTGCATCGCCGGCGCAAAGAGGTAGCGCTTAATACTTTGGATATACGTGCCGATGCTACGTCTCTCCCAAAATTCGACAAGGAATTCCTCAATAAAGCGGTAGCTTTGGTGGAGGCGCATCTTTCCGACCCGCATTACAATGTCGGGCAGTTCAGCAGCGACCTGTGTATGAGCCGCATGAATCTGTACCGTAAATTGCGGGTACAGACCGGACAATCACCTGTAGAATTTATCCGCAGCATACGGCTTAAGAAGGCTGCCGCTCTCTTGGCTGCCACAGAACTGCCTGTAAAAGAAGTGGCACAACGTTGCGGATTTTCCACCGCCACTTATTTCAGCAAATTATTTAAAGAGATGTTTGGCGTATTGCCCGGCCAATATAAAATCGCCAAGACATATGACTCTACATCAAAAAAGGGCCAATGATTGTACCGCGCCGTGTGACGCAGCTCATTGATAATATAACAAATGTAACTTATATAGCGTGATAAATGTAACATATTACACCTGAGAGATTTCTGTGATATGGTTTTGTGACGCATTTATTTCGCTCTTTTTCAGGGCTCTCACTTATTTTGCATGTTCTAAAAATACAAATTAAATCTATCAATGAACATGAATCGACAAGTGCGAAGTTTTCTCCTCACAGCAGGAGCTTTTGTTACATTTGTTTCATCCGTACAGGCGCAGACATATCAATGGACTGAGAGTACGGAGGGAAAAGAGTGGTGCCAATCCGGATTGAAATTACGCAATAAGCCGACAGGCACTCCGGACATATCGGTCCGTGACGGAGAAAAAATAGTCACATTCAGTGGCTGGGGAGTAACATTCAATGAACTTGATTGGGATGCCTTGTGCATACTTACCCGAGAGGAACAGGATACAATACTGGCACGAGTGTTTGCTCCCGACGGCGATTTGCGTATAACGCGCGGACGCATATCTATGGGCGCTAACGACTATGCCCGTTCTTGGTATAGCTGCGACGAAGTCGAGGGCGACCTTGAACTGCGCTACTTCAACATAGACCGCGACAAAACATCTATAATACCCTTTATACGTGCGGCTCAGAAATACAATCCCTCGCTCGGCTTCTGGGTGTCGCCTTGGAGTCCTCCTTCTTGGATGAAAATAAACGGGGACTATCCCGTATTGAGCAGTCAGTACAACAATATGTCACCGAAACTTGATTATCTTCTTTATGCAGGTGCCGATACAAAAACCGATCCTGACGAAATGAAGCTTACAGGCAGCAGAGACGGAGTATTTCCCCGACAGATAGCCGAAAATGACTATTTCATTCAGGACCCTCGTCATCTGCAGGCCTACGCCGATATGTTCTGCAGGTTCATCGACGCCTACAGCGAGCAGAATATACCGATAGACCGCGTCATATACCAGAATGAGGCATACAGTTATACGCCATATCCGGGCTGCGCATGGACAGCCGACGGATCAATTAGATTCAACCGCGATTATCTGGCTCCGACACTTAAACGCCTGCATCCTGAAGTAGAACTGTACATGGGCACGTTCAATACTAACCGACGCGACCATGTTGAGGCCGTTTTGTCCGACAAAGAGCTTCAGTCTCAAATAAGCGGCATCGGTTTCCAGTGGGAGGGACGCGAGGTACTGCCTCACATACGCAAAATGCACCCTGAATGGAGTTACATGTGCTCGGAGAGTGAATGCGGCTGGGGCAGTTTTGACTGGAAAGCCGGCGAACACACGTTTGAACTGATAAACCACTATCTCGGCAACGGATGCAACGAATATACTTTCTGGAACTTTATCCTCGCCGACAATGGCGAGAGTCCGTGGGGATGGAAACAAAACGCACTGATACGCGTGGACTCTAATAAGCGCACCGCCATCTATACTCCTGAATATCATGCGGTAAGACATTATGCCGGTTTTATTGCCCCCGGTACGGATATTGTGGCTTACAAAGCCCTTGGCGACGACAACAAGCCGGTGCTTGTAGCAAGAACCGCCGAAGGAAAACATATAGTTTTTGCCGGCAACTTCAAGGACACCCCCGACCGCATCTCAGTAAAAATCGGCGACCGCTATCTTGAAGCCACTGTCAAGCCCCATTCGTTCAACACTTTTGCGGAGAAGTAATATCACTCCGGCATTTTATAATTCTAACCAATTATTACACTCAAACATGAAAAATTTTAATTTAAGAGAGCTGTTGCCGGCTTTCAGGATTGTGTTATGCCTGTTGCTGTGCGGCATCACACCTGCACTGTGGGCGCAGCAGCAAGTATCGGGTACAGTCATTGACTCCGAAAACGAGCCTGTTATCGGAGCTACCGTATGGGAAAAAGGCACGAAAGACAATCGTACAGTCACCAATGCCGACGGGCGGTTCAGCATTAGCGTTCAGCCCGGCGCCGTACTTTCGATATCATACATAGGATACAAAACCGTTGAAGTGACAGCCAATAATGGCAAACCGCTCCACATCGCAATGAACGAAGAGTCACATATGCTCGATGACGTGGTAGTCATCGGCTATGGCAGCATCTCGAAAAAGGAGGTTACAAGCGCCGTGTCGCACGTATCCGGCAAAGACATGCTCCAGATAGGCAATGGCAATCCGGCCATGCAGATTCAAGGTAAAGTGCCCGGACTGTCAGTTGAAAACTCCACCGGTGCCGACCCTAACTCGAGCGTCAGCATGCAGGTACGCGGCGTATCGTCGCGCAATGCCGGCCTCGGACCGCTGGTGGTAATCGACGGAGTGCCCGGAGGAAGCCTCGACAACATCAACGAAAATGACATCGAGTCCATTGACGTCCTTAAGGATGGCGCGGCTTCGGCCATTTATGGTACGCGCGGCTCCAACGGTGTAGTGGTGATTACGACCAAGAAAGGAGCTGTAGACGGCAATGTACACACGTCCTATTCCGGCTTCATAAACATAACCGACCCTATACGCGAGCTGGATGTATTGTCGGCCGACGAATTCCGCAAATACAACCGCGGCGATGACTATGGAGCAAACACCGACTGGTTCAAGTCCATTTCAAAGACAGGAGTATCGCATAGTCATACACTTACCGTGTCGGGAGGCACATCACGCACCAATTATCGTGCCACGGTCGACTATAAAGACACTGACGGCATCGACCTGAGAGCCGGCAAGCGTCAGGTAGGCGCACGCATGACCGTGAACCATACCGGAAAAGACGATTTATATAAAATCATTCTTAATGTGACTCCTCGCAATGTCAAGTACAACAACGCCGACTACGATGCATTCCGTGAAGCCATAATGATAAACCCCACTATTCCGGTAATGGATAAGGACAATCCCGGGAAATACACTTACATCACAGCCTACGCGACCAACAACCCTGTAGAACGCTTGAAAATCGAGCAGAATGGCGGTGAACGCACCTTCCTGAACTGGGACGGCACACTTAAAGTCAATCTATTTCCTGCGTTATGCAAGGATGAGCGTCACTCGCTCAGCACCCAGATAACTCTGGCGCAGCAGATTATACAGAATGACTACTCATGGTTTCGTCCGTCGACATCTACCGTAGCCCAAGAATCCGGTTTTGACGGTGAGGCCAAGCGTTCTTATGACAAAAACAAACAGCAGTCACTCGAATGGCTTGTCAACTACGGCTTCAGCAACGCCAAAAACCGCGTCGCCTTTATGGGCGGATATTCCTACCAGTATTTTGTCAACGACGGATTAAGCGCTGAAAACAAAGACTTCGCATCTGATCTTCTCGGAGCCGACAATCTTGGAGCAGGAGCCTATATGGGAGCGACAGCCGGCCGCAAAGGCATGTCATCATACCGAAACGACTCAAAACTCATAGCATTCTTCGGGCGACTCTCCTACAGCTTTAATGACCGCTACTTCCTTACCGCCTCGATACGCCACGAAGGGTCATCGAAATTCGGCGCCAATAACAAATGGGGCAACTTCCCTGCCGTATCGGCCGGATGGCGCATAAGTCAGGAAAACTTCATGCGTGGCATAAACTGGATAAACGACCTGAAAATAAGGGCCGATTACGGAGAGACCGGAAATCAGGACTTCGCAAGCTACCAGTCACTTGCCACCATGGCATCTTATGACCTCATTTTTTATAAAGGACAATATATACAAGGATGGGGCATCAACTCCAATCCCAACGTAAACCTTAAATGGGAAAAAGGCAAGAACTGGAATGCCGGCATAGACTTCAGCCTGCTTAACTATAAACTGGAGGGATCCGTCAATTACTACAACCGCAAGCAGAGCGACCTCCTCGGCACTTATAGTGTGCCTGTGCCGCCTAATGTCATAGCCAATTCGTATGTCAACGTCGGCACAATGAAAAATACCGGCATCGAAATAGAACTCCGTTATAATGCCGTG
Organism: Heminiphilus faecis; assembly: GCF_008728965.1. Classification (GTDB taxonomy): domain Bacteria; phylum Bacteroidota; class Bacteroidia; order Bacteroidales; family Muribaculaceae; genus Muribaculum; species Muribaculum faecis. The sequence continues at coordinate 30,462 of NZ_VSMC01000015.1, read as the reverse complement.
AGGACAAAAGATTTCGATTATACCCTAAGTTTTATAGGCTCGACATCAGACAACAAGTTTGTATCATTCTCCAACCGGCTGTACGAAGGACAGAAATTCTATTGGATGGACGGCTTCCCCACCTATCCCGGCAACCCCGGTCCGGTACAGCGCATAGAAGAGGGCCAGCGCGTAGGAAACTTCTATACATTCAGGTATGCGGGAGTTGATGACAACGGCAACTGGCTTGTCTACGACAAAAGCGGCGAGAAGATACCCGTATCGCAAGGCACCGATGCCGACAAATGCGTAGTGGGTAACGGCATGCCTGAATTTACCGCTTCACTCACAAATAACTTCCGTTATCGCAACCTTGACCTTACACTCTATTTCCGCGGAGCTTTCGGTTATCAGATTTATGATGCTCAGGATCTTTATTATGGAGTGATGGGGGCGGCTCCCGGCACCAACGTACTGAAGTCGGCCTATTCCGAAAACGCCCATATAACCGAGGGAAAAAATGTACATAGCAGCTACTTCGTGCATGACGGCGATTTTGTCAAACTTGATGTGGCAACACTGGGCTATACATGGAAGATAAACCGATATATCGAAAAAGTACGGTTCTATCTTACCGGACGCAATCTCTTCTCGATACGTAGCTATAACCGGGGGCTGGCCCCCGACGCTTATTGCGTCAATGGACTTCAACCCGGCATTCCGTATAGTAAGACAGGATACTATCCGTCGACACGTCAGTATCTGTTTGGTGTGCAAATCGACTTCTAAATTTATATATTCTTATCAACATGAAAACTCTTGGAAACATAATAGCGACCACCCTGTTGCTCTTATCGGTCGGCTGTACCGATCTTGACGAAAAGACATATGACATTATCCCTCAGGAAGGCTTCTACAAAACACGGGAGAACGTGATACAAGGCTTTTTGCGCCCGTTTGGCCACGCATACTGGCTAAACACACAAGGATTGTACTGGATGGGTGAGCTCTCGGCCGACCACTACATGACGGTACAGCGCGAAGAGCATTGGTACAACGGCGGCGAATTCTGCCGCTACCACTACCATACATGGACTATCGACGACGGATTTGTAAGATGGACATGGGATGACACCTATCGTGGCATCGGCTTGTGCAATTCAAGCATCTCCGACCTTAGCCATATCGACGGAGAGAAACTCGGGGTCAGCAAACATGAAATCGACGACTTCATAGCCCAGAGCCGGGTTTTGAGAGCTTGGATGTACATGACCATATTTGACCTGTACCATAATATCCCTATCGTGACAGATTATCCAGTATCGGAACTTCCCTCTCAGGCCACACCCAAAGAGACATTCACCTTCCTCGAGACGGAATTGCTTGAATCACTGCCTAAATTAAATGCCAAAGAAGGTGCAAATGGCAACGGCATCAATCAAGGATTATGGACAAAAGGGGCCTGCGCGGCTCTGCTAGCCCGCCTGTATATGAATGCAAGCTGGTGGATTGATGAGAATATGGAGGATAAAGCCGCAGAGTACTGTGAGGCTATACTCCGCGGCGACTACGGATTCTACGAACCTGACTCGCGCTGGGATGCGCCTTTTGACTGGGACAATGTTAATTCCAACGAAATACTCTATGGCTTCCCGTCATCTTTCGGCGGTATGCATTGGGTTTACGGCACCGAAATGTTCTGGCAGGTAGCACCCTTTCTCTCTCCAAAATACTTCGGCTTCACCGACTGGGGCAACTGCAATCCCAAATATGCCCTTCAGCCGGGCCTTGACCTTGACGGCAACGAATATGCATTTGAACTTGGCAAACCTGTACGCAAGTTCATGAAGTATCCTGACGATGTAAGGCTGAAAAAATATAAGAATCTGGGCAACAGTAAACGTGAAGGGCTCTTCCTTTACGGATATCTGCCATACGATGATAACGGGGTGACCAAGAATGTAACTTCCGATAACGGAGCCTACGAGCTATATATACGTGACCAAGTGGGAATATTTCGCGATACAGACCCGTCAAGTCCCTCGCCGCAACCATCTAACGGCGCTGTCACTGCTGCATCAACCATGACCTCCGGCGACCAGAATTCGGGATGGTGCATAATCAAATACCCGTTTTACCCCTCCGATGACCCCAACAAAATAGAATCGGACTACGCCATGTTGCGCTTGCCTGAAGTGATATACTACCTCGCCGAGATACGCTTCAACCAAGGCAATAAAGCCGAAGCCGAAAGACTGCTCAATACAGTGCGAAGACGCAACTATCCTGCCGGTTCCCCCAGCCTGTATCCGGAGGATGGAAGCATGCTCACCAAGCAGGAATTGCTTGACGAATGGGGACGAGAGTTCCTTGCCGAAGGGTTGCGCCGCCAGACACTTTGCCGGTTCGGAGTATACAACACCGGTCGCTGGTGGGACAAAGAGCCTGATAACGACAGCCATACAATGTGGCTGCCCCTATCACGCACCACACTCAATACCAATCCCAATCTGAAACAGAATCCGGGTTATCCCGAAATATAACATTTAGGTTAATTACTTATACGGATAATCATACGATACCCTGTGGGCCTATGATTATCCGTATTTCTTGTAATTATATTTTGAAAAGCAAAAATTATATATCGTCTGCGTCCATACAGTCATAAACGACTGCCGTTACCGTTGATTGCCCCTAAATATAACACCCTTAAGGAATCAGCATTACGGATTCATCCTCAAAATTCATCTGCAAAACAAAAAACATTGCAAATTATATGCAAAAAATTTTGCCATAAATAAATTTGTGTTTAACTTTGCATCGCAAAAGTCAAAGGACAACATGCACATGACTCCGTAGCTCAGTTGGTAGAGCAAATGACTCTTAATCATTGGGTCGAGAGTTCGAGCCTCTCCGGGGTCACAGAAGGGTCTATCAGACCGACGAATTCCTCTGAAAATCGTTGATTTTCAGAGGTTTTTCTTTTTACCCTTGTCCCCGTCCGGCGCAAAATATTGAAACTGCGGGTGTGCAAAAAGGTGGCAATAAAATTCCCACCATAATTTGCCACCTCGAAAGACTATATTTCATTATTTTTCAAAGCCTTACAAGGATAGAAACCATTATATATCTGCCACCTCGCAGGGTGGTTGCAGGTGGCAAAAGAATAATCCTGAACATCAGCCAGAGTTTGTTAGGCATATTGTCCTCAGCTGTTCCTTGACGCATTTTTAGCTATCGTCATAGTTAAAAATAGTTATGAAAAGGTGGCAATTCGAGGTGGCAATTCTACATTATTCGTGGATTTGGTTGTTTTGCCACCTCGCAAACCCGGAAATTTCATTTGTCCTTCGGATTTACAGTTTGTATAACCGAGAAAAATTATGTATCTTTAGTTTAACCATTAAAGCCACATGACAAATGAAATTATCCAATGAGTGTTACTTCTCTCTGAACTTCATGGTCAGGAGAAGCCGCCCGAACAAGGAGGGCGAATTTCCCATTCTGTTACGAATAACAATGAATGGGCAACGTGCGGAGGTATATACCAACAGGTATGTAGCCCCCGCCAACTGGGACGCGTCCAAAGGTCAGTCGAAAGGTAAAACAAAGAAAGACCTTGAACTGAACCGTTATCTTGACACCATCCGTACCAAAATCTGCGAGATACACAATCAGCTCGTGATGCGTGATGAGATGGTAAATCCCGACACCCTTAAAAAAGCCTTCCTCGGCAAGCTGCAAAAGCCGACGATGCTCTGTGAAGCGTTCAGAGAGCTGAACAAGAAGGTCAAGGACAGGAACGAGCGCGGCGACATCTGCGAGGGTACGCGCCTGCGTTGGGAGCGATGCGTAAAGTATCTGGAGGAATTCCTCATCGACAATCAGGATGTGAAAGATATTCCGATGAAGAAACTGACTTCCGGAATGGTTGACGACTTCGAGCATTTCCTGCGAATAAAGAAGGGTTGTGCCAACAATGCCGCCGTCCGTTATATCCGCTATCTCAAAAGCGTGGTACGCACCGGCATCGCGAACAAATGGATTGACGATGATCCATTCGTAGGCAAACGCTATGTACGCACAAAGCCGAAGAGGGAAAAACTGACTGAGACCGAACTCCAGCGTATCATAGAGCTTGACCTCAGCGAACTTCCCCGTCTCGACCTCGTGCGCGATACTTTCGTGTTCTGCTGCTTCACAGGACTGGCGTTCGCAGACATCTCAACCCTCAAACGCGAACATATCGTCACTGATGACAAAGGAGAGATGTGGATACGCAAGGCCCGTGAGAAAACAGACGAGATGAGCGTTATCCCGATACTGGAGATACCGCGCAGACTGATGGAGAAATACAGGAGCCATCCCCGTGTTGTGGAAAAGGATACCGTAATCCCGGTCATCTCAAACCAGCGCATGAACTCGTATCTTGATGAGATAGCATCAAAAGCGGACATCAAGAAGCATCTGACAACCCATATCGCGCGCCATACGTTCGCTACAATGTCGCTCAACAATCATGTGCCTATCGAAACAGTGTCGAAGATGCTGGGGCATAAAGACATTGCCACGACTCAGATTTATGCCACAATGCTTGACCAGACCGTATCCGAAGATATGGGACGCATGAGAGATAAATTCGACAGTCTGAAAGTTGACATCAAACCGTTGCCAGAGAAGCCAACCACGTTCGAGCGTCCTCCCCTGCCTAAGCGCGGACGACCCAAAAAATCGTAATGTCACATAAATGACAGAGCGGCAATCGAGTTAAATTCTCGGTTGCCGCTCATCATTTGTTTGCTGCTTAATCGTAATATGCCGGATGGAAATTCTCGTCAAGCATCTGTTGTATTTCATGCTCAGGATAGAGGCATTTGCCACATATCATATAATATGACAGAATCCCCCGGTCCCGATAGTTCTGTACTGTCCGCCTTGTCACTTTTAGGTGTTCTGCAACTTCCTTGTCATCAAGAAAACAGATGCCACCAAGCACTGGGTGATGGCTGTCTCGTATTATACCGACTGCCTCAAACGCTTTTTGTGATTGCGAACGGGCTGCGATAATACGCATATCCGATTTGGTTATAATCTCATTCCCCATAGGCGGCACTATTAGAATGAATGCCATTACACTCCATATAACGGATAATTTCTATCACAGGATACCTTACGCTTCCGTCGTCTATTCTGATATAGCCTATCTTTCCGTTGTTTCTGAGCGATTGCAGGGTTGTCTTGCCTATATGGAGAAAATCGCAGACCTCGGCTGAGGTCATCATATCGGCAGTTTCCTTTCGGCGCAGGCGGTTAGCCATTATTATGACCATATTGCATAGAAGCTCATGCTCGTCGAGAATACAGTCAAGAGTATCCTTCTCAATTAGTAATACTTCCATAATTATTTGTGGGATTTAGCGGTGGGTGGATAAGGATGTTAAAAAAGGCAGCGGGTATCCCTCCCGCTGCCTCACCACTAAATCCACAATCAAAATAAATTATGACTGCGATTCAGTGGCAAAGTTAGCGATTTCTATCCGATTTTCAGCTATGTAGTGCCGATTATTTTTGGATAGGAATGCCGGAGACAGCGGATTATGCCCCGCATCCGGGGTCAAGTTCGCCGATCAGGTCAAGAAGCGCGCCGGAGAAGCCTTCGATTACACCGCGTCCGGTCTGGTCGCCTTCGTAGAGGTAGTTCGCCTCGAACTGCCATGTCAGTATCATCTCGGCTATCTCGTGTCCGAAAAACTGGTCATAGATTGCCTGCCCTTCGGGGGTGAGGTATATCCCGTCGCCGTCAAGCATGGCGAGTCCCTTGTTAACAAGACTGCCCATCGCGCTGCCGTAATCGTTTGTCTCCTTCGTGTACGGCACACCGGTGTGCATGAACTCATCGACACAGCCTGCCACTGTCGTGAGATTGCAGATGACATCGGAAAACGCTCTTGACTCCACAGGGCGGTCGAAGGGATACACCCCTGCATCGGCAATCTCGACCTGAGTCTGGAAAGAGCCTGTCTCGGTCACGTCATAGGCGTCGCCGGTTATCTCCCAGCGGCGGCTGAAACGGTTGTCGCCGACGGTGAACTCCAGTGTGGCATACTTGCGGACGGGGTTCTGCTCCATTACTGCCCTCATACGGTTGAGGATAAGACGGTAGAGTTGCAGCTCGCTCGCGGTCAGCACCTCGTCGGCGGCGCGCAGGGTTATTATGGCGTGGCTGTCGATTGTCGCCCCGTTGTCTCCCCACAGGTAGCCTCCGGCATCGGGGAACACCGTCATGATGTGGCCCCGCAGTTTTTCGGGAAGGTGCGGGCAGTCGGTCAGAGGTGACGATATAAGCCCCCTGTCATAAAGTTTCTGCGCAACTTTCAGCGTCTTGCCGGGCATGAAGCCGAGATTGTTGAAGGCGTCCATCTGGAGTGTCAGGAGCGTGTGGAAACGCATGTTGAACCTGTCGGTCTCCTCTATGGTCAGTGTGGCGGGTACTGTTTCGCCTGTGGGTACGGATTCGAGCGCGGCTCCTGCATCCGCCTCATCGTCCCATGACTCTGCGGACTCGAACACCGTGCCGCTGTTTGCGTTGACGAGGATTGAATATGCGGGATTTGCCGGCAGTTGCACATAGTCTATATGGTCGGAGAGTTCTCCGAGATACAAGAGCGAGACAGCCTCCTGACGGGTTAGGTTGCAGGCGGGAATCCCGAAGTGCAGTAAGGTCTGGTTGATATTGTAGCCGAACAGCATATCCATACCTTTTGACACGAGTCCGGTCTGGGCGAGGCGGTGGAGGTGACGGCCCGACTCACGGAAATGGAATGCCCCGCGGATTGCGCCGTAGCTGAGCCGGGTCATCCACATACGGCTTCGGGGACAGCCCACACGGAAGTGGCGGCAGATGTTGAAGAAGCGCGCCTGTGCGTCGGCTCCGCCGTCGGAGGCGAACACCACTTCGGATGCCTCACGGAACAGGGGCTTCAGCTCGCGTTCCAGTTCCTTGTCGGTGACGGACATCCTGAATTTCTCCGGGATGAACGGACTTTTTCCGTCAGCCATCTCACCGAGGGGCGTGTGGCGGATGAAACGGGGCGGCACTGTGGCAACTGTCAATGTACCTGAGGTGTGGATGCCCTCGCTTGTCTCGTTGTTTGCGCCAAGTGCTATGGCGACGGTCTTGGTGGCGAGAATGCTCTCGCAGATAATAAGGATCATAATTTAATGTGGGTTTAGGGTGAATTTATTGAAGGCACGGGGACAGGATTGCCCTTATCCCCGTGCCGTAGGGATAACTTGTCTGGGTGATACGGTTGCCGGACGGGATATTTACGGACGTGACGTGGATTCAGTGGTCGGGATTACAGTCATAACCCGGCTACCGTATCGGTTGAATCACAGTGTATGTTGATTGTGGACGGATGGTGAGAGGCTGTCAGGGTCTGGGACCTTTGGGCTTCTGCTGCCTTTGCTGGTTCTCGTCCTTTGGCGCGGTCTGTCCGCGCTGGAGAGGCTCTTTCACGTTCTTGGTGGCCTCGTTTGTGGCACCGTCATTGTTGACAGCCATCTGTGTCCTGCTTTCTTCGGCGATGCCCACCACATTGTTGCGGTCTGGATATATCCGCGTGGTTACAGGTGCGCGCTTTTCCGGGTCATACTGGAAATAGACGGTGCAGTCGTTGCCGAATTTGTCTTTTGCCTCGCCCACGAGGACTTTCTTACCGGCAAGATAGTCATTCTGCTGCTGTTCGCTCAGTTCTATCTTGCACCAGTGGGCAAGGCGTTTGACAGTGCCGTCGGCATTGTGCCACTGGTCTTGTTGCGGGCGGCTGTTCTGTTGTCCCTGCAACTGGCGGTAGAGATCGGAGTTGACGAAAACGACATCACGTTTGGATACGTTGTATTGCAGGTCGGCGACAAATTTCGCGCCGTTTGGCAGTTCGACGCTCTGCGCCCGTATGGTGCCGCCGTTCTTCAGTATGCCGACTGCCTGCATGTCGAGTTCTATGTTCGCCACTTTGCGCCGGATATAGATGTTGTCTATCGGCATTGACTCGATTTCATTGGTGAGCCTGTCTATGCTCACGAGGCATCTCTTGATTTCCCCGGTCTTGGGGTCGGCAAGTTCCACCGCCCTGCCGAGGTTGCCGGTCTTGCGCAGCTCAGCCTTGTCCTCGCCGGTGAATGTATAGCCCTTGTATTCCTTGTCGAGCTGCGGCTCGTTGCGGACGAAATGTGGCACAAGTGAATATGAGCCATCGGGGTTGGTGCGGAAAGAGAGTTTTGCCTGAATCGAGAACTTCTCGTCGCCGAATTGTGGCGTCACAGTGAAAAGCTGCGGCGATTTGTGGTTATAGACCATCTGGTCGAGTGCCCCTGATTTTTCAAGATCTTCGCGTGTGATGCCCCATTGCTTCTGTATCTTGTCCCAGTCGATGCTGTCCGCGTTTATGGGGGCATTCCTGACAGGTGCCGCGAGTGTCTGTTCAGGCTGTTGGGACTGTTGTGCCTGCGCTGATTGTTCAGGCTCCGGGGTCTGTGCCTGTTGTGGCGGCTGGGGTGTCTCGACTGCCTGTTGTTCCTGCTGAGCCGGAGGCTCCGGAACTGATTGTTGCTCAGGTTTTACCGTCTGGGCGGGGACGTCCGTTTCCACCGCGTAGGGTCTGAGCATCTCTGCATTTTTCTCCGCTTCCTGAATTATGTCCGCCATTGCGGGCGCGACCATTTCATACCTGTCGGCTGGCAGTCTGAAAAAGCTGAACATCGTAGGGTTCTTGGCCTGCCGGAGAAAATTCGACATGAACGCTTCGAGGGGGTTCTGCCCTTTGTTGAACTTGATGAGTTCACTGAGAGGCGTTGACTTTACGTCCGCCATCTTGGGGGTGCCGTCGGGATTCTGCCCTACGACCGCCCCGACTTTCCCGCTTGTGTTGTCGCGGGCCATCAGCACTTCCTGCTGATCGGGAGTCTGGTCCATAATGAATTATGATTTAGTGGTGGTTGTTTTGGCGTTTCCGCCGGAGTTGGTTCTGCACTTCACAGTCCTGTAGTCTGGATGGGACGAACTAATGAAGCACTTTTCGAGAAACTCGTCGAGGTCGCATTGAAGGACGAACTTGATGTTTCCCTCTATGCTCTCATAGACCTTGATTTTTCCTGCGTCGCGGTATCGCCTTATTGTCTTCTCGCTGATGTCAAGCCCGGTTATGATGTCGTCGAGAAGGATTACAGGCTCTCCGTGGAAGGTCAGTCGCGGTCTGTCTCTCGCGGGATAAAGGCAGGGGCTTCTGGCACGCTGCTCTACGAGTGAGACATAGGCTTGCGCGGCAGTCTTGAAATCCGCGTCCTTGTCGGTAGTCTGCGCCATACGCTTATTCGGGTGTGGCGGACGTTGCCGTGGTTTTCGCCTGTCTGTATGAAAAGAAAGGTGCGAGAAGTCTGGCGGCTGCCATGAGGAACATTGATCCGAACAGCCACGCGTTGGCATCCGCGGGCAGTTCATCCATAGGATTGTTGCCGGGTCTGCGGTTGCGGGTCTTGCGGCTGCGGTCTGATTTGCCGCTCTTTGATTTGGGCTTCCTGCTGAAGCCTGATGCGTTTGGGGGAGTTGTAATCTCCATGCGGTTATATGTTTTTACGTTAGACTTATCGAGGATTGCGCCTCGTTTGCAATTATAACCGAAGGGATTATGAAAAGGGTTGTTTAACGATGGTTAATATCGACAATATGCTGTGTTGCTGAATTTTATATCGGCAAAATATTTTGAAAGTTAAATCTTTATGGCAGAAGAACAATTCTGACAGCTTGCCGATTTATGCCGACTTTATATTATGGTATCAGGTTCAGATAAGGGTAAAAAAAATAGCGTGCTAATCACGCTTATTAACGAAGGTTCTGGTAAAACCCATACAAGAAAACGTGACAGCACGCTATGCTTGCGCATAGCATAACTTTCACGCATTTGCTCTTGTATTCAAAAATTTACCAGATTTTCGTCAAAACAAAATGCGGTGTTATGATATGAATATGGTTAAGACGATTGACGCTTCAATCGCTATTTATTTGCTATTTGCGTTGCAAAGTTACGAAATTTTCCTGAGGTTGTCAAGACTCGATTTTTCCATCAGCATTGATTCCGTGCTTCTTACGTTGCTCAAACAAGGCTCTTTCGGATATACCAAGTAGCTTTGACGCGCCTCGCCATGTACCGGCCCTTTTGAATGCCCGGATGATATTGTCCCGCTCGTACTTGGGATTGCGATGGGTCAAATCCTCCGCTGTTTCGGGGGTTGCATCGTCAAATCTGATGTCCTCAGCGGTAATGGCAACCTCTTTTGCATGGAAGGCGGCGAAAAGAACAGTGTCTTTCAGTTCTCGGACGTTGCCGGGCCACGGATGCAGCTTCAATACCTTTATCGCAGATGCGTCAAGATGCTGTTTCGGTCGCTGCTTCTTCTGAGCATATCTCTGAAGAAGATAGTCCGCAATATCAGCTATATCCTCCGTTGATTCTCGTAGAGATGGTACAGTAATGCTCCTCTGCCGGAGCATATAGAAAAGATTGTCGCGAAAGCTACCGTCCGCTACCATCTTCAACAGATTTCCGTTTGCAGTGCTGATTATTCTCACATCGGGGTGTTCCTGTTCAAGAATGTGCAGTAATACTGATTGCGTCTCGAATGTCAACAACTGGATATTCTTGATAATCAGTGTACCGCCTTTCACTTCCTGAAAGTAACCCTCGATGCGGTTATAGATTTCGCTGCGGTCTGACTCCGGGTCATGCTTGCCGACAAGCGGCGCGCCTCCGGCTTCAAGAACCTTCAAAGGCTTCTGTGTCCGCGAACTTTGGAGATAGATCTGTCGTGCAATCTGTTCCTTTCCCATACCGCTTTCTCCGAAAATGATACAGTTGGCGTTCGTGGTGGCGACTCGTCCGATAGCCTTTCCTATTTCACGGAAGCTGTTGCTTCTCCGAGGAATCAGGGCGTTGTCAAGCTGGATTACGATATTCTCCGGCTTGGCGTATTTGCCTACCGTTTCAACGAGCTGCTTGTCAATGCCGGCCCGTTGCACCACATCTACCGCTCCGCCGCCTTTCATCACTTCAAGAAGGTCGGGACCGTTCAGGTTGTTCACTATGGCGATGACCGGGAACGTGAATCCTTCGGCCTTCTGCCAGTTGATTAACTCTTTTGCAGAGCTGTCACGGAGTGAAGCGTCCGCGACAATCACTGCTCCGGGTGGCAGTTTCGCCACCTCGTCTTTTGCAGCCTCCATCGTCCCAACGGCAATCGGCTCATAGCCGGACTTGACAAGCAAGCCCGACATAAGCCGACGGTCGGATTCGGAGGCATCTACAATGAGAATTCTATTCATGTTGAAAATATGGTTATAATAGTAAAGTCTTAAAAAAAGAGGGACTCCGAAATATCAGAACCCCTCATAACAATCTTATTTTACCTTAAAATAAATCAAAAGAGTTTGTCAGGATAAAGGCCTGATTTATGAAGATCTGCAAAATTTGCAATTACACCGGGGCGGTCATCGACATACGTCACGCCGAACCAGCGTGAATCGGTGTCAAGAACCTTAACCGTTGCCTCGCCAGATTTAATCAGTGCGTCAGCTACATCAGGGATTACCTGCTCAGATTTTGGGACATTGATCTTTTCCGAGAGGAAACGTGAGAACTCACGGATACCGAAGTCGAAATAATCAGGCGTGAAGCCCCACATATTCATTGACACGGGTACATTGGCTTCAAGCTTATGCTCTTTCCCGTCTGCATCTGTGTAGACAATCTCATGATTATCGTTGTAGGCGATATCCTTGCACTCCTCAACAGAAGTTAACAATCCATCTTTGGTCTGGCATACGCCACGGTTAACCCCACCGTTCTCTGTCATTGTGTTGCCGATGTGGAAGCCAACCATGCAGTAGTCGCCTTTGCGATCGCGAGGACGCATCAATTCTTTGGCGAGTACCTCAAAGGAATTGCGGCCATAGAAATCATCGGAGTTTATTACTGCAAACGGTTCATTGATTACTCCGGTAGCCATGATTACGGCATGAGCCGGACCCCATGGCTTTGTTCGGTCATCGGGACAGGTGTAGTCATCGGGCAGTTCGTCGATTGACTGGAACACCACTTCCATAGGGATATGACTTTTATATTTTGCAAGCACCTTGTCACGGAAATCTTGCTCGAAGTCCTTACGGATAACAAACACCACCTTACCGAATCCTGAGTGGATGGCATCGTAAATTGAGTAGTCCATTATAGTCTCTCCATGAGGTCCGAGACCATCAAGCTGCTTCAGCCCACCATAACGGCTGCCCATTCCGGCGGCGAGAACGAATAATGTTGGTTTCATTGAATTATTTATTTGATTTTTCTTACATGCTTTTCCCATTCCCATGCCGCTTTCAGTGTCTCGTTGATAGAACGCTCTGCCTTCCATCCAAGGAGCTCGTTGGCGCGTGATGTCTCAGCCCATACAGCAGGCACATCGCCAGGGCGACGGTCGGTGATTACATAAGGCAGTTTGAGATTGTTGACTTTCTCAAATGTGGTGAGAAGTTCAAGTACCGAGACCGGACGCCCTGTACCGACATTGAAGATTTCATAGTTTTCTTTCATCTTTCCGGAGGTCATGCGGTCGACTGTGGCGACATGAGCCTTGGCGAGATCAACAACGTCGATATAGTCACGTTGACAAGTGCCGTCAGGAGTGTCGTAATCGTTGCCGAACACGCTCAGCCGCTCACGGATACCGGCGGCAGTCTGTGTGATAAACGGTACAAGATTATTTGGAACACCACGAGGTAACTCACCGATAAGAGCTGACGGATGTGCGCCGATAGGGTTGAAATAGCGCAACGCTATTCCTTTGACATTATCGTATGCACGACAACAGTCGCGAAGAATATCCTCGGCAATCTGCTTGGTGTTGCCGTATGGTGATGTCGCTGGTTGACGTGGAGTCTGTTCGGTAACGGGGAGATGTTCAGCATCGCCATAGACAGTTGCCGACGATGAGAAAAGTATATTGGAGCGGCCATACTCTTTCATCATTGCAACGATGTTCATGAACGAAACAAGGTTGTTCTGATAATATTTGAGCGGTTCAGTCATTGATTCGCCGACGGCCTTGTATGCGGCAAAATGTATGACTGTGTCGAACGTGTAGGTGTCGAACACCGTTTTGAGCTGTGCTCTGTCGCAGGTATCAACCACCTCGAAAGCTACTTTTTTGCCTGTGATTCTCTCAACTCCAGCGACAGAATCACGCTCCGAGTTGGTAAGGTTGTCGATTATAACCACGTCATAACCGGCATTGATAAGCTCAACCGCCGTGTGGGAGCCTATGTAACCGGCTCCCCCTGATATCAATACTGTTTTCTTGCTGTCCATAACTATTCCTCCTTATGCGCTCCGTCGCTTATGACAACGGGATAGACTTTCGGCTCGTGTCCGTATTTCTCGTTGAACTTCTTTTTGGCTATCTCCACGAAGCTATCACGCAGATCCTTCTTCACAAGGTTTATGGTGCAGCCGCCGAAGCCTCCGCCCATGATGCGCGAGCCGGTGACACCGCATTCTTTGGCAATATCATTGAGGAAGTCAAGTTCCTCACAGCTAACAGCATAGTCCTTTGACAGACCGCGGTGGGTCTCATACATCTTCCGGCCTACTGTCTCATAGTCGCCGGCAGTGAGAGCATCACAGACCGCAAGCACACGATCCTTTTCCTCAATGACAAATTTTGCGCGGAAATAATCCTCGGCGGTTATGTCAGGGAGGATTGATTCAAGCATCTCCATTGTCGCATCACGCAGCGTTTCAAGACCAAGACATTTTGCCACGCGCTCACACGACTGGCGACGCTTGTTGTAGGGGGAGTCGGCGAGTTCATGCTTCACACGCGAGTCGATGAGAACAAGCTCATAGTCCTCGGGGTTGAAGGGGAAATATTCAAACTCCATCGAGCGGCAGTCAAGGCGCATCAGCTTACCCTTCTGCCCCATGACAGATGCAAACTGGTCCATAATGCCGCAGTTGACACCACAATAATTGTGCTCTGTTGACTGACCGATGCGGGCAAGCTCAAACTTGTCGATACCGTTGTCATTAAACAAATCGTTGAGAGCAAAGGCAAAGCAGGACTCAAGAGCGGCTGAAGAACTGAGACCTGAACCGAGAGGCACATTGCCAGCAAAAACGGCGTCAAACCCTTTGACCACACCGCCACGCTTGAGGATTTCGCGTGCTACACCGAAAATGTAGCGTGCCCATGACTGAGAAGGGGCATCATCCTCGTTGAGACCAAATTCGGCATACTCATTGATGTCGATTGAGAACACGCGAATTTTGTCAGTACTGTTTGGTGCGATAGCCGCCATTATTTCTTTGTCAATGGCACCGGGGAAAACAAATCCGCCATTATAGTCGGTGTGTTCGCCAATAAGGTTTATGCGTCCCGCAGACGCATAAAAGAACGGGGTTTCATTGAATCTGCTTTTGAATTCTTTTATAAGTTTATTTTTCATTGTATTGAAATTATATGTTAAAATCGGGATATTCTGACTATCCCGATGAGGAAGCCTTAAACAATCTTTTTACCCTAAATTTATTTTACCTTTAATGTAAGCGATGCGGGTTTAACTCCGTCGGCCTTTGCCGTAAATATCAAATCTCCACTTTCATTTCCACTACGAACAATTGCTGTAGCTGCTCCGCTAAACAGATTCATTTCCGGTTCCTGAAACGATAGAAGCGATGTAGGGTCACCGTTAGCGGACGCTTCGAAATTACCGGAACCAGATACAGTAAATTTAATCTTTCGGTTTTCTGTAGGAATGATATTACCATCTTTATCAGCAATCTGAACAGTAATGTATGCAAGATCATTACCATTGGCACCAAGGGTATCTCTGTTGGTTGACAATACGATATGATGCGGTTTGCCGGCAGTCCTTATTATTTTTTCGGCAGCAGTTTTACCGTTCTTGTCATACGCTACGACCTTCAATTCTCCGGGTTCATATTTTGTCTCATTCCACATGAGTCGATAGCGGGTTTGGAGTGTTGAATCATTCTTTTCTCGTATTCCCTGACTTTTCCCATTTATAAATAACTCGGCTTTTGGATACGAGGTATATACGAATACTGGTGTGATTTGACCCTCTCGACCTTTCCAATTCCAATGAGGAAGTATGTGAAGTGTCGCATCATTTTTGTTCCAATGAGAACGATAAAGGAAATAACGATCTTTGGGCAATGATGCCAAATCAACAATACCAAATACTGAACTATGGCTCGGCCATGCGTCAGTATCATACGGTGATGGCTCGCCGAGGTAGTCAAAGCCTGTCCAGACGAATTGCCCGAGAACCCAAGGCTGTTCATCCATGTAGAAGTCAATATCCGGGGTATTTGACCAGTCACATGTTTCATTATCGTAGCTTGACGATTGGTGGTCATTATGTAGGACTGCGTTATGCTCCTTAACAAATGATACCGGAAAATGATATACACCTCTTGAAGAAACAGTGGATGCAGTTTCAGAACCAAGAATCATCTTTTGCGGAAGTTTTTCATAAGCCAGTCTGTAATATTGAGGCTTATAATTAAATCCGGGAATATCAAGAGAAGCCGCAAAACCATTGTCCAGTACCGAACCAATCTGATCCATGCCACAGGTGACAGGACGGGTTTCATCAAGAGATTTTACCAGATTCTGAAGCATAGTAAGTTCCGATACTCCGTCCGGGCCCCATTGACTCGGAACCTCATTGCCAATCGACCACATCACAACCGATGGATTGTTGCGGTACCGCTTGACCATGTTGGTAATATCTTTTTCAGCCCATTCGTTGAAAAACGCACCGTAACCATTAGGTGATTTTGGACGGAAACTCCAGTCATCAAACGGTTCAATCATAAGCATTACTCCAAGCTCATCGCAAATCTCCACCAATTCTGGAGCCGGCATATTATGAGATGTGCGGATTGCATTTGCTCCCATATTCTTCATTAGCTCTACCTGATGTAGGATAGCAGACTTGTTGACAGCAGCACCAAGAGGACCGAGGTCATGATGATTGCACACTCCTTTGAACTTTGTGGGTTTACCATTGAGAAAGAATCCCTGATCCGGAAGATATTCAAGTTTGCGGATACCGAATCGTGTATCATATGCATCAACTTCTGAGCCATTTATAAGAATACGTGTCTCAGCTGTGTATAAGGCAGGGGTTTCGAGACTCCATAAATTCGGTTTAGGAACCAAAAAGTTTTGACTGTGAATCTGTCCATGAGCAATGTATGGAGCATTATTTTCTGCCACCACTTTTCCATCAGGAGATAATATTTTTGTCTCAACGTCAATCTTCTCTCCCTTATTTGCACCTTTAATCTCTATTTCAAGATGAACTGAGGCTTTCTCGGCAGAAACGTATGGAGTTGTGATGTATGTACCCCATGTCGGCACATGTACACGGTCGGTATTTATCACATGGACATTGCGATACAGTCCGGCTCCGGGATACCATCGGGAAGCTCGCTCAAAATTTTCAAGCTCGACTATCATATCATTGCTACCGGGCACGACAGCCTTGGTCACATCTGCATAAAAGGAATTGTACCCATAGGGCCAATAAGCAACCTCACGTCCATTGACTTTTACATGGGCATTGCTCATTGCTCCATCAAATACAAGCGTTATACATCGTCCGGTAGTATCCGACACATCAAATGTGGTGCGGTATGTTCCTTTGCCAATAAATGGAAGACCTCCTGTACGTCCTGTTTTTACGGTTTCCTCCTTCTCGCCGTTTTGTTCAACAGCTACTGTTTGAATATCGTTTGCACGGTCAAAAGGTCCGTATATAGCCCAGTCGTGCGGAACTCGAACCTGCTGCCATTTCGTTGAGGTTTCAGGACTGCCTTTGGTAAATTCCCAACCAGTATTTAGGGTTGTTTCAATCCTCTCGGCGTGCAGATTTAAAGTAATGGCTCCCGAAAGAGCCATTACTATTATAAAAGAATGTATATTCATTGTCTTCATTTAGTTTTGAAAGCATCTAATGCTATTGTGGGTGCATCATTATCAAAACATCCGAGGTTGTACCCGTCGTTGTAACCATTGGGAGCTTGTGGTTCCCAATAGAAGATGCCTTCAACATCCGTGGCCATCATTTTAGTGATGAGTTGCTTGCAAGTTTCTCCTTGATCATAAGGCATCCCTATCTCACAAATCATCACCGGTTTGTTGTATTTCTGTTTCAAATGATTGATGTTTGCGATACAATCATCTGCAACTTTCAACCATCCTCCGGTTTCGCCCTGCTGCTCTGCCCAATAGGGGTAAAGAGACATCCCAATCATGTCATATTTGCCTCCGTTGCTTTCAAGAATGTCAAACATTCTGTCGTATGCCCACTGGTTATTTCCTCCATCAAGATGCACAATGACCTTAGCATCCGGGAATACAGATTTGACTGCATCATAACCGGCGTTATTAAGTTGTGTAAGTTGTACTGGATTGTCAACAGAGCCAACCGGAAGCATCATACCAGGTGTGGTTTCGTTACCAACCTGTACCCATTCAGGTGTTACACCTGCTTTTTTCAAAGCATTGAGCGTTTCAGTAACATGATTCGCAACTGCCTTGGTCAGCTCATCAAACGAGAGATTTTTCCACGCGTCCGGCATTTCCTGATGACCGGGGTCAGCCCATGTATCAGAGAAATGGAAATCAATCATGGTGCGCAGACCAAGATTCTCTGCTCGACGTGCCTTGAGTACCACGTCGTCGATGCTGTTCCATCCGTCCTTAGGATTGACCCAAACACGTAAACGTATTGAGTTAACACCACAGTGGTCACGGAGAAGGGTCATACACTCCATTTCCTGGCGGTCTTCCCCGGGAGTATAGAATTTGCGACCTTCTGATTCCATCTGAGTGAGCCAGCTGACATCTGCGCCTCTGGCGAACCCTGTTTCTTTCTCAATAGTTGTTGTGGTTTCCTGTCTTGGATTAGTAACAGGGCCGTCCTCTGAGCATGATCCACATACAATGGATGCAGCCAATGCGCAAACGGAAATTATAGTTGTCATTTTCATTGAAGTCTTTTATTTAAGAGAATATGAATATGTTTGTGTTCCGAGATCAACCCTGAGGATGTATGTCTCACCAATGGTCAGGGCGTTGTCTCCATCAAATCCTGTAGTTGCATCAGAATGACCGAGCATTAGATTTCCATTTCCGCCTCCGAAGAACAGGCTCCAATCATTATTGATCAGAACTTTTACTCCCCAGGGAGTTTCTTTCTCCTTAACGAATTCTGCTGTGAATACTTCAGGATTATCCGTAGATTGAGTCATTACATGCTCTGACCAGTCATCGTTAAGCCCCGTGAAAGTAACAGTTTCTACTTTAGTAAGTTTATATGTCATTTCTTTCATCATGAAATCCATCACATACAGTCCTTTTTCCGGTGCTGGAATATTACCGTCAGATTCTGCCAGAATGAGACCTCCGCTTAATGGTGTTGCTCCATCGGCTGCTTTATATGCCGTAGCCCAGTCTGGCTGTGGGTATGCACGATATCCCCATTCGGAATCTATCCAATGAGCTCCTCCATAGGCTAATGAGCCTTCATCATAGAGTGAAATATAGTCATCGAAACCATTCCAATTCACAACTCCGGAGAAATAGAGACGCGGTTCTGCCTCAGGTTCAGGAGCGGCTTCGCCAGCACCGACCTTAAATTCCAATGGGTCTGTCAAATCAAGAACGAGCATAGTTTCTCCGGCTGGAAGGCTTACTGATATATTCGAACCTGTTTCACCGAACGTAAGGTTTTCGCTATCCCCGCCAAATGCCACATTCTGCTCTATTGCAGGTCCCATATCTGTTGTTTCCTTATTATAGAGGTGTCCTTTACCGTTTATTGTAATTGTTACAGTCGATGCACTTGATAAATTTACCGGCAAGAACCATTGATTGGTCTTGAGATTATATTCCATCTCTCCTGAAATATCTCCAGCTACGGTAAGATTATCAATATGCAGACCGCTCCACCATCCTTCCTGAGTATTCAGTGTTGTGAAGTAACATCCGGCAGGATCCGGGAACCAAAAATTCCAATGGTCATCAGCAGAGGATGCGTGGAATGTTTTACCTGCTTCACCAAGATTTCCCCAAACGATATTGTTCGCCTCCCGGAACCACCAGTTTGTCCAACCGGTAACTCCCATAAATCCCTGATAAATGCCGTTTTCTTCAGGCGATGCAAGTTTCATGGAAGTCTCATTCCAATCTTTGTCAAGGACAGTTCCCAAAATAAGGTGTATTCTATAAGACTGAACCATGACTTTTATCACAGATGAATAAGATGGCTCTATGTTTGCTGCAAGAACAGACCGAATTCTTATATAAAGTGGAGATTTCTCATCAGCAATGTATCCGAGACGTCCTAAGAGAGAGTTCAGTTCCTCACACAGAAATTGACGAGAACGTACACCCTTATCAACGCTGAGGTCTATGACATTAGAAAATTGCTCATCGCGGGAAAGCTGGATTGTTTCCACGGAAGCATTTATGGGAGCTTGGAGAAGCGTATCGCTTAGTGCAATCCGACCATCTCCACTCCAATAGATAGTCATGGCAAGAGCCTGCGGGTTATCGGGGGTTAACACTATATCCCCTGAAGCGCCACCCAATGAAATCGTATCGGTAGGCAGAACGTACACCGGATCGATGTCACTGTCACATGAAACCAGATTTAGAGCCATGATTACTGACAGCAAAGACGTCCTTATTATATTCTTAAATTTCATGATTCAATATCAATATAGAGGATTTGTAAGATTAGGATTTGCTGTAAGATCTGTATCCGGGATAGGATAAATATTGTATCGGTCGTTAACTGAGCGACCGTCCAAAACTCCGCCCTTCCACTGCCAGATGTAGGCATTGGAAGTGAATTTCCCAAAGCGGATAAGATCCGTGCGTCTTACAGATTCAAGATAAAGTTCGCGACCACGCTCATCAAGCATAAAGTCAAGAGTAAAATCTGCATCTGAAATTTTGCCACTTTCATCATTGTTATATGCACGGAGACGGACCTCATTTACAAGGTCAAGGGCCTCTGACCGCGAAATTCCGGCACCACCACGCAGGAATGCTTCCGCTGCCATAAGATATACGTCAGCAAGACGCAGCATTGGATAATCTGTTGAGCATCCGGTAGCTGCAGAATTTGAAGCAGCCTCCCCCTCATCAGTAAGGTTCGTAAACTTCTCAAAGAAATAACCTTCAGATTGATTGTCTATAGCGCCGGTGAAGGACTGTTCCTGACCATCAGTATAGAACATAGCTCGTGTATCATTTGTATTATTTACATCGCCGAACTTGGAAGTAATCTCACCACGTGCACGGAACATACCCCATCCGTTTGTCAAACCATATTTGGCCGGATCTTGTGTGCTTGAATTGCCGCATGAACCGCAAACGAGATAAGTGCCGCCGCCCCATGTAACCGATGTTGTCGCATCACAAACCATTGCAAACAGAATTTCGTGGGAACGTTTATGATTGTCTGCATTGAAAAGTTTTGCATAGTCAGGTTCAAGATAATATGCCGGATTTGAGATTACCTTATGGCAGGCTGTTATACATTCTGTATAGTATTTAGTATCTACAGAACCACGATAAACCGCGCTATTCAGGTAAAGGCGGGCAAGAAGTGCCAAAGCAGTTGGCTTGCTTGCACGGCCATACTCATTTGTGTCAGATAAAGAAGAAGAACCTTCGGAAACGAGTTCCCGTAACTCGCTTTCAACAAAATCGAAAAGGCTTATTCCATCATACGCCTCGGGAATGAATCCGGTCACGGGTGTATTCTCGTCAACCTTTGGTCCCTTACGGTACAAATCAAGAACCATCCAATAGCTAAACGCCCTCATAAAACGAGCTTCAGATTTGTACGCTCTGATTTCTTCTTGTTCGGAAGATGAAAACTTTGATATTGCTTCATCTGAGCAGTTACGGAGAAACTCATTACATAGAGCAATGTTGAAAAACAACCAATAATAAGTGTCCGATACCCATGAGTCTTTTGCACTCCAGTTGATGTATGTAAGATCAACAAGGTTGTTTCCGGATAACCAAGTATTGGCAACCTCATCAGTCGCAGCTTCCTGAAGATTAAAATATCCGCGTGAGAAGTCCTGTCCATTGATAGTGGTAAGGTCGCCGTTATCGCCACCTTGTCCTTGCCCTGCAAGAACATAGGAAGCATAGATTTTTGCAAGAACCATTTTATAGTTCGCTGCTTCCGAATACACATCATTTGATGTGGTTTCGGTTACGGGCATTTGATCGAGGTCGTCAGTACATGCGCATAGCAATAGCCCGATTCCCATGACAAGGCCCAATAATATATTTATTCTTTTCATTGTTGTTATATTAGAAATTGAGACCGATAGTTACTGAATATGTTCGGGGACGAGGATAAACAGCAGTGTCAACTCCGTTGCTTGATTCCGGATCCACACCCTTATATTTGGTTATTGTGAATACATTTTGAACCATAGCTGAAACATGGAGATTCATGCCTTTGTAAATCTGACCGAAATCATATGCGAGTTGGAGATTATCCATTTTAAGGAATGATGCGTTCTCAAGATAATAATCGCTAAGGAATTGACGACGGGTAAAACGAGTGTCAAGAAAACTGCGATTGAGATTATTCAGCTGATAATCATTGTAGCTCATAGTTTCCCAAGCACCGGTATTCATAGCCATTCCATTGAATATATAACCTCCGAGGTTGGCTCTTAAAGAGGTTGATAAAGACCATTTCTTGTATCTAAGCTGAGTGGAAAGCCCAAGGATCCAATCAGGAGCGGGTGAATGGCTGTGGTATCTGTCATTGTTGGTTATCTGTCCGTCACCATCAAGGTCTGCATAAAGTCCTTCTATCGGTCTGCCAGTTTCTTGGTCGTAAAGTTGTTTATAAAGATAGAACGAATATGGTGCATAATCGGTAGAGAATACCTGCATCTGATAGGCATCAATCCAAGGTCCAACTTCTGTATCAGGACTTGGAGCTCCGGGGGTCAAAGTCAAATTCTTAATACGGACCTGTTGCCATGCTGCATTTGCAGTCACATCCCACGACCAGTCTTTATTGCTTATAAGATGAGCTGTCAGAGCGAGTTCAAGTCCTTTTGAATCAACATTGCCAACATTTTCCAGCATTAGTTTATCAAAATTTGTTCCGGCCGGTACCGGGACTGTAGCAAGAAGATTCTCGGTTTTGCGGGTATAGTAATCTGCGGAGAATGTAAATCTATTTTCAAGGAGTGCTATATCAACTCCATAGTTCCAAGACTTAGTCGTTTCCCATTTCAGATCAGGGTTATAGGCTTCAGGACGATATGTATAGACAGGATTACCGCCAAAAAGATATTGTGCGCCGTCAAGACCTGGAGTATAAACCGGGATATAGCCATAGTTTGTGATACCGTCCTGCTGCCCGGTAACACCATACGAGGCTCTTAGCTTCAAATCATTAACCCAACCGCGAAGAGGTTCAAAGAAGTTTTCCTGTGAGATACGCCATGCGAGAGCCACGGACGGGAACGTTCCCCATCGGTTATCTTTAGAAAAACGTGACGAACCATCCCGACGCACAGTAGCAGTCAAGAGATAGCGATTCATTAACGTATAGTTCAAACGACCATAATACGATATGAGCGAGTGCCTCTGATCCGTTGCGGCCGAAGTTGATTGCTGCACACCATCGGCATTTAATATTGCATAGAACGGAGTTGTATATTTCCAATATTGGTAATCATAACCGAATGTTGCATCAATATTTGAGTTGATTGCATCAAAATCACGGTTATAGTTAGCATAAACAGTCAGAAGCCGGTTATAGTTCTTCTGAGGACCATACTTGTAATCTCGTCCGCCTGTTGTATAATATGATATAGCCTCTTTGGGGACATATATATGCCCTTCCCCTTTTGACCAGTCGTAACCACCGGTTGCGTGAAGTCTCAAGCCTTTCACCCATCGAATGTTCCAGTCCACATCAATATTACCGATGACGCGATATACATCTGATGTCGATTTATATTGATTCAGTCGTCCAAGAGCATTGGCAAGAGCTCCTGTAACCGGTATTCCATTTACATCCACAGCCTCATTATATCCACCGAAAGCATCTTTACCGGAATATACAGGAATTGTAGGATTGAGAGTTGCTCCGCCCCATATCGCGTCAGTATCTGCAAAACGGTTCTTTGAATATGTACCTTTAAGACTGAACTGAAAACGAAGTTCATCGTGGAAGAATGATGGTGTAAGATTGAGATTACCGGTAAAACGCTTTGCATTATCGGTCTTTAATATACCATCTTGATAATATGCTCCGGCCGAAACACGGAAAGGCAACCACGAAGCAGCTCGCCCTGAAACGCTAAGGTTATTATCTGTTCCGAATGCAGTCTGATATATTTGATCATTCCAATTAGTACGGCTATTGCCGAGAAGAGACTTCTGGCGCTCTGTACCAAGTTCATTTACAATTCCGATAAACTCATCGGTAGAGAGCATATCAGAAGTCTTGGTCTTGGTAGAAAGAGAATTGGTTGTCTGGAATGAAACCTTTATACCATCACCTTTTCCTTTCTTAGTAGTGATGATGATGACACCATTAGATGCTCTTGAACCGTAAATTGCAGTAGATGACGCATCTTTTAGAATGGTCATACTCTCAATATCATTGGGGTTAATAAGACTCAGAAAGTTTCCACTTCCACTTACAGAACCGCCGACCTCCATTGGTACACCATCTAATACAATAAGAGGGTCATTTGACGCATTAAGAGATGCACCGCCTCGGACTCGGATTGTTGAACCGGATGTTGGAGAACCGCCGCCATTCACAATCTGCACACCGGCAATTTTTCCGTTTACAAGCTCTTCCGGTGATGAAATCATACCTTTATTGAAGTCTTTCTCACTTACGGTTGAAACAGACCCGGTAAGATCATCCTTTTTACGGACACCATAACCGATTACAACAACTTCGTCAAGAACCTCGCTGTTAGGTTTCATTGTCACATCAATGACATTTGACGTAATATCAACCACGAGATTGTTGTAACCCACATATGAAAATGCGAGTTGTTTCGCTGTTGCAGGCACTTTAAGGACATAGTATCCGTCAAAATCGGTGGAAGCACCTATTGGCTCACCTACAACTTTAACCGTTGCGCCGATAAGAGGCTCCCCGGTTTCATCAATGACAGTACCAGTAACTGTCCTTTGAATTTGGGCATAAGCCGAAACTGGTATAAGGAGAATTGAGAACAGTATTCCCAATAACCAACTCCTTATTTCGACATGGCCGATTGCTTTGTCCATTAGAAATGCGTATTGTTGTTTAATTTGAAAATATTTAAGGTGGTCAAATGGTATTAGCCATTTCTAAAACTTAAAAACAATCTTTTCTACCTAATCAATATGTACCTGTTGTCGTTTACAAAATTACAATATTGATAGATGCAGGACTCTCAATTATCGGACAAATGATGCAACAAACAAGACTTGACAACAAGAAAAAGGGCAAAATGCGTTTAATTGTCTTGTTTTTTGCCTATTGACTCATCATCTGATTGGTACAGGCTTGGCTTGATACCAAACTGATTTTGAAAACATTTCGCAAAATAGGAGGGGGATTTGAATCCTACCATATAGCTGATTTCAGACACTGTAAATCTATGCTGACTTAGAAGCACAGCCGCTTTCTGTAACCTAACACTCCTGATATAATCCAATGGGGCAGTACCGATATATTTCTTTATCAGACGATACAGTTGTTTATTGGGGATACCGCTTTTTTCACAAAGCAGGTTGACATTCAAGTCCGGGTCTGATATATTATCTTCTATAATCTTCGCAATCTTTGCAAGAGATTTCTCATTAATAGATTCAGCTTCTATTGGTTTGGCTTCAGCTTCTGTTATGGTTTCTATTCTAACTTTTTCTTTTATATCTGTTCTCGATTTCAATAATTGTTTTATGCGTCCAAGCAGTGCCGTAGGCTCGAATGGCTTTGTCATAAACACATCGATACCTAACTTTATACTTTCATACTCAGTCTTATTGTCAGATTTAGCAGTGAGCATGATTATGGGTGTTGATGATAGGCGTGGATGTTGTTTCATTCGTTTGACCATCTCAAGTCCGCTCATTATCGGCATCATCTCATCAGCAATAATAAGGTCGGGCAAAAATGATGCGGCAATGGCGAGTCCGGCACGACCATTCTCTGCCACAAGGCATATATAATCATTCTTCAGGACTTCCGTGATGAACGAAGAAATCTGGAGATTATCTTCTACTACCAAAACTTTTGCCTTATTACTATCCTCATTGGAATTATTTTTAGTTGAAATTGGCAAAGCCTTTTCAGAAAGTGGCAAAGTCACGACAAAAGAGGTCCCCTGTCCTTCCTTACTGTAGAGGTTGATGTTGCCCTTCATTAATTCCAGATATTTCTTTATAAGATACAAACCGAGTCCTGTACCTTCGTGTAATTTTGATGTTGATGGAGCACGGAACATACGTTGAAATACAAGGGATTGGTCTATATCGGCAATACCTATGCCATCATCAGAAACCACGATTTCAACTTCGTTGTCATGGGAACTGATACCTAATGAAATAGTAGCACCATCATCAGAATACTTACAGGCATTTGACAAAAGATTAGTGATCACAGATTCAAACTTTACGGCATCAGCCTCTATCAGTAATTGAGTGCATGATGAATGGAATATGAATTTCTTTTGAGGATTGTTCTCTTGAAAAACTTCAAACACACCTTTACAGAACTCTACTACATCAAAAGTTGATATGATAAGTAGATTTTCATCCGTATCCTCAAGGTGTTGCAGTTCAAGTGTCCGATGAATCATATTGTTCAAGCGAACTGCATTATCATATATGGCTTCAAGACTCTTTTTACTTTCGGCATCTTTGGCTTTCTCTTTCATGAGGCTGACTGGTCCAAGAATCATAGAAAGTGGTGTTTTCAAATCGTGTGAGATAGTTGAAAGGAAAGTCAGCTTTTTTTCAACATTCTCCAAAGCCGCCTGACGTTCTTGTTCACGGAAAGAGCGGAGGTTACGCTTGCGAGTGAACCATATAATCCAATAGACGATGAGGAAGGCAACCAGAATGTAAACACATATTGCCCACCAAGACATCAGCAATGGAGGATTGACAGTTATTGGAATTGCAACTGGACTTATGGGAGAACCTACGGTTTTCACCAAAAGAGTATAGTCCCCCATTTTCAAATCGGAAAACGAGATGCTGTTCGATCCTTCCGGCATTACAATCCATTCACCAACAGTATCGTCAGGCGATTCTGTAAGTTTGTACATATAACGCTGTACGGATTCAGGTGAATAATTCAATGTGCTTACTACAAGTGTAAAGCTCCCGCCATACGGAATTTTAAGTTTCGTACAGCCGCCTTCTATGTCAGACAGGTTTAGAAGCCCTGCACCTCTATCATTCAATATCATCTTTATCGACTTAAAATCAAATCCATTATCTATAATAGATTTGTCAACCTCAAGAATTTCATCAGTGCCGCCAAGGAAAACTTTATTGCTTACGGTATCTTCGTAAACTGCGGTATATGATTTTTGAGGGATAGGTAAAAGAGTGGTATTTAACGAATGACCGTCAATACTCCATACGTTACTTTGAGTCGATACCCACATTCCATCTCCTACTTGTCCGAGAGCCAAAATAGTCTCATCGCTGTTGGTATAAGGGAATTTTATTATATCATAGTTGTCATTTTTATTGAAAATGATCACACCTCCCTTATATGCACACCAAATACGTCCTTGTCTATCAATAGATATATTCGTGGGATACCCCCCTTCTGTTAAATTGAAAATATCAAAGCGTTTAAAGACTTTTGTGTCAGGATTAAATTTTGTAAGCACATTGTCGCGAAACAAGAGTATCCATATATTGCCTATACTGTCTTTTATTATATTATTTACGAGATTATTTGACAAGGCCTTGCCATCCGGAAACTCTGTTTCTGCGTTCAAAGAGTAATCAGAGATGATAATGCCGCCTTTATCATTTAATTTAGATTTACTGATTGAATGAAGTCCGTTAAGAAAACTCCCAGTCCAAAAATATTCACCATCCTCAATCAAAGCATAGACCCAATTTGAATTATGCTCCCCGTTCTCATCTATTATGCGAAATACATCAAAATTATTCGTTTCCTCATTAAATTTGTTTATGCCCGCATCGGTAGCAAGCCATATCCGATTTTCATTATCTTCAAGAATAGAGCGGACGCGGTTGTGAGATAATGAATTAGACATATCTGAATGACGATACCAACACGGTTTTGAGTTATCTGACAACTTGATGGCACCATTAGTCCCGGCCAACCATAAATTACTTTTGCTGTCACGATGAATTACATGTATTTCGTTTCCCTCCCCAGAATTTGCCAAGACACTAAGTTTTATAGTCCTAATATATGTAGAATTTGAAGCTACTGAAAATCCCCGTTCATGTCCTGTCCATATATTATGTTGTAAATCCGCGTAAATACACCATATTTCATTGTCAGCCAGACTTAACTCATGTCTTGAATCATGGCGATAATGTCGAATGGTATCATTGAACATATCAAATACTCCATTGTCTGTGCCGATCAGTACATGTCCATTATTACCTTTTGTCAGACTTTTAACATTGTTATTCCCAACATCAATAATTTTATTCCAGCTTTCACTGGAAGGAGTGTATTTGTATAAAAAACCTTCACCACCGATATAGATACTTTCTCCATCTTCAGATTCAAGAAGGCAGTTGACGAAAAGAGAGCCAGACATTGATTTGTCGATCTTAACTTTTACGGGATGAAATGTTCCTGATTGGTTGTCCCATCTGGCAAGCCCATTGTATGTTCCGACATAGAAAATTCCACGGCTATCTCGTAATAATGAGTACACTGATTTATGTGGGAGACCTGAAGAGAGATCAGTAAGCTCATTGTTCGACAAATTCAGCCGAAACACTCCATTTAGACTCCCTATCCAAAGTCCATCATCAGCAAGTAGCAAAGACCGAATTTCTTTTGGATTGGTTGACGGATGATGCTTTACTGTCCCTGTAGAATAATCATACACAAGCAATCCATTGTTACTTCCCAAAAACAGACTGTTATCTTTTTCGACTATAGAATATATTTGCGTGCCGAACAATTCGTTTTCGCCAACAGAATGTGTGGTAACTCCATCATAAAAATATAACCCTCTATTAGTCCCAAGCCACATAATACCCCGGCTGTCATTAAAAAGACTGAATACAGCAGTCTTTTTACCATCTACAGCAACATTCTTCCACGACAATTCCGGTTCTGGCAATTGTGGCGCAGATGATACATAATGCGATATACAGGCAATCACTATTAGGACAGCCAGCCTATGCAATTTAAATTTAAGGTTTTTGATAGCCATGTTTTCTGAATATATTTAATAATGCAAAATTACTAATTTTTAAGGCAGTAGGCTTAATAAATTAGAGCAGTACGCTATCATAAATCGGACATTCAATGCAACAAATCGGACTTCAATAAGAAAAATCCCCCTTCTGTCCGCTTTCTGCTATATTGCAGTATGGCTAAGAAGGGGGATACTATTATTTTTGAGTTACGTTATATAGCTATTCCTCTCCAAAATTTTTAGCGAATTTTTGCCATTTGTCCGAGGTGTTAACATCGTAATATCGATCTTGCTGATAGCCTCCGATATATTCTTGACTCGTCCAAGTGGAATCAGAAAGGAAATAATATTTCCCTGTTTGATTCCTACATAGATATGTATCAAAATAATATACTGAAGACCCTTCGGATGCTTGCTTCATCGGGATTATCTGCCAATTGCCAAAGCCATCATCAGTAAAATCACCTGTAATATAGCCTTTGGCATCACTTCCTGCATTCCACATATTAACCTCAAAAGTAACCTTAACGTTGAAATCTCCGTAAGCTTCAATGCCACAGTGAGGGAACAAGCTATTATTGAAATCAAAAAATGCTACATTTTCCCAATTTGAGCCGACACCCCAAAGAGTTTGATTATCAGCTGACACCCAAAACGGTTCCCAAACACAATATCCAGCCCCTCCGTTAGCAAGCAAAGCTTCTTTTATTTCGATTATATAGTCTTTTTGCAGTTGAGGGCATGGTGTATCAGGATATCCCATACACATTTTACTCATGAGATTAATATTCTGATCATTCCATGCACGAGTCCATATATGCCCTGTCTCTGCAACAAAGAGCCTTATACCATAAGCAGAATACAGATTTGATGCGAACTCACCTAATTGAGCTGGTGTATAGTCCTGCCATTGGGGATAATATGAGACTCCAAGCATATCAAATTCCTTTAATCCATATTTTTTATGGCTTGCGACCCAGAACATTGCGTCATTTGGATTCATAGCAACATGAAGAACCGTCTTTATGCTTTTCCCATTATTCCAATTGAAATCGGCTACCGCCTGCAAACCGGCATTGAAAAGTTTTGTGTTCCTAACATAGTTAGTGGGTATAAGATCTGCATTGTCCGCTACCATTATTGAATTGTTGGTCTCATTACCAATCTGAACCAGTTCTGGAAGCAGATTAGTCTCATTCAAGTGTTCGAGAATGCGATAAGTATAGTTATAAACCGAGTCTGCAAGTATATCTGAATATTTAACGACGGGACGCCATGCTTCAGGAACTATGTTTGTTTGTGGATCTGTCCAAGCATCTGAATAATGAAAATCTAACAGGACATTCAAACCTTCATTCTTAGCCCTGCGAATACTACGCTTTACGTCTGATAGAGTTGAATACTTGGTCCATGTAGGGTTATGCCAAAGACGTACACGAACAAGATTCGCTCCGTAACTCTTAATGAGATTATACGGATCCACCGAGCTACCATCCTTGGTGTAATTTACCCCTCCATCTTGTAGCTCATTTACATACGATAAATCTGCACCTTGAAGAAAAGGAAGTTCTCCAAAGGTTGAACGGCTCAATGGCATATCTGCCATCTGATTTGATTCGGTAAACAACGGCTCCTCTACTTGGTTCTGACAGCCAAAAAGAGCAATTGCTAACAGAACCATTACGATACCCATAATGGGCTTTACAAGTGTTACTGTTCTCATCTGCATAAATTTAAGAAAAACATTGTATCTGCAAAAATAATCACACATGCAATAATACAATGATTCGGTAAAAATTACAGAAGTAGTTGAAACTTAAGTTAATATAACGAATTATCAAATACAAATGAATCGCCAAAGCGTTCATTATAAAACTATTATACCATGAACGTATTGGCGATTCTC
>NZ_VSMC01000014.1 GCF_008728965.1 Heminiphilus faecis | reverse complement strand
TTTTCTACCGATTCACTCTTGGGGGCGGACTCGGCCGCCCCCGCCGCTTGGGCATCCCCCTCCGAGAGGAGTGAGGTTGGTCTGCTTATCTAAGCAAAGTTTTTGCACTTCGATTTTGAATCTTCGTGTGCAGTAACGGTGGGCTATAATAGAAAAAGAGCGGGAGACCGTTGAGGTCTCCCGCTCGATATATAGTCAGGTCTTACAATCAGTAAGCTTGTTAGTAGTTCCACTGGCAGGCCACCATTGAAAGGTTGTTGCAACCGATGGTGCGGAAGTCGGTGATGTAGTTGAAGCGGCAGTTGATGTAAGTAAGAGCTTGGTCAAACGATACATCAAGCATTGTCAGCTGGTTGTTGTTGCAGATAAGACGCTGGAGGAATGTCTGATTGCTCAGTGTGAGTGAGGTCAGGTCATTGTAAGAGCAGTCTACATACTGGAGGTTGGGGCAGGAGTCGATGGTGAGCGAAGTCAGATCGTTGTAGGAGCAAACGAGGTCGATAAGGGCGTTGCAGTCGCGAAGTGCGAGGGTCACCATGCGGTTGTCGCTGCAGATGAATGTGCTAAGCGTAGGCAGACCGGAGATGATGAGGTTCTGGATTTCGTTGTCATCGATATTGAAGTTCTGAAGGCTCTCTACACCGAACAGATTGATGGTGGTCAGTTTGTTGTAGCCGCAGTAGAGGTTCTTTAGAGCGGTGCAACCCTGTACGTTTAGAGCTTCAAGATGGCAACCTTGGCAGTTTAATGTCTCAAGAGTCGTGGAGTTGGCCACGCTGAGCTCGACGAGCAGGTTGTTGGAGCAGTTTACGTTCTTAAGCATCGGTGTGCCTGTGATGTCAAGCTCGGTCAGACGATTGCGGTAGACGGTAAGTTTTGTCAGTGCGGTGTTGTCTGATAAAGTAAGCGTCGACAGCTTGTTGCGCGAAGCATTGAGCTCGGTAAGAGCGGCATCGCCGGCTACTGAGATTGATGTTATGGCATTGCGCGATACGTCAACTTTTGTAAGAGCGTCAAATCCGGAGAGGTCAAGGTCGCCTGCGAGGTGCTTGTCTTTCCATTCGATTGCGGTCACATGGCCACCGGCAACGGTAACACCTTCCCAAGTGGCGGGTGATGAGAGATCAGTGATTTTCAATGCGGTTGCATTAGTACCACCTTTTTCAGCAGGCTGCGACAAAAAGGCTTTCAGTTGTTTCACCTCGTTCTTGTCGATTTTCTGGGCGAAAGCGGTCACGCTACCAAGCATGAGGGCAATCATTAATAGAGCTTTTTTCATAAACATTGAAATAGTTGAGTTTAGTAATGTTCGTTTATACTCCTAAAACAATGCTTATTAGTAAAAGTTTAAAAATATCGGATTTATATATATTTTTTTTAAAATGGCGGAGGCCCGTCATCAGGTCCGCTGATAAAATCGGCGTTGCCTCCGGTGAACGACGGTGGTGCCTCGAGTTCGATGTTAGCCATGTCATTTAGACGTGAGCCTACCGAGGCTGTGGCGAATGGCGACTCCTCTTCTTCACCCCAGTTTTCGAAGCGGGCAAACCGGGCCTTGAAGCGAAGCTTTACATCATCGACCGAGCCTGAACGGTGCTTGGCCACGATAAATTCGGCAAGGCCGCGTATGTCGTTGCCTGCATCGTCCTGACCGCTGCGCGAGTAGTACTCCGGACGGTGTATGAAACATACGATATCGGCATCCTGCTCAATGGCTCCCGACTCGCGGAGGTCGCTTAGCTGCGGGCGCTTGCCGTCGCCGCCCTGACGCGACTCTACCGAACGGTTAAGCTGCGACAGTGCCACGATAGGTATGTTGAGTTCTTTGGCGAGCTGCTTCAGCGACCGTGATATCATGCTTACTTCCTGCTCGCGGCTGCCGAAGCGCATGCCCGAGGCGTTCATAAGCTGAAGGTAGTCGATGATTATGAACTTGACATTGTGTTCACGAACAAGACGGCGTGCCTTGGTGCGCAGTTCAAATATGGATAGCGACGGGGTGTCGTCGATATATAGAGGTGCACTGTAAAGGTGCTTGACACGCGACATCAGCTGGTCCCATTCAATGGGTGACAGTTGGCCCGACTTGATTTTCTGGCTTTCGAGCTCGCACACATTGCTTATAAGGCGGTTGACAAGCTGAAGATTGGACATCTCAAGCGAAAATATGGCCACGGGGGTGTTGTAGTTCACCGCCATGTTCTTGGCCATGGAGAGCACAAACGCCGTCTTTCCCATGGCAGGGCGGGCCGCTATGATGATAAGGTCGGAGTTCTGCCATCCCGAGGTCAGTTTATCAAGTTCGTGGTAACCTGATTCAAGACCGCTAAGTCCGGACGTGCGGTTGGCGGCGGCTTGTATCTGTTCGATTGCCTGTCCGATGACCGGGTCAATCTGGGTCACATCTTTTTTAACGTTACGCTGCGATATCTCAAACAGACGGCCCTCGGCCTCCTGAAGCAGGTCATCGACGTCGTTGCTCTCGTCAAAAGCTTTCCCTTCTATGCCGGCGGCAAACGATATGAGTTCGCGGGCAAGATACTTCTGCGCTACGATGCGTGCATGGAACTCAACATTGGCTCCAGAAAGCACCCTTGACGTCAGTTCCGATATGACTACAGGACCGCCGACCTCTTCAAGAGTGTTATTGAGTCGCAGCTGTTCGACCACGGTAAGCATGTCGATCGGCTTCTGTGCGGCTCCGAGGCTCTGTATGGCTTCATATATGCGCTGATGCGCAGGTTCGTAGAAACTTTCGGGTTTAAGTATGTCGCACACCGTAGTGTAGGCGTCTTTTTCAAGCATAAGTGCGCCGAGCACCGCTTCTTCCACCTCCTTGTCCTGTGGCATTACCCGACCTATAGTGTCATAGGCCGGTTGATGTTTTGGCGATTGTCGGCGATTGCCGCCTGATTGTCTGTTTTCGGGCATAACTGTAAATTAACTCCTGCAAAGTTACGACATCTCCCTCAAATATCCTTAACTCCGGTACTGATACTTATCCACCCCTTATCGACTCCGCGTCGACATCCGCATCACCCGATACCAACACACATACCTCTTCCATAAGTAGAATGACGCGCCGTAACTTCCCGCATACTTACATCTCATAAAAGTGTAATTATCTTTTAGGTAGTGCGTTATGAAAAAGAAAGCGAAAGTTTTTTTGCTTTCTTTCGCTTTCTTTCGAATTTGCAATATATAATCAATTATCTGATACATTATAATTTATGTAGGAGAGGGTGAAGCCGGATGGCTATACAGGTTGCCACCTGATGTCGTGGTACCGGCGCCTCACCTTTAATGTGACCGACGTATACAATCTGTTTTTAACTGGTCTCGATTAATCGACCTGATGTAATGTTATTTAACTTTGGTGGGCGGTAAGTTGGCCCGGGTGCCGGTTAATTTTGCTTGTGAAAGTCATGGTGGCTTTCCTTGTAATGTTAATCGAGATAACAATGGAGATACTGTTAGTGGTGATTCTGGCCTTTGCATGGATAGGACAGGCACTTAAAGCGGGGGGCGACATCAAATAATATCGAAGTCGTTGAAAATCAGTTATGCATTGAGGAGTAGGGGGCATGGCGCATTTATGGCAGTCATACAATGCGTGGGTCACCGGTTCAAGGGATATCTGCGCGGGGAGAACAGGTACAGACACACGGTGCCGAGTACTGCGAAACCGGCTCCGATGAGCGACGAGTATCGCGGGCCCGCTCCTGCTTCGATAGGAAGTCCGCCGCATAGGGCGCCTATGGCATTGCCGAGATTGAATGCTATCTGTATCATGGCTCCGCCCATAAGTTCGGCTCCCGGTGAATATCTGATCAGCATTAGCTGCATTGGCGGCGATATGGCAAAGAGTGCCGTGGCGGCAAGGCATACGAGCGATACAGCCGCGAAGACGTTGCACGAAAAGAGATATAATCCTGCGAGTGTGACGATTAGGGTTATCTCTATGATACGGGCTACTCTGACCGGTGTGTATCGGTCGCTCAACACTCCTCCGTAATATGTGCCTATGCACATGCCCGCTCCTACGAGCAGCATAAGCACGGGTATGAAACTCATGCCTACACCCGCATCCTCGGTCATGAGCGGAGTGACGTAGCTGTACATGCAGAATACACCTCCGTTGCCAAGCAATGTGGCACCGCTAAGCAGCCATGGAGCCGGACTTTTCAGGAAGCGGAACTGACCTTTGATGTTTGACTTCGGCAGCGCCGGCAGCACTGGTATGAACCGTCGTATGGCCAAGAGTGTAATAAGTCCCCATCCTATATTGAATATGAATACGTAGCGCCAAGTCATGATATTTCCTATAAGACTCCCGAGGGGTACTCCCAACAGATTGGCTACAGTCATGCCCATACACATAAGGGCCACACCCGAGGCGCTTTTACCTTCGCCTGCCAAGCGACTTGCCACAAGCGCTCCTGTGCCGAAATACGCCCCGTGGGGGAGTCCTGACAATACTCTTGCCGCAAGCGCCATGCCGTATTGCGGAGCAAGCGCAAAGCACAAGTTCCCTATTATATAGGTAGCCATAAGCATGATGAGTATGCGGCGTAGCGGCCAGTTGCGTGAAATGATGACAATGAGCGGCGCGCCTATGCATACGCCAATGGCATACGCCGATATAAGATGTCCCGCTTGGGCTATGGACACATCAAATGTTGATGCGAGTTCGGGCAGTATGCTCATCATTACATACTCCGCGATGCCAAGTCCGAATGTACCTAATGCGAGCGACAGAAGACCTTTTTTCATGAAGCACTGTTTTTGCGGCTGCAAAGTTATGACAAAATGGGCATAAAAAGTCAAGTGATTCAATCTTTTTGAAAATTGAATCACTTAACTGCGTCAAATTACTCGCTTTAAACAAAAAAATCACAATTTTACTTGAGGCCAGCCGTCATCGCTCCATGTTATGGGTCTTACAAGCAGTTGCGACCGCCCTGTCTTTTTATCATAGGCGTGTGACACAAATATGTCATTGCCGTCGATTGTGTAAGCAGCGCAGTGTCCGACACCGGCCCATTTTTCTCCATCGCCTTCGACGAGCACGCTACCGCCGCCATCGGCCATGTCCTTTCCGTTCTTGTCAACATACGGACCCTGCACATTCTTGGAGCGTCCTACAGCCACTTTATAGTTGCTGTCGCGCCCGCGGCAGCAATAGTCCCATGATACGAACAGATAGTACCAATCGCCGTGTTTATATATGAACGGTGCTTCTATGGCCCCGTCGTTTTTCCCGGTCGTACCGGGTCGGCTTGCTATCGAATACCATTCTTCTGGCTTGGCTACAGCTGACATGTCGGGCGTCAGTTTTACCAACTTCATTCCGTTCCAGAAAGAGCCGAAGTCCATCCATGGGGTACCGGTTTCGTCGATTATTATATTGGCGTCTATGGCGTTCCAGTCATCGCGGTTTGGCACTGACTGTATGACCATGCCCCTGTCGGTCCACTTGTAGTCGGTGCTTGACGGGTCGAGCGTCGGACTTGTGGCGTGGCCTATGACTGAGGTGTTTTTGCCGAATGCCGAGCATGCGTAGTACAGGTGCCACACTCCGTCATGATATATTATGTCCGGTGCCCACAGATGGTTTTTTGCTCCGGGGAGGGCTTCGCTGATCCATTGAGGCAGCGAGGGCAGACACGGTCCGAGCCTTTTCCACTTTTTCAGGTCAGTCGACGAAAAGCCGTCGATGCCTATACCTGTACAGTATAGATAGTATGTGTCTCCGTCTTTGGCAAGCACCGGGTCATGTACCGTAGGGGAGTATGGATTATACTGCGGCTTATGACGGTGTGGAGCCGATTCTGACGTCTGCCCGAATATGTATCCGGCAGTAGACAGCAGTATAATGCCGGCAATAAGTCTATTAAACATGGTTGATATGTGATTAGGCGTGATTGGCATATATCAAAATACATTTTGTTAATATAAGACTTGTTTAACCTAAAAAGGTTTAACCGAAGACACCCCCGAATATAAAAAATAATTATTCAGGTTATGATTTTGTCGTGTGGAAAATGATGCTTAACTTTGCTTTGGTTAGGCTTATTTTGAAATTATTTTTACAAATTAAGTAATATATGAATCATTATTTTAAACCGATTATCATGTCAGCTTTACTTGTTGGCGCAGTATCCTGCGCGGATAAAGTCGCCGATGAAAAAGTAATTGACAAGCCGGAATTCAAAAGTGCCGACGGTGTTTTTTCAATTGAGGCGCTTGAGGCTCTCGGACGAGTATCGTCACCGGTAATATCGCCTGATAAGAGCAAAGTGCTTTATTCAATCGCTTATGAAAGTGTTGAGGAAAACCGTTCAAATGCAGACCTTTATGTCATGAACACCGATGGGAGCGATGCGGTGCGCATAACCCGCAGCGCCAAGTCGGAGAGCAATGCGGTGTGGATCAACGGAGGAAAACAGATAGCTTTTCTGTATCCCGACGGTGACAAAAATCAGGTATGGGTCATGAATGCCGACGGCTCCGGCCGTACTTGTGTGAGTGCAGTCGATAACGGAGTTTCCGGTTTCACGGTGTCGCCCGACGAGTCCAAAATCGTGCTTATATCAAACGTAAAATATACCCGTACGGCCGAAGATATATATCCTGACCTGCCCAAAGCCACCGGTCGTGTTATTGATGACCTCATGTACAAGCATTGGGACGAGTGGGTGACTGAGATACCTCATCCGTTTCTTGCCGATTTTGACGGAAAGAAAGTGACGAATGTCGTGGATATCATGGCTGATGAACCTTATGAGTCGCCGATGAAACCCTTTGGAGGCGTTGAGTCGTTTGCATGGTCGCCCGACAGCAAGCAACTCATCTATGTGTCGCGTAAAAAGACCGGCATGGAGTATGCGTTGTCGACCAACTCCGACCTTTACCTGTACGACATAGCTTCCAAGACTACCAAAAACATAACCGAAGGAATGATGGGTTATGACACAGCCCCGGCATATTCTCCCGACGGCAGATATGTGGCTTGGCTCAGCATGGAACATGACGGATATGAAAGTGATAAAAACCGCATTTTCATCATGGACTGCGCTACCGGTGAGAAGACCGACCTTACGGCAGACTGGGACTACACCGCCGATGCCATAGCGTGGAATCCGTCAGGCAAATCGATTTATTTTCTTGCTCCTTATCAGGGTGTGACCCCCATATTCAGCATCGACATAGCCTCAAAGGAGGTATCCAAAGTCATAGAGGGTGTGTGTGACTACGCCGCGCTTGCTCCCGTTGACGAGACATCGCTCATAACCATGAGCCACTCGATGCTTGCTCCCAATGAGATATATTCTGTGAAAAACGGCGAGCTCGCCCAGCTTACTTCGGTAAACAAGGAGATATTTGACCAGCTCGATATGCCTACGGTTGAGAAGGTCATGGTGCCTACCACCGACGGTAAAGAGATGACTACTTGGGTTGTATATCCTCCGAAGTTTGACAAGACCAAACGTTATCCCTCCATTCTGTATTGTCAGGGAGGACCGCAGCAGGCTGTGAGCCAGTTCTGGAGCTATCGTTGGAACCTTGCTCTTATGGCTTCGCACGGATATATAGTCATAGCTCCCAACCGACGCGGACTCCCGGGCTTCGGTACAGAGTGGAACGAACAGATATCAGGCGACTACGGCGGCCAGAATATGAAAGACTATCTAAGCGCAGTCGACTTCATGAAAGAGAAACCGTACGTAGACAGCCGTTACATCGGAGCTACCGGCGCGAGCTACGGCGGATTTTCGGTATATTGGCTTGCAGGCAATCATGACAAGCGTTTTGCCTGTCTTATAGCGCATGCCGGTATATTCAATACGGAGTCGCAGTATCTTGAGACGGAGGAGATGTGGTTTGCCAACTGGGATCTCGGCGGTCCGTTCTGGGACAAGGGCAACCCTGTGGCGCAGCGTACATTCTCGCAGTCGCCCCACAAGTATGTTGACAAATGGGATACTCCCATACTTATAACTCACGGAGAATATGACTTCCGCATACTTGCGTCGCAGGGCATGATGGCGTTCAATGCGGCCAAATTGCGCGGCATACCGGCAGAGATGCTTATTTTCCCCGACGAGAACCACTGGATACTGAAACCTCAGAATGCCGTGATGTGGCAGCGGGTATTCTTCCGTTGGCTCGACCGCTGGCTTATGCCCGAGGACTCTATGGAGGAGCAGCGCTGACATGAGTTAAAGTGCTCGGATTAAATCACAACGGGTCGAAAACCATCGCGGTTTTCGACCCGTTCTTTTATATCAGGTTAATTAAGATTGTTTATTCTGCCGATTGCGACGCGGTTGTGTCTTTGGACTTGTTGTCATCCTTCATTTTAAATGATATCGGCAAGGTATACCATACCGCTACCGGTTTGCCTCCCATCTTTCCGGGAATGAAGTTGGGCAGGTTTTTCACCACACGTATGGCCTCGGCGTCAAGAGCGGGGTCGACGCCGCGTAAAACATTTGCCTCACCGATGCTGCCGTCTTTATTGATTACGAAGCGTACTATGACTGAGCCTTGTATGTCGTTTTTTATGGCTGACTCAGGATATTTCAGATTTTTCATCAGGTTCTGCATAAGGCCTGCCATGCCGCCCGGAAATTGCGGCATCTCCTCGACGGAATTGAATACTTTTTCGCCGGCCTCGGGTTCTCCGGTTACAGGGGCGGGTGCAACTGCAGATGCCGGTTGAGTCTGTTTAAATGCTATAGGCAAAGTATACCATACATTTACAGGCTTTCCGTCAATCTCGCCGGGTGTCATCTTGAGCAGTTTCACGACACGTAAGGCTTCTGCATCAAGTTCAGGCGCCACCGCACGTATGATTTTGGTCTCACCGACTGTTCCGTCGGTTTTTACTACAAATTGTACTATCACTCGGCCCTGTGCCTTTGAATCGGCAGGATATTTTATATTCTCCGAAAGAAACTTCATCATGGCCGCTTCGCCACCCGGATATTGCGGCATTTTCTCCGAAGTTTTGAAGTTCTTGTCAGCATCGGTTTTTGTGTCAGTACCCGGATTCTGGACTGTACCGGCACTGCTTGCTACGGTGAGGACGCCATCGTCAGCAATGTTTTCCACGTCTTCAGGCGTAACGGCGTCGGTATCAATGCCGGTTCTTCCGTCAACCGTTACGACTGGAGTCGTGGCTTCAGCTTCGGGCATTTGCCTGTCTGCCAGAAATTGCGTAACTTTGGTTGCCGAAACTTGTTCAAGGGCATTGATAACTGATGGCGAGAGAGCCACAAGCGCACACAGCGCTACTGCGGGCACGGCTGCTGTAGCAAGCCAACGACGCCCGGGGGAAGTTTTTTTACGTAACATCATTTTAATACGTTTAGATAAATTAGAGTGATCGAGGCTGTTGGCTATGGACGGGAATCTGGAGCCGACAGCCTTTTTTATTAGCAATATCTGATATTCACGGGCGTTTATGCCGCTGCTTAATACAGCTTCATCGGCCTCGTATTCATGTATGGTCTGGAGTTCGTTGCGCATAAGCCATCCTACAGGGTTGTACCACAGGAGTACGGCTACGCTCTCGGCAATTATAAGGTCAATCCAGTGACGGCACTGCAAGTGCATTGTCTCGTGCATTATTATATTCCGACCGCTTGAGCTATAATCTTTTTGCGACAAGACGATGTATCTGCCCCAGCTGAACGGTGCTACGTTGTCGTTATCGTGAGAGCACAGTGTCCATCCTGACGGAAGTACGGTTTTGTCGCATTTCGCTATGAACCGCAGCATCTTGGTCCATATCATTATTTCCCTTATGATAAAGAATAGAAGCCCTGCACCGTACAGAAGTATTATAAATGTAAGTACACGGGCCACGGGAGAGCTCTGCGAGGTATAATCGTCGGCAACTGTCATGGCCAACGGACCGTCGACGCTTACCTGCAAAGTCACTTCCGGAGCGTTGAATGATATTGTTGAGACGAGGTGCAGCCATAAAGGCATGGACAGAGCCACTATGTAGCTGCACAATATCATGACGCGGTTAAATCTGAAAAAAGTGCATCTTGACAGGCACAACCTGATTATAAGATACATAGGTATGAGTGTGGCGCCTGTGAGCAGAGAATATGACAGTATTGGTCCCATGACGTTATTGCTGATTATGGTCGGCTGCGCTTTTCTCGACTTCATCAAGCAGACGGCGCAACTCGTCGACCGATATGTTTTCTTCTTTGACGAGCGAAGACACTACTCCGAGGTAGGAGTTTTTGAAATAACGCGATATTATCGATTTCAACGATTTCACTCCCATGTCGGCTGCACTGACTGTGGCATAATATTGGTATGTCTTGCCAAATGACTTGTGACTTATGTAGCCTTTCTCTTCAAGACCGCGTACGATTGTCGATACAGTATTGAAGTGCGGACGGGGGTCTTCGTAAAACTCGAGTATCTCTTTTACGTACAACGGTCCGTGTTGCCAGAAGAAATTCATGATTTCTTCTTCCTTTGCCGTTAACTCTTTCATATAGCACCTATTATTTGTTACGGCACAAAAGTAACTACATTTTATAGTTTAAACTAATATATTTAGTTAATAAACTATAAAATGCAGTTTAATATCACCGACAGATCGGTAACGGACCCTTAATCGTATGAAATATTGCGCAGCGTGGATATTGACGCCGAAACTGACGGTTGGGTCAGCAGCGATTGCAAGTCGTCATAGTCTATAGCTGTGGCCGGTGCGAAGTCGGGTGTATTCATATAGTCTATGACCGATTTTATGAACTGCTGTCCTTCGGGCTTGGCCTCAAGTTCTTTAATGTCGGCCATGAGGAGCATGAGCTTGCCTTTTCCTACAGCGAATTCCATCAATAATCCGAGGCGATGGTTGCGCTCCACATTGTCGATCACTTGCACAGCAGGGCGGTAGTCTATGTCGTTGAGCCGGTCAAGTATAAGCGGATAACTGTGTTTCACCACCGTGTACCACTGCCAGTCGCTGTGCTCTTCGGTCGGGTATTGCGAAAGAGCCTTATGTGCGGGGTCGGTAAGTATGCCGAGGGTGCCGGGCGAAACTTCTTTACCAGCGCCTTCGCTTATGGTCTTGAACATGCGATAGTTCCAGTAGTCGGTCTGGAAAAGTCCTCCTACGGTGACGCTGTCGACCAATTCCCGGCTTGGTGCAAGCAGTACTTTGCCTCCTTTGTTCAGGTAGTCGGCCATGGCGTCGTCCGGGTTCACGGTCAACATGACCTCACCCTGCTCATAACTGCGGTCTTTAGGATATATCCATAGAGGATAGCTGTTTACAATCCACTTGTCGGGTATGGAAAGCTGTAATTCGATTTTACGCGCACAGTCGGTTACCGGCAGTTGCACTTTAATTGAGTCTAAGGTAATATAGCCCTGACCGTCGGGCAGCGACGACTGTCCTTGAGCTATGGTCGATTTTCCGTCGACAAGGCGCCAGTTCAGCCGTACTCCTTCAAGTGGATGTCCGCTATAATTGGCTACGGCAAGGCGTGCCACAAAATTGTCACCTTCAACCCAGCAGTAGGAGGGAAATTCGGCAAGCGCCACTATCTCGTCGCATGAACGGCGCCATTGTTCGGGAGTAATGAGGCCTTTGCTATCCATAAATGCGTCAAGTATACCTACAAGAGCGGTTCCTTGTCCGGGATAATCTTTTATGTCAAGTAGTTGGAAGCCGCCCATCGAAGGGGTGCGTAAGTTCATCTCCATATCGGCAAGATAAAGCCGGGCGGCCCATTGTCCTGACGCATTGAAGAAATCACGGGCCTGCGAGGCCATGCCGGCGTCTTCAAGGCGCTTTTTGAACACTGCGAAATTCCTCGGTTCAAGTACTCCGGTATATTTTTTCATTTCGGAATAGTCGGGATATATCTGAAATTGACCTGTCTCGTGCCCTATGACAGGTACGGGTGAACGAAGCACGGCCTCTTCAAAATTTCGTTCCGTACCGGGGTATGTATTGTTTAGATAGCCTCCTTCATCAGCGTCGGCAAACGAGAATGAAGCACGTGCATGGGCCGAGTAGCCGTCACCGCCGCCGACACGGCATGTCACGAAAAAGTCCTGTCCGGGCAGATTGCCTTGCCAACCGAGATATGCATTGGTTCCGTAAGTGTACAGATGCTGACGGTCCATTTCGCGGAAGCGGTTGACGAAGCGTTGCATTACAGGCACTTCTCCCCACAGCTCGTTGCCCAGAGCGAAGAGTACAAACGACGGATGGGAGCTGTACTGACGCTGTATTTCCTCTCCGTCGGCAAGCAGAAAGTCCATAAGTTCTTTCTCCTTGTCATCGAATCCGCCCCATACAGGAAGTTCGGGCTGCAGGTATATACCCTCTATATCGGCGGCTTCGAAGCATGCTTCGGGAGGACACCAAGAGTGAAATCGGACATGATTAAGACCGTACTCCTTTATAGTCTTGAAATATTGACGCCAAGACTCCACATCCATTGGCGCGTAGCCGGTAATAGGAAAGACGCATCCGTCGTGGGTGCCGCGCAGAAAGGTAAGTGTGTCGTTGACATAGAAATGACGGTCTTCGGTACGGAAGTCACGCAGACCTACTTTTACCGAGCGGCTGTCATGACCCGGGATCGATGCCGATACAATGTGCAGTGCTGGATTCCATTCGCTCCACAATTGCGCTGTGTCACCCATTTGTATGGAGGAGTGGTAGACGGCATTGCCTTTAGTAAGCTTCAATTCTTTTCTATGATTTCCCGCCGTAAGTATGAGCGATTGTTTGCT
Source organism: Heminiphilus faecis (assembly GCF_008728965.1). Classification (GTDB taxonomy): domain Bacteria; phylum Bacteroidota; class Bacteroidia; order Bacteroidales; family Muribaculaceae; genus Muribaculum; species Muribaculum faecis. Next base: position 66,459 of record NZ_VSMC01000014.1, on the reverse strand, counting down.
TTTTATAAGCGACGGGTCAGATATATGGGCTGTTATGTTGATTGTGCGCGACTTTGCATCGGGCTCGGTCTTGAGCGATACTATGTTAAGCGGCGATGTGGCCTCAAGATTGATATTGCCCAATATTCCGTTCCAATTGGTCTGAGTGGATTCGGTGCATGCATGTGAGTTTGATTTTATCTGTGACGGTATGCTGTCGCCGTTGTCAACCATGATTATAAGTTTATGACGGCCCGGAGCCATGACCTTGGACAGATCATAGTGGTGAGCGGTCGACAGATAGCTGCATGAGCCGACACGTTTCCCGTCGACCCAGACTGTGGTCGGGCGCGTGCGTTCAAGTGTAAGCGTAATCGACTTGCCACGCCAAGATTTCGGTATGTCTATAGTTTTGGAGTAATAGGCCGGTCCTGCATAGGTGTACTTGCGTGAGAGTTGGGTCGTCTCGGTGTGATTGTCATTTAAATCGCCTTTACGGTTGGTGTCCATCGTACCGGGAAGAAAGACGGAGTCATTTGTCACGCTTTGTGTCAAACCGAAACCCCATTTACCGGACAGGTCCATGGTATTTCTTTGTGCGGCTACGTGTGATAACGAGCCTGCAATTGCTGCTAAAGCAATCAGGTGTTTTAATTTATGCATTTATGTGATTGGTATTTGGTTGTTTAGTACAAAGTTACTAATTGACGTCGTATAATTGTGTCGGATGATGTTAATAAACGGGTAACAATATGTTATTTGAACATCGCATAATGTTTGTATGAGCCGAATATAATGCTTTATACCATAAAAAAGCAACTCCAACGCGGGAGTTGCCATAAAAAAAAGAAGACAGGCGTATAGGTTATTTTGCCACTTCATCAAGAAGAGTCTTTTTGAATGCGGAGTGGTCGCGCAGATCGGGTCGTCCTGTAGCCTTGCCGTTGCGGTCCACAAGTATGTAGTAGGGGATACCGTCGACCTCAAATTGATTGCGGAGCGTATTTATCTGCTCCTCGTTCAGGCGGTAGTGGATGCCGCGTATTTCCTTTATCATAGATATGTATTTGGGCATGGGCGATGACTCATCGGCTATATAGATCCATACGATATCGTCAGATGACAGTTCTTTGTTTTTGGCCGGTTCGTTTTGAGCAATGGCCGAACGGCAGGGACCGCACCACGTGTTCCACAGGTCGACCATTACGACTTTACCTTTGTGAGGGGCTATTATCGCATCGAGGATTTTGGCCGGTGCCACTTCGGGAGTCGGAGTTATCATCGATTGGTCAAGTGACTCGATCAGAGCTTTGCGCGTATTGTTGTGTGCCGCTACTTCGTCAGCCATGGACGGATAAGATTTGCGCAGTTCCGACAGCATGTCATCTGTGGGTTCTGCTCTCTCGGCTATGGCATATGCCCTATTATAGTTATTCAAGGCTTCTATTATGCCGGAATTTATGCCTGCTTCTTTCCAGAAGTCGTAAGTATATGCCAAGTCTATGGCATTGTCGGTCATGACGAGTTTCGGGTTGTTGAAGTCTATAAGGGCTGCTATTCTCTTTATGTTTTCAGGCGACAGTTTGACGTTTATCGAATCAGACGGTATCTTGCCGTTCCAGTCAGGATACTTGGCATAATAATTGGCGGCAAGTACCCAGAACGGGTTTGATGCGGCATATATTAGCTGGGCTTGGAGTGATATGTTGTTGAATTCTTTGTTCATCTGTCCGGAATCCGATGTGTCCACCGAGTCTTTCAGGACGTTGTATTGGTTTATTATATAATCGGTATATTGGTCTCCGTTCATCCGGTAGTCGCCGAAATTGCCCGAATGAAATTGCATGCCGTATTGTTTTAGATCCATGTTGCCGTAATAACCTGTAGAATAATAGAATTTGTAGTCGTCAGGCTGCAGATTGTCGTTATTGTCTCGGACAGCCATGTTCTGCAAGCCCTTTATGTGGGTGTCGACATACAGGTCCATTGTATCGCCGGGCGAAAGCATTGCTCTTCCCGGCGCTATTTTGTAAAGAAACATTTGTGCCGGTCCGGAGAGCGCTACTTTAATCTGTGTATTGCCGAGCGAATCGAGGGTTTGCTGTGCGTCATACTGTCCGTGCATGGTGTTTACAACATAACCGATCTGGTTGCCCATCTCGGGTCGATATCCTGCCATATGAATGTTGACAACCGTTGTGTCAAAGGTAAATTTCGGTTCGGGGAGCGGACCGTCGGCCATCGGCTTGCGTGCGTCTGCCGGTATAAGGGCGGTGTTTATATTGTGGCCGGCTTTTCCTGTAAGATCTATGCCCCAGAGTTGCCATCCGTCATCAGTGCCTTCCGAGAAGTCAATCGACTCGGCAGTTGCGGGTATGGCCGGAAAAGTCATTGTGAAGTGAATTATGCCCGAGTCTGGCATCCATACTTGTTCGTCAAAATCCATTCCGTCGATGCCGGTAGCCGCATAGTCTTTGCCGTCGGCTTTTATTACACTGGTTTTTGCTATACGTACCCAATATTTGGGCTGAAAGTGTATTACTCCATGGAGCACAGTCGCCGAGTCATTAAGCTCTATTTTCTCAATACTGAAATTGTTGGTGTTTGCCGCCGTGATTAACGGTCGTTCAACTGTGCCTCGGTTGTTGGTGCATGCGGTGGCGAGCAGCAGTATTGCGGCTATGGACATTCCGGCTGCTTTAGGTAAAAAGTTGTTCATAAAAATTTGTTATAGGTCAGTAATAACGATGGTTAAGTCGCAGATTGTTATAATAGTTGCAAAATTAACAAATATACTATGCCGATAGCGGATTTTATGAATATAAATGTTTATTTAATGCTATTTTGCGAAATAGAAAATCTGTATTGACAGCCTTAACGGTTTTATTTGTTGGCCGACATAGGATATGCACACGCCTTTGCCGAAGTTAATTTTGCCTTTGCTTGCTGACTCTACACAAAACTTTTTCGGTATGTCAACTTTTATCGCTAACTTTGCTCTGTTAAAGTAACAGAAACAGCTATGTTGGAAAAGATAAATGCTCTTAAAGCTGCCGTTGAGCAACTTACGGCCGCAAATGCTGCCGAAGTGGAGGCGTTAAGGATAAAATACCTAAGTAAAAAAGGCGAAATATCGGAACTGATGAACGATTTCCGCACATTGTCGCCTGAAGACAAGCGTACTTACGGTGCTCCGTTGAATGAGCTCAAGGCATTGGCCACCGATAAGATAAATGCGTTGCGCGAAGCGCTTGACCAGCAGGATACCGAGACCGGACGACTGGACTTCAGCCGCACGGCATCGCCCATAGCACTGGGAACACGTCACCCTCTGTCGATAGTGCGCAACGAGATCGTATCGATATTTTCCCGCCTCGGATTCACCGTAGCCGAAGGACCGGAGATCGAGGACGACTGGCATGTGTTCTCATCACTGAACTTTGCCGCCGACCATCCCGCACGTGACATGCAGGACACATTCTTTATCCAACGTAGTCCAGACGTGCTTCTTCGTACCCATACCTCGAGTGTACAGTCGCGTGTCATGGAGAAGACGCAGCCGCCTATCCGCATCATCTGTCCGGGCCGTGTATACCGCAACGAGGCCATCTCTGCGCGTGCCCACTGCTTCTTCCATCAGGTAGAGGCGTTGTATGTCGACGAGCATGTGTCGTTTGCCGACCTGAAGCAGACTCTGCTTTATTTCGCACAAGAGATGTTTGGCCCTGAAACTAAGATACGTCTGCGTCCGAGTTACTTTCCGTTTACCGAGCCTTCGGCCGAGATGGATATATCATGTAATCTGTGTGGCGGAAAGGGTTGCTCTTTCTGCAAGCATACAGGCTGGGTCGAGATTCTCGGATGCGGTATGGTCGACCCCAATGTCCTTGACGCCTGCGGTATAGATTCAAAGAAGTATTCCGGTTTTGCCCTCGGCATGGGTGTTGAGCGCATAACCAATCTGAAATATCAGGTCAAGGATCTGCGTATGTTCTCTGAAAACGACACACGTTTCCTTGAAGAGTTCACCGCAGCGCACTGATCATGACAATAAAAGAGCGTTATCGCCGTGCTATGGAGTGGTTTCAGACAGCCATTCCGGAAGCGGAGACGGAGTTGCACTATAAGTCGCCGTTCCAGTTGCTTGTGGCCGTTATTCTGTCGGCCCAATGTACCGATAAGCGCGTCAATATGGTGACCCCGCCTCTTTTTGAGGCTTATCCTACCGCTGAGGCTATGTCGACGGCTTCGCTCGATGATATTTACTCATACATAAAGTCGGTCAGCTATCCTAACAATAAGGCGAAGTCTCTGCTTGGAGCTGCGAAGATGCTTGTCGAAGAATATAACGGCGAGGTGCCGTCTGATATCGACAGCCTGATGCGTCTGCCCGGAGTAGGGCGCAAGACGGCCAATGTGATGCTTTCCGTAGTGTGGAACAAGGCCGCTATGGCTGTGGATACCCATGTGTTCAGGGTAAGCGAGCGCATAGGTCTGACCACCGGGAGCAAGACTCCGCTACAGACAGAAAAAGAGCTTTGCCGATACATTCCCGAGGAACTTATTCCCCGTGCCCACCATTGGCTTATACTACACGGCCGATATGTATGCAAGGCACGTCGTCCTGACTGTCTTAACTGCGGTCTTACGCAGGTGTGTCGTTACTATATGCAGGAAAGTAAAAAGGGTTGATGTTTATGAATGCAGAACTGACATTTCTTTTCATAATCGAGGTTATCGGCACAATCGCTTTCGCCATAAGCGGCATACGTATGGCCGCCGCAAAGCATTTCGATTGGTTTGGCGCTTATACGGTAGGGCTTGTTACCGCTATAGGTGGCGGTACACTTCGTGACATACTTCTTGGCATACCTGTATTCTGGATGCAGACATGGTGGTATCTTGCCGTTACCGGACTTTCACTTTTTATAGTGATAGCGTTTAAGAAGATACTGGTAAAGACTCAGATATTGTTTATATTCGACACTATCGGTCTGGGGCTTTTTGTGGTTATAGGCATACAGAAAACCATAGCGGCTGATTATCCTTTCTGGGTAGCGGTCATAATGGGTGTTATAACCGGAGCTCTCGGCGGTGTTATACGTGATATATTGGTTAACAACGAGCCGTTGCTGTTTCAGAAAGACATATATGCCACGGCATGTTTTGCCGGCGGTATAGTATACTGGATAATGTCATTGACAGGTGCATCGCAGCTTGCCCAAGGCCTTGCATGTGCGGCTGTTGTAATACTGATACGCATATTGGCAGTGAGGTTCAGCTGGTCGCTGCCGGTTCTTAACCAGAACGAATAACCGCAAAAACATTAAATTATGACGCAATCATCCATCAATTCTCGTGAGTCAGTCATGCAGTTTGTGAAGTATGCATGTGTGGGTGTGCTTAATACTATTGTCACTCTATGCGTGATATATGTATGCAAATCGCTGCTCGGCGTCAATCCATTGGTGTCAAACGCCATCGGCTATGTATGTGGCGTCATTAATTCTTTTTTGTGGAACAAAAACTGGGTATTCAAGACTTCGGGTCACTATTGCCGCGAGGCAATAAAGTTTCTTGTAGGCTTCTTTGTGTGCTACGGATTGCAGTTGCTTGTGGTATGGCTGCTCAGCTATAAGACTCCGCTGAAGCATTTTGAGCTTGATATCGCCGCTTTCACCTTGTCGGGCTACGGACTGGCCACTCTTTTAGGCAATGTCGTATACACGTTGGTCAATTATATATACAATAAAATCATAACCTTCAGAAGCTGAAACAACGGCTTTCCTATAGAATATAAGGGCGGTATTCAAAACATGTCGGGAATATATGCATACTTATTATGTATGGCCGGAATGTGATTCATTGAAAATATTAGCTAATTTTGCAGTATGAAAAATCAGTATACTGCAGACGCACTTCGTGTGAGCCCGGGAAAAAGCATATTCCTGTTTTTGTGTTGGTGGATATTGTCGACGGTTCTGGCATCGGTCATAATCGGATATATAGGCACGACTACCATAGGACGTATGCGGTGGGCCACACTTGTTCAGGACATATTCATGTTTATCATGCCGGTCGTGCTGACCATGCTTATCGTTGCGCGACAGCCTATGGCATTCACCGGACTGGGCAATCGTGTGACATCGCGTCAGGTATTATGGGTCATATTGATTTCCATATTGGCCATACCGGCCATGAACTGCCTTGTGGCATGGAATGAGAATATACATTTTCCGCAGTCCATGGCCGGACTGGAGAGTGTGTTGCGCGGCAGCGAGGAGCGGGCGAGGGGATTTGTCGATATGCTCATGGGAGGAGACTCCGTAACCGATCTTCTGCTCGGCATACTTATCATGGGGGTGCTTACGGGGTTTGCCGAGGAACTGTTTTTCCGCGGAGGCCTGCAGCCGTTGTTATGTAAATTCATGCACGACAACCATCATGCCGCAATATGGGCTACAGCTGTCATATTCAGTGCCGTTCACCTGCAGTTTTTCGGATTTTTCCCGCGGGTGCTTATGGGTGCGTTTTTCGGCTATCTGTTCTGCTGGAGCGGTTCGCTAAGGCTGTCGGTTTTTGCTCATGCTCTAAACAACAGCCTTGTTGTCATCAATTTCTGGTTAATGAACAAAGGCATCGCTGGCGGTGACATAAACACTTTGGGAAGTCAAGGCAGCACGGTACACATCATCTTGGCTGTAGCAAGTGCGGTAGCTACCGGTGCGGCATTATACTACTTCGCCACAAAAATCAGTCAAACTTCTTGCGGTGGAAAATAAAGCCGCGTCCGAGATACTTTTCTCTTACCGTGGGGTTCTCGGCCAACTCCTCCGATGTGCCCTGAAATAGTATTTTTCCTTCAAAGAGCAGATATGCTCTGTCGGTAATCGACAGTGTCTCCGGAGCGTTATGGTCGGTGATAAGGATACCGATGTTTTTTTCTTTCAGTTTGTAGACGATGTATTGTATGTCCTCTACTGCTATAGGGTCAACTCCGGCAAACGGTTCGTCAAGCATTATGAACTTCGGATTGATGGCAAGACAGCGCGCTATCTCTGTGCGTCGACGTTCGCCTCCCGATAACTGGTCTCCAAGATTTTTGCGTACTTTCTGGAGACGGAATTCCGAAATCAGGCTTTCCAGTTTCTCGCGCTGGTATTCACGTGAGGTATTGGTCATCTCCAGCACTGCCTTGATGTTGTTTTCTACACTCAGCTTACGGAATACCGACGGCTCCTGTGCAAGATAGCCGATACCGTTCTGGGCTCGTTTGTACACAGGATACTTGGTTATGTTGAGGTCGTTAAGAAATATCTCACCTTCATTGGGCGTTATAAGTCCTACAGTCATATAGAACGTGGTCGTCTTTCCTGCACCGTTAGGGCCGAGAAGACCTACAATCTCGCCTTGTTTTACGTTAATGGACACATGATTGGCCACAGTGCGCTTGCCGTATTTCTTGACGAGATTTTCGGTACGCAACACCATGCAACCGTCCTGATACTGCGGGTCGGTGCTGTCGGTAAGGGCGCCGCTTTCATTGTCATGCGGCTCGGGAGGCAGTTGCTCCGCTTTATCTTCTTCAGTTATGCTTAATTTGGGCATGTCTTCGTCTTCAAATTCCCTATTGTCCATTTTTATACTTATTCCCATGGGGCTTGTTTAATGTTTTGCTTTACGAAGCCGGGCTTCGATATAATCGGTAAGCAGATTGATGGCTACAGTGTTGTTACCGCCTTGAGGCACAATCAGATCGGCGTATCGTTTTGACGGAGCTATATACTGCTCGTGCATAGGCTTGAGCACATCCTTATAACGGTCTATCACCATCTGTGGTGTGCGTCCGCGTTCTATGCAGTCGCGTGCTATAACCCGTATGAGCCTTTCATCGTCGTCCGCGTCTACAAATACCTTTACATCCATAGCGTCGCGCAGTTCAGGCTGTGTGAGTACGAGTATGCCTTCTACTATGACCACGTCGCGCGGATTTATGCGTATGGTCTCGGCTTGTCTTGTGCAAGTAAGATAGCTGTATGTAGGCATTTCGATGGATCTGCCGTTTTTAAGCTCGTCGAGATGCTTGCGCAGAAGAGTCCATTCGATTGACGCCGGTTCATCGAAATTGATTTTACATCTTTCTTCTGGGGGTATGTGGCTTGAGTCTTTGTAATAAGAATCCTGAGGCAACACAGCCACTTCTCCCTCGGGAAGGCTTCTTATGATTTTGTTAACCACGGTCGTTTTGCCTGAACCGGTGCCTCCGGCTATACCTATTACCAGCATTTTCTGCGATTGTTTAAGATGTTTAAGACACACAAAGTAAATAAAAAATCCCTTACAAGACAAGAAAAATGGTTAACTTTGCCCTCAATTAATATGTTACATAATATCATTAGCTTTCAAGATTAACTGTTAAAGGCATGATTATAGAATCGTCACTGGAAACTTTCGGCTCATACTGCATCTTCATGCGGAGGGTGTTTGCTCTGCCGCAGAAATGGCGTGTGTTCGGGCGCAAGTTCCTTCTCGAACTGGGAAAACTCGGCATCGACTCGATACCTCTTACCATTGTTATATCTATATTCATCGGTGCGGTTATCTGTATCCAGATGCAACTTAATATGACTTCGCCCGTTATGCCGGCTTATTCGACAGGTCTGGCCACCCGCGACATATTGCTGCTTGAGTTCAGTTCGGCTGTACTGTGTCTTATCTTATCGGGTAAGGTAGGATCAAATATCGCTTCGGAGATAGGTACGATGAGGGTGACCGAGCAGATCGACGCTCTTGAGATCATGGGTATAAACTCGGCCCAGTTTCTTGTACTTCCCAAGATATTGGCGTTTATGGCCTTTATACCGGTGCTGGTGATATTTTCCATTGCCACGGGGCTTTTCGGAGGATGGCTGATAGCCGCGTTTACCGACATGATACCTGTGTCGCGCTATATATACGGTATACAGACCATGTTTGTGGAGTGGTATGTATGGTATACTATAATAAAAGCTCTTGTGTTTTCTGTCATTATAACTTCAGTAGCTTCATTTTACGGATATTATGTAAAGGGTGGGGCGCTCGAGGTCGGCAAGGCATCGACCAATGCCGTTGTGGCCAGTTCCATACTGATTCTTCTTTTTGATGTGATACTAACAAAACTCCTGATGCAATGATAGAGATAAAAGACATAGAGAAGTCATTTGACGGAGTGAAAGTGCTGAAAGGCGTCAGCGCCGTATTCGAGACAGGAAAGACCAATCTTATAATAGGGCAGAGCGGCTCGGGCAAGACTGTACTGATGAAGTCGCTTGTGGGGCTTGTAAGACCAGAACATGGCGAGATATTGTATGATGGTCGTGATTTGCTTAAACTCGACCGAGAGCAATTGCGACACCTGCGCACGGAGATAGGAATGCTGTTTCAAGGCTCGGCTCTTTTTGATTCAGAGACTGTATTGGGCAACGTAGAGTTTCCTATTATGATGTACACGAAGATGACCGATGCCGAGCGCCGCGAGCGTGCCCGGTTCTGTCTCGAACGTGTGGGCCTGAAGGGTGCCGATGATAAATATCCCAGCGAGATATCGGGCGGTATGCAGAAGCGTGTAGCCATAGCCCGCGCGATAGCCCTTAATCCGAAATATCTGTTTTGCGACGAGCCCAATTCAGGCCTTGATCCGAAGACGTCGATACTTATCGACGAGTTGCTGAGCGACATAACTCATGAGTATGGCATTACAACCGTAATCAATACCCATGACATGAACTCAGTGCTTGGCATAGGTGAAAATATTATCTTTATTAACAAGGGATACCGCGAATGGGTAGGGAATAAAGATCTTATTTACGAGACAACAAACGAGGCGTTGAGCAACTTTGTGTTTGCCACAGACCTCTTCCAGAAAGTGAAACAGTATGTTCTGTCACACGGACATCCTATGAAAGGATGATATTTTTCCGGTTAAATTACTTCCATGTCGGCTTCCAGACGTTGTCTTACGACTTCATACATTATGACACCGGCAGCGACCGATACGTTTAGTGAGCTGATATTGCCGAACTGAGGTATGGACACAAACGTGTCGCACAGTTTAAGCGCTTCGGGTGAAATGCCGGTATCTTCCGCTCCCATAACGATAGCCACGGGCACTGTATAGTCGGCTTTTGTATAGTTTATGTCGGCCTTTTCAGAAGCGGCAACAATCCTATAACCGTTATCTTTGAGGAAATGAAGGGCGCCGGTCACGCTACGTTCGCGACATACGGGAAGGTGCAGCAACGCTCCAGCCGAGGTTTTTACGGCATCTCCGCCTACCGATACGCTTCCACGTTGTGGTATGACTATTGCGTCCACTCCGGCACACTCGCATGTACGTGCTATGGCTCCGAAATTTCTTACATCGGTTATGCCGTCGAGTATGACAATAAACGGCAGCATGCCGTCTTCATATAACTGGGGTACTATATGATCAAGTCTATGGTAGGTTACCGCCGATAGAATGGCTATGACTCCTTGATGATTCTTGCGTGTTATTTTATTGAGTTTTTCTACGGGTACGCGTTGAATCAAAATGTCGTTTGCGCGTGCCATATCGAAAAACTCGGCGGCAAGATCACCGTGCATGTCTTTTTTTACAAATATTTTGTCAATCTCTTTTCCGGCCTCTATGGCCTCCATTACGGCTCTCAGGCCGAAGATATAATCGCTTGATTCCATAAACAATTAAATATTTAGCAATGATTTTGCATTGGCTTTCGCCGCATCGTCGACTTTGGATCCGCTCAACATCACAGCCAGTTCTTCTATACGTTCTTCCTGTGACAGACGCCTGATACGCGTATGTGTCGCATGCTCGTCATCCTCTTTATATACTTTGAAGTGGGCGCTGCCTTTTGCCGCAACTTGAGGCAGATGGGTTATGGCCGTCACTTGAATGTTTTGTGCTATATCCTTCATCATAAGGCCCATGCGGTCGGCCACATCGCCGGATACTCCGGTGTCCACTTCGTCAAATATTATTGACGGCAACTGCATCTTGGCTGCGATTATGGCTTTTATCGAAAGCATGAGCCGTGATATCTCTCCGCCGGAGGCAGTGCCGCCGACAGGCATGAGCGGCTGATTTTTGTTGAACGAAAACAGAAATTCGACATTGTCGCATCCGTCGGGAGTCAGTTCGCCGTGGGTTATTTTTACTTTTGTACTAAGATTTTTCATTCCGAGCGGCATGGCACGCTCACGCAGCATGGTTTCGAAATGTTTGGCCTCTTTCTCGCGGCGTACAGATAATTCAAGCGCGAGCTCTTTTGCCGCGTTTTTTGCTCTTCTGGCCTCCTTTTCAAGCTCTTCAACGGTAAACGAGCTATTTTCAAGCTCATCAAGTTTTGTGCGCAGGCTTTCACGAAGCTCGATAAGTTCAGTTATGGAGTTGACGTGATGTTTCTGCTGGAGTGAGTATATGTCGTTTAGACGCTGCTCTATCGCTTCAAGTTCGTCAGGGTCGGCGTGCAATTCCTGATCGTATGATGACAGGGTCTCGGCAATATCCTGTAGCTCTATACGTGCCGACTCAAGCCGCTCGCCGAGAGAATCGGCATCTTCAAGCACACGTGCCAGTTCCTCGCAATACTCCGAAGCATCGCGCAACAGCGACAATGCATTTTCGCGTCCTTCCGACAGAGCTTCAAGCGCACCGCTTAACGTGGATTTTATCTCGGTCATGTTAGACAGTACGTCGCGGTCCTGTTCAAGACGTTCCTGCTCACCCTCTTTCAGCTTCATGGCATCAAGCTGTTCAAGCTGAAAGCGTGTGAAGTCTTCGTCGGTGCGGTTGCGCTCGATCAGTTTTTTTGTTTCATGCAATCGTTTGAGGGCATTGCGGTACACTCTATAGCGCGACGAGTATTCGGCAAGGAGTCCTGTGTTGCCCGCGAGGTTGTCTATTATCTTCAACTGAAATTCAGGCGATGTTATAAGCCGGTTCTGATGCTGAGAGTGTATGTCGACGAGTTGCTGCGCCACATGCGACATCAGGTCAAGCGTGACGGGGGAGTCGTTTATGAATGCGCGTGACCGTCCGTTAGGAGAAATCTCCCTGCGCAGTATACAAGTCGTATCGTCCCATTCGATATCGTTGATAAGACAGTAGTTTTTCAGCGTATCGTAACCGGCCACGTCAAATACCGCCTCGATTACCGATTTTTTACCGGAGTCGCGCACTGCCTTCAAATCGGCGCGCTCGCCAAGTATCAGCGATAGGGCTCCGAGCATGATTGACTTTCCCGCTCCGGTCTCGCCGGTTATGATGTTGAAGCCGTCGTTAAATTCGATATCGACGGAGTCTATAAGTGCGTAGTTGGATATGTGGAGTGTCTTTAACATACGGTTTTGTGCTATTTATTTGTTTACTCCTTGTTTTATCATTGCCATCCGTTGTGTCTCCGAAGGATACACCTTTTCAAGCACGCCGACGGCCTTGTTTCGCTCTTCCTGCCCGGCCCGTGTATACAGGTTGACGAGTTCATCAAGTTTGGCATCTCTGAATATCTCCAGTCCTACCGACACAGGATGTGCCTCATGGACTTTCTGGAGGTGTATAAGCGATGATGTTATGGCGTGGCGTCCTTTATCGGGGCTTAATGCCATTAAATCAAGACCATTGCGGTGATACTCGTACAGGAGGTCGCGTAGTGCCGATGAGTGGGTGTCGGTATAGGCCGACAGCAACGCACTGCGGTTGCGTGTGTCTTCAAAGGCTCTCCATCCGCTTTCGCCCGATGACTGCGCCCGATATACTATATCCTGTGCCTTTTTATAATATGGCTCTCCGCCACGGGGAGAAAAACTGTCGAAATCTATGGCAATTATCAGATAAGCGTAAAAATCAAGTATCGAGGTGAGATTGCCTTCAAACGTGTTTTCTGAAAATACGAGAGGGTCGCCTTCATTGTACTTGAAGTTTATTTTATTATCCTTGAAGTTAATCAGGGTGGTTGTATACACGCTGTTATATACGGGTCTTGATGACTGTATCTGAAGAGTGCCGCTCATTTCTGGCGGTTCGTAACCTGTTATGGTGAAGAAAAAAGTGCAGTCTATTCTTTCGTTTGTCGAGATTGAGGCGTCGGTGCGCTTACGCGTGTTCAGATAGTCTGATATGGCATCTTCAAGAGTGGCGAATACGGCAACGCCGGTACCTTGCACTTGCGACCGATCCACAGTGACACGGCAATTCAACTCCTGCGCTTCGATGTAAGAAGCTGTCAAGAGTAAAAAGAATAAAGCCGTGACCGTGTGTGCTGTCATCATAAAGAAATGATGGCGTTTATTATATCTGCCGCAACATCACGCTTGCTTTTGGTGTCATAAGGCATTGTCTGACCGTCGGAAGTGAAGATGGTGACCTTGTTTGTGTCGGTTCCAAACCCTGCGCCTTTGTCCCGTAATGAGTTAAGCACTATCATATCGAGATTTTTTGATGCAAGTTTTGTATGGGCGTTAGTTTCTTCATGATCGGTTTCAAGAGCAAATCCTACAAGTATCTGTCCTGCCTTTTTCTTTGCACCGAGAGTCTTCGCTATATCCGGATTTTTTTTGAGTTCGATAACCGGTGCCTCATGCCCCTCACGTTTTATTTTGGTGCCGGCACAATGAACAGGAGCATAATCGGCTACCGCCGCGCACATTATGGCTATATCGCATGAATCGAAGTCCTTTTCACATGCCTCAAGCATTTCGCGTGCCGACTCCACTGATATTATTTTAATCGACTGATGCTTCGCTTTCAGATCTACAGGACCGCTTACCAAGACTACCTCCGCGCCTCTTGACGCAGCTTCCTCCGCAATTGCGTAACCCATTTTGCCGGTGCTGTAATTGCCGATGAAGCGTACGGGATCGATGCGCTCGTATGTGGGGCCTGCTGTAATGAGTACTTTTCGTCCTTTAAGGTCGTCTGCTTTAGCAAAGTGCTTTTCAAGGACTTCAAGTATATTTTCCGGCTCTTCCATGCGCCCCTTTCCGATAAGATGGCTTGCGAGCTCACCGGAAGCCGGCTCTATTATCGTGTTGCCATAAGAACGCAACAGCTCGAGATTATGCCGGGTAGTTGGGTGTGCAAACATGTCGAGGTCCATGGCCGGTGCTACGAATACCGGAGCTTTGGCCGACAGATATGTGGTGACAAGTATATTGTCGGCTACGCCTGTAGCCATTTTCGCGATGGTCGATGCCGTGGCGGGTGCTATGACCATGGCGTCAGCCCACAGTCCGAGATCGACATGGCTGTGCCATTCACCTGTGTTGGCGGTGAAGAACTCGCTTACAACCGGTTTGCCGCTTAATGCCGACAGAGTCACAGGAGTGATAAACTCTTTTGCCGACGGAGTCATGACTACCTGTACTTCGGCTCCGGCTTTTATCATCAGACGCAGAAGCACTGCCGATTTGTATGCAGCTATTCCTCCTGTTATGCCAAGAATTATATGTTTGCCGTTTAACATGATTATATAGTTATTTCATGCGCATTCTTATGCGTGTAATGACCTGTTTGGTGTTTTCGGCAAATTCGCCTTGCATCATCCAGCTGTAATATCCGGGATCACGTCGAAATACTTTTTCTACCTCTTCACCTTTATATTTACCGAAGTTAAATACCTCCTTGTCTTCATTGTTGAAGATTATGCGGCCCATAAGATCGGCATTTTTGTTATGACATGAAAATTCAGAGAGGTAAGCTATGTCGTTCTTGAGCGAGGGATAACGGTCGAGTTGAGCTTTCAGCACTTCGTATGTGGCTCTTGTGTCGGCGTTGGCCGAGTGAGCTTCTTCAAGGTCTTTCCCGCAATAAAATTTGTAGGCGGCCACGAGAGTGCGCTGTTCCATCTTATGGAATATGTTCTGTACATCAATAAATTTATGACGGGCGAGATCGATATCCACTCCTGCAAGCGAGAATTCCTGCATAAGCAGAGGCACATCGAAGCGATTGGAGTTGAAGCCGGCTATGTCACAGCCGAGAAATACCTTGGCGAGGTCTTGCGCCACCTGCTTGAACGTAGGGCATTCTTTTACATCTTCATCAGTGATATGATGCACGGCTGTAGCTTCGGCCGGAATGGGTATTCCCGGATTGATACGCAGTGTACGCTCGGTTTCGGCGCCGGAGGGCATTACCTTAATATATGATATTTCTACTATTTTATCGCGTAATATGTTGGTGCCTGTAGTTTCGAGGTCGAAGAATACTATAGGGTTTCTCAGATTGAGTTCCATTAAATATAATACTTTAATTAGAAGTCGGTGACGGTCATGGGCATGAGCAGCATGAGCAGGTTGTCGCCCTCTTTTTCATCGGAGGGGACAAATACTCCGGGACGGCTCGGATCGGAAAGTTTTATGATAAGTTCGTCAGTTGATATGGTGCTTGAAATCTCGATAAGATAAGGAGCGCTGAAGCCTATGATCATATCATTGCCGGTGAAGTCGCAAGCTACTTCCTCGCGTGCCGACGTGCAGAAGTTATTGTCGGTGGCGCGTAGTATCATCTTGTCTTTCTCAATCTTGAATTTCACAAGGCCGTGGCCTTGGTCTACAAATACTCCAACACGACGCACCGCATTAAGGAATGAATGGCGGTCAACCGTGACTACATAAGGATTATTGGTAGGTATAACGCGGTTGTAGTCGGGGAAAGAACCTTTTATGAAGCGGCAGTTGAACTTGAACGAAGCACTTTCGAATGTAGCGCTTTTGGGCGATACCGTAATCTTGATTTCAGCTTCTTTTGCAAATACGTTTTTGATGACGGTTGCCGGTTTTACCGGAAGTATGAACGACCCTTCATATCCCGGGGCTTTAGCGTTGTTGGAGTAACGGACGAGTTTGCGTGTATCGGTGGCCACAAATGTTATGGCATCGTCTTTTATGTCCCATAGTATACCCATCATCTGCGGACGAAGGTCATCGTTGCCGACGGCAAATAAAGTGTTGTCGATACCTTTTATCAACTGGTCGGTGGGGTAATTGAACGAGAACGCGCTTTCGTCATCGGTATTCTCATTGGACGGGTATTCGTTTCCGTTAAGTGCAATGAAACTGTAGTTACCGTTGTTGTATTTGATTTCTACCGACAGATTGTTGTCGTCTATTATGAACTCTATGCCTTGATCAGGCATCTCCTTGAGCAGATCCACGATGCGGCGTGCGTCGATACAGAATTTTCCCGAGCCCTCTCCGTCCATCACGGTAAGACTTGCCACAAGTGTGTTTTCAAGGTCGGAAGCCGTGATAGTCAGAAGATTGTCATTTAGCTCAAACAGGAAGTTGTTGAGTACGGTAAGGGCGTTTTTGGAGTTAATCACTTTGCTGACAGCCGAAACGTAGCTGTATAGCGTCTTACTGGAGACATTGAACTTCATAACTATATTGGTTTTATTGTTGTCATTTAACCTACAAAAATAGTACTTTTACCCAACATAGTCCTAATTTTTAAGAGGGAAATATCGGCCGCTTTTTCAAAAACACGTATACTTGGCGGGTTAAGGCTTATATAGCAGTAAGATAAAAGGGGCGACATATTGTTTTGAACGGTGTCGCTGACTTCGTATGGGCGGCAATTTGTGAAAAAGTTGTGTCGGTCATCTTATATTATAGGGAAAATGTTATAATTTTGTGTTATAAATAAAAACACTCTTTTAATATTGGCTAAAAATAAACCATATAAGATAGGGTTGGCCCTCAGCGGCGGAGGTGCCCGCGGATTCGCGCATCTTGGTGCCTTGTATGCATTGGATGAGCTTGGTGTCAAGCCCGACATCATAGCCGGTGTAAGTGCCGGGTCCATCGCGGCGGCCATGTATGGGTCAGGACTTGCTCCGCTTGAAATAATGAAGCTGTTTTACAATAATAAATTTTCAGACTTCTGCGAAATAAGTGTGCCGAA
This sequence comes from Heminiphilus faecis, assembly GCF_008728965.1. Classification (GTDB taxonomy): domain Bacteria; phylum Bacteroidota; class Bacteroidia; order Bacteroidales; family Muribaculaceae; genus Muribaculum; species Muribaculum faecis. The sequence goes on along the minus strand of NZ_VSMC01000014.1, from coordinate 49,538 downwards.
GGACGGATTTTTCAAAATGAACGGCTTTAAGTCATTTCTGCGCAAAAGTCTTGCGGTTGAGCGCCTTGAAGACTGTAAGATGCCTACTGTGATATGTGCTACCGATCTTGACCACTGTGTTCCGGTACAATGGCGCGAGGGCATTATTGCCGATCGGGTCATGGCCTCGTGTGCCATGCCTATAGTATTTAAGCCTGTAAGGATCGACGGGGCCAATTATGTTGACGGAGGAGTACTTCATAATCTTCCGTCATGGGCTATCAGGGATGAATGTGAATATCTGATCGGAGTCAATGTGAGCCCCTTGGTAAAAGGCAAGGCGTATAACGGTACTATAATCGATGTGGCTCAGCGTACTTATCATCTGATGGCCCGCACCAACGCCGTAGGTGATATAAAATTGTGCGATCTTGTGGTGTCGACCGAGGCTATTGCCGACCTGAAGGTATTCAATCTTCATGAAAAGGAACGAGTGTTTAAAAGTGGATATAAATGTGCGAAAGAGGCCTTGTTGAAATCGGGGCTCGTTAATGTTTGAATGACAAGTTGATATGAACAATGGAAAACCGGTAATTTACCAGATGTTGCCGAGGCTGTTTGCCAACAGGAATCAGAACTGCGTGCCTAACGGTACGATTGAGCAGAACGGCTCGGGAAAAATGAATGACATAACTTCCAAGGTCCTTAGAAAGATAAAGGACCTCGGGATAACTCATATATGGTATACGGGAATTATAGAGCATTCGGTGCAGACCGATTATTCGCGTTACGGCATAGCCCGCGACAACAAACATGTAGTAAAGGGTAAGGCGGGTTCGCCTTATGCGATAAAGGACTACTATGATGTAGATCCCGACATAGCGGTCGATGTCAATCGACGCATGGAGGAATTCGAGGCGCTTCTTGTCAGAACGCATGATACCGGCATGAGGGTGATAGTCGACTTTGTGCCAAATCATGTGTCGCGACAGTATATATCCGATGCAAAACCACGCGGTGTGGTGGATTTCGGAGTTGGTGACAACCGAAATCGCTTCTTTGACCGTGACAATAACTTCTATTACATACCTCACCAGCTTTTTGCTCCGTCAATTGATCTTGGGCAGGGCAATGACGCTTATGTCGAATTTCCTGCAAAGGCATCGGGTAATGATTGCTTTACCGCTTTCCCTTCACCCTATGACTGGTATGAAACGGTGAAATTGAATTACGGAATAGATTACGGTGACGGTTCTAAGCACTTCTATCCGATACCCAAGACATGGTTTCAGATGCTTGATATACTGCGTTATTGGGCCGAGAAAGGTGTTGACGGTTTCCGCTGCGATATGGCCCATATGGTGCCTATTGAATTCTGGCAGTGGGCTATACCCAATATAAAAGAGCGTTATCCGCATATCATATTTATAGCGGAGATATATGATGTGGCATTGTACCGCGACTTTATTAATCGCGGAGGTTTTGATTATCTTTATGATAAGGTGAATCTTTATGATACTCTTCGTGGCATACAGTGTCATAATGTTTCGGCCGCTCAGCTCACTCACTGCTGGCAGACTGTTGACGGCATAGGTGAGCATATGCTTAACTTTCTTGAGAATCATGATGAGCAGCGTTTCGGCTCAAAATTTTACGCCGGTGACCCGAGTCTTGTCATACCTTCGCTTGTCGTAAGTGCGTTTATCAGTACCGGTCCTATGATGATATATGCCGGTCAGGAATTGGGAGAGCAGGCTCTTGATGCCGAGGGCTACAGCGGATATGACGGTCGCACGACTATATTTGATTACTGGAGTGTGCCCACACTAAGACGGTGGTTCAATGACGGCAAGTGCGACAATGAGTTGCTTGATGGTCGTGAGATATGGTTACGTGAAAAGTATATCGCTATTTTGCGTCTATGCAATAGTGAGAAAGCAATTGCGCGCGGGCGTTTCTTCGACCTTATGTATGTCAACTACGACAATCCTACTCTGAATCCGCATCGTCAGTATGTGTTTCTGAGAAGTTGCGATGACGAGACATTGATTGTCGCCGTTAATTTCAGCTCCGAATCATGCAGCCTGAAAATAAACATTCCCCGGCATGCATTTGACGTTCTCAGCATTCCTGAAGGCGATTGCGTAGCTACTGAGTTGCTGTCCAAAGACATGATGAGGAAAAATATTTCGTCGGAAAAGACTTTTGATACCGAAATCGGCCCTAATGATGCTGTCGTATGGAAGATAAAGCATAAAAATGTCATTGATGATGATAAAAAATCCTCGGGCAATAGGGGAAATAACAGTAAAAAACGATAAATTTGCAGCAAAATTCCAATCTAAAAATTTTCTTGAGTAATGTTACCTCCATTTAAGGTCTTTGCCGGCACAAAGTCAGAATACATGGCAAAAGAGATTTGCAAGGATCTCGGTGTTGAACTCGGTAAAATGAATATTCTGCATTTTGCCGACGGCGAGTTTGAAGTGTCGTTTGAAGAATCAATCCGTGGATGTGAAGTTTTTCTTGTACAGTCCACTTTCCCTGACAGCGACAATCTCATGGAGTTGCTGCTTATGATTGATGCGGCCAAGCGTGCTTCGGCTGCTTCTATAATTGCAGTGATGCCATATTTCGGCTGGGCCCGTCAGGACCGCAAGGATAAGCCCCGTGTGTCTATCGCCGCAAAATTGGTGGCTGACCTGCTTAGCACCGCTGGAGTTGACCGTGTGATATGCATGGATTTGCATGCCGACCAGATACAGGGCTTCTTCAATGTTCCTGTCGATCATCTTTATGCCTCTTCGGTGTTTATACCGTATATAGAATCGCTTCATCTTAATGATATGGTTATAGCCACTCCTGATGTGGGAGGAGCCAAGAGAGCCAACAATTATGCCAAATACTTTGATGTGCCTTTGGTACTCTGTCACAAGCAGCGGGCCAAGGCTAACGTAGTGGCTTCGATGACGGTGATCGGTGACGTCAAGGATAAAAACGTTATACTGATCGATGATATGGTCGATACGGCCGGTACGATTACCAAAGCTGCCGATCTTATGATGTCGGAGGGCGCCAAGAGTGTCAGGGCATTGTGCTCTCACGCTATAATGAGTGATCCGGCAAGTGACCGTGTAAACGATTCTTCAATAGAGGAAATGATATTTACCAATAGTATTCCCTATACCGGTTCTTGCCGCAAGTGCACTATATTGTCGGTAGCTCGTCTGTTTGCCGATACTATACGTCGTGTACACGAGAATCAGTCGATATCTTCGCAATATCTGATTTGACAATAAATCGGTTCAAATGACTGAAAGAGCATGGATGCCAAGCATCCATGCTCTTTATTTATGACAGACAGAGGCTTATGCTTCTACGGTTCCATAAGCCAGCGCTTTACCTTTGGCGCCACAAAACTGATGGCAATAAAGAAGCCTGTGACTGTAAGGGCCGTGTATGATATTATGTCTTGCATTGTTATGGTTGCCGCCTCTTTAAGATCACGACAAAATATAGCCCAATAGATTACAAGCCCCACAATGGCTATGGCGTATGAGAGGTATTCTATCCAAGAAAATACTTTGAATTCTTTTTCTGGCAGTCTGTTCATGACTTTACGCGTGAACCATGGATTTTCGGGAGCTTGCGGAAGCTCTTTCTTAAACAATTGCTTCAATTCCGTGTCATCGATATTTTTTATCATATATCTGCGTTTTTAGTTTTCTAATACTTTAGCCATTTTTACTTTGGCTCTTGCTATATGGGATTTCACCGTGCCGGCGGGCATCCCTGTTATTTGGGCTATCTCTTTTATGGGGCGGTCTTCCATATAAAATAACAAAACTACCGAACGTTCGTTTTCGTTGAGCGCCGCTATGCACTGTTCGAGATCCATTCTTGCATCGTCGCCGAGATGCGGACTTATATCGCGTTTGTCGGTCATATTGTCATCAAGGCGAAACTCACGGGTCTTTCTAAGATAGGTGTAGTATTCGTTGTAGGCTATGCGGTAGAGCCAAGTCTTAAACCGAGCCAGTCCCTGATAAGAACGTAGCGACAGGTAGGCTTTTATAAATGTTTCTTGGGCCAAGTCATCGGTTAATGATACGTCGCCAAGAGTGAGATTGAGCAGGAAGCGACGCAGCCCGTCGTTGTATTCTTCAACCAATCGCTCAAATGCGTGCCGGTTGTCACCGGCCACGCATTGTGCGATAAGTTTGAGTTCTTCCCACTTAGTCAGCATTATTCTGTAGTGAATTATCTGTATTATCGATTGTGCTGCCGTTGCGCTTTTTGTGCTCGTACAGGAAGTAGGCCAGCAACTTGCCCAGACCAATTATAAACGGAATGAAGCATAGGTAGGCGATAGCTTTAGTGTTGATTATCATAAAGAACAGGAACAGTCCTACAGCCCATGCTATATACGTGACAGCCGATTGTAGACGTTCACGGGGTACGTGGGTTATGAAAAACTCTTTAGGCAGCGCGTAGCCGGAGGATATGGCCTCGCGTATCAGATTGTTGCGGTCGCGTTTGCTACGGAATATGAAGTAACAGATGAAATACCCTATTAGTATCGGAGTCAGAAAAGCACCTGCAATTGCCAGCCCTCCGCATATTATTGATACCAAGTATTCACCGCCTAAACCTTCGTTGTCCTCGACATCAATCTGCACCGTCATTAACACGTTGCCCTTGCCGTCGGGTGTAAGTTGCGACTTGTCTATGTCCAATGACGTGTTGTTGCCGTTTTCGGCAAGAATCACGATGTCATTAAACGACGAGTCGTTCAGTTCGCTCACAATCTGCATTAACTCATTGACGATTTCATCGCGAAGCATCTGGTTGTCGTTCTGGGTATGACATGCGGAGCACACAGCAAGGAGTACAACCGACAGAAGAGGTAAAATGATACGTTTCATAATTAAATAATAGTTGTTTGAATTTCGTTGTTTTTACCCTTAGATGCAGCTATATGCCATAAAGGTTGCACTCCGACGGAAAAATTTTCACAAAATTACTCTTTTGTTTTCTATACCGGTAGCTAACATACATATATAATTATAGGTTATTTGGTCAAGTTGCTTAATTTGGCTAATTTTGCATCGGAAATCATTCTGTTTAATATGAATTTTTTGACACATTTGAGAAAATTATGTCTGGTAGCGGTTGTTGCCTGTGCATTTTCGGCGTCAGCTATTGACAGTCTACGCTATAGCGTGGAGGGGGAAGTGAGTTTCAGCAATGGGCAGAACACACCGTTTTGGCTTGTGAATAACATGCAGGGGTTGTCGTCAATAAAGAAAAACAACGGATATCTGCGTGCGGGTATATTCCGTGATATTGAGAAGGACAAACGCTTTTCGTGGGGCGCGGGAGTCGACCTTGCCGGCGCTTACAACTTTACATCGTCATTTATAGTCCAGCAACTTTATGCCGAGATAAAATACCGTTGCCTCGGCGCTATGATAGGCAGCAAGGAGATTTACGGAGAGTTCAACAATCCGCGTCTTAGCAGCGGTAACCTGCTGTATTCAGGCAATGCACGCCCTGTGCCGCAGGTGAGGGTAGGAATACCCGACTATACGATAGTGCCTCATACCAAGAACTGGCTTGCCGTGAAGGGGTATGTGGCTTATGGCATGTTTACCGATGACAACTGGCAACGCGATTTTGCCGCTCCCGGCACCAAACGCACCAAGCATATACTATATCATTCCAAAGGCTTGTTTCTTAAGGTGCAGAACCTTGACAAGTTTCCGGCTTGGTTTGAAGGTGGCCTTGAGATGGCGGCGCAATTCGGCGGTAGGTCATTTGACGGTAATAAGTGGATTGACATGCCCAACAGCTTAAAGGATTTTCTGAAGGCATTCATTCCGTCAAGCGGCGGGGCAAACACTCCGAAGGGCGAGCAGACCAACTGCTATGGCAACCATGTCGGAAGCTGGAACGCTCGCATCGGATGGAACATAACCCCGAAGTGGAATGTGGGCCTTTACTACGAGCATTTTTTTGAGGACCATTCCCAGATGTTTTTTGATTATGACTGGCGCGACGGTTTATGGGGTGTCGAGGTGTCATTTCCCGAAAATCCGGTCATCGCCACATTGGTGTACGAGTTTCTTTATACAAAGGATCAGAGCGGTCCTGTGTATTGGGATCATACTCCCGAGATTCCCGAGCAGGTCAGCGGACGTGACAACTATTACAACCACTACATATATACCGGCTGGCAGCACTGGGGCATGGGCATAGGCAATCCGCTGATAATATCGCCTATATATAATCGCAACGGGCAGATTGTGTTTCGCAGCAATCGTGTCATCGGACATCATTTAGGCTTCATGGGGCGCCCTACTAAAGAGCTGGAGTATAGGGTGCTGCTGTCGTATACCTGTAACTGGGGTACATATGAAAAACCTCTTAAAGACGTATTGTCCAATGCCAACGGATTGTTTGAGATAACTTATAGTCCTAAATGGCTTGAGGGAATGTCGGGTACACTGTCATTCGGTGCCGACCGCGGAGGCATGCTCGGACATAGCTACGGCGCAATGTTAACATTAAGAAAAACAGGATGGTTATGAAATATTTAAACAGATATACGGTTTTTGCCGTTTTCTTGACGGCCATTGTACTTATGACAGGCTGTCGTAAACGATCTATTAACGGAGACCTTGACGGACAGTGGCAGATAATGGAAATAACATTGGCTGACGGTACGGTTGAAAATCCCGAACAATATTATTATTGTCTGTACCTCCACACAGTCAATCTAACCAATGTTAAGGGTGCGATGATAACCGGTAATATGGAGTACGGAGGCAATACTCTCACGCTTAAATTTCCTACCAATGAGGCGTCTTCAATGCTCCGTTGGGGTATTGATGCGAAGGAAACCACATTTGAGGTAAAGCATCTTTCACATAGCGGCATGACACTGCACTCTGATTATGCCACTATTGAGTTTAGAAAATTTTAGTCGGCAATGTAAAAATGTAAACGACAGTTTTTAAAAGACGTGCGTTTACACTAACTTTGCACTATACAATGATATTACATTAAAATTTGAAATGAAAGTTCTTAAATTTGGCGGCACATCGGTAGGCACGGTCGAAAGCCTGCGAAATGTCAAGGCCATTGTCGAGAGCTGTACCGAACCGGTCATCGTAGTGGTGTCGGCACTCGGCGGCATCACCGACCAGCTTATAAATACGGCCCGGCTTGCCGCTAAAGGCGATATCGGCTATCTTGAGAGTTATGCCCGTATAGTTGAGCGGCATCAGCAGGTGATTGAAGGCATAGTTCCGGGGCCGTCTCGACTTGATGTACAGTCGATAGTAAATCCTCTTCTTGAGGAGCTTGGCAACATATATCGCGGAGTCAGTCTGATAAAAGACCTCAGCGACCGTACTCTCGATATAATTGTAAGCTATGGCGAGCGGTTGTCGTCAGTCATTATATCTCGGGTCATTGAAGGAGCTGTTCACCTTGACAGCCGCAACTTCATAAAGACTGAAAAGCAGTGGGACAAGCACGTGCTTGACAATGACGCCACTCAGGTGCTGATCCACGATATATTTGACCGTCTCGACTTCAAGGTGGCCTTGGTGCCGGGCTTCATAGCGAGCGATGCCGAAGGCAACATCACCAACCTCGGCAGGGGTGGTTCCGATTATACGGCTGCCATACTTGCCGCCGCCCTTGATGCCGCTGTCCTTGAAATATGGACTGATGTCGACGGCTTCATGACCGCCGACCCGAGGGTCATAAACGGTGCGCTTGTCATAGATCATCTGTCATTTACCGAAGCTATGGAGTTGTGCAATTTCGGAGCTAAGGTTATCTATCCTCCTACGATCTATCCCGTATTTCACAAAAACATACCTATACATATAAAAAATACTTTCAATCCGTCGGCTCCGGGTACGTGCATCAGTGAGCAGCATCCGTCGTCTGAAGGTAAGGCTATAAAGGGCATTTCCTCAATCAATGACACCTGCCTTATTACGGTCGAGAGTCTTAGTATGGTGGGGGTGATCGGTGTGAATGCACGTATATTCACGGCTCTTACCAAGCACGGCATATCTGTGTTCTTGGTTAGTCAGGCGGCGAGTGAGCATACCACATCCTTTGCGGTGCGTAATGCCGATGCCGACCATGCGATCAGCGTATTGCGTGAAGAGTTTGCCGCCGAACTTGCGGCGGGTACGTTCAACAACATAAGCGCCGAGCCCAATCTCGCCACGGTGGCGATTGTAGGTGAGAATATGAAGCATACCACCGGTATAGCCGGTAAACTGTTCAACACACTCGGCCGCAACGGTATAAGCGTCATAGCCTGCGCACAGGGCGCATCGGAGACCAATATATCGTTTGTTATCGAACATAAGAACCTCCGTAAGGCGCTTAACGTAATCCATGACAGTTTTTTCTTATCTGACACTCAGGTCTTAAACCTGTTTGTTGTCGGAGTGGGAAATGTGGGCCGCCATCTTCTGGCGCAGATCCATGCCCAGCAGGAAAATCTGTTGGAAAAAAAAGCGTTGCGTCTCAGATTGGTTGGTCTTGCCAATTCGCGTAAATGTGTATTTACACGCGACGGTATCGATACCGAGAACTATCATGAACTGCTCGAAAATTCCGATATTGAGGCTACACCTGAAAATATCAGAAACGGAGTGATAGGGATGAATATATTCAATTCCGTATTTGTCGACTGCACATCAAGCCGGGAAATCGCCGCGTTGTATGCCGACATGTTGAGTCATAATATAAATGTGGTGGCGGCTAACAAGATTGCCGCATCCGATCGTTATGATGAGTATGCGAAGTTGAAAAACATAGCTCGTAAAAAAGATGTGAAGTTCCTGTTCGAGACAAATGTCGGTGCCGGTCTTCCTATTATCAATACAATAAACAATCTTATTAATTCCGGCGACCGTATACTTAAAATAGAAGCAGTGGTCAGCGGCACGCTCAATTACATATTTAATGTGTTGAGTACCGATGTGCCTATGAGCCGCGCCATAATGATGGCCAAAGAGGCAGGATACAGTGAGCCTGATCCTCGTACCGATCTTAGCGGCAAGGATGTGATAAGAAAACTTGTCATTCTTGCTCGTGAAGCCGGTTATAAGGTAGAACAGGAGGATGTCGTGGCCGATTTGTTTATTCCGCAACGTTTTTTCGAAGGAGAACTGTCTGATTTTTTCAATGACATAAAAGAACTTGACGGCGAGTTTGAGAAAAAGCGTGCCGAGGCCGAGACGTCAGGAATGCACTTCCGTTTTGTGGCCCGGCTTGATGACGGAAAAGTCAGTGTCGGATTACACACAGTGCCCTCGTCACATCCGTTCTATCATCTCGAGGGTAGCAACAATGTGATACTGATAACAACCGAGCGCTACAACGAATATCCGATGGTCATAAAGGGCTATGGTGCCGGAGCGGAAGTTACCGCCGCGGGGGTGTTTTCTGATATAATAGGCATTGCTAATATCAGATGATGATGCCGGCTACATACAAATAACCAACCTGTAGTATATATAGATGAAGTATTTGATAGTATTGGGCGACGGTATGGCCGATGAACCTGTCGATGCACTCGGAGGCAGGACCCCTCTTGAAGCTGCCGACACTCCTGTAATGGATATGTTGGCAGCCAAAGGCTGCACCGGCCTTTTTCATACAGTGCCTGACGGATTTCATCCCGGTAGCGAGGTCGCTAACATGACGGTACTCGGGTATGATGTGAACGAGGCATTTGAAGGTCGTGGCGTTCTTGAGGCGGCGAGCATGGGGGTTGATATTCCTGAGGGATATATGGCCATGCGCTGTAATCTTATAACCGTTAATGACGGTAGGATAAAGAATCATTCAGGAGGACATATCTCTACCGAAGAAGCTCGGGAACTTATACAGACATTGCAGGATAGTCTCGGGAGTGACCGTATTATGTTTTATCCCGGAGTATCTTATCGTCACCTGCTTCTTATAAAAGATGGTGACAAACGTCTTGACTGTACGCCGCCTCATGATGTGCCCGGAGCTGTAGTATCGGAGGTCATGGTAAAACCGTTGTGTGTCGAGTCGGAGTCCACAGCACATATACTTAATGAACTTATCGTTGAGTCGCAGCGTATATTGTCAGAGCATCCTGTTAACCTGCGTCGTATAGCGGAAGGTAAAGAACCGGCCAACAGTATATGGCCGTGGTCGCCGGGTTATCGCCCGTTTATGCGTCACTTGAGCGACACTTATCCCATACGGCGGGGAGTGGTAATATCGGCTGTTGACCTCATTTTCGGTATAGGACGCTATGCCGGGCTTGAGCCTGTTCATGTCGATGGAGCCACCGGTCTGTATGATACCAATTACGAGGGTAAGGCGCAAGCCGCCATTGATGCGTTGCGTGCCGGGAATGACTTCGTGTTTCTTCATGTAGAAGCAAGTGATGAAGCGGGTCACGAGGGCGATGTCGAGTTGAAGGTACGCACAATCGAGTATCTTGACAGACGCATACTCGCGCCGATTGTGGAGGTTGCTGATACCATGGATGAGCCGCTTGCTATAGCCGTGTTGCCCGATCATCCTACACCGTGCCGTCTGCGTACTCATACTTCCGATGCGGTGCCGTTTCTTATATACCGGCCCGGAGACAAGCCTGATGCCACTCAGGTCTTCTCGGAGGCGGCCGCCGCGAAAGGAGCATACGGAACTGTAGCCGGTGATACGTTTATGAACTTACTGATAAAATAAACATAACTATATAATGAGATATTACAGTACCAACAAGACATCACCGACAGCCTCGCTTAAAGAAGCTGTGGTGCGTGGGCTTGCTCCTGACAGAGGGCTCTACATGCCTGAACGCATAACGACTATTCCCTCCGCGTTTTTCAAGCATATAGGGGAGATGTCGCTTGGTGATATTGCCTATGTTGTAGCTAATACGCTTTTCGGGGAGGATATTGACTCTTCGACGTTGAAGAATATAGTCAACGACACACTCAACTTCGAAATACCGTTGGTAAAAGTTGGCAATGACCGTTATGCGCTTGAACTGTTTCATGGTCCTACTCTCGCATTCAAGGATGTTGGCGCGCGTTTTATGGCGCGTCTGTTAGGATATTTCAATGAGCGTGAAGGACGCGGAACGGTAAATGTGCTTGTAGCCACGTCGGGTGATACAGGCAGTGCCGTGGCTAACGGCTTTCTTAATGTTGAGGGGGTTAAAGTACATGTGCTTTATCCGAAAGGCAAGGTAAGCAAAATTCAGGAAGCGCAGTTCACCACACTTGGAGCCAATATTACCGCACTGGAGGTCGACGGTACGTTTGATGACTGTCAGGCTCTCGTTAAGTCGGCGTTTATGGATAAGGAGCTGAATGAAGCGATGAAACTGACTTCGGCTAACTCGATAAATGTGGCACGTTTCCTGCCTCAGATGTTTTATTATTTTCATGCCTACGCACAGTTGGCACGTGCCGGTGTGAATCTTGACAATATTGTTGTGGCTGTACCGAGCGGTAATTTCGGCAATATCTGTGCCGGTCTGATAGCAAAACGCATGGGCCTGCCGATAAAACGTTTTATTGCCGCTAATAACAGAAATGACGTATTTCTTGAATATCTCCTGACCGGCAGTTACAATCCGCGGAAATCGGTGGCTACCATAGCTAATGCCATGGATGTCGGCGATCCGTCCAATTTTGCCCGTATACTTGACCTTTACGGAAATTCTCATGAAGCTATAACAGCTGATATATCAGGATGCAGTTATGATGATGGACAGATCAAGGCTACACTTCGTTCAGTTTATGATACAGACGGATATCTTCTTGACCCGCATGGTGCCGTAGCATACAGAGCGTTGGCCGAATACATGCGTCCCGGTGAAGTCGGGGTTTTTCTTGAAACTGCGCATCCCGCCAAGTTCAAGGACACGGTTGAGTGTATAATAGACCGACCGGTTGAAGTGCCGGCTAAACTGGCCGCATTTATGAAAGGAGAGAAGTCTACGGTTAAAATGCCGGCCCAATTCCCGGCTTTCAAGAAGTATTTAATGCATTGTTAGCAGATGAACAACGGAACAGATAAAGATAATCCGCGCATAATATCGTTGGGGCAGATTGAGATTAACCCTGACAAATTTAACAGTGAGCCTAATCCGGACGCTTTGCCGATACTTGCCACACAGAATCTTGTGCTTTTCCCGGGAGTAACAACTCCTTTGGCATTGGTGAGAGAACAATCCAAGCAGATTGCTCAGATGGCTTATGAGACAGGTACACCGATCGGTGTAGTGTGTCAGCTTGATCCGGAAGTTGAAAATCCAAGTATCGATCAACTGCAGCAGTTTGGTGTGGTGGCCGATGTGCTGAAGATATTTGATTTGCCTGACGGTCAGCGTACGGCTCTTGTAAGAGCGCGTAACAAATTTCAGGTCCTCGGGTATTCAGACCGTTATTCTTTTGACGGACGCATACATCTGAAAGTCATGATGCTTAAGGAGCAGAAGCCTCGTAAAAATGACATGACTTTCCCGGCTATAGTAAAGGCCGTAAAAGAACTGATGCTTAAATTGCTCCGTAATATGGAGGGAGCTCAGGATTTTGTTCACAACATACAGAATTATCCCGACTCCGTGGGGCTTATCAATATGATATGCAGTCAGTCGCCTTTTTCATCAAGTGTCAAAGGCGCTCTGCTGGCTGAGAATAATATAAAAGAACGAGCTCGCACACTTTTGCTGGAACTTACCGAACAGGAACATATGCATGAGGTGGCGCAGAAGATTCAATCGCAGGCGCGTGAGAACTTCGAGCAGAACCAGCGTCAGGCGTTTCTTCAGCAGCAGATGGAGGCCATTCGTCAGGAATTGTATGGTGACACGGAAGATGAACTTGATTCACTTCGCAAAAGAGGGGAGAAGGTCAATTTCACCGATGCTGCGGCAAAAGTATTTGCCAAGGAGCTTGACAAGCTGGCTCGTCTGAATCCGCAAAGTCCTGATTATTCCGTACAATATACCTATCTTGAGACTTTGCTCGATTTGCCGTGGCAGAAGTATTCCGAATTGAACACAGACCTTCAGCTTGCACGTGACATCCTTGACAAAGAGCATTACGGACTGCCTAAAGTAAAGCAGCGTATTCTTGAACAGATAGCCGTGCTTATGAATAATCCCGGCGGCAAGTCGCCGATCATATGTCTTGTAGGACCTCCCGGGGTAGGTAAAACCTCTTTGGGCCAGTCGATTGCCAATGCCTTGGGGCGTTCATATCAGCGTGTTTCGCTTGGCGGTCTGCATGACGAGGCTGAGATACGCGGGCATCGTCGTACTTATATAGGTGCTATGCCGGGACGTATAATAGATGCGATAAAGCGTGCCGGTGACTCGAATCCGGTGCTTCTGCTTGACGAAATAGACAAAATAGGCAGTGATTTCAAAGGCGATCCGTCGGCGGCGCTTCTTGAAGTGCTTGATCCGGAGCAGAACTGCCGTTTCCATGACAATTATGTCGATGTGGATTACGACTTGTCAAAAGTCTTGTTTATCGCAACGGCCAATACACTGTCCACTCTGTCGCAGCCGCTTCTTGACCGTATGGAGATTATAGACCTTGCCGGATATTTGCTTGAGGAAAAGGTAGAGATTGCCGTACGTCATATAATACCTCGCATCATAGCGGAGAACAATCTCGGTTCGAAAGATATAAAGATTGCACCGGAGACGATTGCCGTAATCATTGAGAAGTATACATCGGAGAGCGGTGTTCGTCAGCTTGAGAAGGAGATTTCGAAAATCGTAAGAAAAGTGATTTTGGAAAAGATGCTTGGCAACAAGGTTCCGTCCAAGATATTGCCGAAGCATCTTAATGCATTTCTCGGTGTGGAGAAATTTAACAAGGACCGTTACGAGGGCAATGAATTTGCCGGAGTCGTTACCGGTCTTGCTTGGACTGCGGTGGGGGGCGAGATTCTGTTCATTGAATCTTCTCTGTCAAAGACTAAAGGCGATAAACTTACTCTGACTGGCAACCTCGGCAATGTCATGAAAGAATCAGCGGCAATAGCCTTGCAGTATGTGCGCAGTCATTCCGCTGAAATCGGCATTGATGACGAACTGTTTGAAAAATATCAGCTACATCTTCATGTTCCCGAAGGAGCTATACCAAAGGACGGACCATCGGCCGGTATCACAATGGCCACATCTATAGCTTCGGCTTTCACTCAGCGTCGTATAAAATCGAAACTCGCCATGACCGGCGAGATAACTTTACGAGGTAAAGTGTTGCCTGTCGGCGGAATAAAGGAAAAGATACTCGCCGCCAAGCGTGCCGGAATAACCGATATCGTGCTTTCCGTTGAAAATCGTAAAGATATAGCTGACATTGATGCGGTTTATGTCGACGGACTTACATTTCATTATGTCAATACCGTCATGGAGGTATTTGACATAGCACTGTTGCCTGAAAAGGTTGACAATGCCATAGCTCTATAAACAGGTAAGGAGCTGTATCGGTGCGTAATGGCCCGATGCAGCTCCTCTCTGCTTTAGGTGTATACTGTTTTATTCTTCGGCCTGTTCTTCAGCCGGAGCCTCTTCTTTTTCAACGAAGTCGGTTATACCTGCGGCTACAAGCAGGTTGTACCAGTTAAACACTTTCTTTATATCGTTGGTGTACACACGGTCTTCGTCAAAGCCGGGCAGTATCTCTTTGAAGTACTTGCGGAGTTCATGATCGTCGCTGAATGATTTCACGTCGACCTCCTTACCTTCGTTCTTGGTCTTTATCGTTTCCAATACATCGCCGAGGGGCACGTCATCTTCTGTTGTATAGATGGCGATATCACCGAGCGATATCACTTTGTCATGGGCGTAAGCGGGCGTACGCTTGCCGGTTGCGAGAGCTTCTACAATAAGCATGTTTTTGCCTTGGCTCACCAGCTTGAAAAGTCCGGGCTTTCCGGCAATTGCTAAAATTGTCTTTAACATATGGTATTTTATTAAAAAAATTTCGTAAATACAAAATTACTGTTTTTTTAAGATATATTGCTAACTTTGCGGTATCAAATTGCTTCTGATGTTAAAGTTTTTAGGACTTCTCATACAACTTATTATATCTCCCGCCAAAGGATGGGAGGACATTGCCGCCAAAGGTGATGATCCGCGAAAGATATGTGCCGAAGGGTTTTATCCGCTCCTTGGCATAACCGCTTGCACCGTGTTTATAAGGCACTTTTATGACATTGATGCCGGACTTATTGAGCTTGTGCAAAGGGCTATAATAACTTTCATAGCCTATTTTGCGTCATATTTTTTTGCGTCATTCATGTTCTCGGTATTCGGTCGGTCAATGGTCGACGGTGAATTGAATGAAAAGAAGTATCACACATATATTATATATAATCTGTCATTGTTGGCTGTGATATCTGTAATAGGCAACTGTATACCGATGGAGCTTTCCGTTGTACAGTTTTTGCCTGTATTTGTATTGCTGGTTATGTGGATGGGCGCACGATATATGTGCATAAAAGATAACAGTGGCGTGAAATATATATTTTTAAGCACAATTTCCATCCTGCTTCCGCCTTATGTGCTTGAATTTTTGTTTAGAAGATTATTACTGCACGCTTGATTATGAATGCTAAGGATATCAACATAAAGAATCGCAGGGCCAGCTTTGATTATGCGATTACCGATACTTTCACCGCCGGCATAGTGTTGACGGGAACAGAGATTAAATCTATACGTCAAGGCAAGGCAAGTCTTGTCGATACGTTCTGCTTTGTAAATAACGGCGAGGTGTGGGTTAAAAACATGTACATCGCCGAGTATTTTTATGGCACGTACAACAACCATGCCGAACGCCGCGACCGTAAATTGCTCCTTAATAAAAAAGAGATTGCAAAACTTGAAAAAAACGGCAAGGAAACCGGATTCACTATCGTGCCCCTGCGCTTGTTTATAAACGAGCGCGGTCTTGCCAAGCTTGTAATAGGCATCGGTCGCGGTAAAAAAGAATACGACAAACGCCAGTCTATCAAAGAGCGTGAGGACAAGCGCTCTATGGCACGCCTGTTTGAAAAATAAAAAGGATACATATATAATATGAACTTAATGATGAACATAGCCCTACGTCTGACCTTGACAATCGCTGTCGTGTTGACTGCATTTCCCATGTCGGGCGAGAATCTATTTACAACACTTCTCGGTAAAGATAGGGAAGAGGTGGATAGGCGTATAGATGACTTGTGGCACCATTTTTTCACTCCGGGCGATTTGGACCGTTACGATCGTGATGGCGAGAAGAGCGTATATTATCTGTCTGATGACGGTATGGCCTTTATAATGGACACCGGAAACAATGATGTGCGCACCGAGGGTATGTCGTATGGAATGATGATAAGCGTTCAGCTTGACAGGCGCGATGAGTTTGATCGGCTCTGGTCGTGGAGTAAAGCCAATATGGCCTATGATAAATCCACACCGTGGGACGGATATTTTTGCTGGCAGTGCGACGCGGAAGGCAATAAGATAGGTAACAGCAACGCTTCCGACGGCGAATTGTATTACGTCACATCATTATTGCTTGCGGGGCAGCGATGGGATGAACCCCTTTATACCGATGAGGCCAATGCTATACTTCATAAAATAATGAACAAGAACGGAGAGGCGACAGGAGTCTACAACCTGTTTAACTCCGACAATTATATGATAACGTTTGTGCCCGATAGGGGCGGATACTATTTCACCGACCCGTCATATCATCTGCCGGCATTTCTGCAGATGTGGTCGGCCACCGCTGCCGATAATCGTGATTTTTGGGCTAAAGCCGCATCAGCATCTCGATCTCATCTTATAGATGCCGCCCATCCTGTGACCGGACTTTACCCGGACTACAGCAATTATGACGGTTCTCCTTTCCGCTGGAAATATTCTGGTTATGACACGTCTATGTACATGTACGACGCTATCCGTTGTGCCATGAACGTGGGTATGGACTATTACTTGACCGGTGAGGATAAAGAACGGCAGACCGACGGTATGCGCCGATTGCTTCGCTTTTTTAAAAATGACGGCTTCAGGCACTCTCGTTTCACTCTCGACGGTAAATATTCAGAAGGAGAATACAGCGTAGGTATGGCGGGCGCAAATGCCGTGGCCGCTTTTGCGCTGGCTTCGTCAGATGACGAGGCTGATCGTGAACTTGCCAAGGAGTACGTTCAACGCCTTTGGGATGTTGAGCCGCCTACCGGAAAATACCGTTACTATGAGGGGATGGTCTATTTCCTCTCGATGCTTCATGTCTCCGGACATTTCTCTTTGGATTTCCGCAATAAATAAACCGACTCGGCATCGGTCGGTTTCGGCCGTCAATGTAAAAAAACGGTTGTTTAAATATAACTCTTCTTGTAGGAGCGCCGGTAATACATCGGCCGGTTCCGGACTATATGGCCATACGGATAAACGGACGCCATGGTATTGGCGGACCTGCTTTCCGACAGGACGTTAACTCTTCAAACGGGTTTTGCATCTGACCTGCTAAATATCCTATGTGATGATGTTTTGTGTAGCAACATGCTGAGTCTGTTAAAGACTCAAGCTATCTGTTAGTCGGGTACGAAGTGCCCGGTTAGTGATACACCATTCGGTTTCGAGTCTGAAAAAGAATTGTGCTTATTAATCATCTCTTGTAAACATGGAGCGAGAGTCATTGACTGACTCTTTTATGGTGTTTTACCGCTCTGATTCGGGGACTTCGTCCTCGGCTTACAGAGGCGAAAGCCTTTACCGGCTTTTGATGACTATAAAATGCAACTCTCTTTATAAGAGATTGTGATAAGTAACAATGTACTTGTAATTCAGTAAATTACGCCCACAGAGCTTCTCTTTTCGATAAACACTCACTTGTTTGAGCCAATTGTATATAATTTTTCATGTCCAAATTACGCTGTTTAATAAATAATTGCTAATTTTGCATACGATTAAGTATCTCTTATAAAGAGATTGTGACGTATGGATATTAATTCCATAAATATCAAAACTGAATCACACATTGTTACGCCGGAATCTTTTGATGTCGGCAGCGCCGTAGGCGTGGACAAAAGGTATTGGTTCATTGCTATTGTTAAGAACAATACCGAGAAGTCGGCGGCGCAAAAACTCCATAAAGCGGGCTACGACTGCTTTGTTGCCACACAAAAAGATGTCAGGGTATCGCGCACCGGACGGCGCGTATCTGTCGACCGTGTGGTCATCACTTCCGCTGTATTTATATATTGTACAGAGTGTGAGCGCAGAATTGTAGTCAACGAGCCATACATATCGCGTTTCCTCACCAATAAAGCCGCCGCGTCGACTGTAGGCGGCAGGCCTGTGGCCACTATTCCCGAGGTGCAGATTAGAAATCTGCGCTTCATGTTAGGCCATTCCGACACTCCGGTAGGTCTTGTCGACCGTACTTACGGACGAGGCGACAGAGTCAGGGTAATCCGCGGCAGCTTGTGTGGACTTGAAGGCGAGGTCCTTGTGTCAAATGAAGGGCAAAGTGAACTATTGGTCCGTCTTGATATACTCGGGTGCGCCAAATGCGCTATCGATCTTGTTGATGTCGAGCCTATACGCTGAATGATAACCGACGTTTTAACGACTTACAATATCCCTGACTGCTCTGTCGTCGACTATACCGACGGCAATAAAGTGTTCGGTGCCGGTCACCTGCTGCTTTCGCTGATGCAGCGTACAGCCCCATACCGCACTCGCGATGTGGCTCCCGCACCGCTTTCTGCCGTGGTTAAAGAGGCCAAGCATTGGATAGACGGGGTAGAGCGATACATTCATACCATACCGCCCCACCTTGTACTCACGGCACTGTATCCGTTTGATCTTGTGTATAGAATGGCTTTTCACCGGCCTGCATCAATGAAGTTTCTTAACCGTTGGTACACGCATGTATTCAATGCCAAAGTTAAAGGCGACCGTCAGATATCCGATTCCGCATTGCTTGGGGTCATATCGGCCCGACTCTCACGTCGCGATCCATTGTATTTCGATCGACCGCTGTTGTGGTACTCATCCACGCTTGACCGATGGATGAAGCTCTGCGCCGGTTCGGCGGAGTTCGCTGACATGACTCTTGATGAAGCTTTAAGCATAGCCACATCGCTTATCGACAATGACCTGATTGCTTTCGTGCCTGATCAGGATGCGTTCAAGCACAGACTTGCCGCCGACTATGCATCACGTCTTGACGACATTGATGCCGGCGACGCCGATACTCTCCGTGCCGCTTTTCACTTTGTGCGCACCGCCCGCTACCGATACATAGCTGCCGACTGCGCCGCTCACCTTGAACTGCATCTCCTCCGCCAGCTCTCCCGTAACCCCAACCTCGACCCCAACGACCGCCAAGCCTACGGCCTCGACCTCGACTACCTCCTCGCCCCCTCCCTCGACTAATTTCATACATAAGTCTGTTTAGACGTGAATCAGCTAAAAGCCGGTGTAGTCTTAAACTATGTGATTATCGCTCTCAACACTTTAGTTGGGTTGGCTTATACTCCTTATATGCTTCGGTGTTTGGGACAAAATGAGTATGGGTTATATTCACTGGTAGCATCTGTAATTGCATACCTTACAATATTGGATTTTGGTTTTGGTAATGCTATAATACGGTATACAGCTAAATTTCGTGCGGAAGGAAAAAAGAAAGAACAATGGGAGATGTTTGGTATGTTTCTTATTGTATATTCAATCATAGGAATCATTGCATTATGTGGTGGCTTAGGGCTTTATTTTAATGTTGATGAGTTGTTTGATAATACAATGACGATGTCAGAACTTAATCAAGCGAGATATATGATGTTGCTTCTGACATTTAATCTGGCATTTACATTCCCATTAAGTATTTTTGGCTCAATAATATCTGCTTATGAAAATTTTGTGTTTCAAAGGGTTGTAAATATAATTCGTATAATAATTTCTACCGGTGTTCTGATATTAGTTCTTGCTGTAGGATATAAAGCTGTAGCTTTAGTCATCGTTCAAACAATCTTTAATCTTGTAACACTTATATTGAATTTAATTTATTGCAAGCGGAAACTACATGTCAAAATTATATTCGGCAAACTCAATTGGACTTTTATAAAAGAAATTGCGACATACTCATTTTGGATATTCTTGAATGCAGTAATGGATAGAATTTATTGGGGAACAGGGCAATTCGTTCTTGGGGCCATATCCGGTACATTAGCTGTCGCAATTTTTTCAGTAGCAATAATGCTTCAACAAATGTACATGCAATTTTCTACATCCATAGCGAGTGTATTATTGCCGAAAATGACAGCTATGGTTGCCAAGAGTAATAATCATAAAGAAATTTCAGATTTATTTATTAAGACAGGACGGTTGCAAGGTATAGTAATGCTTTTTATCCTTTCGGGTTTCATCGTGTTTGGAAAAAGTTTTATAATCTTATGGGCGGGAAGTGGTTATTTAGACTCTTATTATATTACATTGATTTTTTTTGTAGCTCTATTTGTTCCGCTAATACAGAATTCGGGAGTTACTATTTTGCAGGCGCGTAACCAGATGAAATTTCGATCGTTATTGTATGTTGCAATTTCAGTTGTTAGTCTCGGGTTCCAATTGTTTTTATCGAAAAAGATGGGTCCTGTAGGATGTGCCATCGCAATCGGAGGTGCATTGATTATAGGACAAGGTATCATAATGAATCTTTATTATAAACTTTATCAGAACATAGCAATAGGCGTATTTTGGAAAGAAATAATAAAAATGCTACCAATTCCAATAGTATTTACATTAATGGGTTTAATATCATTAAATTATTGTGATTACTCCGAGCCTATATCATTGGTTGTCGGCATACTTACATATACTGTGACTTATTTAATCTTGTTTTTCTTATTCGGTATGAATAAGTTAGAAAAAGAATTGTTTATAAAACCGATATTAAGATTTGTAAAACTTTAGATATGAGAATTTTATACATAGGTGATAATCGTATACGAGGTAATTATGGATGTAGAGCGACAAGTACGGCTCTGTCATTAATTGTTGGATCAAAACATTCAATCGTAGGTCGAGTTACGGGCAATGTTACATTTTTATTTCCTCGTATAGTGTACTTTAAATACTTTCCATCATTTATATATAAAATTCTAGGTAAACTAAAGTATTGGAATAAAGTGCAGCCATTTGCGGCTAGAGTTTGTTACAAGTTGCAACAAGTGACTAAAAAAGCTGAATGGTTTGATTTCATCTCTCATGATATGGAGAAATCCATAAAAAATTTGAAAAAGTGCTTACCTGCGAATCCTGTTTTATCAGAGTTGAATATTGACCAATATGATTTTGATGCAATGGTCGTAAATGGGGAAGGGTCATTTATTTTCTGTACGCCACAATGGCGAGAGCCATTGGTAATGACAATGTGCATGTATTGGGCTGAAAAATTGGGTAAAAAAGTATTCTTTATGAATGCGATGTTTTCTGATAGACCCAATAATACACGCAATGAAAAGACTCTTGCATTAGTAAATGAAATACTTGGGAAAGCGGAATTGGTAGTAGCAAGGGAAAATATATCATTTAATTATGTAAAAGAACATCTGCCTGATGTAAAGCCGGTATTAATACCCGATGCATTGTTTTCATGGTATAATTTGGTTAATGATAGTCATGTAATTGATAATGGTAAGTATTATTTATCCCATGATGCCGAATGTGATGAAGCATATTATAATCTTGATTTTACAGAACCATATATTTTAATATCCGGATCTTCATCTGCTAAAATAACAATTGATGAAGAACAGGCAATATCTAGCTACAGTTCTTTAGTGAAAGAATTACGAGCTAATTATAATGGTAATATTTTTTTGATACAGGTTTGCGAGGGCGATACCTTTTTAAAAGAGGTCTCTAAAAAAACGTCTGTACCATTGATATCAATGGAGACGCCTATAATCGCCGCCGCTAAGATTTTAGCAAATGCACAGGCTTATGTGTCAGGCCGATATCATCCGGCAATAATGGCTTCATTGGGCGGAACACCATGTGTTTTTATGGGCTCTAATTCACATAAAACATGGAGTCTACAGGCCTTATTGGAATATGATAAGATTATGGAATATGATTCTGTACCATCAGCAGAAGAGATTAAGAAAATAGTTGCAGATACGATTAAGATTATAGGAGATTTAGAATTAAGAGATAAAATTAAACATAGAGCTAAATCTCTGGCTGATGAGGCGATGCAAATGAAAAACCTTATTTGAGGCTTACAATAATGAATCATGATTATCTGATAGTGGGGGCCGGGTTGTTCGGCGCCACGTTTGCGCATCTGGCCCGGAAGCGGGGCAAGCGATGCCTTGTCATCGACAAGCGGCCTCATTCGGGCGGCAATATCTATTGCGAGGAGATTGAGGGGATTAACGTGCACAAGTATGGGGCGCACATATTCCACACGTCTGACTGTGAGGTGTGGGATTTTGTCAACTCCATTGTGCCGTTTAACCGCTACACAAACTCTCCTGTGGCACAGGCTCCTGACGGGCGGTTGTATAATCTGCCGTTCAACATGAACACCTTCTATCAGATGTGGGGAGTCAGGACTCCCGCCGAGGCGCAGGCCAAGCTCGAAGAGCAGCGCCGCGATGCCGTTGCCGCAATGGAAGCCGAGGGAGTGACCGAGCCGCGCAATCTTGAAGAGCAGGCACTTACACTTATCGGCAAGGATATATATGAGCAGCTTATAAAGGGCTACACCGAGAAGCAGTGGGGGCGCCCGTGCACGGAGCTTCCGGCCTTTATCATACGCCGTCTGCCGGTACGTATGACCTTTGACAACAACTACTTCAACGACTCATATCAGGGCATACCCATAGGCGGTTACAACCGACTGATCGACGGACTCCTCGACGGCATCGACGTGAAGCTTGACACTGACTTCTTCGCCAACCGCGCGCATTGGGAGTCGATGGCTGACCGGATTGTGTTTACCGGCAAAATCGACGAGTTTTATGACTACCGCTTCGGCAAGCTCGAATACCGCACCGTGCGCTTTGAAACGGAGACTCTTGACGAGGCCAACCGTCAGGGCAATGCCGTGGTCAACTACACCTCGGCCGACGTGCCCTACACCCGCATCATCGAGCACAAGCACTTCGAGACCTTCGGGGCCGCCGTATATGAAAACCCCAAGACGGTCATCTCGCGCGAATACTCAACCGAGTGGCGCGACGGCATGGAGCCGTTCTATCCCGTCAACGACGCCCGCAACCAAGCCGTCTACGAGCAATACCGCGCCCTCGCCACGCAAGAGCCCAATGTAATCTTCGGCGGCCGCCTCGCCGAATACAAGTATTACGACATGGCTCCCATCATCGCTCAAGTCCTCAACCTTTTTAAATAGTAAAGCAATGGATGAGAAGAAACAGCCTCGAATAAAGATACTTGTGGCTTGCCATAAGGCAGACCCTAATATACGTCAAGACGATATCTACATGCCAATACAAGTCGGCAAAGCACTCCACCCTGAACTCGACCTCGGATTCCAATGCGACAACACCGGCGACAACATTTCCGAGAAAAACGGATCCTACTGTGAGCTCACCGCTCTCTACTGGGCATGGAAAAACCTCAAAGACGTCGACTACATCGGTCTCTGTCATTACCGCCGTTATTTCAAAATGACAAATGCGGAATTAAGTGAGGCGATGAACTCACGTGACATTTTATTGGCAAAACCACTTACACTTTCAACATCAGTCTACAATGAACTTGTCTATTGGACATGTCTTGAAGATGCAACGGTTTTTATCGATTCAATCTTATCACTATTTCCTGAATACAAAGAGGATGTAATTTCATATTACTTTATGGAAAATAAATTCAGTCAATGCAATATGATGCTGATGTCAAAAGAGAAGTTTTATGAATACTGCAACTTCATTTTTCCTATAATTCAACTTACTGAAAGCAGGATAAAAATTTCCGGTTATACGCGTCAGCGCCGTGTATTTGGCTATCTTGCTGAAACGGCTCTCGGATTGTGGCTGAAGCACAATAAATTAAAAAATAGGAAAATAAATATAATAACAGGAGTTCCCACTAATAGAGCAAAGGAATTGTTTAATGATTTTCGGTTTGAAATGGCATTTATGCTCTCCAAACGCTTGACGTCCCCTGTTTCTGTTCCCATCATACCACCGTTGAAAACAGGACTCACTATTGATGGAATAGAGTGTAATGCTAGTGAATGATATGGAAACTACCATAAAAGTATCAGTTTGTGTCCCAGTCTATGGTGTAGAAAAGTACATTGAAAAATGTGTACGCTCCCTAATGGAACAAACTATGAAAGATAGCATTGAATTCGTTTTTGTGAATGATTGCACACGGGATAAAAGTATAGAAATTCTCAAGAAAATAGTTTCAGAATATCCTGAGCGTAGTAATCAAGTAAAAATTGTCAATCACAATAAAAATATGGGGTTGCCAAGCGCGAGAAATACTGCATTGCATAATGTTTCAGGTGAGTATATAATTCATTGCGATAGTGATGATTGGGTGGAGCCAGAGATGTGTCAGTTAATGTATAAGTGTGCTATAGAAACAGATGCGGATATAGTTGGTTGCGGGTTTTATGAAAATCGGTTGCATAAAGAGACCATAGTACTTGATGATTTTGACTGTTCTAATAAAGAAGGCATAAAGAGATTTCTATGTATGAATCAAATGCATTTCAATGTATGGCAACGATTAGTGAAAAGGACTCTTTATACTAAAAATGAAATATTATTTGATCCAAGATTTAGCATGGGTGAAGATTGTTATGCAAATTTTATGCTTCACTTAAAAGCGACCAAATTAGCAACTGTTAAAATTCCATTATATCATTATAGGCTTACTAATCAGAACTCATTGGTAAAATCGTCTGGGAAAAAAGGAGAGAAAGATATATCAATAATGTTAAATTTGATTGAGGCGGAATTAAATAAGAATGGGCTTATGGAAGAATTCAATAATGAGTTTCAAACTTTTTGCTATCTACATAAATTTTGGCAAACATTCTTTTATTCTGACAATTTTGACTTTTTATGGTATGAAAATTATCGCGGATCATTGAATAAAAAATTTCCCAAATTACTTCTTCCATCTAAAGTTAAGCGATTAGGATATATTGCATATCTAACATCGCCTAAGTTATTAAAGTTGTTAGTTGTAGCCAGTAGGAAATTACATGTTTTTTAATAAGATCAAACGATAAAACATTAAGTGATGAATAAACGTGTACTACTGGTAATAGATCAAATAGCTTCAGGTGGAGCTGAAAAAATATTGTTGGAATTTAATAATTACCTAAAATCTCAAGGATATAGTACTAAGATATTTTCTTTATATGGGAATAATGAAACGATTGCTGCTTCAGGTTTAAAAAATAATTCAGCGAATATTGTTATTAAATATATTCAACAAAAAATACTTTTTAAGAAGTTAAGAAAATATGCGTCCTCTTTTTCTCCTGATATCATATTTTCATTTCTTGAACGGAGTAATGTTCTTGTATCAAAGTTAGACATAGATGCTACTAAAATTGTAACAGTTCACAATATATTGTCAATTCAATATCGCAAGTTAAATAGTTTGATTAACAAGTTTGTTAAGTCAGATATAAATAGGGCGTATTCAAAAGTAGATAAAATAATCGTTGTTTCTGACAATATACGACAAGATTTAATTCAAGAATATAACATCCCTAGTAATAAAATATTTACAATAAACAATCGGATTGATAAGGCTGAAATAATAAAACAGGCGTCTGAGCCAATTACTGAATTTGAATTAGACAACGATTCATGTTATATTACAAACATTGGTAGATTTTGTTATCAAAAAGCACAATGGAAAATAGTTAAAGTTATAAAAAAGCTAAAAACGGAATATCCTCAATTAAATGTAAAAGGACTGATTATTGGTGAGGGCATATTAAAAAGTAAATTGATGGAATTTATTAGCGATTTAAATTTGGAAAAAGATATAATAATACTTCCATACCAAAGTAATCCTTACAAATTTATTGCTAAGTCAAATCTTTTTTTACTTCCCAGCTTCTTTGAAGGATGTCCTATAGTTCTTAGCGAAGTAGTTGCTTTAGGTATTCCATTTGTCGGTAGTGAAAAAGCAATACCCAAAGAATATTTTGACGTAAATTCTTCATATTGGAAAGACGCGACATTTGAGATTAGTGAATTTGAAGAATTTGGTGCTTGTTTGGGACCAGAGACGGAAGATATCACTAATAAGATTATGAATCAGATGAAAACAAAATCATCTGTAATTGGCACTAGAATTTGGAATAATTCAAATGATAAAAAGAACCAATTTGAAGAGTACGTCGACTTATTTTAGATTTAAATTAAAAACAGTATTATTATTATTTTTAATTCTGTATTTCCCAACATTTTGGGGATATACCTCATTGGGCACAGGACAATTAATATATTTGTTTGCTATTATTGTCCTTACACTACCATTTTTTTTAGAAACTAAGTCTTATAGATTTCCACTTCCCACGATATACAAATTATTCTTTTTATGGAGTTTAACATATATTGCAACATTAGCAATACAGCCTTTCATTAATAATGAAATTATCCTAAAAGATTTCTCAGATATACTTCGACCATTATTCTATTTATATTTTTTTATCATTGGATATGTTCTGGGCATAAAACTTGAGAAAAGTTATTTTTTAGTTACCTCAGTTGTCGTACTGACTCTCTTATCATTTATATTTGACATATTAAAATTTAATGAGTCATTTCAGGCAATAACAAATCTCTATGCTGTTTTTGAATATGGAGAATTGAATTATATAAGGTATTCTGGAACATTTGGATTTTGTTATAATTTTGGCTTTGTCTGTTTATTTGGATATGCGATTGCTCTGACATTTTATTCTCATAAAGCAATAACGTTTTTTGTTAGTTGTATTGTAATGATGCTGATTGGATCTAGATCAGTAATCTTAGCATTTATTATTGTAACTCTATTATATTTTTTTGTATTTTCAAAAATATCAGCTTTAAAAAAGACAATAATAATTCCAATTGTAATAGCCCTTATAATATTTTTGTATATAGTTGCTGTAACATGGGAAATACCAGTAGTCTCTGATTCTATTAAATATTCCGAACGATTAATTAATGCTCTTTCAGGAAAGGAAGCTGATGGTTCACTAGGTACTAGAAGTGGACAATTGGCAGTGGCTATAGAGCGGCTTTTGAAATCAATACTTTTTGGAGTTGGACCAGCTAAAAATAATTATCCGATTGAAATTCAATTAGGTTATTATTTATCTTCGTGGGGTATTATCGGTACTATCGTATTTGTTTCTATTCAATTGAATTTTTTTGTGGTGGCTGCTAGAGGATTAAAATTGAAGGATTTGTTTATAAGCAAATTCTCAACAGCAAATCTTTTGTGGTTGATATCAGCCCTAATTGTTGGGATGAGTACTCCTATAACTGATCAAATACGAGTATTCCAATTATATTTTTTGATTCAAGGATACCAATATGGCATCATTTGGCCATATAGATATTATAAATCTTAGGTTTGAATTTTATGAATAACCGAGGGTTTGTGCGAAAAATCGCAGACTCCGCTTATACGTATCCGATAGGCACATTTATTGCCGAAAACGGTCGTGTCTATACTTGCGTAAATCCGTATTCTTATCATCTTGTGCGCTGTCATCCTGAATTGTATGAATCAATGGATGGATTGTTTGTTGACGGGATGACTATGTGCTGGCTTATACGGTTGCTCTGGGGGCGGCGTGTGCCGAGGTTGAGTTTCGATATGTCGAGTATGGCAGCCGATTTGTTTTCTTATCTTAATGGTCGGGGAGTAGGGCGAAGCATATACTTTTTGGGCACTCGGCAGGAAACTCTTGAGCGTACCATAGCCCAGTTCCGTAAAAGCTATCCGTCGATGGCGATTGCCGGCTATCGCAATGGCTATTTTATAGATGTGGAGGATCGTTGTAAAGCTATTGCCGATATAGTCAGTGCGGGTAGTGATTTTACAATAGTGGGCATGGGGTCGCCGCTTCAGGAACAGTTTGCCTTGGATCTGAAAAATGCAGGTTATAAAGGCATCGTTTTTACCTGTGGAGGTTTTTTGCATCAGTCGGCCAATGCCATAAATTATTATCCCGACTGGGTCAACAAGTATAATCTGCGTGCGTTCTACCGCCTCTTCCATGAAAAAGGGTTGTGGGGGAGGTTATACAACGTATTGATTGAATTCCCTGTATTGTTTACTTGGGACACATTCGTTACCAAGTGTGCGGTAAGCGGATCCCGACCGAGGGTCTGACGGTTGTCGCTTAAGAGTTGGCTTGTTTGTTGGCAAGGTATTTTTTTAGTGCTGTACTGGCTTTTATAGTATAGATCTTGCCGTTGGGTCGTGCGTATACGACTTTTTCTCCACGTGCTTTCTTTGCCCGCAGCATATTCTCGTTGGCCAACTGAAGTCCTCTTGTTATTTTTTCAAGAATTTCGTTACGCTCCTTTTCTGACATAATCTGTTGTTTCACTGTTGTAGGTTGATTTTGGTAGGTTAACAAGTCGGTAGGGGAGCCGGTAGTACGGCGCCCGCATATCCGTATGGTCATGCTTGTCGGGCTTTTGCCGAAGACCATTCGGGTCGCAGCCGGACGCCGTGGTACTGGCGTCCCTACTACAGCCGCTGTTTATCAGTTGTTTACAGTCATTGACCCGATGGTTGGAGGTAATGTCACAGAGCGGGGTCAGGGCGTGGAGAGGAGGAGCATGGCTTTGCTGTTGTCGGCGAGGGTGGCGGCTATGAGGCGTTGGGTGCCTCCGTCTTTTACTTTCAGTTTTTTGCGCAGGGTGTCGGCCGGCATGTCGAAGTTGCGTGTGGCTATGTTCAGGCGGTCGTATTGCCGGGATATGGCTTTTATCTCGTGTGACGAGAAGTCGGCTACGCGGTCTATGCGCCATGTCTCGCCGGGGAAGTCAGCGATGCGGGCCGCGGAGTGATACAGATGCGTGTTGGGGTGGAGTTTTTTTAGCCCGTAACGTTGCGACAGCAACTTGAACGGAGCCGCTTTCATCACGGCAGCTCCCGGTTCGTAAAGATACTCTCCGGCAACAGGCAGGTCGTAATCGGGGGTGGCCGAGGCTTCCTCGCTTTGCGTGAACGAGAAGTCGTACAGAGGGGTCATGACGTGTATTACCGGCTCGGACGTGTGCTTGTTGTCAAATATTACATCGGCTACAATCTCTTTGCATTCTGTCGATGTGCCGGTAACGTATATGTCGGTCGTGTGGGGAAGTTCGCGAAGCACCTGTGTTATGTCGAGCATGGGCGAAGCCTTGAGTATGAGTCTGTCAGCGACAGCCGCGATGTCATCAAGCATTGATGTCACGTCGGGCGAGCAGTCGGTCAGCCTATATCTGCGCTCTCCGTTTGTGCCTCGACGTGCGGGGTCGATAAACACGATGTCATAGTGCTTGTCGGTGCTTTTGATAAATTCGCGGCAGTCGGCGGTGACGGCCGTTATGTTGTCATGGCCGAGTGCGGCGGCATTGTGCCTGACTGCTCCGGTTATCTCGGGGTTCATGTCTACTGCCGTGACCTCCGATGCGCGACGGGCTGCGTGATATACATCGATGCCAAGGCCGCATGTGAGGTCGAGCATGGTACATCCGGGAGCTATCAGCGATGCATGAAAGTCGGCGAGGATGTCGCTTGTACACTGTTCGGCCGAAAGTGCTGTAGGGAAAAAGAAAGTAGGGCAGGTGAGTTCTTCGGCCAACTTCTTGCGTGACTTGCGTCGACATTCTATCTGGAGTATGGCGAGATTGGCCCACGGTAATTTTCCTTGCCACTTAAGTCGCAATTTTACCGGGTCATTATCGGAGTTGGCGTGTACCCACTCCCAGAATTCATCGTTGTCGTATTCGGAGCACATGTTTTGATATTTATAAAAAAATGAAAGGTACGACGCTGACAGCGCATACCTTTCATTTTCAATAGTATATAATCTTTAGCCTTTGACTGCTGCCACACCGGGGAGCACTTTGCCTTCGATGGCTTCGAGAAGAGCGCCGCCACCTGTAGATACGTAAGACACCTGATCGGCAAGACCGAACTTGTTGACACAAGCTACAGAGTCGCCGCCGCCTACGAGCGAGAATGCGCCGTTGTCGGTAGCTTCTACGATGGCTTCTGCTATGGCGCGTGAGCCGGCGGTGAAGTTGTCAAATTCAAATACTCCTGCGGGGCCGTTCCAAAGGATGGTCTTCGAGGGACGTATGGCGTCGGCGAATGCTTTACGGGTTTCGGGACCTGCATCAAGACCTTCCCATCCGTCAGGTATGTCATTGCAGGGGCATATCATTGTCTTGGCGTCATTGCTGAAGTCGTCGGCTGCCACACAGTCGGTGCCGAGAATGAGATTGACTCCTTTTTCTTTGGCTTTCTTGATGATGTCGAGAGCGAGGTCGAGTTTATCGTCTTCAACTATTGATTTGCCGATTTTGCCGCCCTGAGCTTTGGCGAAAGTGTAGGTCATGCCGCCGCAAAGGATGAGATTGTCCACTTTATCCATGAGGTTCTCGATAATACCGATTTTGGTAGAAACTTTTGAACCGCCCATGATGGCTGTGAACGGACGTTTGATATTGCTGAGGATGTTGTCAACGGCTTGTACTTCCTTTTCCATAAGATAACCGAGCATTTTGCTGTCGGGCTGGAAGGAGTCGGCGATAACAGCTGTAGAAGCATGTTTGCGGTGAGCTGTTCCGAATGCATCGTTTACATACACGTCGGCATAGCTTGCAAGAGTCTTGGCAAATGCTTTCTGACGCTCTTTCATTTCTTTTTTGGCTGCTTCGTAGCCGGGATCTTCTTTGTCGATGCCTACGGGCTTGCCCTCTTCTTCGGGATAGAAGCGGAGGTTTTCAAGAAGAAGCACTTCACCGGGTTTGAGATTGGCTGCTGCTTCGGCAGCGTTGGCGCAGTCAGGAGCGAATTTCACGTCACGGCCGAGCGCCTTGGCTACGTCGTCCTTGATCTGTGCGAGCGAGAACTTGGGGTTTACCTTGCCTTTGGGCTTGCCCATATGCGACATGATTATAAGGCTACCACCGTCTTCAAGAATTTTTTTGAGGGTGGGAAGAGCGCCACGGATACGGGTGTCGTCTGTGATTTTACCGTTTTCATCCAAGGGTACGTTGAAGTCCACTCTGACAATTGCCTTTTTGCCGGCAAAGTTGTAGTTGTCTATCTTTTGCATTTTGGTTAAATTATAAAGTTGACAATATTTATTAGGAGCAAATATACTACATATTTGTGAGAAAAGGTGCTAAAATTGATTAATTCAGATGATGCCGGCCTCCGACAGGATGGCATGCATCTGTTTTTGCAGTTTTTCAGCTTCATTGGCCGCCGCTTCAGCATAGTCAGTACCCGACGAGGCAAATATTATGCCTCGCGAGGAATTGACGAGAAGACCGCAGTCGGCGTTCATGCCATAGCGGGCTACGTCTTCAAGGCTACCGCCTTGTGCACCTACACCGGGAACAAGCAGGAAGCTGTCGGGAGCTACACGGCGTATGTCTTTGAACATCTCGCCTTGAGTGGCTCCTACCACATACATCATCTCTTCCGGCGAAGCCCATTTCTGCGAGGTGGTTATCACGTGCTCAAAGAGGCGTGTGCCTTCTTTGTCTTCGATAAACTGGAAGTCGCGCGACCCTTTGTTGGAAGTCAGAGCCAGCAATATCACCCATTTGCCTTCATAGCCGAGAAATGGCGTCACGCTGTCTTCGCCCATATAAGGTGCTACTGTTATGGCATCGACATCGAGGTGCTCGAAGAAGCTACGGGCATAAAGTTTTGAAGTATTGCCTATGTCGCCGCGCTTGGCATCGGCAATTATAAACTGGTCAGGATAGTTTTCCTTCAGATATCTAAGTGTCTTTTCAAGAGTTATCCAGCCTTGTGCGCCTGTTGCTTCATAAAAAGCGAGGTTGGGTTTGTAGGCCACGCAGTAGGGGGCTGTGGCATCGATGATGGCTTTGTTGAATTCGTAGACCGGATCGTCGGAGTCGAGGAGATGCGACGGTATTTTCTTGATGTCGGTGTCAAGACCTACGCACAGGAACGAGCCCTTGCGCTTGATGTTTTCTATTAATTCGTTGCGTTTCATTATTGGGTATTTAAATTGTATTCAAATATGTAGCCGTCGATGCGTGCGCTGACAGAGTGCTGTCCGGCATTTACCGAGTCATTGTGCTGTCTTGTGGTCACTGTCATGGCGGTTATGAGCAGCTTTTTGTCGGGGCGTCCGGTAACGTTGACAAGCACCGGATTGAAAACCAGCGAGTCGCCGCCGGCCACAAGGCTGTCAATGTTAAGTTTGCCGCGGGCTTCCGATGTACCTGTCGATATGCGTCCTGCTTTGTCGGGAATGACATTTTTTACAGAACACATGAAAGGCTTCATGCCGGTGACTCCCCGGGGTATGGTTATCATTTTGTGAGGCGACACTTCCCAACGGTAGGTGACGATACCTTTGTTCTTGGTCAAGCCGCTGTATACGGCATCGATTTCTTCATCAGGCACCTCTTCAATGACATCCTCGTCAGGCAGCTCTATCGTTTCTACCATGACGTCATCGTCTGTTGTCGTGTCTTCGCGCTGAAGCATTGCGCCAATCGTGGTGTAGTTGAAGCCGGGAATAATCGATGTCAAGAGCATGACTGCTGAGAAAGAGAGAGGTATAGGGTTTATATGACGGCATCTGTCGATAAACAGATAGCCCATTATCATATAGCACCAGATGTTGAATGTAAGCACGTAAAGCCTATCGGTTGTAAAACCGTACTGGTTGATACGGTAGCCTATGGCAACACTCATCAGCACAAGCAGAGGAAGTGTAAGGGCCGGTAGTGCGGTTTTAATCAATCCGCCGAGAGGTCGCAGACTTTTCTCCGACAGCGGAAACAGGAAAAACTCCACTACAAGCACCTCGGCTACGAGCGCGGTGACCGACCATGTGACGTAGCCCTCAGGCAGTTCCCATGTCACAAGTATTTTTATGCCATATATATATAGTACCAGCATGTAGGCGCCCAACAAAGGCAGAAACAGATACTTGACAAGCGCGACTATGATGCGCGGTTCCTCATGTCGGTCAAGATTGGCATCATCGGGATAGGGGATACGTGAGATGAATATCATCATAGGAAGCGCCACGGCCAATACTATGGCCATGGTTAAAATCATGCGCGCCATGTCGTCGCCATATTTCAGCAATAAAAGGAGTGCCATCATTATTATGACTATGGCTATCTCGACTGCCGACGATATAAGCGCGGCTATAACAGCCGATACTGTCTGCCGGTAGCTGAAGCGCCATGCCTTAATGACATTGCCGCGTGCGGGGGCGAAGAATATGGCTATCGCCGATGCCGCTACGGCTACTGCATGTCCCGCTGTTTCGGCCTCGCCGAAGTGTTCGGTCATAAGCATGTATACCAAATCGCCTATAATGGCCAAGTTGACAATGACTTGTACAAACGTTTTTATACCGGCCCTGCTCTTGGCATATGGCTCGCACCAGATATAGGCGGCCAACGTGAGCAGAGGCCCGAGTATAGCCGTGTACTGGAATGCGGAGTCAATCTTGTAATCCCAGATTGACATTTCGGCTACTATGACAGCGTAGACTATGTAGCATATAGTGACAGGAAACCGACGGCAGATCTGTTCAGCCATGACGATTATGTCAAGCATTGAAAAACGCTTTTCAGACTCTCGTTGCGGTATGGGCGGCGGCAGTGGAGGAGGCGTCATGACAATATCGGTTTAGCTTAAAGTTCCGATTCTTTGAGCTTCTCTGCGTTTTCGGCTACAATAAGGTGGTCGATGCAATCCTGAATATCACCATCCATAAATGCCGACAGGTTATATATAGTGTAGTTGATGCGGTGGTCGGTGATGCGCCCTTGCGGATAATTGTAGGTGCGTATTTTGGCCGAGCGGTCGCCGGTAGACACCATGGTCTTGCGACGCGACGCTATGTCGTCGATATACTTCTGGTGCTCTTTGTCGTAAATAAAAGTACGCAGACGGCTAAGAGCGCGCTCCTTGTTTTTGGGCTGGTCGCGAGTCTCGGTACACTCGATCAGTATCTCTTCGGTTTCGCCTGTGTTGGGATTTTTCCACATATAGCGCAGACGCACTCCCGACTCGACCTTGTTGACATTCTGTCCGCCGGCACCGCCACTTCGGAATGTATCCCACTTGATTTCGCCTTCGTTGATTTCGACGTCGAATTCCTCGGCCTCCGGGAGCACCGCCACTGTAGCGGCCGATGTGTGTACACGCCCTTGTGTCTCCGTAGCCGGTACGCGTTGCACACGGTGCACACCGCTTTCATACTTGAGAATACCGTAAACGCCCTCGCCTGTAACTGAAAATACAACTTCTTTGAAGCCTCCTGCCGTGCCTTCGTTGAAACTTGTCACGGCGACATTCCATCCTTTGGCTTCGCAATACTTTGTGTACATCTTGAACAGGTCGCCGGCAAATATTGCGGCTTCGTCACCACCTGTGCCCCCACGTATCTCAACAATGGCGTTTTTCCCGTCCTCGGGATCGGCCGGAATAAGCAATAGCTTTATCTCTTCTTCAAGTTGCGGTATTTTGTCATTGGCTTCGTCGAGTTCCTCTTTTGCCATGGTGCGCAACTCGTCGTCGCTTTCGGTATCAAGTACTTCGCGGGCTTCTTTTATATTGTCAATGAGTGTACGGTAAGCGCGTGTGGTCTTTGTCAATTTTTCAAGATCCTTGTACTCCTTTGTGAGTTTTACGTAGCGCTTCATGTCGGCGATGACAGCCGGATCGGTTATGAGTGTGCTCACTTCTTCAAATCGGCTTTCTATACCGTCAAGACGTGAGAGTAGGGAATTTTCTGCCATGTCGTGAATATTTTTCGCGAAGATACGAAATATTCCCCATATTATAATGTACGGCGGTCAACTAAATTGACCGGTCCAATATGCTATCCAAAACACATTCAATATGTATGTCATAGCTATTTTGAAATAAGCGAATAAATTTTCGTCACAACAATATAGGGAATGAGTGAGATTAACGAGTATACAATCAAAAACAATATCAGGTAATCTAAATGTGTTGTGGATTTATTTAAATTAGGTAAAAGAAAACAAATTGCAACAGATAGACTGTTGGCAATCCAAACCGACAAAGAAAGTCTGAGAGTGCTTTTTCTAAACCACTTATAAGCTATGAAGCCACTCAACAAACCGCATAATAGGAATATGACCGTATAGTACATGTCCCATTCCATATACAACATACTATAACCTATTCCTACTGAGATAAGAAATACAAATACTTCAAATATCCAAAATCGTTTATCGGTCAGTTTCATTGGTTTCAAGGAGTTTTCGGATTGAGTTTATAATATCTTTCCAAGAGGCACCGTCAAGGTCAAAAGACAATTCCCGGTCATAATCCCAATCAAGTCCTTTGTCGGTGGCTTTTCGGGTTGATAGTATTTTCAGTCGATGGCTATCGTGAGTAACACGCACACTGGTAGAGTGCATATAAAGCTGCCGCCATGAGCGTTGTTTCATCGCTTTGATTAGCTCGGAGGTCTTTATCTCTGTGTATTTATCATGCAGACTTGCATGGAAAATATCCGTCAGGGTATCCTCAAACGCTCCATTATCGCAGTCAAGAGGCAAGAATTTGATCGGATAACTCGAGTTCGCATAATATACTGTGACAAATATATACTCCTTGTCAGTGCGGTATATCATACACCTTCCGGAACTCTCCAACTCGGGGCATCTGTCGTTGTATTTTCGGTTGATTCTTAGCCAACGATATATGGCCAAGACAATCGCAACAATTACAAATATTACGACAGATCCATACTCTGGCCCATCATAAAATTCAAACACCGTCATATTATTTTCCGGCTTGTCCTTCTGGTACACCACTTCTATACTGTCGCCTACGGCAAAACCGTTGGCATGTGCTCCACCGTCATAAGCTATGCCATTTACCATAATACTATAATGTATTATAGGACCACTGTTTCCAATGCTGCTGATATTTGAAATTTCAGATGATGTGAATTCCGGATTTGCCGACAATGCGCTGTATTTGCGATTTTGAAAATACTGGCCTGCAATTATAAACAGCACGAGAATCAGCAGCATAACACCAAAAGGCAAGCGTGTCTTACCCCGCCGCCCCAAGAAAAACCTGTATGTTTTGCTGTCAGATTTCATCCCTGTTTTAATCGTAAATCAGATTGGAATTGTAGGAGTTGATTCGTCAATTTCAACTCCTTTGTCATCAAACAAGGTGTAAATTCGATGAATCTCCGATGTCAGGAAATCGTCAAGAGAATTCCACTTTTTCAGTGAAGCACAGTTTTCGCGAGTACAGAAATGGACAAAACGCCAAGACTCAATGCCCGTCATTGAGAGATATTTTGTTACAGATGCTTTGTTCAATGGTTGTGACCAAAATTTTTCCAACCGATCGTTGAGCATATCACACATTTTTCCGACAGGAACAAGAGTATTAATTATCCCTGTATTTTTACAGCCTCCAGTCAAGTAGTCGGCTCTTATGAGTTTTGCGCCCACTTTTACTGTTACAAACATCTCGACATATAGAAACGGAATAATCTCATACTTCATTTTTACCGGTATCAGATATTCGAGCCTGTCGTCATATATCCTTGCAAGCGGCTTTCGCATTGCTCTCAATATCAGCCAAACAATTCCAATAATAGCGGTGAAAGAGAAGAAGACAACACCGAGATACCCTATGAATATATCTATGCCCGTACGAGGATGAATAGTCATAAGGAAACCACCCATGACAAATAATGCGCTGACAAATATCAATACAATTACCCGCCAAATACTTGGATATATGTCAATACGGTTATTCATCCGATATATCAGTCTCATCGCTTGCCTCCTTTCTGAAAGAGCAGGTATGATTGACTTTGCGCCCATAGGTTAGTGGAGAGAGTAAAGTCAATACACAGAATCAATATCTTATAAAGTGTTGCCATACGCGAAGTTATAACAAAACCTTGTAACTTGGTGATAATCTGACAAGAAAATCGGCATCCTCACTAAGGCTCGATTGTCATTATAGTTCCATAAGAGGGTTGGCTGTTAAATGCCTCTTCTGCCGTCAGGCCGTTGTAAAGCATCATGGCCTGTATAAGGATGCCACCGTGGGTGAAAAGGGCAACCTCATCATCTTCATTTGACGAGGCCGTTATTTCTTCAATAAAAGACATGAAACGGGTGCGTTGGTCCATGAATGATTCACCTTCAGTAGCCCTGACATTGATATAGTCGTCATACCATTCCTGCAAACGAGGGTCGCTTATGGAGTCGAAGCGTTGCATTTCCCAAGCCCCGAAGTCCATCTCCATCAATCGGTCATCAATGATGGCGCCGGGGTATCCGCAATATTCGGCAAGTCGCCAGCATCTTGACAGCGGGCTTGTGAATACTCTGTTAAACCGCCGTCCTTCAAGACGCTTTTTTACCGACTCCGCTTCAATCGGAAAAGTAGACGCCAGCGCTACATCGGTCTGTCCGTAGCATGTGCCCGGAGCGACATTGACCGATGTATGTCTAATAAATGTTACTTTCATGACGAATGATTTACGAGTAGACCTGCGGTAATGTAAAAAGACAGCTCGCACATCAGAAACAAGGCCCCGCAACAATCACCGGTATATCCGCCGAGACGCCGGCGCAGATACAGGATTATAATGCCTGATACCATTACTGGAGCGGCAGCCGCAGGGAGCAGCGCCGGTGGGAGCAACAATAATGGCAGGGAACCGGTGATGAAAGATATTATAATGTCGGTCGTTGACATTCGGTTGTAGATTGTTTTGTTTTTAGCTTCCTCCTCTTTTCTTGCGTAGGGCAGAAAATTTATAATCTGTCCTGCACAAAATTTGCTCCATGCATCGCCGGCAATAAGAACTGCGATGACATATATGACGTTTATGAATCCTATGTCAGCTATAAAAAGTGTAGCAAGCAAAAAATACAGTATAAGACCGATTACTCCATATGTGCCTATATGACTGTCTTTCATTATAGCAAGTGTGCGCGAGCGCGTAGTGCCTCCGCCCATGCCGTCGAAGAAGTCGGCGAGGCCGTCCTCATGCAGTGCGCCCGTCACAAACAGTCGTGATACTATGGCAAACACGGCGGCTATAATCGGATTAAACATTTGAGCCATAATCCAGTATACGGCACACATGACGCCGCCTGTAAGCCATCCGGTAAGTGGCCAGAACGTAACGACCCGTTTGTAGCTCTCTTTGGGGAGTTCGGCAATTTTCCAGAACGGCAATCGGGTGAAGAATGTCAGGGCGGCAAGAAGGCTGTACATCGTTTAGAAGTATTTGGTCACGTTCACGCTTTGAAACGAGTCCATATTGTTGATCATATTGACTGCTGACTGTATTATGGGATAGGCACATACCGCGCCTGAACCTTCGCCAAGCCTTAAGTCAAGATGAAGTACGGCTTTTACACCCATATGTTCGAGCATAAGTTTGTGCCCCGACTCGTCGCCTTGATGACAGAATATGGCATAATCCATGACTTCAGGATAGAGTCGGCTCGCCGCGAGTATACAGGCTGTCATTATGAACCCGTCTACAAGTATCACCATGCCGAGTTCTGCAGCTTTCAGCATGCCTCCCACGGCCATGGCGAGTTCGTATCCGCCAAACCAAGCCATCTTGTCTTGCACACTGTCGCCTCCTTTGTAGTTGGCGAGTGCACGCGACAATACATCGTATTTATGGCTTATGCCGCTGCCGTTAAGACCCGCTCCGGCGCCGATGCACCGGTCAAGGGGAATATCGGTGAATAGGTGCATCCACATCGATGACGAGGAAGTGTTGCCGCTACCCATCTCTCCGAAACTTACCACATTGCATCCCCGGGCGTGAACATCAGCCACAACTCCGGCACCTCGTTGCATGCACAGTTCCAGTTCGTCGGCAGTCATGGCTGCCTCATAGAGAAAATTGCGTGTCGATTTTCTTACCTTGAGGTCTATTATGCCATGTCCGGCGGGAATGTCGTAGTCAACACCCGCATCGACAAGTACAAGTTTGAATCCATGTTGGTCGCATAGAAAATTTATGCCCGCACCTCCCTTGGAGAAGTGACTGAGCTGTTGCCATGTCACCTCTTTGGGCGATACAGTCACTCCTTCTTCTATTATACCGTGGTCGGCTGCAAACAGTATATTGCACGGATTTTTCAATGAAGGAGTCAGGGTCTGCTGTATGATACCTATTTTCAGCGCCAACTGTTCAAGCATTCCGAGCGACCCTTTTGGCTTTGTAAGATTGTCGATTTTGTCGATAAGTTTATGTTCTATGGCCTTGTCGGGACGCGCGATGTTAAATGTAGTCATGATATGGTTATCCTTTTATTTTTATGTCGATGCCTGATATTAGCAAATACACTTCATCTGATTTTTCAGCCACGTATCGGTTGACGAGGCCTTGAAGGTCCGTGAACCGACGCTGCATAGGATTGTCACTTGTGCCTCCCATGCCTATCTCGTTTGTTACAAGTATATAGTCGGCGTCTTCGGTGACAAATGAGTCAAACTCATCGCAGAAAGCAGCATAAGCTTTATTGACATCTTCACCATGCTCGAAAAACATATTGGTGGCCCACAGGGTGACACAATCGACGAGTACGGTAGTCCCGATATGACTGTATCGGCTTGGGTACAACGGCTCTTCGACCGATATCCAGCATGGGCCTCTTCGGGCTTTATGAGCTTCTACCCGCTGTCGAAACTCTTCGTCATAAACGCGCGCAGTCGCTATATAAACCGGACGGTCACTTATGGCCATCGCCAATCGTTCGGCAAATTCACTTTTGCCGGAACGCTGGCCGCCCGTTATGAGTATAGTTTTTCCCATTGCCAAATGTATTGCGGCACAAATTTACAAAGAAATTCACTACGATGCCTCAACGAGGGCAATTAATTGCGCAGTGTCATGCCGCGACCTGTTTCATCACGCGGCGTATACGGAAGCCTATCCATGCCGTAGCAATCGACACCAACGGACTTGCAATGTTGAAGATGCAGTAGGGCAGATATGATAGTGTGGCTACTCCGAGTACTGTTGATTGGGTCAGTCCGCATGAATTCCACGGAATAAGCACCGAGGTTACCGAAGTGGAGTCTTCGATTGAACGGCTCAACAGTCTCGGCTCGAGTCCGTTGCGTCTATACAGATTGCGATACAGGTTGCCGTTTAATATAATAGACAGATATTGGTCACCGGTACATCCGTTAAGCATTAATCCTGTAGCTATTGTGGTCGTTACAGTGCTTCGTGATGAATTAATACGTTTGGTAATGGAGTGTGTGATGCGTGACAACATACCCGAGCCCATAAGAACCCCTCCGAATATCATTGCGCTTAGTATAAGGTATATGGTAGGTAACATACCCTTCATACCGCCTGTCGATATGAGAGAGTCGAGCGTAGGGTCGCCTGTGGTTAGCGATGTTTCTGTCACGAGCAGTTTAACTATGGCCGTGGCGACATCGGTAATGTCGGCTGACGAGGATAAAGAGGCCAATATACTTGGCTGCCACAAGAATATTCCGACTATACCGAGTATACTGCTTAGTCCGAGGGTTACGGCGGTGTTTAGTCTTAATACAATCAGTCCTATTGTGGCAAGAGGTATGAGCAGACACCATGGTGTGATGTTGAACATCTCGTGAAGATGTACGAGCATCATCGTTGATTGCTGATCGGCATTATGATTGCCTGTAGTACCTACGATAGCAAATACGGTTAAGGCAACACCCATAGCTGGTATTGATGTCCACATCAGGTATCGTATGTGGGTGAACAGATTCACGTCGCATGTCGATGACGCGAGTACAGTAGTATCGGAAAGAGGCGATACCTTGTCACCGAAATAGGCTCCCGAAATTATGGCACCCGCTATCCATGCAGGATTATAGCCCCATACCGAGCCTATGCCCATGAAGGCCACTCCTATGGTGGCTATCGTAGTCCACGAACTTCCGCTCAATACCGATATTACCGCACATACAGCACATGCAGTCACAAGAAATGCCGACGGATTAAGCGACTCAAGGCCATAGCATATAAGAGTGGGAACAACTCCCGACAGCATCCAAGTAGCCGCTACAGTAGCTATCATGAGCAATATGGGTATTGTAGGCAATACTTGTGCCGCACTCTTCAACAACCCTATGCGCATGGCTCTCACGGGGCGCCGATATAAAACCATTGATATGGCAGCGGCAATGGCTGCCGCCGACAGTAATATATAATGGCTCATATCCTGTACTGCCCCGGCTCCATAGGTCAATATGATCGTGACAAGCCCTGCTATCAATATAAATATGGGTATGAGGGAGGCCACGAGAGAAGGGGATCTATGCTTATGCGAATTTTTCATCAGATACAAATATGCGTTTTTTGCGGTTGCAAAGTTATCAATAAAACTCCATAACCTATACGTTTATTGCAAGAAGCAACTATTTTTAATATTTAGAGCATACAGTGGTCTGTATCAGTGTTTGTATGTAAAATGATCGAGGGGAATTAACTAAAATTTTGTAATGTTAAAAATAATGATTACATTTGCATGTAAATAAACCTAATCCTATGATGCCAAACCTAACATTACCCCATTTAAGGGAAATGTCGCCTGCTACTATTATAAGGCTTTATTAAGCCGGACGGCCTTGATTTTTTATCAAGGCTTTTTATTTTTTCATCGGTAAGAATGAAGCAGCAAAACCCGGCTGATCTGTTGAAAAATATGCCTTGCCCAAAGGTGGGCGCCGTAATATCGGCGCCCGCAGAACCGTATGGCAGTCATTTGATAATAATGATTATATATATGTCCCGCATCCAAAGTCTATCGGCGATTGCGTGGATCTCTATAGGCAGGATACAGACGTCGTATGAGGTCGGGACGGTGTAGACGATGTAATGCATTTATTATATCACTTCGATAAGTCTTGTCGTACCAGAAGAAATAGCGTCGTTGAGCCAGTTTTTCTTCCGGTTTAACGGCACAAAACACACGCTCTCCCGTATAAGGATGATAGCCCGAGTAGTAAATTTCGGTAGCGACGGTCATCGGTGTCGGAGTAAAGTCCTGAACCTGTTCGAGATGCATGTTCAGATCTTTTGTCTCTGCGGCAAGCTGGGCCATGTCGACTTCTCTACATCCGGGATGAGATGATATGAAGTAGGGGATAAGCTGCTGATTAAGGCCGGCTGTGCGATTGACGCGGTCAAATATCTTTTTGAAATCGTAAAAAAGCTCAAAAGACGGTTTGCGCATGATATCCAGCACGTGAGGACATGTATGTTCCGGTGCCACTTTAAGACGGCCCGATACATGGCGTTCGATGAGTTCTTCGTTGTACCGTCTGTTGGTGTGGTCGGTTTTATCGTTGCCTGAGCGGTGCATTGACAGGTCGTAGCGTACCCCGCTGCCTATAAATGACTTTTTGATACCCGGCAGGGAGTCGACGGCATGATATATGTCAAGCAGCGGACCGTGGTCATTGTTCAGGTTAGGGCATGGCTTAGGATGAAGACAAGAGGGCTTCAGGCATTTTTGGCATATCGACAGGTCTTTGCCGCCCATGAGGTACATGTTGGCTGACGGGCCACCAAGATCGCTTATGTACCCTTTGAAATCATCCATTGCGGTTATTTGCCGTACTTCTCGCAATATCGACTCTTTACTGCGTGATGCGATGAACTTGCCCTGATGGGCCGATATGGTACAGAATGCGCAACCGCCGAAGCATCCACGGTGCATGTTGACCGAGTGTTTTATCATGTCCCATGCCGGAATGGTTTTTCCACGATAACGAGGATGTGGCAGACGGGTGTAGGGCAGGTCAAATGAGGCATCGATTTCGCGTGTAGTCATCGGAGGCAACATAGGCGTGATTTTTACCGCTTTGTCACCGTGACGTTGCCATATGACGGCGCCTTGCATGCGGTTGGACTGTTGCTCGACATGCTTGAAATTGGCGGACTGTTTTTTCTTGTCGCGCCGACATTCCTCGAAAGAACTTAATATTATATTGTTTTCGTCGGCTGCTGGAATTTCAGATGCCGTAACAAGAACAGCTGTCTGCGGTACATCGGTAAGACTCTGTATAGGCTCGCCGGCCGATAATCTGTCGGCAATTTCAGTTACGGGCTTTTCGCCCATTCCGTAGATAACGATATCCACCGGTGCATCAAGAAGTATGGATGGTCTTAACCGATCTTG
Source organism: Heminiphilus faecis (assembly GCF_008728965.1). GTDB lineage: Bacteria > Bacteroidota > Bacteroidia > Bacteroidales > Muribaculaceae > Muribaculum > Muribaculum faecis. The sequence continues at coordinate 6,065 of NZ_VSMC01000014.1, read as the reverse complement.
CCAATAGTCATAGTGCGACACCCGTCTTAACGAGGCTTCAATACCGCCTGCCACGATTGGGGTATCGGGATATAGCCGGCGCAGTATTTCGGAGTAGACGATGGTTGGATAGTCGGGTCGCATGCCGTGGCGGCCTCCCGGAGTATAAGCGTCGTCACTCCGTCTGCGTCGAGCGGCCGTATAGTGGTTGACCATCGAGTCCATAGCTCCGGCCGATACTCCGAAAAATAAACGCGGGCGACCGAGCTTGCGGAAATCACGCAGATCATCGCGCCAGTTGGGCTGCGGCACAATGGCGACTCTTAGCCCATGTGCCTGAAGTGTACGTCCTATTACCGCGGCTCCGAATGAAGGGTGATCCACATAAGCGTCACCGGAGAATATGATGACATCTATATAATCCCAGCCAAGAGCCTCGATTTCTTTTGCCGAGGTAGGGAGCCATATTGATTGTTCTGCTCTCATGCCATAGTATTTAAATGGTCCTCCATTTTCATTATCTCGTCACGCATGCGTGCGGCCTCCATAAACTCCATTCGCTTTGCCGCTTCGACCATCTCTCCTCGCAATCTGGTTATGGCACGTTGCAGTTCGGCTTTGTTCATGTATGGTATGACCGGGTCGGCGGCAATATTTACTGTATGAGTATATTCACTTAGATATGGTACTTTCTTGTTGTCAGATTTACCTTTCTCGTGTTTACCTGATGCTCTCGTCTGATGTACCGGTACTGAGTCTTCGTCATCTATGCCTATAATGGCCTGACGTGCTTTTACGATAGCCTGAGGTGTTATGCCGTGCTCTTCGTTGTACGCGAGTTGAAGCGAGCGTCGGCGTTCTGTCTCCTCTATGGTGAGCCTCATGGAGTCGGTGATTTTATCGGCATACATGATGACCGTGCCGTTTAGGTTTCGGGCGGCGCGTCCTACGGTCTGTGTCAGCGATCGGTGACTGCGGAGGAAGCCTTCCTTATCAGCATCAAGGATGGCTACAAGCGATACTTCAGGCAGGTCGAGACCTTCACGCAACAGATTCACGCCGATAAGTACGTCATATGTCCCGGCCCGCAGATCATCGAGAATCTTTATTCGGTCAAGGGTGTCTACATCGCTGTGGATATAGGCCGCTTTGACCCGCAGCTTCAGCATATACTCGTTTAATTCTTCCGCCATACGTTTGGTAAGCGTGGTGACAAGCACGCGCTCGTCACGCTCTATGCGCTGTTGTATCTCTTCGAGCAGGTCATCAATCTGATTCAACGACGGTCTTACGCTTATAAGCGGGTCAAGCAATCCGGTGGGACGTATTATCTGTTCGACAATAACACCCTCGCTCTTTTCAAGTTCGTAGTCGGCCGGCGTAGCGCTTACATATATGGTCTGCCGCGTCAGTGCTTCAAATTCGTTAAACTTCAACGGTCGGTTATCGAGTGCTGCCGGAAGTCGGAAGCCGTACTCCACAAGATTCATTTTGCGTGACACATCGCCTCCGTACATAGCTCTTATCTGAGGTATTGTAACATGGCTTTCGTCTATTATGGTAAGAAAGTCTTTCGGAAAATAGTCAAGCAGACAGAACGGACGCATGCCCGGCTGGCGACCGTCAAAATAACGGCTGTAATTTTCTATACCGGAGCAGTGACCGATTTCGCGTATCATCTCTATATCATAGGTGGTACGTTCATATAGGCGGCTTGCTTCAAGTTCCTTTGCCTCACGGCGGAAAAAATTCACTTGCTCGCCGAGGTCTATTTCCATGCGTGCTATAGCTTGTCCTGTCCTTTCGCGCGAAGTAACGAAAAGATTGGCCGGATATATGTTGAAACGGTCATGGCTGCCGAGCGAAGTTCCGTCCTCGGAGTGTATGGTGGAGATTGACTCGATTTCGTCGCCCCAGAATATTACGCGCAGAGTTATCTCCTCGTAAGCGAGGCGTATATCTACTGTGTCGCCTTTTACTCTGAATGTGCCTCGTGCGAGTTCTATTTCGTTGCGGCTGTAAAGAGCGTCAACCAGTTTGCGAAGAAAGGCGTTGCGCGCTATCTTCTGACCGACTTTGATTTCGACTACGCCGGCATTGAAGTCCTCGGGATTGCCCATACCGTAAAGGCATGACACCGACGACACCACCACTACGTCGCGGCGCCCCGACAGCAGGGCCGAGACAGTAGCGAGACGCAACTTGTCGATCTCGTCGTTTATCATCAGGTCTTTTTCTATATATTTGTCCGATGATGGTATATATGCTTCGGGCTGGTAGTAGTCGTAATAGCTTACGAAATACTCCACGGCGTTGTGGGGGAAAAATTGCTTGAACTCACCGTACAACTGTGCGGCGAGAGTCTTGTTGTGGCTTAAGATAAGGGTCGGACGGTTTATCTGCGCTATGACATTGGCCATGGTAAAGGTTTTACCCGAGCCGGTCACGCCAAGCAGTGTCTGTGCCGCAGTTCCATCATTGAGGCCTTCCACAAGTTCTTTTATGGCTTGTGGCTGGTCACCGGTGGGACTATACTGCGATTCAAGTTGAAAATTCATAGAATTGTGTTTGCTGATTAACTTACAAAGATAGCGATAAGTCGGGGCAAAACCAAATATTTGTCTTTTGCCGAGCGAAATGTAGAGTCAACAAGCAAGTGCAAAATTAAGTCAATAGTTTGAAGAACTCAATACGAGGCGCTGAGAAACCTAATTTTTCTCGCGGTCTTCTGTTGATTTTTGCTTGTATTCTGTCAAGTTCTGCCTGTTCGACATCACGGAAGTCGGTGCCTTTTGGGAAGTATTGCCTCAACAGCTTGTTTGCGTTTTCAACCGCGCCTTTTTGTCCTGAGCAGAACGGGTCGGCAAAATAGACCGAGGCTCCGATTCGTCGTGCCAGCCATTGATGATTCATGAATTCACTTCCGTTGTCCGTTGTGATCGTGAGCACATTGGCCTTGTATGGCAGCAATAACCGCCATGCGGCCATAGCGACGACCTCCGGCTTTTTCGATGTCAGCTTAGACTGCAGAAACATGTTTGTCTTGCGCTCGATCATTGTAAGGACCGCGCTTTTCTGACCCTTCCCGATTACAAGATCCATTTATGGGGCATAAAACGAAGCGATTTGTTTGTTGGTCGGGCAAATGATGTTAAACGATTTGCAGTTCAATAGGTTAGGTGGCTATCTGAAAAATGAAGCGATATTTCCAAGCGGTTTTTCTTTTACATGGTTCTTACATCAGCTTTACAAAATGGGGCTGTTTGGGGCGAAAACGCCTCGGTTTCTTTACATCGCCTGTGCAATTTGTGTATAAATGGGCTTGGATGGCACTTTGTTGGCGTGTGCGTGCCTTTTTATCCAAATAGGAGGTCTTTTGAAGTGTAGGCGATCTATGGTATATTGATCGCATTTTTTTGCCCCAGTTTCTAAAATTTTTCTCAAAAATATTCCAAATAATCACTATTTGGAATATTTTGGCTATTTTTGTTGCTGTAATGAGCAAGATTATACATGTACATCTTATATGCCCGATAGTGGGTGAAAAACAGCGGGACTGGTACTTTGCCAGTATCTCTGCGGTGTATTCTGTCTTGACACCGGAACAAGTAGGAGCATCCAAGAGCTATCTGCTTCATGCCGGGCTGTCAGGCAATGGCTCTGTTATAACTAAAAGGGCTATAATTAAGCAATCTACGCTCATCAGTGGCAGTAGATCCGGATGATATTTTAACGATAAAATAACGCTGTTAAAATTGTTTTCGTGCGTTATTCATTTTTATGCTGAAGGGAGCGGTTTTCGCTCCCTTTTTTGTGCTTATATTGTTTAGGGTTACATTTAGGGTTACATTTAGGGTTATGGTTTAGGGTTACACCAAAATAAAATTTAGGGTTACATTTAGGGTTACATTTCCGATTTTTTTTAGGTTAATATTTTATATGATAGCGACTCCAAAATTTATTATAACCTAAAAATATGGTAATATACAAGTAGGAAAATACCCGCCACTTTTTGATTTGATTTTATGGCGTAATGCTTTGTACTTTAGCGCATTATTACTGTCTATGCCCTCGAATAACCGAAACAACATGTGCGTGCCGTGTAAATAGGGTATTATGAGGCCGTGCATCTGTGTCGAATGGATATGTTTGAACATATAAATTATGGCATTTCGGAGTATATTTCAGGTCCGCTATCATCGTTGTATAAATATTTTACACCCTTGATTTTTGTTATGTTTTTATCAAAATAAAATGTCATAGGTATTATTTGATAACATTTTCTTTTATCATCATAATATCTAAATTTGTGAAATATAGATACCATGGTCGTATCATAATGAAATGCTTCAGATCTCTTGTTTATAGAATCGGATAGTGCTTTAAATTGTATATCAAGATTTTTAAACGTTTCCAAATGCTTTTCAGCAATAACAGGGTTGTAGGAACACTTAGCATTGTCTATTTCCTGCTCCATATTATCACTAATCTCTTGAAGTTCATTTAATAGAGTGAAAGCTTCATCTGTTTCTTGAAAACAAATTTTTGCCGGCTCAAATTCTCCGAATTCAATTGCTTCATAACTTTCAATATTTGGTAGCATCTGATTTAGTGAAGCGCGAATTAAATTCTGCGCTTTTTCTTCTTTTGAGGGGGCGCATGATATTGAAAGGGTGAAAAATAGATAGCAAATAATCTTGGTAATATTATTCATTATCAAAATATTTATTCAATTCGTAAGTAACCGACCACGAGGGCTATGCGGTAGATGTCTTCTTTGGGGATGTCAAAATCAGGATAGTCGGGGTTGTTGGATTTGCACGTGATGGATGTGCCGTGATCATAGATGCGTTTTACGACTATACCTTGCGCTGTGTCGAGAACATGAGTACGCCCCCATTGTATGAACGATGATTCTTTAATGAATAAACAAGCAAGTTCATCGCCGGACATATATTGCGGTTCCATGGACTCGCCACGTGCTATAATCGTGAAGTCATAGCGTGGCAGGATGGGGATTAATGGCAATCGTTCGCAGTCGCTTTCTGATACTGAGCCTAACGCAATAGAGAGACTTCCGGCTGCGGCATCAAAAGGGATCCGAGGTCGGGTTTCCTGCGATATAACTTCTTTTTTATCAATTTTAGACTCGTGAAGCGTGGAGTCACTGTCGGCAGACCGCTTTGTTTTGAGCATATCACCTTCTCCGGTCAAGAGCCACGCGGGTGAGTATTGGGGATAATTTTCAACTATCGCTTGAATCCATTTTGATTGTATGTCTGTTCCGTTGGCAATAGCGCGAGAAATCACGCCTTTACTGGCACCTATGGCTCGTTCAAGAGCGCCTATCGTTATGCCTTCGTGGTCTGCTATGTCCTTTAGGCGGGGAAGAATTTTACACATCTGTTGAAAATTTACTCCGTTTTATTTTGTGGGTTGAAAATTATCATCTATCTTTGCGATGTGGTTACAATGTTACCACTGCGCCAAAGATACAAAAAAAGCGTGAGATTAACGAATTTTAGGACTATATAAAATTAAGTGAATAAAAAGATGAGAACAATATCGGAAATCGAGGAAGATATCTGCGTTGCAAAGCGCAAAGTAGACAAGGCTCATACGCCATCAGAACTGACGATTGCCATCAATGAACTTAACCATTTGAACTTCGAGCTCAGTCAAGCTGAACAATTCAAGTTAAGGAATAAAGATAACGCCGAACACATGGCTCTTGAGGAAATACGCCTATGGGCAAATAGTAGTCATGCCCATCTTTCGCAGTAATCGGATTACGCCAGTGGCTATAAGGATGGAATCGGTCAAGCCAAAGAAATAGTCTGCAATATTCTTGAGCGGTATTTAGGAGAAAAAGAATAGGGTCAGACCCAAGAGAGGGCGATCCTTCGGCAATATAGCCGAGAATGCCGAAAGGCAAAGTAAATTTTCCAATCCTCGGCGTTGGAAAAGCCACTCTACTTTGACCCTTTTGGCCAAACAGAATTTACCCACCTTGGCCATAATATGATTGACCCTTTAAAGTCCTGGTGTTAGGGGTCAATTTTATTTTACCCTTTTAATTCTCTATT
>NZ_VSMC01000013.1 GCF_008728965.1 Heminiphilus faecis | reverse complement strand
AGAATTAAAAGGGTAAAATAAAATTGACCCCTAACACCAGGACTTTAAAGGGTCAATCATATTATGGCCAAGGTGGGTAAATTCTGTTTGGCCAAAAGGGTCAAAGTAGAGTGGCTTTTCCATATGTATATGAAGCCGATATGTTGGCAAAAAAAGCCGTAAGCGGATTGCGATAGCGGTAAGTGGTTGAAGCCGATGTTGCGCTGCTGTTCTTCTCAATGGGTATGGCTATGAAAAGGTTGCGGTAGTCTGACAACACCGCGCAGTCGACAAACATGGCTGCATCAGGAGCGTATGAAGAATAAGATGCCTGCATTGAAAAGTCTGATTTGGCGGTCAACTGCCGGTACAGATATAGATTCGGACTGAATATGGCAAAGTCATGATTGCCTTGTAATGTATAATGGCGCCATTGAATCGGAATGTGGAGGACTATACGCCATCCCCGCCGGTCATATTCGGCTTTCGGTGACAGATAGGCTGAGGCGAGTAGGGCGTTGTATTGGCCGGCTGTATTTTGCCTAACCGGAAAGTGCGACAAGTCTAAATTGATGTGACGATAGTTTATGTCAACCCCGCCATACACATAAAGTCGCCAGAAACCTTTGAACAGGCCATATTGGCTCTCGGTAGTGTGTCGGAGGTCGTTGATGCCTATCCGTTGTGTCGGATCGCCGTAATCGGCACTGACCGACAGATTTGCCGGATTGTGAAGAAAACCGTTGCGCGATGAGAGTGTGAAAATACGTTTGTCAGTCTTTTTGATGAGGCGCAGGTCGTTTGTGAGCGAAAGCTTTCGTCGCGTTACATCCTGATTGAGATTGAATGACCCGCTTACTGACGATGCTCCGCGTTGACATCCGATATCGAATCTAAGATTGTCCTTCAAAAAGTAATTCTTTTTGTTGATTTCTGTCTTTAATTCAGCGTTAAGGCTATGGCGTCGTGTATGCAGTACGTCGTTCTGATTGAGATTGTCTATCTTCGGGCTGAAATAGTCTGTGAAGATAGACGATGAATAGTCCAAGCGGTCGCCGATATAGTTCAGTTTAAGTCTATTTGCAGTATCGCCGTTGCCCCACGAGACTATGGCGTTGGCAAGCCATGACCGATTGTCGCGTGTGCGTGATTCGGAAAGTGGTGCTCCGGCCTCGTCAGCACTTATATACTCGCGCCACAGCGCTTCTTTATAAATCGATGAGAACATGGGGTCGTAGCTGTGCTCCATGATCTCATTTTCCGGATTCCAACCGGTGTTGTCGGCTTTAAGTGTAAACATATTCTGCGTCTTACGGGCAAGCCGCATAGCGAATACGGACCCTGAATAAAGCAGGGGGGAGAAGCCACCGCCTGCATTTGTCACGCCTACCCATCGTGAATGGGCATCCTCTTTCAGCTTCAGATTGATTCCCGCCTGATCGGAAAACTCAATATCCTCGAGGGCCTTGATTGGCTGATGATTCTCCATCAGCTCAACCGCAGCCACGTCATCTTTCGATATGTTGTTGGTGGCAAGTCCATAGGCATCACCGACAAAGTCATTTCCGTCAATATAGAATTTATTGATAGGCTTTCCCTGATACATGATTGTGCCGTCTTTTTCGACCTTTACGCCGGGCAGACGCTTGATTACATCTATTATGGCATCGTCGGCGGAAGTAGCGTATTTCCCGACGTTGAATACAAGAGTGTCGCCCTTCTGGAATATGTCGGGGGCTTGCACAACAACTTCATTGAGTACAGTCTCTTTTGGGCATAGCAGAATTTCACCATTCTTCAGCGGTACTTCCTCGTTTTTAGTCTCATAGCCCATGCAACGGATTGATATCTGCTTGGCGGGACCTTTAAGGATGAAACTTCCGTCGCTTTTCGAAGCCGCGAATCCTTTGCCTCCTACCGCTTTGATTATGGCGCCTGCTACCGGCTCACGACTCTCCGCATCAAGCAATAATCCTGTAATATCCTCGGCCCTTGTCGGAAAAGTCACAAGCACGGTTAGTACTAATATTAAAAAAGCGATTCTCATTGTCAATGTGTTTATTTTTCGCGCCAGTCGCGTTCGAGGTAGTCGTAGCCGAGTTCTATCGGATCGTAGGCGGTGGGGTCGGGGTTTCCGGCATTGTCGGTAATTGTTACGTGGATGCCTGATACTGTCTCGGCATATCCGTAAGGATTTGATTCGTAGCGATGCAGTGTGTCGTAGAATTTTTTGCGGTTAGTCTCATTATACGACACGTCATAGATTGTTATGGGGCGTGACGTGTTTGACTTGACGCCTATGCATTCAAAAGCGTATAGGCTCTTTTCATCATGAGCCGACATGATAAGCCCGGGAAGACCGCACAGTTTCCACGGACCGTCCATTACGGGTATCTCTTCCGTGTAGAACACCGTCCAGTCGCGACCGCGGAAGCGGCACTTTGCCTGTCGACACTCGTAGCCAAGTACAGTGCGTACGCTGTCGGTAAGCGTCCAGTCAAATTGCGGTATATCTTCTTCGTATTTGAACCAATCGAGTGCAATTTTTTCCGTATGAGTGATTTTGCCGGCAGAATGGTTTTTGACGATATTGATGAATGGTCCGTTGGCCAGACGTTCTGCATTTTTGACAAGCTCCTCCTGCGATAGAGTCGGAATTATCGAGTCAGCAACAATGTTCTTCAGGCTTGAATATTTCGATATGCCGTCCGTGCCGACCTGGAGGAGCATCTTTTCTCGATCAGTCTGAGAATTGTAGAGTGTGTCGGCATTGAATGTGTAGTCATATATGAATTCGAGATATCCTTCAGCGAGGGTTTTGGTTTCAGGAACGTTTGTCTGAAGGATGTTTAATTGTCGACGTATTATCCTCGCGTTTGTGGCCGCAGCTCCTATGAGGAACGCGGCGATTGAGATAATGAGAGGTTTGGTTTTCATCATTTTCTTTTTTGTTTGACACTGCAAAATTATATCAGGCGTGTGCTTCATACTTAAAATAATCATTACTCAATTGTTATGTAATTATTACTAAATTATTACTCCATGCCGTAATGTCGTTATTAATCGGTAGCTTTGCACTATGGAAAAGAGAATCAAGACACTATATATGTTTACTGCAGCGGCAATAATCGGTCTTATTGCCGTTCAGATTATATGGCTTTATAAGCAATATAATGTCACTCTTGATGTGGAGCAGGAGAAGAATTTCAAGTTGATGGGACTTGTTGTGCAGAAGTATAACGATATCCGTAAACTTGACACAAGCTATAATGACAGTACGACTATTGCATGGAGCAACACAAACATAGACTATAAGAGTCATGGATCCAAGCAGACATCGACTGTTACAAACTCTTTTTACATGTACAAGGTGACAGATCTGCTTGGCCTGCCAGACACCGTAGACGTCACGTCGGATATGCGGACGAAGGCCCGTGAGCTAATCAATTTTATGGAACCCGACTCAGACCATACTGATGTAAAACGGTTTGAGGTGCATGATATGCCTTTAAAGACAAATGTATGGGACATGGCCGATGAGATTACGTTAGACCATAATTCTCCGTTCACAATCGAAGGGGTCGACTCGGTTATGAAGCAGTTCGGCATGATAGCTTCCGTCAGTCTTACTACTGTAGATTCGCTGATGATTGACCCTGAAATCATCAAGGATGGCTCATTTTTCCGACATGAGATTAAGGGTGTGTTTCCCTACGTTGCTCTTGAGCATAAAGTGGTGCGTTTTACTATGCCAATAACTGTGGCGTCGGTTGTTAAGTCAATGGGTGTCACCTTGGTGGTGAGCATGTTGCTATCGGTGTTTCTTATTGTATGTCTGATATGGCAGATACGCACAATAAAGATGTTTGTCCGGCTTGACAGTGTAAGAACCGGTTTTGTGCATACGATGATCCATGAACTGAAGCGTCCCGTCAGTACTCTGAAATTATGCATATCATCATTGGATAATCCCAAGCTGGTCTATGATGATAACTCTCGAACAGAAATTCTCGATGATTGCCGTATGGCGGTGAATAATCTGTCGACGTATTTCTCCCGATTGCGTGATATAACTTTCAATGAGGCGAGTCAGATACCGCTTGATGTCGAGACTTTCGTCCTATATAATATGGTGGAAGAGGCCATTGCGAAAACGCATTTGCCGTCGGACAAATGCGTGGAGCTGGTAAATGATGTAGGGCGCGATGTAAGTATAACCGCCGATAAACTGCATCTTTCGCAGATGGTAGGCAATCTTATTGAAAATGCGGTGAAATATTCGGGCGAAAGTGTCAGAATACGTTTTGGATGTGAGTATACAGAGGGTCATGTGGCTATATGCGTCTCCGATACCGGCACGGGTATAGCGGACAGCGATGTCGACAAGATTTTCGAGAAGTTTTATCGAGCTACGTCAGCCATGCAGAGCGGCTTGCCCGGGGTGGGGTTGGGACTTGCTTATGTAAAACTTCTTGCCGAAGCTCACGGTGGCCGGGTTGAGGTCGTGAGCCGGATAGGAGAAGGTAGTACTTTTACCATTAACTTGCCACAATGATGAAGCCTGATATTCTGATTGTCGATGATGATGTGCGCAATGCCGCTCTTTTGCGTCGCTTTCTTGAAGCGGAGGGATTCAGGGTGGATTATGCCCCCGACGGTTCGTCGGGCCTTGAGCGTTATGCCGCTTTAAAGCCCGATCTTATATTGCTCGACATAAACATGCCGGTAATGGACGGCTTCGAGATGGCGGAGTGTATAAGACATGACGATAAGCGCGTGGTTATATTTTTTCTTACCGACCGCACGGAGAAAGCCGACCGGCTCAAAGGATTCGCTCTCAAAGGAAACGATTACATAGCCAAGCCGTTTTATCCGGAGGAGCTTGTGGCTAAGATTAATGAACGCTTTGAAAGCCTGACTATGCGTAATGATAAGGAATATCGCATAGCTTCTACATTGTTTCACCCTAACCTGTCATCATTGACATACGGCGGTGAGACCCACTCTTTGTCGGTGCGTCAGAGTGAAATATTGCAAATGCTTGCCGAAAACATAGGCAATGTTGTTGAACGTGACACAATATTGACCCAAGTATGGGGCGATGTAAGCTATGCCAACTCGCTTGCCTTGAATGTTCAGATAACTTACCTGCGCCGTCTTATCGATGATCCTGCCGTAACCATAACCTCAATAAAGAAGCGAGGCTATATACTCTCTGTAAAGCGTTGAAAGTTCTTGCGGCAGACGCTAACGGTCGCGGAAACGCCACTTTGAGTTGTCGCTGTTCATGTCGAATCTGCCGAGAGAGGGTGTGCTGTCGGCTACCGACACGAGTACAAGCTGCTCGCTTTCGTGTCCCGGTACGCTTTTGGGCATTATGCGATAGGTGCCGTCGGTCAACTGTTCTATGCGCCACAATTGCTCAGGTGCTCCTGTGAATTCGGGTGCCGCCGTCACTTCGGCCTCGGCCGTGGCGGTGAGTGCGCGATTCGTGCCTTCGATCAAGATTTTATAATATGGCGCGTCGAGATAACCGCCATATTCCGGTGCAGGCTGTACCGACCAACGCTGATGAGGGCGGAACATATAGTCGCCAAGACGTACGTTTATCTCTCCCTCCGGCCAAGTGTCTATTACATCTTCAAGTGTCTGCGATTTAAGAGGCTCGACCGGGGCTTCGGCTTTTTCCCAGAAGCGGAACATCTTGTGGGGCATCCTTACAAAATCTACTGCCAGTTCCAATGCGTAGCCGTGGCGCTGCGACTCAATTTCGTAGACACCTTCTTTTACCGGCTCGCCGGCTACGGGCCATCCGTTTTCCCAAAGCAGGGGCAGCACCGCAAGTACACTGCGCCCTCCGCGGTCAAAGTCGGCTTCGTAATGAAACGACATCTTCTCCACACCGTCATCTTCTATGTATCGCCCGAAGTGTCCCGGTCCGGTCTTGCGGTTCCCTGCCGACAGAAGCATCTTGCCGCCACCCTGAAGCATGTCGCGCCCTATGTTGTCGATGTATGGTCCGGTGACGTTGCGCGAGCGTCCCACGACAATGTTGTATGTGGAGTTCGGGCCGTCGCAACATGTGCCGTGTGTGCCGAGAAGATAATACCAGCCGTCGCGGTACATCAGGTCGGTGGCTTCGCAGTCTATGGCTATGTCAATAGGCTCGTTTCCTTCCACACGCGCGCCGGTAGCGGGATCAAGCTCTACAAGTCGTATGAAACCGAAGTATGTGCCGTATGAGAGCCACAGCCGGCCCGTTGTCGGGTCAAGCAGTAGCCCGGCATCTATAGCGTCGCAATCCTCGTCGTCAAGAGAGTGTGCCACCTCGATAGGCTCTGTGAATTTAAAATCGGGCGAAGAGGGGTCGAGGGTCTTGTTCCACATCGTCAGCACTTTGCCTGCATGTCCGCCGCCGAGACCTCCGCCTGTGGCGCTATACGCTATCAGATAGCGGTCGCCTATCTTTATGGCATCGGGCGCAGCTCCTCCGCCGGGTCTTACAGCTCCCGGCTGCCAGCTCCAGCCGTCTTCCGATATAAGGCCTCCTCCGCCAGTGCCGAAGGTGTAATACTTGCCGTCACACTCCATTATTGTTGACGGGTCATGGATATAAGGTTCTCCTGTCTGGGAGTAGGCGTTTGTCGATGATACAAGCGCAAAGGACACTGTAGTCCCATAGATGATATTTCTGATTTTCATAATCATTCAAAACAAGTTGTGAAATTGGTAACGGGATTTCCGTTTTCGTCAAGGAAACGCACACAAAAGTCGCTCATTCCGGGGCCGTTGATGACTGCTCCCCATATAATATTGCGCCCTTTCCGGAGTGTAATGCGTTTTGACACACAATCGTCAGCCACCATGCGCCGGTCGCCCGATAGAATTACGGTCTCCTCTCCGTTCAACCACCATTTCGATGCCGAGTTGGAGCCTACAGACATGCGTACATTCTTTATTTCATCGGGGCAGTCGATGACGGTAACAGCCATGAATATCACGCCGTATACCGGCTTTTTAAGCGCGGCGGCAAAACGATACAGCTTCACGTTAAACAATCGGCTGTCGAGTGCATGCCAAGTGAGTCTGGCGGAGCCTGCTTTTACTTTGCTGCCGTTTTGGGGAATGTCGGTAAACTGTCCTTTGAAATATACAGAGTCAAGAACACTGTTGATATAGCTGTCGGTAAACACCGTATTTGAGCGATTGGGTTTGCTGATCGGTTCCAAAAGCATCCAGCGTCGAATGAATCCGTCGCTTTCGGTAGCGATACATCCTTTTTCGCTCTTAGTAAAATAATCGGAAAGATAAGTCGGAGTCTGGATTTTGTAATCGGTCTGGCGTGGAGGCGGAAAATCATCCTCTCCGGCAGCATCGGCCTCAGCGCGTACATTTACCGATACCACTGTCAGCAGTATCAAAAGAAGAAGTGACTGTCTTTTAAGAAAACTATATCTCATGGTCTGGTATCTATGGTTAAGTTAATTTCTGCAAATGTAATTAAAATCTATGAAATACAACAGCTAAAATGTGCATTGCCTCTTGTATTGCTTCGGGTGATGTGCTTTTTCATTGAAAAAAGCCTTTGTTTATCTGGACTTCTTCGTATATTTGTCATCATTTATATCGTATATAATATGGATGACAAGAAATATGTGATTACGATCGGACGCCAATTCGGTAGCGGCGGACGTGAACTCGGTAAATTGCTTGCGCGTAAACTCGGCATAGCGTATTATGATAAGGAGCTGCTGTGCGAGGCGGCGAAGAAAGCCGGTGTGAGCCCGGAATTTTTCGAGAAATCCGATGAAAAGTTCCCGAAGTTTTTCAACGGGCTCTTTTCATTTACTATGGGATATAATCCATATACACTTTATTCCGGCTCGACTTCTATAAGTGATGATTCGTTATATAGGGCGCAGAGCGATTTTATACATTCCGTAGCCGATACGCATCCGTGTGTCATTGTGGGGCGAAGCGCCGATTATATACTTCGTGATCATCCGTTGTGTGTCAATGTGTTTGTCCATGCGCCGATGGACGTATGCATAGAACGTATAATGAAGCGCGGTGACAAAACGACCCGTGAACAGGCGAAGGCTTTGGCCGAGAAGACCAATAAATTGCGTGCCGGTTATTATAATTTCTATACCGACAAGACGTGGGGCGACGCCAAGTCCTATCATCTGACCATAGACTCGTCGTCAATGACGATGGATGATATAGCCGAGGTGATATGTGACTATCTGCGTCGCCGCATCAAAAACGTCTGCGAGAGGGGGCTATAGGCTGTTGTCGGTGATATCGCCGCGGTTGTTGGACCTCTTGACGGCGTTATATGCAGTGAGGTATATAAACAGTCCGTTGGCGGCGGTAGCCACCATGGCTATGCCGGCCATTAGTGTGAATACTTCCTGTATTTCTTTAAGGCTTGAGCATATTATAACCACTCCGGTTATGATTATCAGCACGGGCAGTATGTAAAGCCCGAATGGCATTTTGTATGGGCGGTAACCTGTGGCGAGTGCCCATATCTGACACAATCCTCCTATTATAAGTATCGCGGCAAGAATATATACAAATACACCTACAAACGGTGTAGGCCATACGATTAATATTACTCCTATGATTAGTGAGCCGAGCGATGATGTGACCGACATGCCGTCAACTCGCTCGCTGCGGGAGCTTCTGATTATGCCTGATATTACACCTATCAGTCCCGGTATGGCAAACATTGCCCCTATGAACATTATCACCCATGAAAGCAACTCGACTTTTGTGTGCATGCATATAAGCGCTATGCCTGCAGCCAATAAGAACAGGTATGTCCAAAAGTTTGATTTTCTTCCCATAATTTTTGATTGTTTGTTATATTACACATCATATGATGTTAACACATATCATGCTGTTTTGTTGCAGTAATGTGTCCGCTTTAGGGTGACGATGTAAATAAAGTATTGTTTGCGCTTGGAGAATGTATTTATTTTGCATGAAAAGGTTTGTTTGTAGTTGGGAAAATAGTATCTTTGCATTGTCACAATTAACCTTATTCTGGCCGACATGAATAAAATTATCACAGAGATAACCCCATTGTCATCAAAAGATTGCTTCTATCTCATAGACAGGTACAAGGACTCATTTGATTATCCGCTTCACCGACATGAGGAGTATGAACTCAACTTCATAGAGAATTGCGACGGCGCACGCCGCATCGTCGGTGACAGTATGGAGGAGCTTGGTCGTTATGATCTCGCTCTTGTGGGAGGCGGTCTTGAGCACATGTGGGACCAGTACAACTGCGAGGGAGGCCGTATAAGAGAGGTCACGATCCAGTTCTCGCCCGATCTGCTGGGTGAGTCGTTGCTTGCCAAGAATCAGATGAAGAGCCTTGAACTTATGTTTGAACGCTGTCGCTCCGGCATAGCCTTTGAGATGCCCGCCATAATGCGTATATACAGCCGCATCGACGAGATAACACGCATTCAGTCGGGATTTTACCGAGTGCTTAAACTACTTGAGATATTATATGAACTTTCGTTTGAGGAGTGCTGTCATACACTTGCCAGTACATCGTTTGCCAATGTCAAGGTTTCTTCTGACAGCCGTCGTGTGCATAAAGTGGAGGAGTATATAAACAATAATTACAGCAAGGAGATAAGACTGCAGACACTTTCCAATCTGGCAGGCATGACTCCGGCCGCTTTCAGCCGCTTTTTTAAATTGCGTACAGGGCGTACTATATCCGACTACATAATAGACATGCGGCTCGGATATGCGTCGCGTCTGTTGGCCGACAGTACAATGTCCATAGTGGAGATTTGCTACGAGTGCGGGTTTAACAATGTGTCAAACTTCAACCGCATATTCAAGCGCAAGAAAGGATGTTCGCCTAAAGTATTCCGTGAGAACTATCGTAAAAACAAGGTAATAGTATGATGCTTTGATAAAATAGTATCATTTTGCGCGGAGGATGATTTTGAATAAATAATATTAACCATGTATTAAAATACTTATGAAATTATTGAACGTATCTATTTTGACGGCTTTTGTCATTTTTGTGCAGTCATGCGGGGGAGCCGGTGTAAATGTAGCGGATGAAAAGCCTGTGTCGCCAGTTGAAAAACACGGACAGTTGAAGGTGGACGGCGCGAAGATTGTAGACTGCCACGGGGAGCCGGTGCAGCTACGCGGCGTGAGCTTCGGATGGCACAACATGTGGCCCCGTTTTTACAACCGTAGCTCGGTAGCCGAGATTGCCAATGACTGGGGAGCCGACATTGTGCGCGCATCTATAGGTCTTGACCTTGATGACGAGACTTTTGACAAGAAACCGGAAAAGGGTTATGCTCTGGTTGACAGTATTGTGCAAGGGGCTGTCGAAAACGGCGTGTATGTACTGATTGACTTCCACAGCCATGCCAACAATATGCCGCTGGCAAAGGAGTTTTTTGCCAATGTTTCAAAAAAATACGGTCATCTACCCAATGTGCTTTACGAGATATGGAACGAACCGCTTGAGGTCGAGTGGTCCGAGACCAAGAGCTATGCCGAGGAGCTGTTGCCTGTAATACGCGAGAATGACTCCGATGCCATAGTCATAGTGCCGACTCCGCGTTGGGACCAGAACGTGCACGAAGCCGCCGATGATCCGATAGCGTCCGATGACAATATCGTGTACTCGCTTCATTATTATGCGGCCACTCATACTGATTATCTGCGTGATCAGGCCCGTTATGCAATAAACAAGGGGCTGCCTCTGTTTATGGCCGAATGTGCCTCCATGGTGCATACCGGTGACGGGGTCATCGATACCGCCTCATGGGAAGCATGGATGGATCTTGCCGATGAGCACGGCATAAGCTGGATATGCTGGTCGGTAAGTGACAAGGACGAGACTTGCTCGATGCTTCGTCCATCGGCTGCGTCGCGTGGCGAAGAGTGGACCGACGCCGACCTGAAACCATGGGCGGTATTGGTTAAGTATTACCTGAAACGTAACCGTTGATATTAACTCATAACTGAAATACGATGAAACTTAATTTCCGAACAATCGCCGCCATGCTTCTTGCCGCGGTGTCGCTTGAAAGTGCTGCTCTTACACTTCCCGACATCATCAATCGTAATATGGTGCTTCAGCAAAATTCAGAGGCTTCTTTATGGGGCTGGGCCAAGCCGCAGTCAAAGGTTACTGTGACTACCGGCTGGAACGGCAGGAGCTATACGGCAACAGCCGGCAAGGACGGGCGATGGAACGTGAAGGTGGCTACGCCGGCGGCTTCATACGATGTGCAGAATGTGACCGTGACCGGCGACGGCACGACGGTGGACCTTGATAACGTACTTATAGGGGAGGTGTGGTTTGCTTCAGGACAGTCCAATATGGAGATGCCGCTGCGCGGTTTCTGGGTAGCTCCGATAGAAGGAGCCAATAAAGCTATTGCCGAGTCGGGACGTTATAGACATGCCATCCGGTTTGCCACTGTGCCCAAGACCAAGGCGCTGACCCCGCAGGAGCGGGTAGCCGGAGCATGGGTCGAATGTATGCCCGAAAATGCGCCCGAATTCAGTGCTGTAGGCTACTTCTTCGCGCGCGAACTTAATAATATACTGGATGTGCCCGTCGGCATCATCAACTGCAGTTGGGGCGGCAGCAAAGTCGAAGGATGGCTCCCGGCCGATATACTGAAGGGCTATTCCGACGTGGACCTCGCCAACGCGGCCGATCCTGATTATCAGGAGTACAGCAAGCCCATGATCATGTATAACGGCATGCTGTATCCTCTTGCCGGATATACCGTGCGCGGATTTTTGTGGAATCAAGGCGAAAGCAATGTCGGCGCACATGCCGATTATCCTGAACGGTTCGGTACTATGGTGCGTCATTGGCGCGACATGTGGGGACAAGGTGAACTGCCTATATATTGCGTGGAAGTTCCTCCTCACTATTATGGCGATGACAACGGCACTTGGGGTGCGCTCCTTCGCGAGGCCCAGCATAAGGCGGTGAAGGCGGTGCCGAATGCCGGTATAGTGCCTACCCCTGATCTGGTCACTCCCGGAACATCGTATCAGATACACCCGAGCAAGAAACTTGAGATAGGGGAGCGCCTCGCTTATATGGCGGCTACCCGCGACTATGGCGTCAAGGGTATCGAAGCGGAGGCGCCAGAGTTCGAGTCGGTCGATATTGACGGCGACAGTGCCGTATTGCATTTCTCCAATGCCGCCGACGGATTCATGCCTGACCGCAATATCCCCGGATTTGAGGTTGCAGGTGAGGACCGTGTGTTCTATCCCGCCCAAGCCGATGTGCTTTGCGGTAACGGATGTAACGCCATAAAGGTGACCTCCGACAAGGTAAAGGATATAAAATCGGTGCGTTTCGGCTTTAGAAACTGGCAGCCTACTTATGTGTATAACATGCGTGAACTTCCTTTGGTGCCTTTCCGTACCGACAGTTGGGACAACTGATAATAATGTATAATGAAAAAAATATATCTATGTCTTGCCGTACTTGCCGCCGTGGCAGTGTGGGCATGTAACTCGACAAAGAAGGTGGCGGCTCCTGATGAAAATTTCGTGACCGTGCGTGACGGTGATTTCTATATCGGCGACAGTCTCTACCGCTTTGTCGGCACCAATTTTTGGTATGGACCGATACTCGCTTCCGAAGGACGCGGAGGCAATCGTCAACGTCTTGCCCGGGAGCTTGACCTGCTTCAGTCGACCGGCATAAATAATCTTCGCATACTTGTGGGAGGCGACGGTGACGAAGGGCTTCCTTCGCATATAGGCCCGGTGTTGCAGACTGCGCCCGGAGTGTATAATGATACTCTGCTTCAGGGGCTTGACTTCCTTATGGCTGAACTTGAGCGTCGCGACATGAAGGCCGTGCTGTATCTTAACAACGCGTGGGAATGGAGTGGCGGCTACGGCGCTTATCTGCAATGGGCCGGCAAGGGCAAGGCACCTATACCGAGCGTTGACGGATGGCCCGCATACATGGATTATGTGAAGCAGTTTGTCGTTTGTGACTCGGCCAAGCAGCTATCTTACAATCACGTGCGCAATATCGTCGGCCGTACCAACGGCGTTACCGGAAAGCCTTACTCCGAAAGCCCCGCTATAATGGCATGGCAGGTGGCAAATGAGCCTCGTGCCTTTGCCGATGACAGTGTCAGCAAGCGTGCTTTTGCCGACTGGATACGCACTACCGCCCGCATCATAAAGGAAGTCGACCCCAATCATCTTGTGTCGACAGGCAGCGAAGGCAAGCATGGTTGCGAGCAGGACATAGAGTTGTGGGAGGAGATACATAATTATCCCGAAATCGACTATGGCATTCTGCATCTGTGGCCTTACAACTGGAGCTGGGTGTGCAAGGAGACCCTGTCGACCGGGGTCGACAGCGCATGCGTAAAAGCTCTTGAATATATTATGCCTCATGCCGCAATGATGAAAAAGGCCGGCAAGCCGTTGGTGCTTGAAGAGTTCGGCTATCCGCGCGACTCTATGTCGTTTGTTCCCGGCTCTCCGGTAGAGGGACGCGACAGATTTTACGAGTATATATTCTCGCTTGTTAAAGAGGGCGACCTGCTTGCCGGATGTAATTTCTGGGGATGGGGTGGATATGCCCGGCCCTCTCATGTCGTATGGCAATCCGGTGACGACTATGTGTGCGATCCCGCACAAGAGGAGCAGGGGCTTAACTCTGTTTTTGCAAAAGATAACACTACGATTGCAATAATTTCTAAAAATTCACGTATTATAGACACTAAATAAACTATGAATATATTACGCGAACGATTGACACACGCTCTTACCGTAGCTGCCGCCTTTATCTTGTTTTTTACAGCAGCTGACGCGAGCACACTGAAAGTATCGGCCCTTCCGGAACATGACTGGTGGTGGCTTGCTCCGGAGGTGCCTGCGCTCACTCTTCAGGTGAGCGACTCTACCGGAGCGGCCTGTGAGGCCGAGTTGCGCATCACTGTCACTACCGATGACTTCGTTCCGGTCAAGGAGGAGGTACGTCGTGTGGCAGTGCCTGCCGGCCGAGTGGCTGACATCATGTTGGAACCCGGCATCACCGCTCCCGGTTTTTATCGGCTGTCGGTATATGACGGTAATGAACGGCTGCTTGCCATGAATTTCGGCTACGAGCCTGAAAACATAGTGTCGCTCCCTGACGCACAGTCCGACCTGCGCGCGTTTTGGGATGAGGCTCTCGCCGAACTTGCCGGGGTCGACCCGCAGTATAATATGGAACCGATGCCCGATATGAGCGGAAAACTGCGCAAAGTGTATCTTGCCTCTATGCGTTCGCTTGGCGGCGATACCATATGCGGCTATGTCGCCATTCCGGTTGAAAAAGGTACATACCCGGTACATATATATTATAACGGCTATGGTTCGGAACCATGGTGTGTTGATGCCGACAGTAATTCGGAGTGGATTGATTTCGTGATATTTACTCGTGGACAGGGTTTGTGTAAAAAATACAATAAGTATGGCGACTGGATAACTTTCGGAGTAGGTGATCCGCATGGATTTTACTACCGTGGAGCATTTATGGATGTCGTGCGTGCAATTGACTTTATTTATCAGCTGCCACAGACCGACCGTGACAATATTTTTGCCGAAGGCGGAAGCCAAGGCGGAGCCTTCACACTTGTGTCTGCCGCACTTGACAACCGTGTCGCCGCCATTGCTCCTTACATACCTTTTCTGAGCGATTATCCCGACTATTTCAATATCGTTCATTGGCCTGCCGACCCGGTCAAGGGAGCTGCCGCCCAAGCCGGTGTTGCGGATGATGCGATGTATAAGATGCTTAGCTACTTTGATATTAAAAACCTCGCACGATGGATTCAGTGTCCTGTGCTTATGGGAGTGGGGCTTCAGGATGAGACCTGCCCTCCTCACACCAACTTTTCAAGCTACAATCTTATAGACTCTCCCAAGGAGTTTGTCATATATCCTGACAAAGGCCATACTGTGGATTACACCGACTGGAGCCCCCGGGTGCTGGAATTTTACAAAAAGAACATGCGTTGATTCAATAGTCAATAAAAGTATTACATCGAGATAATATTGTATTATTTTATCTCTTTTAAAGTGCCTAAATTTGCATCGGTACGCACTTTGCAAGCCGGTGCGGATAAAGCCAATCATTTAATAACCTAAATACATTAACCTTACCTTAAAATTGCTCATGATGACAAGAAACATCTTGAAATTCAGAGCCCTCCTGCTGATACTTTTTGTGTCTGTATCTGCGGGGGTGTTTGCTCAGACATCCGTAAAGGGTGTTGTTCTCGAGCCCTCCGGCGAGCCGGCTATCGGCGCTACCGTGATGGAGAAGGGGACTTCTGTGGGTGCGGCTACCGACTTTGATGGTAATTTTGCCATTAAAGTTACTAAGCCCGACGCAGTGTTAGTAATATCTTATGTGGGCATGGAGACCCAAGAGGTCGCCCTTGCAGGACGTACCGACATCACCGTTACTCTAAAAGAATCGGGGGTGAGCCTTGACGAAGTCGTAGTTGTAGGATACGGTACGATGAAGAAGAGCGACCTTGCCGGTGCGTCCGTGTCGATGAGCGAAGCCGATCTCAAAGGTTCGATCATCACCAATCTTGACCAGTCGCTTCAGGGCCGTGCCGCCGGTGTGCAGGCTGTGTCTACTTCGGGAGCTCCCGGTTCTTCATCGTCCATACGTGTGCGCGGTCAGGCTACTATCAATGCCAACGCCGAGCCTCTTTACGTTATTGACGGTGTTATTGTACAAAGCCCCGGCAACTCGGGTGCAAGCCTCGGTTTCGGCGATGCTCTCGGTAACGGTAGCACCTCTACCGTATCGCCTCTTTCGACAATCAACCCCGCCGACATCGTGTCGATGGAGATTCTTAAGGATGCCTCCGCTACCGCCATTTACGGTGCGCAGGGCTCCAACGGTGTCGTTCTTATAACCACCAAGCGCGGTAAGGCCGGCGAAGCCAAGTTCACTTACGACGGCATGTTTGCTGTCAACCATCAGTCCAAGCGACTTGACATTCTGAATCTTCGTGAATATGCGGAGTACTATAATGATTTTGTTGCCAACGGCATGGCCAAGCAGGATCCCTATCTCGCCGATCCTTCGATACTTGGCGTCGGTACAAACTGGCAGGACGCTGTATTCCGCACCGCTCTCCAGCAGCAGCATCAGGTGTCGGTGCAAGGTGGTACAGAGAAAGTGAAGTACTACGTATCAGGGTCTTATCTCGATCAAGAGGGTACCATTATCGGTTCGCAGTTTGATCGCTTCGGTGTGCGCGCCAATCTTGACGCCGACTTGAAGTCTTGGTTGAAATTCGGTTTCAGTGCAAGCTACAATCATACCGGTGAGGACCTTAAGCTCGCTGATTCTAATGAGGGTATCATCAATTACTCTCTGACTACCAACCCCGATATACCTATTTACGACATCGACGGCAACTACGCCAGTGTATATCGCGAGGGCTGCTTCACGCCCAACCCCGTTGCTATGGCTATGAGCAACTCTTATCAGCTTACACGCCAGAAACTCAACGGTAATATATTCTTTGATGTGTCGCCCATACAGGGCCTGACTTGGCACACTGAATTCGGCTGGGACCTCAACTGGTCGGAGGCCAACACTTACGAGCCTGTGATCAAGCTACCCAACTTCAGTCAGGATCAGAACATGAGCCGTATCCAGAACAACTACAACAGTTTCTGGCAGGTAAAGAACTATATCACCTATTCCGGCAAAGTGTCGAAACTCGACTTTACCGCCATGGTCGGTCAGGAATTGTGGGAGTCAAGCTACAAGTATAATTCGGTGTCTAACACTAACCTGCCCAATGACCTCGTTCAGAATCCGGCACTCGGTACCGGTACCCAGACATTTACCTACGGTTTCGGCAGTTCGGCTATGGCTTCGTTCTTTACTCGCGAGACTCTTAACTGGGACGGCCGCTATATGTTGACTTACACTTACCGTTATGACGGTAACTCCAACTTTGGCCCCAACAAGCGTTGGGCCGGTTTCCACTCAGTTGCCGGTGCATGGCGCTTCACCAACGAGAAATTCTTCCCTATCCGTGACATCATGAACAACGGTAAACTCCGTCTCGGCTGGGGTCAGACAGGTAACTCCAATATACCCGGTTTTCTGTGGGGCTCTCCTCTGAGCAATCCTATGGACACCGGTTTCGGACAGCTTACCGGACAGCGTCCGGTACGTATACCCAACCCCGATATACAGTGGGAGACTCAGGAACAGCTTAACGTAGGTCTTGACCTCGACTTTTTCGACAGCCGCCTCGGATTGGTTGTGGACTTCTACAACAAGGAGTCAAAGGACATGCTTATGTCGCTTCAGCTTCCCTCTTATATGGGTACTTCAGGTAATGACGGCAACAAACTGCAGGCACCTTACGGTAACTACGGACATATCCGTAACCGCGGAGTCGAGATCACTGTCACCGGTCATCCTTTTGTCGGAGACTTTGAATGGGATACCGAGTTCCAGATTTCGTTCAACAAGAACAAGCTTCTTGCTCTGACCGGTACCGCCAACGCGCAGATAGTGGGCTACGGACAGTGGAATGACGTCGTATCCGTATCCAATATAGGTGGTTCGCTGTTTAACTTCTTCGGTTATGTGACCGACGGTGTGTACCGCGACCTTGAGGATATCCAGAACTCTCCGAAGCCTGCGGCTTATCCCGCCGACGGTGTGTCGTTCAACCGCAACAATACCGTATGGGTCGGCGACCTTAAGTTCAAGGATATCAGCGGTCCCAACGGAGTGCCCGACGGCATCATCGACGAGCATGACCGTACAAATATCGGTTCGCCGATGCCCAAATTCACATTCGGATGGAACAATACTTTCCGCTACAAGAACTTTGACCTGAACATATTCCTTAACGGCTCTTACGGTAACAAGGTCCTGAACTACACCTCGATCGGCCTTACCAAGATGAACTCGGCATGGGGCAACCAGCTTGCCATTGTCAACGACCGCGCCAACCTCGAGCCTATCGACCCCAACAAGGTGTATCCCGCCGGTCAGAACTGGTATGACGACATTACCAATATACGTGTCACCAACTGGAAGACCGGTATACCGCGTGCGACAATCGGCAATCCGAATGCAAACGACCGTATAAGCGACCGTTACATAGAGGACGGATCTTATCTGCGCATTAAGAACATAACTCTCGGTTATACTTTGCGTTCACAATGGCTGCGTTCGCTGCATCTTGATAATCTACGTGTTTACTGCAATATTCAGAATCTACATACGTTTACGAAGTATAAAGGTTATGATCCTGAGATCGGTGCGTCGACCCAGTCGTCAAGCGGATATGTATACGGCCTTGACAACGGACGTTATCCTTCGCCGACCACTTACTCTTTCGGTTTAAATGTTTCATTCTAATTTTAAAACACACGCAATTGATTATGAACATTCTTAAAAAGTATAAATTTGCAGCTGTATTGGCAGTTGTCGCCGGATTCGGTATGACTTCGTGCGATGACTTCCTCAATCGTCCTACCGAGGACGGTTACACTACCGAGGATTATTATAAAAGCGATCAGGAGTGCTACAACGGTGTAAATCATCTGTATGGATTGCCGTGGAGCGACTTGACTGCCGCTTATTTCTCGGAACTTGAAAATGCTGCCGGAAACCAATATGCAGGAGGCAACGCGTTTGTGTTGCTCTCGATCCAAAGCAATAATCAGAGCCTTAAAGAGATGGTAGGCGCTAACTGGCGTGCAATAGCCGAGGCCAACATTACTTATAATAAGATTAAAGGTGCGTCAGCTTCCGAGGCTGCCAAAAATGCCACTATGGGCGAGGCTCTTACATGGAAGGCTTTTGCATACTTCAATCTTGTACGTATGCTTGGACCGATACCTATTATCCACGATACGGAGTCTGACATTTCCAGCGGTGCTTACAACAGCAAATTCCGCGTAGAGTCCGCTGATGTATACGAGTACGTGATAATGACTCTTGAGAAAGCTGTGTCACTTCTTCCTGAAAGTGCCGCCGGCGGCCGTATCGACCGCTTTTCAGCCAAGGCTCTTCTTGCCAAGGTTTATCTTGCCAAGTCGGGGCTCGGACAGACCGGCACTCGCAATCAGGCCGACCTCGACATGGCCGCAAGCCTCGCCAAGGACGTTATGGATAATTCCGGACGCGAGCTGATGGAGAATTATGAAGATATATTCCGCGCAAGCAATAACTTCAACAAAGAAAGTCTTCTCGCATGGCACTGGTACGGATCGTACAATCCTTACGGTTGCGGTAATCAGCTTCAGGCCATCTTCGCAATGGGCGGTTTCACCAATACTCTTACTTGGGGTGACTGGACAGTGCCCTCAGTCGATCTTCAGGAGGCTTTTGGATTGGATATATTCCAGAATCCCGAGGAGCGTCGCAATACTGATGTGCGCCGTAAGGCTACAATGATGATTGCCGGTGACAAATATTCTTACTTCTGGCGCAATGTCGGCGGTTTCGACTACCTGAAGTTCCTTTATGACAAGGAGTACAATCCCGATGCCAAGGAGTCTTTGTCAAGCGGTACAGGTGCGAACGTGGTGAAGGGTCTTGTCGGAAATGATGAAGATCATAAAGCCGAACTCGGATATATAGGCATGAAGCAGTCTACCGGTCTGTCGACCCATCTGATCCGTCTTGCCGATGTATATCTTATCTACGCCGAGGCCAAGATAGGCAACAACGCCTCGTCGACCGAAGCATCGGTCATCGATGCCTTCCATGCGGTACACCACCGTGCTGTAAGCGCCGATTGGGAGAAGCCCTCGTCGGTAAGCTGGGAAGATGTATGGAAAGAGCGCCGTCTTGAGCTCGCTTACGAGGGCGACCGTTGGTTTGACTTCGTACGTCTCAGCTATTACGATCCGCAGCGCGCCATCAACGAGCTTAAGTCGCAGAAGCGTTCTTACTACAACGGTCTTGACGAACTGTACAAGACATATTGGGAGACCGGCAAGTGGACCGTTAAGCCCGAAAGCATGCAGTATGACACCAATCCTCCGGTCATCAGTGTCACGGAGAGTGTGTTCCGCTTCCCGATGCCGGAAGACGATGTTATCTTCAATCCCAATCTTAGCAAGGAGCCTATCCATGTTGATGTCAGGGCTGAATATGCTTACTAATCTTAAAGGACTATTACAACAATGAAATTCTTAACTAAATATTTCAAGTGGACAGCCGCTGCAGTCGCCATGACGGTGGTAGTGTCTATGACCTCGTGCGACGACCAGCCCGACGAGTTCAAGCCCACCGGCGGTGTGCCGACCATCAGCTACATACGTCCTACGCTTCCCGAACAGGCCGATTCTCTTCTTACATCGGCCACACTCGAGAGCCTTATCTGTATCGTCGGCGACAACCTCAAGAGTGTGCATGAAATCTGGTTCAACGACCAGAAAGCCACGCTCAACACGAGCTACATGACCGACCACACCATAATCGTCAACGTGCCTTCGGGCATACCCGGCGAGGTGTCAAACAAGATTTTCTTCAAGACCGCATCCGATCAGGTTGTTGAGTTTCCCTTCAATGTCGTGGTTCCCGGGCCGAGACTCGACGAGATGTCTCTCGAATGGTCCAACCCCGGCGAAGAGGTCACTATCTATGGCGATTTCTTTGTCGATGACCCCAATGTGCCCCTGACTATAATTATGCCCGGCGATATTGCGGTTCCGGCTGAAAATATCAAGTCGATTGAGAAGAATAACGTTACTTTCGTCA
Organism: Heminiphilus faecis; assembly: GCF_008728965.1. Taxonomy (GTDB): domain Bacteria; phylum Bacteroidota; class Bacteroidia; order Bacteroidales; family Muribaculaceae; genus Muribaculum; species Muribaculum faecis. The sequence goes on along the minus strand of NZ_VSMC01000013.1, from coordinate 64,664 downwards.
TTCCCGATGCTGCTACCGAAGCCGGTCCTATCGAAGTCACGACTATCTACGGTGATGCCAAGTCAGGCTTCCACTACCGTGACTCTCGGGGTCTGCTATTTGAATTTGACGGCGTCACCGGTCTTATCGACCAAGGATGGCACGCTCGTGAAATCAAGGAAGACGAGTGGTCGCTCAGCGGAAAGTATGTGCAGCTCGGCAACGGCACGGCCATTATGTCCGAAGATGGCGGATGGGATGACAGCAACTTTGCTTTTGAATACTGGTGCGGCTCTTGGGACACCCCGCAGAACGTGACTTCCGGTCAGGGTATGGCTCTCCATAATCTTGTCAACTTCAAGGACTTCGCCAATATGTCGCTCAAGTTTGAGATGTGTATTCCCTCCTCCAATCCGTGGAGCGCCGGTGCCATGCAGATTTGCTTCGAGGGCTATGACAAGGTGACTCTTTCAGGCAATCCCATCGACGGCTACGACGGCACTGTTATGGGAGCCAATGCCAAGGTGTTCAACGGCGAGGACGGCATGGGCACTTGGGGCCGCGCGCTCTATCGCCCGTGGGCCAAGACCGGCTCGTTCCACACCGATGACAAGTGGATAACCGTGACCATACCTGTAAGCAGCTTCATGTATGACCGCGAGGGCAACGCCACCAACACCGTTCCCTCCAAACCCGGTGACTTTGCAAGCCTTACCATGTTTGTCGTAGGCGGCGGTATCAACGGTACGGAGTGCCAGCCCATTATCAAGATCGACAATATACGTGCGGTGCTTAATTAATCTTTAAATCGAGAAATTGAAATGAAAAAATACAGCAACAAATTCACTGCCGTCCTGATGATGTGCCTGATGATGGTGACCGCGGTCGCCTTCACATCGTGCGACGACGGTACTGATATAGACACCAACCAGTTCAAGGGCGGTGTACACCTGAATGCTTTCGGGCCGTCTCCCGTACTCCGTGGCGGTGAACTCCGTTTCATCGGTTCGGGTCTCGACCGCATCAACAGCATAACCCTTCCCGGAGCCGGGGAAATCACCGACATACAGGTGGTTTCTCCCGGGGAGATCCGGATTGTGGTGCCGCAGAATGCCGAGCCCGGTCTTGTAGTGCTCAACTATGCCGGAGGCAAGATCACCACTCTCACCGAGCTTACATTCCTCGAACCCATCGAGATTACCGGCATTGCTCCCAATCCCGTAAAACCCGGTCACGAAATCACCATAACCGGCGAATATCTCAACCTTATGAAAGAGGTGTGCTTCCCCTTTGATGAGATGGGCGACAGCGTCAACGTTTATGCCGAGGACTTTGTCGAGCATACTCGCACTACCATAAAGGTTGTCGTGCCTGCCGAGGCTCGCGGTGGTGTGCTCAAGCTATCCACGGCTGAGGAAGTGCCCAATGTCATGCCTTTCGAGGATGAAGAACTCGTGGTTGTGCTTCCCGCTCCCGAGACAGTGCTTGACCTTACCGATGCCAAGCCCGGTCAGGAAGTCGCGGTAAAGGGTACCGACCTCGACCTCGTCACCAAAATGCAGATCGATGACTTCGCTCCCGAAGCCGAAGGCCGCGCCGGCGATGCTGCCGACATTGAGTTTGCCTACGATGCCGAGAAGAGCGCGATTACATTTGTTCTGCCCGACAACTCTCACGACGGTGTCATAGTGTTTGTTACCGCTTCGGCCGTGAAAGTGGCTTGCGCCAACATAGGCATGGTAATGCCCACCGATGTTAAGGCCGCTCCCGCCGATGGTCTGCGTGGCGGCGACGAAATCACCGTTACCGGCGTCAACATGGATCAGGTTACCGATGTGGTTTTCCCCAATGTCGACAAGGCTGTGGTGCCCTCCTCGTTAAGCGCTACCGAACTTAAAGTGGCTATGCCTGCTGCCGCTCAGTCGGGCGACCTCGTGCTCAATCTTAAAAGCGGTAAGACTGTGGCTGTGCCCATCGCTACCGCCAAGCCCGAGAATATAGCTTACAATCCCGCGCCCGCACCTGCTGGTGACGAACTCACCGTCACCGGTCGCAACCTTGACCTTGTGAAGACGGTTATCTTTACAGGTGGTGTCGAGGTTGGCGCCGACAAACCCTCCGCTACCGAACTCAAGGTTACGGTGCCCCTTACCGCCGCTTCGGGTGTGGTGAAGTTTGTCATGACCAACGGTGAGACTGTCGAAGGTCCTGAACTTACCGTAGAGCTCCCGTCGATAGCCTACATCGTCGAGATGCCCGGCGAGGACGTAGAGATAAAAGCCGGTGACATACTCAAAGTCGGCATAGCCAACGAGTCGCTCCTTACAGGAGTCAAAGTCAACGGCGACGACGTTCAGTACATACTCAACGGCACCTTCCTTTACATCAATCTGCCCGCTACGGCCGGTCCCGGCACTACCGTTACTCTCGTGTCAGGCGACCAGAGCCTTGACTATAAGTTTGACATCATTCCCGCTACACATGTTGAAAATGTCATCTGGACCGGAGCTGTTGACATTACAGGCTGGGGCGGCATGCAGGATCTTGCATGGGGCGCATATGACTGGTCGCAGGTTCCTGCAGGAGCTAAAATGACGATATACGCTACTCCTGTCACCGATGGCGAATGGTGGTGCCTGTCACTCCGTGTCGGCGACGGCTGGAACGCTCTTGCCGGAGTACCCGGACAGTACGACAGTCCTGCCGACGGCATGCTTGTTGTCGAACTTACTCAGGAGATACTGGATGACCTCATCGCAAGACAAGGACTTGTCATCACCGGTGACCAGTGTATCATCAGCAAGGTTGTAGTTGAGTGGGAGAATCCTACCGAAACCACTGTCTGGGAAGGAACCTATGAACTCGCTTGGGGTCCCCACCTCTACATAAGCAAGGAAAACTTCGACGGAGCTAAAGCCGGTGCCACATTGACTTTCTATGTGGAGTCTGCATCAGGATTCCAGATACAGCTTAACCCTGCCGATTGGAATTCATTTGCTACGGTTGCCGAATGGAATGAGACCGTCGATAAGGTTACTTACACCCTTACTGCCGACGATCTTGACAAACTCCGTACCATAGAGGGTAGCAAGGATGAGAGTCCTTTCACCGGCATGATCATACAAGGATCAGGTACGACATTAAAGAAAATTACTTACGAAAATTAATCTTAATTCCGTGTCCGGCTTTTCGGACCGGACACGGAATACAAATTTAACACGATGAAGACAATCAAATACATTGTTCCGGCACTGATGCTCGGTCTCGCCATGACTGCCTGTCACGACGATGACAACTACGGTGTGCTTGACGGAGTGGATATGATCAACCGCTCGCAGTCGATTGCAGAGGGTGCCACTGTGCGTCCCTCGTCAACCGTGGCCCTGACCTTGTCCTACAACAACCTTGTGGCTATTGCTGACCGGAGCATTACCGTCAACGGACAGGCCGTGACCGCCTCTGTCAACCCCGACAACGGCATGGAGCTTGTCATACCTCTCACGCTCACCGCCTATACCGAGTATACGGTTGAGGTTCCCGAGGGCGCCGTATGTATCAAGGACAATCCCGAGGTGTTTGCTCCCGCCAAGACAGTGAAGTTCAACACCAACGTAGGTCTTGACCGCAGTCAGGTGGCTGCAAGCCTTATAAACCCCAATGCTACGGCCGAGGCCAAGAAGCTTTACACTTACCTCGTCGAGAACTACGGCAAGACTCAGCTTTCGGGCGCTATGGGCGAGGTGGCTTGGGGCACTCGCTTCTCTGATTTCATAGCGCAGCAAGCCGGTAAATATCCTGCTGTCGTGGGCTTTGACTACATACACCTTGCCAATTCTCCTTCTGATTGGATTGACTATGGCGACATAACCCCCGTGCAGCAGGTGTGGGACGCCGGCAGTATTCCCGCCTTCACTTGGCACTGGAACACTCCCGTATCGTTTGGAACTCCTATTGATGAGACAGTGTCGACCGCCGAGACTGTAATGCTTCCCGACTGGTCTGCCAGTCTGCAGCTTACCGACGAGACTTCAATGGCTGTTCTGTCTAAAGTCAGCGCCGGTTCGGTTATAACTGTCACCGTAAAGGATGTCGCAGAGGGTGCTCAGGGCTCCTTTAAGGATAGCGGTTGGAGCGGACTTGTGGCTGCCGACGGCACAGACTACGACTATTTTGTCATAAACGGCGACTTCTCGATCACGCTTGATGCTGTCACTGCCGACAAAGTCAAGGAGGGTGGCCTTATAATAGGCGGACATGACTACACTCTCGTGTCAGTCAAGGTATACAGTGACGGTGCGCCGTCTGACGAACTTGACGCCAAAGGCGACTTCAATGCGGCCAATGCGCTTGTGGCTGGCACTCCCGAAAACAAGGTGCTCGATGCCGACATTGACAAAGTGGCCGGGTATCTGAAGCTCCTTCAGGATGCGGGCATACCTGTGATATGGCGTCCTTTCCACGAGGCTGCCGGCGACTATACTTGGGGCGCTTGGTTCTGGTGGGGTATGAGTGGTGTTGATACCACAAAGCAACTCTGGGACTATCTGTACGATAAACTCACAAATGAATATGGTATAAACAACCTCATATGGGTATGGACCGTGCAGACTACCGACGAAGGCAAACTCGCCTCCATTGACAAATTGCAGGCCGCTTATCCCGGCAACGACAAAGTCGATATCGTATGTGCCGACTTATATATTGATGATGCCATGACCGACCAGACTGATACTTTCGACCTTATAAACATTCTTGTCGACAAGAAGAAAGTGATAGCTCTCGGTGAAGTCGGCAACATGGTCGACCCCGTGTCGGCTTACAATAACGGTGCGCTCTGGAGCTGGTTCATGCAGTGGTACGAGATGGGCGACAATGCCGATACTCCACAGTTTGACCGGTGGAACAATGCCGAGATATGGCGCGAAATGGTTAACTCGCCTTATGTTGTAAGTCGTGGCGATTTCAGCCTGAAGTAAAAATGTATATAAAAGCATTGATTTGTGATTGAATAAAAATTCCCGGCCCCGATATTTCCGGGTCGGGAATTTTTTATGATTGTATACGAACGCGTGCAACATTGTATGGTGCTATTGTTTACATTATCTATACGATGGCTCCGCACTATTTGCGTAAATTTGTATCATAAATTACGCATTTTCTACACTTTTCTAACAATTTACTTAAATGAAATACGGACATTTTGACGACAAGGCTCGCGAATATGTGATTGAAAATCCGCGCACTCCATGGCCGTGGATAAACTATCTTGGCAATGAGGACTTCTTTTCTCTGATCTCAAATACCGCCGGAGGATACTCTTTTTACAAGGATGCGAAGTTTCGCCGGCTTACACGCTACCGCTACAACGGTGTCCCTATGGATGCCGGCGGCCGATATTTCTATATAAACGACAACGGCACTGTGTGGAATCCCGGCTGGAAGCCCGTGAAGACCGAACTTGACAGTTATGAGTGCCGCCACGGCATGAACTATACGCGCATAATCGGCGAAAAAAACGGTTTGCGCGCCGATATGCTCTTTTTCGTTCCGCTGAACACTCATGCTGAGGTGACCAAACTCACCCTTACCAATATCGGAGATACCCCCAAGACTTTCAAGCTGTTCTCTTTCATTGAGTGGTGTCTGTGGAATGCCGCCACCGACATGGAGAACTTCCAGCGCAACTTCTCTACCGGCGAGGTGGAGGTTGACGGCTCGACCATATACCACAAGACCGAGTACAAGGAGCGCCGCAATCATTACGCCTTCTACAACGTAAACGTTCCTGTTGACGGCTTTGACACCGACCGCGAGACCTTCCTCGGCCTCTACAACGGCTTCGACGAGCCGCAGACGGTGATTGCCGGTAAGCCCGGCAACTCCGTGGCTCACGGTTGGTCGCCCGTGGCGTCGCATTATATGGAGATGACTCTCCGGCCCGGCGAGAGCCGCGACCTCGTGTTCATGCTCGGTTATGTCGAGAATGAGCAGGACGATAAGTGGGAGTCCAAAGGCGTCATAAACAAGACAAAGGCCCGCGAGATGATGGCGCGTTTCGATACCGCCGATAAGGTCGACAAGGCTTTTGACGAACTGCGCGCCTATTGGGACCGCCTTCTCGGTATATTCAGCCTCGATAGCGGCGACGAGCGCCTTGACCGTATGGTCAACATATGGAATCAGTATCAGTGCATGATCACGTTCTGCTTCTCTCGTTCCGCTTCGTTTTTTGAGAGCGGCATAGGACGAGGCATGGGCTTCCGCGACTCCAATCAGGACCTCGTGGGTTTTGTGCATCAGATTCCCGAGCGTGCGCGTCAGCGCATTATCGACATCGCGTCGACACAGTTCCCCGACGGCGGATGCTATCATCAGTATCAGCCGTTGACAAAGCGTGGCAACAATGACATCGGCGGTGGATTCAATGATGACCCCATGTGGCTGATATTCGGTACTATAGCATATATCAAGGAGGCCGGCGACATGTCCATACTCGAAGCTCCGGTGCCCTTTGACAATGTGCCGGGTTCAGAAGTGCCTCTGATGGAACACCTTCGGGTGTCGTTCAACCATGTTGTGGATAATCTCGGACCTCACGGACTGCCTCTTATTGGTCGTGCCGACTGGAACGACTGTCTTAACCTGAACTGCTTCTCCAACGATCCTAATGAGTCGTTTCAGACAACCGAGAACAAGACTGAGGGCAGTAAGGCCGAGTCGCTCATGATAGCCGGCCAGTTTGTCATTTATGGTCAGGAGTATGTGCAGCTCTGTCGCCGTCTCGGACTTGATGACGAGGCCGATCGCGCGCAGGCATGTGTCGATGCCATGAAGGAGGCTGTCAGGAAGCACGGATGGGACGGTGAGTGGTTTCTCCGCGCCTACGATTATTACGGCAACAAGGTCGGCAGTCACGAAAACAAGGAGGGCAAGATATTTATCGAGAGTCAGGGATGGTGCACCATGGCTGGCATTGGCCTTGAGGACGGACTTGTCGAGAAGTCGCTTGACTCCGTGAAGAAGTACCTTGACTGCGAGCACGGCATTGTGCTGAATCATCCGGCCTTTACGGAGTATGTCATGGAGTATGGTGAGATTTCCACCTATCCCGCCGGCTATAAGGAAAATGCCGGTATCTTTGCTCATAACAATCCGTGGGTTATCATCGGCGAGACCGTGCTCGGACGCGGTGACCGCGCGTGGGAATACTACCGTAAGATATGCCCCGCATATCTTGAAGATAAGAGCGACCTCCATAAGGTGGAGCCTTATGTATACTGTCAGATGACTGCCGGCAAGGATGCTTTCCGTCCCGGCGAGGCAAAGAACTCTTGGCTCACTGGCACGGCCGCTTGGAACTGGTATGCTATAACGCAGTTCATACTTGGCATAAGACCCGGGTATGACGGTCTTGAGATAGACCCCTGTATCCCTTCCGACTGTAGGCACTATGAGGTGACACGTCGCTTCCGTGGAGCCGAATATCGTATTACGGTCGACAACCCTGACGGAGTATGCCGCGGAGTGAAGAGCCTTATGCTCAACGGCTCTCCCGTGGAGGGCAATGTGGTGCCCGTACGGCCCGAGGGGTCTGTCAATGAAGTGAGAGTTACATTAGGATAAACATAATTTATAATTTATAACCGATGAAATACATTGCAACTATAATATCAGTGGCATTGGCGGGAGTTTTTACCGTTACCGGATGTTCCGGCGGTAAAAACAATGCGTCAGCTGAAGCCGAAGCCGCCGACACTGTGGCGGCGGTTACTCCGCGCGTGCAGCTTATCGAGCGTCTCGGCAAGGTGCGCGATACCGGCAAGTTCGCTTTCGGCCATCATGATGATACGGCTTACGGCCATACTTGGCGGGGCGAAGATGGTCGCAGCGATGTAAAGGAAGTGACCGGCGACTATCCCGCCATAATGAACTGGGACCTTGGCCTTGTGGAGTGGGGTGCCGGTAAACAGCTCGACGGTGTGCCGTTTGAACTGATTCATAATGAAGCCGTGAAGCAGGATGCACGCGGCGGCATCAATACCTTCAGTTGGCATCCTCGCAATCCGGCCACCAAAGGCGACTCGTGGGACACTGCCGGCGGTAATGTCGTGAAAGAAGCTGTCACCGGGGGCTCCGCTCTCAATGACACTGTCCGCGAGTGGATAGGGCGTGCGGCCGACTTCATAGGATCCATCAGGGATGCGGCCGGCAACCGTATTCCGGTCGTGTTCCGCCCGTGGCACGAGCACACCGGATCTTGGTTCTGGTGGGGAGGCGACAACACTGACACCGAGAGCTACCGCAAGCTGTGGCACATGACCCGTGAAGTTTTCGACGCCAAGGGCATTGACAATGTCGTATGGGCTTATTCCCCTGATAAGGTCGATACCGTGGAGCAATACATGGAGCGTTATCCCGGTGACGAGTATGTTGACATAATGGGCGCCGACGTATATTGCTTTGACGGTAAAGACGGTCTGGAGCAGTATGCCGCCAAGGTGAAGTCGACCCTGAGCGCGGCCGTTTCGCAGGCCGAAGCCCGCGGAAAACTCGCGGCATTTACCGAGACCGGCCTCGAGAGCATCACGGTGCCCGCTTGGTACACCGACGTACTCATGCCGCTTGTTAAGGAATTTCCGGTGGTATATGTTTCTGTATGGCGAAATGCTGACAATATACCGCGCCATTTCTACACTCCTTATCCCGGACATCCCGCTGAAGAGTCGTTCAAGGCGTTCTATAACGACTCCATAACACTTTTTGCCAAAGATATATCTGAAATAAAATAAAGATTCTCCCTAAACTGTAAATAGAATTACCAATCATGACTTTTGAAGAAAGAAAGAATTTTGTCGAGACGAAATACGAGGAACTCGTAACCCGCAAAAATGAGCCTATAGAGGGCAACGGCATATTTTGCCGTTATAAAAATCCGGTCATTACCGCCGAGATGGCTCCTCCGTTCTGGCGCTATGATTACGACAAGGAGGCCAATCCTTTTTTTGAGGAGCGCATCGGAGTTAACGCTACTCTGAACTCAGGCGCTATAAAATGGGGCGACAAATACGTGTTCGTGGTGCGTGTCGAAGGGTCTGACCGCAAGTCGTTTTTTGCTGTGGCCGAGAGTCCTAACGGCGTTGATAATTTCCGTTTCTGGGATCACCCCGTCACCATGCCCGAGGATGAGGTACCCGGCACGAATATATATGACATGCGACTTACTCGCCATGAGGACGGCTGGATATACGGTCTCTTCTGCGTCGAACGCCATGATGATGAGCAGCCGGGCAACCTCTCGGCGGCTACGGCTACTTGCGGCATTGCCCGTACTAAGGATCTTGTGAACTGGGAGCGTCTGCCCGATTTGAAGAGCCGCAGCCAGCAGCGCAACGTTGTGCTGCATCCCGAATTTGTCAACGGTAAGTACGCGCTTTACACCCGTCCGCAGGACGGTTTTATAGACGCCGGTAGCGGAGGGGGTATCGGCTGGGCGCTTGTCGATGATATGACTCATGCCGAAATCACCGATGAACTCATTGTGGACAGCCGTTATTATCATACTATTAAAGAGGTAAAGAACGGCGAGGGACCTCATCCTATAAAGACCTCTAAAGGCTGGCTTCATCTCGCCCATGGCGTGCGCGGTTGTGCCTCGGGGCTGCGTTACGTGCTGTATATGTATATGACTGCTCTTGACGAACCGTGGCGACCAATAGCCACCCCCGGCGGTTACTTCATGGCCCCCGTGGGCGAGGAGTATATGGGCGATGTCATGAATGTGCTCTTCACCAACGGATGGATAGCCGACGAGGACGGCAAGGTGTTCATATACTATGCTTCGAGCGATACCCGCATGCATGTGGCTACCTCTACCGTTGACCGTCTTGTCGATTACTGCATGAATACTCCTGTCGACCGTCTCACTACCGGTGAGTCCGTAAAGACTCTCAACGCTCTGATTGATCATAATCTTGCAATAATTAATAAGAAGTAATTACAATGGCTCCGTTACGCGAAAAAATCGGATATGGCTTCGGCGACATGGCTTCGTCCATGTTCTGGAAAGTTTTCAGTTACTATCTGCCCTTCTTCTATGCCAATGTTTTCGGCTTGTCGTTGATCGACACCGGTGTGCTCCTTCTCGTAACCCGTATCTGGGATGCTGTGAGCGACCCCATGATGGGGGCTGTCGCCGATCGTACAAAAACACGTTGGGGTAAATATCGCCCCTATCTTCTATGGGTGGCCGCTCCCTTCTCTATATGCGGCATATTGTTGTTCACCACCCCTGACTGGGGATATGCGGCTCGTCTCATATGGGCTTATGTGACCTATATACTTATGATGACCGTGTACACCGGCATCAATGTGCCTTATGGCGCTATGCTCGGTGTTATGACCGACAATTCTCAGGAAAAGACCGTGTTCTCGTCTTTCCGCATGTTTTTCGCCTACGGAGGTTCATTTATAGCTCTATTCGCTTGGGACCCCCTGTGCAGGATGTTTCAGGACGGCTTCGGATTTTCGTTGCAGTCAAGCTGGCAGTTTGCCATGATTGTCATTGCTTCATGCTGTTTCATACTGTTCCTCCTGTGCTTCCGTCTTACCCGCGAGCAGCTCACTACTGTGAGCGCCGCCTCGCTGGGAAAGGACCTGAAGGCACTCGTCACCAACAAACCGTGGTGGTTGCTTAACGGTGCTTCGTTGTGCTTCAATCTTTTCAACACAGTGCGTGGCGCTACCGTGGCCTTCTTCTTCGCCGATATTATCGGAGGAGAACAGCACATCGTCATATTCTCCGTGTCGATGCTCTTCTACTCCGGTCTGTTCCTCGGTGTGGGTGAGGTCGCCAATATGGTGGGAGTGGCTCTTGCTGTGGCTATCACGAAGAAACTGGGTAAGAAACCCACGTTTATATTGGTCGATGCCCTGCTCATTGTCTTCAGTATTATCTTCTTTACATGTTCGCCAGAGAGCAATGCCGGATTGCTTGTCATGCTGTTGCTGCAGGTGGTGATTTCAGTACTTACAGGTATCATGTCGCCCCTTGTATGGTCTATGTACGCTGACGTAAGCGATTATTCGGAGTTGAAATATCGTTCGGCTTCGACAGGTCTGATATTCTCGTCGGCTTCGATGGCGCAGAAGTTCGGCGGTGCCATAGGCGGTGCCGCAGTTATGTGGCTTCTGCACGGCTACGGCTATGTTGAGCGTCCCGAAGGTGTGCAGTCGGTGGATATAGTGCAGCCTGATAGCGCTATTACCTGTCTGTGGATGCTTATGACATTCATTCCCGCGGGCGTGGCTTTGTTGTCGCTTGTAATAGTGTGGCTCTATCCGCTCACGACAAAGCGCATGGACGATATTGTGGCTAAACTGAAGCAACAGCGCCTTAACCCCGTGGAGGAACCCGGCAATAGTGAAGTGGAACCCGTCTGATTCATGACAATGACTGAACAAGCTTTAAAAACGGAGTTGCTCGACAATCTTAACGATTGCATACTCCCTTACTGGATGAATAAAATGGTTGACCCGCGCGGCGGTTTTTACGGCCGTCGCGACGGGTATGACCGTCTTGACGCCGATGCGCCAAAAGGCGCTATACTTAACGGTCGTCTTCTTTGGTGCTTTGCGTCGGCTTTTCGTACAACCGGCCGCAAGGAGTATCTTGATATGGCTGCAAGAGCCAAGGACTATATTCTTGAGCATTTCTATGACAGCGAGTATGGAGGCATATATTGGTCGCTTAATCCTGACGGCACTCCTCTTGACTCGAAAAAACAGTTTTATGCCATAGGTTTTGTCATATACGGACTGTCGGAGTATGTGCGTGCTACAGGCGACAGGGAAGCTCTTGATTATGCCGTAAGACTCTTCCATGACATAGAGACCCATAGCCGCGACCGCAAGCGCGGAGGCTACATCGAGGCCTGCACGCGCGAGTGGGGTCCGATAGATGATATGCGTCTTAGCGACAAGGACGAGAACATGGCCAAGACCATGAACACCCATCTACACATTATCGAACCATATACCAATCTTTATAGAGTGTGGCCTGATGCGTCGTTGCGCGAGGCCATCCTGTCTTTGCTCGACATATTCTTTGACATAATGGAGGATAAGCGTTCGCATCATCTCGGACTCTTCTTTGACGAGGACTGGAAACGTCACGACAAAGACACCTCCTATGGTCACGATATTGAGGCTTCATGGCTTCTGCTTGAGACCGCGCAGGTGCTCGGCGACCATGTCGTCGAGGCTCGGGCTCTCGCTCATACGAAGGCTATAGCCGAAGCCGCCCTTGAAGGTTGTTGTGCTGACGGTTCCATGGTCTACGAACGCCTCGGTTCCGGCGAGTTTGACAATGACCGGCATTGGTGGGTACAGGCTGAGAATATGATAGGTCAGATATATCTGTACAAGTATCACGGAGTTGCCGGCGCATTCAAAAACGCCGTTATGACTTGGAATTATATTAAGGATAACATAGTTGACAATGACGGCGGCGAGTGGTTCTGGAGCCGGCGTCCCGACGGTACGGTTAATCGTGATGAGGACAAAGCCGGATTTTGGAAATGTCCCTACCATAACAGCCGTATGTGCACCGAAATCATACGTGCTTTGTCGGAATGAAATATTCTTAGTAACTTTGATGTGTTAAAATACACATTATGATACGACCGTTTAAATTTGTTCCATACCTCAAGCCCGTGCTTTGGGGAGGTGAGAAGATAGCCCCTTTCAAGGGCGTTGACGTTGAAGATGATAATATCGGCGAAAGTTGGGAAATATCCGGTGTGCCCGGTCATGAATCGGTAGTTGCCGAGGGCGATGACAAAGGACTCACCCTTCCGCAGCTTATCGGTAAGTACGGCGCTGATCTTGTCGGTGCCCATGTCATGGATAAGTATGGCGAAACTTTCCCGCTCTTGATAAAGATTATCGATGCCAAGAAAGATCTGTCGGTGCAGGTTCATCCCGATGATGCTTTGGCCGCAGTGCGCCACAATTCTTTGGGTAAGACCGAGATGTGGTACATAATAGATGCCGAGCCCGGAGCACGTATATATGCCGGCCTTTCAGAGTCGATAACTCCCGACGGCTATATGCGTCTTGTGGAGGAGAAAAAGATTATGGATGTTGTGGCTGCTCATGATTCGCATGCCGGCGACATGTTTTTCCTTCCGGCCGGTCGTATTCACGCTATCGGTGCAGGCAACCTGCTCGCCGAGATTCAAGAGACGAGCGACATAACTTATCGTGTGTATGACTTTGACCGTCGCGATGCCGATGGCAATCCGCGTCAGCTTCATACCGAACTCGCCAAGGATGCTATCGACTATACCGTATATCCGGAGTACAAGGGGGCTTATGACAAGAATGCCTCTGGAGTTACCGGGCTTGTGGAGTGCAGCCACTTCGACGTGAAGCGTGTCGTGTTGGACGGCGGTATCGAGATGCCTGCGGCCGATGACTCTTTTATGGTGGTTATGTGTCTTGACGGTGAGTGCGACATCATAACCGACGGCGAGGCTACTCCTGTGCGTCGCGGTGAAACTCTGCTCGTTCCGGCTTCGGCAAAGGCAGTGTCGGCCGACGGAAAGGCTACGTTGCTTACCGCCACGGCATGAGTCCCCATCCGGGAGGATACCTATAATTAACCTATATTTAGCTAAATGAAAAGACTGTTTTTGCTGACGGCGGCTGTCATGACAGCCGCCGTTGTGCTTGCACAGCAAGCACTGTGGGGCGTACCGACGATGATTTCACCTGAGGTAAAAGCCGACAATACCGTGACCTTCCGTCTTGATGCGCCGAAAGCTTCCTCTGTTGTGGTGGCTGGCGATTTTTCTCCCCGTGGTTTTGAATTGATGACAAAGGATGCCGACGGCATATGGACCTACACGACTCCCGCGTCTCTTGCACCGGAGTTGTACAGCTACACGTTCTATGTCGACTCTCTTAAGGTGAGTGACCCGAACAATGTGTATAAACTGCGTGATGTCAGCACCGTGTCTGACATATTCATTATAGGCGGACAGTTGGCCGATCTGTATAAGGTCAACGACGTGCCCCACGGTACTGTGTCAAAGGTGTGGTATCCGTGCTCTCGTACAGGCAATGACCGTCGCATGACCGTATATACCCCTGCCGGTTACGAGAAGGGCGACCGCCGTTATCCGGTGCTCTATCTGCTGCATGGCATGGGTGGTGATGAGAATGCGTGGACCGAACTCGGAAGGGCCGCACAGATACTTGACAACCTCATAGCCCGCGGCGAGGCTGAGCCTATGATTGTGGTGATGACCAACGGCAATGTTGACATGCAGGCGGCGCCCGGCGAGACCTCTGCCGGACTTGTGGCTCCCACTATACAGCTGCCCCATACTATGGACGGTACCTTCGAGGAGGCTTTTCCCGAAGTGGTTGAGTTTGTCGACCGCAACTACCGCACGCTGCCGTCAAAGAGCGCGCGGGCCATCGCGGGACTGTCGATGGGCGGATATCATTCGATGCACATCTCAAAGCAGTATCCCGATATGTTTGACTACGTAGGACTTTTCTCCGCGGCTATATTCCCCGATAAGTCAAAGACTTCGCCTGTATATGCTGATCTGGAGGCCAAGTTGAAACGCCAGTTTGATAATGCGCCTGCACTATACTGGATAGCCATCGGCGACAAGGACTTCCTTTACGAAGCCAACACCGAGTTCCGCAAGGTATTGGATGCCAACGGATACCCTTATACTTATTATGAGAGTCCCGACGGCCACATATGGAAAAACTGGCGTATCTATCTCGCCAAGTTTGTTCCTCAACTATTTAAACGCCATTGATTATGTATACTGTAGCTGGTCTTGTCCGTCGTTCGGTTTTTGCTCCGTTTCTCTGTCTGTTGGTCTGCCTTTCTGGATGTCACGGCTCTGAGCATCTCGAACGATGGAAGCTGATTGAGATAGAGGCGTCGGGCATAACACTGGACGGATCTGATATTCTTCATGGCTCTATTCCGCCCGGAGGAGGCTCTTTTACCTTGCAGGGTATAGGCGACGGAGCGCAGTTTGCTTTCATGACCTCGCTCTCGCTTAATGACGAGAACATATGGCGCGGTACTGTCACAGACTCCGACCCTATATCACTGACAGAGCCGGTGGTGTCGGGAGAGTGGGGAAGTGTGAAATACCTTACCGACAAGCCTCCGTTCAAGTTGTCGTTCACCATATCGCCCAACGAAAGCGGTGCCCCGAGGCACATCGACATGACCCTCGGCGGCGTGTGGTACAGCAAGCGCGACATTGAACTGACCCAGCAGCCCCGTTGATTATTTCTGAATCATCCTGACTAAGAGAAATAGAATAAAAAACACCCGTGCAGTCTGAAGTGACCGCACGGGTGTTTTCAATTATGGCTGTCAGTCGTGTAAATTGCGGCTGCGCAGATAATCGAGAAGAAATTGCGGACGGTCGGTCTGTATTATGCGTGCGCCGAGCTCGTCGATGAGATATCCGTAGCCGTTGTCGAAGTCTTTGAGCGATGCGTCGTCGTCATGTCCGCCGGCCATAGTGTCCCACAGTGTGTTGTACCATATGAGGGTGCGCCCGTCAAGGCTTTCTTTCAGCTTCTTGGGCAGAGGGTTGGTGTCTGATTTATACAGCAGCTCAAATGCCACCGGGTGCATGTCGCCGATAAACTTCTCTATATGTTGCTCCGCGTTCTTTTTGTCGAGGTTGACGATGGGCATGTATATTACCTCGTTTAGATATTCACCGTACTTGGCTTTTGTCTTTTCGGCCGATTTTGTGCCTTTCATTATTATCTGCCGGGTGGTGCCGGTCTTTTGCAGAAGGTCATATACCTGATCGAAATACCGGTCGGCTTTGTCGAGATTGATCATGATTTTGCCTTTGGCATGCAGCAGGGCCTCTTCAAGAGTAGGCACTTTGTGTATGGTGCGTATGTTGCATCCGTTTTTAAGATTAAGAGTTCTGATGTAGTCTATGGTCGACTCCGCTATGAGACCTTTGCCTGTGGTTGTGCGGTCGAGTCTGGGGTCATGCATTAGTATCAGCACGCTGTCCTGTGTGCGGTGCACGTCAAGTTCCACAATGTCCACGCCCATGGCTATGGCGTTGTCGATGGCTTCAAGTGAATTTTCGGGAAAATTGCGCCAGTCGCCTCGGTGCGCGGCCACGATGACTGAACTTTTGTCACCTTTGAGTAGCCGTTCTCTGATATCCGACGCTCTGTCCTGTGCCGACGTCAGGCCGCACATGAAGAGTGCGCAGAGCGCTGTAAGCAAGCATTTCATAACTGTTCTGTATTATTGAGGTTATTGTTGGTCCTTTCCGTAATCGCCCGTTTTGCCATTATTTTATGCCGTGCATGTGCAGTATTTCCGTTATGCGCGGCTGTATATGCTCAAGTATGCGGGTAAAGCCGAGGTCGGTCGGATGTACGCCGTCTACGGTGGCTTCATGGTCATCGCCTATGGGCATGCCCGGGTTTATGAAATATATGTTCTGTTCTCCCGATGCTATTATTTCGTTCATCATTCTCTCGGCGGTAGCGCGTTTGCGGCGTTCTAATTCCCGTTTTTTAAGGTCGAAGTTGCCGGTCTCCCTTACTTCGGTTTGCAGAAATATGAGCGGAGTGCCGGGGTGGGCTTTGCGTACGGTCTCTATAAAACCTCGGAGCCGCTCCTCGATCTGTTCAGGTGTGGGGTTGGAGAATGTGTCGAATATGAATGCGTCGGCTTCGGTGTCGGAGGCTATGTCCGAGAAATACTTGTCGAGCTTGCACTGCCCCGACAGCCCTATGTTGACTGCCTCCATGCCCAAGGCCCGTCCGAGTCGTGCCGGATAGGTCATGCCGGGTCGTGATGCCGATGACCCGTGGGTTATTGAGGAGCCTATCACGGCAAGCCGGCCCTGAAACAGCCCCGGGGCTTTCTCTATCGTGGCGCCGGGGTCGATGCCTATCTGAAGGTCTTTGACCGTATCAAAGAGCGGCAGATAGAGCAGACAATACTTCATGCTGTCGGTCATGTCGCATGTCACCGGGGCTTCATGCTCGGTCTTGCCGGCTTTGGGCGATCCTGTGCCGGCAAATATCCATTGGCCGTTGTCAAGTATGTACATGTCAAGGCCCGACTGGTTGATAAGCGTGTTGTTGGCCGCAGGTTTACGTCCTGAAGTGGTCCACCGCGCATATATGTTGCGGCTGTCGGTTCTGAACGCCACGGCTATGCCTGTCGAAAACGACAGGTATCTTGCCGCTGTCTTTGTGAGGTTGTCGTAGCGTGTGGTGTCGATACGCTGCCACATGACAGTGTCGGTCTGCGCTTTGTTTATTACGGTAAGTGTGGAGGCATCGGTCCATCTCAGTTTTTTTGGCGCTGCGGCGGCGGTGGCTCCTGCCAAGATAATAAGCGCGCACAGCAGGTAATATTTCATGCTCATAACGTAAGGTTGATACGGTCGTTTTGTCGATTGCATAATTTCGGGGCATATGGCCGCGACGCTATCGGTATTTCACGCAAAAGTAATATAAAGAGTGAAATTATGCAAAATAAATGTTTCGTTTCGTAATGCGGCCGTGTTGTTTCGAAATTACACGGCCTGCCGGATGCTACGTCGCCGGCTGAACGGTGTTGACAGAGCTTTTTTATCTGTCGTTATGAGCCGGAAGTCTTATTCTGTAGGCGTTATGACCGAGGTGCGGAGGTATCTGATAAGCTCGTCGGCCATTTTCCGGGCTTGTGCTGCCGAGGGATGATAGGCGGCGCCATAGCCCAAGTCGCCTGTCTGAGGCGACATGTCGAAGCGGTATACACGGTCGTTGTCGGCGGCTATGCGGTCGAGCACGCTTTTTACGTCGTCAAGCGCTTTTCCGCCCAGCATTGAGCCGGTCAGGAGCACTATCTTGGCTTGGGGATAGAGACCGCGCAGCCGTGCGAGAAATTTGCGGTACTCACGCTCGTATATGGCTATGTCGTAGTTGTCGAGCGATGTGTCGTTGGTGCCGAGGTTTATGCATATTATGTCGGGGGTGAACTGTGTGAAGTCCCATTTCACCTCGGGGCGATAGAGCATGGTGTTGTCATATTCCGACGGCATGGTGTGGTCGGTGCCTTTGCGGTCGCCTCCGAAATTGCGGTATATGCCTATGCCTGAACGTGCCACTATGTTGACATCGGCGTTGAGCGCCCTGCCGGCAAGATGGGCGTAGGTGAGGGTGTGGTTCTCCGTATCGTAGCTGAAGTCGTTGGACGGAATGCTGTCCTCGATGCCGTAGCCGCATGTGATAGAGTTGCCTATAAACTCTATTTTCATGCTCGGCCTATGGGCGTTGGCCAGCATTGAGCCTCCGTGATTTATGTGGAAGCCACGGAATTCCGGAATAAACTCGTAGCCCTCGATGGCATAGGTGATGCGCGCTTTGTGAGGTGCGTCGGTCATGTTTTCGGCGAGTGTTATGACCGAGTCTGTGGCGGTAAAATTGACGGTGAATGGCTGCATGGAGTCAATCTCGACGACAAAGCGGCCGCTCCCGGGCTTGGCCTCCATTTTCAGGCTCGATCCTTTGAAGTCAAACATGGCCGTGGTGCCGGGATAGGTGAAGCGGTAGGCCGCGGGGTCGCTCTTGTCTATGCGGCCCATATAATATATGTGTTCGTTGTCGGGAGTGATGAGGGTGTCGGGCGCCTGTGCCGCGCAGGTAATCGCTGCGGCTGTTAAGGCTGTTAGCAGAAGTGTCGACATGGTCTTGATGTTTTATATATGATTGGTGTAGGTGACTTTGAATGTGGTTTTATACATTGTCAGAGCGGGTGTTAAGATGTCGATTGCAAATTTAGTAAAAAATAAGACGCCGCCATGTAATAGTGCGATATAAATTCGGGCATATGCAATCGCACGTTTAGTATGATTCAGTTATTAGTGAAATAATTCAGCGATGGTGATGCTGAAAACGGAAAACACAGTGAAAAATTAAAATTATTTGGCTGACAGGGAAAAAAGTCGTACCTTTGCGCACCGATTATGTCCAAATTAATGATCTGATTGATGCTCCGCCGACATTTTTGGCCGAATGAAAGCTGTGGTGTCAATCGCTTAGTAAACTATTAATTAAACATTTAACGTGGATACTTTAAGCTACAAAACTCTTACTCCCAACGAGCAGAGCTGCGACCGTGAGTGGGTAGTCATCGATGCTACCGACCAAGTGCTCGGCCGTCTCTGTTCAGTTGTTGCCTACATCCTGAGAGGCAAAAACAAGCCCACTTACTCTCCCTTTGTTGAGTGTGGCGATCATGTGATTATCATCAATGCCGACAAGGTGCGCCTTACCGGCAACAAGTGGACCGACCGCGAATATCTCCGCTATACCGGTTATCCCGGCGGACAGCGCGTATCGACTCCCGAACTTCTTTTGAAGAAGTCGTTCAACAAGCACGTAAAAGCAGGTTACAACCCTCTTTACACTAAAGTGCTCAAGGGCATGCTTCCCAAGAACCGTCTCGGTCGTAGCATAATCGAGAACGTGCATGTATACAACGGTCCCGAGCATCCTCATGCCGCTCAGAACCCCAAAGTAATCGACATCAACACTATTAAATAAGAATTATGGAAAAGGTAAATGCAGTAGGCCGTCGTAAGGCCGCCATCGCTCGCGTAATCGTAGGTGAAGGCACCGGCGTGATCACTATCAACAAGCGCCCCTTGGAAGTATATTTCCCCTCTTCCATACTTCAGTACATTGTTAAGCAGCCTCTCAACACCCTTGACGCAGCCGGCAAGTATGACATCAATGTCAATCTCGACGGTGGCGGTTACAAAGGTCAGGCCGAGGCTTTGCGTCTGGCTATCGCCCGCGCTTTGGTTAAAATCAACCCCGAGGACAAGCACGCTCTCCGCGTGGAAGGCTTCATGACCCGCGACCCGCGTGCCGTAGAGCGTAAAAAGCCCGGTCAGCCCAAAGCCCGCAAGCGCTTCCAGTTCTCCAAGCGTTAATATTGCGGTTGCTGCAGTTTGTGCGGCAGTCGTCGATATATTGTGTTTAGTATCTAAATCCCGAAGATGGACACGTTCCCTACCTCGAGATTGTAATTATCAGAAGAACGTAAACAACTTTTTAAACAGACAATGTCAACACCTACATTTGACCAACTTTTGGAAGCAGGTTGCCATTTCGGTCACCTCAAGAGAAAATGGAATCCTGCTATGGCGCCCTATATATTTATGGAGCGCAACGGTATCCACATCATAGACCTCTACAAGACCGCCGCTAAGGTCGACGAGGCCGCTGCTGCTCTCAAGAGCATAGCAAAATCCGGCAAGAAGGTACTCTTCGTTGCCACTAAAAAACAGGCCAAACAAGTTGTAGCCGACAAGGCTTCATCCATCAACATGCCCTACGTTATCGAGCGCTGGCCCGGTGGTATGCTTACCAACTTCCCCACTATCCGCAAGGCCGTGAAGAAGATGGCGTCGATCGACAAGATGACTAAGGACGGTACTTTCGATAATCTTTCGAAGCGCGAGAAGCTCCAGATTTCGCGTCAACGTGCCAAACTTGAGAAGACTCTCGGCTCTATCGCCGACCTTAACCGTCTTCCCTCGGCTCTTTTTGTCGTTGACGTTCTTAAAGAGCGCATCGCAGTTGCTGAAGCCAACCGTCTTGGCATACCCGTATTCGCAATGGTGGATACCAATTCTGACCCCACCAACATCGATTTCGTGATCCCCGCCAACGACGACGCATCGAAGTCTATCGAGATCATCCTCGACACCGTGGTTAAGGCTATGGCCGAAGGTCTTGAAGAACGTAAGGCTGAAAAGGTTGACGCTCCCGCCGCCGAAGGCGATGAGGAAGGCGCTCCCGCCAAGGGTGGCCGTCGCCGCGTAAACCGCCGTAACGAAGAAGCTGCGCCTGCTGAAGCTCCCGCAGCTGAGGAGGCTCCCGCAGCTGAGGCTTAAGCCTTGAAAACATTTTATTAACAAGCAATAAAACTATTACTATATGGCAGTAACAATGGCAGATATCACCAAGCTTCGCGCTCTCACAAGCGCCGGTTTGATGGACTGCAAAAAAGCTCTTGCCGAGACCGACGGTGACATTCAGGCCGCAGTCGAGATACTCCGCAAGAAAGGACAGGCCGTGGCAGCAAAGCGTGAAGACCGTAAAGCTGCTGAAGGCTGTGTGCTCGCCAAGAGCACCGGCAAGTTTGCCGCTATCGTGGCTCTTAACTGTGAGACTGACTTCGTGGCTCAGAACGCAGGTTTCGTCGGTCTTACCGAAAAACTTCTTGATGCTGCGGTAGCTGCTGAAGTCAAGACTCTTGATGAGCTAAAGGCTCTCGTTATTGATGGCCAGACAGTTGAGGCTCTTGTAATCGAAGAGGGTGGCAAGACCGGTGAAAAGACCGAAATCAGCGCTTACGAAGTTGTCGTGGCTCCCAATACCGCCGCTTACAACCACTTCAATAAGAAACTCGCTACTATCGTAGGTTTCAACGTTGAAGGCCTTGATGAGAAAGTGGGTCGTGAGGTTGCCATGCAGGTAGCTTCTATGAACCCCGTGGCTCTCAACCGTGAAAGCGTACCGCAGGCCGTTAAGGATGCAGAGTACAGCGTAGCTGTCGAGAAGACCAAGGAAGAGCAGGTTAAGAAAGCTGTTGAAGCGGCTCTCAAGAAAGCCGGCATAAACCCCAACCTCGTTGACAGCGAAGCTCACATCGAGTCCAATATCGCCAAGGGTTGGCTTTCCGAAGATGAGGCTGCCAAGGCTCGCGTCATAGCTAAGGAAACTGCAGAAGCTAAGGCTGCAAACCTTCCCGAGCAGATGATACAGAACATCGCACAGGGACGTCTCAACAAGTTCTTCAAGGAATCTTGCCTTATGGAGCAGGAGTTCGTTCAGGATGAGAAAGTGACTGTAGGACAGTATCTTGACAGCGTGCAGAAAGGTCTTGTCGCTGTTGACTTCAAGCGTGTCAATCTCAACCAAGACTAATCACAAGATAGTCATAACATTTTTTATAGAGGGTCACAATGGTAATTTCCGTTGTGACCCTCACTCTTTTATGGATGCACACCGCAGCCCCACAACCACGCTTATTAGCCTAATTAGACCAATTAGTCTAATTGCCCCCCTGTAAGTGTTAAAACTGCCCTTTACGCCCGATTGTGCATAAATAGGGTCCTCGCGTGTATTATCTTTGTGGTTGAAAACACACCCATAAATCCCGCCGTGCTATGAAATTTGACCAAGAATGGAGCGAGGCCATCTCACACCTCGACGCCCGCAGTCAGGCCCGTCTCACCGAGGCCATCCGCCACTATCAGAATACCGACACCATGCCCGTCGACCTCGACCCCGCCTCTATGATGGGCTTTCTCTTCGCCAAGGCCGTCATCGACCGCCGCAAGCGTGTCAACGCCCGGGCCCGCGAACGCCGCCGTCAGAAAGCCCTCTCGACCTCTATTAGACCTATTAGTCCAATTAGACCAATTAGTCCTATAAAACCCACTGAATCCACCGCCCCCGCTGCTCCTGCACCCTCGTCCCCCGTCACCGCCGACTACTACAAGGCCTTGCCGGGTTACCGCCGCAGTCACTCGCTCAGCTATCCGGGTCAGGAGGTGTGCAACGACTGGGACATGATTGAGGCTTGGCGTCCGCTCATGCTCCGCGACACCTCTTTCCTTCAGGGTCTGGCCGATTACCACCATGTGGGTGTAGACTTCATCACCGGCCACATCCCCACTTACGACACGTACCTGCTCAATAACAGGCGCGTTGCCGTCGACTGCCTCGAAGACTACCGTCTCGAGTTTGAGCGCTACATGATGTCGTCGATGCTGATGATGGGGCGCAGGAGCCGACGCTTCCAGCGCATGGAGTACTGATGATAAATGAGGTATATTAAGCTGCATGTCTGATAATTTGTAGAAATTTTGTAAATTTGTGGCTTAAATTGCGTATGATATGGAAGATAATACAAAGAATTCAAAAAAACTTTTTATCGGAGTCATAGTTTTAGGTGCGTTGCTGCTTATAGCGATACTCGCGTTTGTATTTACAGCGACTACTATGAACAAGAAAGTCGAAGAGGCCACGCTTGCCAACGAGCAGTTGCAGCTCACCAACGAGCAGCTTCAGCTCGCCAATGAGTATCAGGCACTTAATACGGAGTATGCGCAGTATGAAAACCAGTCGCAACTCCTTGTCAACGACTCGCTCGTAACCAAGTATGCCGCAGCGAAGAGCAAGGTCGAAAAACTCCTTCAGGAGCTTAATTCCGAGAAGCAGAAGAGCGCGCAGCGTATAAAGCAGCTTCAGGACGAGATAGGAACCCTGAAAAATATCCTGCGTCACTATGTGTCGCAGATAGACTCGCTCGGCAAGGAAAATGCCGGACTTAGAGCCGAAAATGCCGAGATTAAGCAGCGCAATCAGCAACTGACGACCCGTGTGGCCAATGAGACCAAGCGCAACGAGGTACTGTCGGAGCGCATGACGCTTGCCGAGAAGCTCAACGTCACGGGAGTAAGCCTTGTGGCCTTGAAGAAAAACGGAAAGGTAGAGAAAAACGTGACAAAGGCACGCCAGCTTGATGTGTCGTTTACCATACCGCAGAACAACTCCACTCCTGTGGGTGAAAAAGTGATATACCTCCGCATAATCAGTCCTGAAGGTTCGCTTCTCGGAGCCGGCGGTTCGTTTTCGTTTGAAGGAGGCTCGCTGCAATGCACGGCCCGTAAGACTATCGAGTATTCCGGCGAGGAGATACCCGGCATACATATATATTGGGATGTAAACACGACTCTTACTCCGGGTGACTATCTTGTCGAGCTGTTTGCCGATGATTTCCGTCTGGCTTCGCGTCGTTTCACACTGCGTAAATAACAGCATTTTATGGCCGGGCTCTGGACAACTGTTATCGAGGACATAAACTCCATCGAAGTCAACACGGTTTCGTCGATTTTCAAGCTGTGTCTCAGTCTTATCTTGGGGTGTTGTGTGGGTTTTGAGCGCAAGCGCAAGGGACAGATAGCCGGTGTGCGCACTTTCGCTCTTATATCAATGGGCGCCACTCTCGCCATGCTTCTGTCGATATATGTCCCGCAGGAATACATGGGACTTAAAAACGGCGACCCGGGGCGTATAGCCGCGCAGGTTGTGACAGGTATCGGTTTTCTCGGTGCCGGAGCCATAATACAGATGAAAGGTTCGGTGCGCGGTCTTACGACTGCCGCCGGCATATGGATGATAGCAGCCATAGGCATGGCTGTAGGTGTAGGCCTGTATCTGCTGTCTATCATAGCCACCGGACTCATATTGCTCATTCTTGTCGTTATCGAGCGCTGGGAGCATCGTATAAACGTCGGGGTCGAATCGCGTATAATAAGGATCAAGCTGTCGGTCATAGCCGAGGATATAGAGGGCTACCGGGAGGTGCTCATGCGGCATGGAGTGCATCTGACCAATGTTTACGTGGAGTATGACTATACGGGGCCGGTCACACGGCTCAATCTTGTGGTGTTGATACGCGAGAGCACCAATTATCTTAAGCTTTTTTCCGAGTTGCGTCAGGTCAAGCCTACAGACGCCATATCGATGGCCAATCAAGTAAGCATATAAAAAGAGATTTCATACGATGATACTATCTATTATATCGGCATTGATTCCCGCCGCCGAAGGAGCTGCATCGGATACTGCCGAGGTTATTTCCGACATACAGGTGGAGAATCTCGTGTCGGATCTTGCGTTTATACTAATACTCGGTGCTGTGGTCACCGTGCTGTTCAAGTGGATGAAGCAGCCTGTGGTACTGGGATATATCGTGGCCGGATTTCTGGCAAGTCCACACTTCGAGTACCTCCCTTCGGTGACTACCGAGAGCAATATTGAGTTTTGGGCGCAACTTGGTATCGTGGTGCTGCTCTTTTCGCTCGGGTTGGAGTTCAGTTTCAAGAAACTGCTTAATGTGGGCGGGTCGGCAGTAGTCACTGCGCTTGTCATAGTCACCGGCATGATGGCTTCAGGATTTGCCATAGGACATGTGCTTCACTTCTCGCACATGAACAGCCTGTTTCTCGGCGGCATGCTGTCTATGTCATCCACCACTATAATCATCAAGGCGTTTACCGATCTCAATCTGCGGCAGAAGAAGTTCGCTTCGCTTGTGTTTGCCGTGCTTATCGTGGAGGACCTTTTTGCGGTATTGATGATGGTCATACTGTCATCTATAGCTATCAACAAGAGCGTCGAGGGTACCGAGATGCTTTTCAGCATAAGCAAGCTCGTGTTTTTCCTTGTCATATGGTTTCTTGTCGGTGTTTATGTGCTTCCGTCGCTTCTTAATGCCATACGCAGGTATCTTAATAACGAGACACTGCTTATTATTTCCGTGGGTTTGTGTTTCGGCATGGCTGTGTTTTCTGTATACTGCGGTTTCTCGCTCGCACTCGGTGCATTTGTCATGGGGTCGATAATAGCCGGCATAAGCTACGCCGAGCGTATAGAACAGGTGATAACGCCGGTCAAAGACCTGTTCGGAGCGGTGTTTTTTATCTCCGTGGGCATGATGGTGAACCCGCATATCATCGTAGAGTACAGTTCGCCTATACTCATACTCTCTGCTGTTGTCGTCGTGGGCATGATTGTGTTCGGCACTTTCGGTATGCTTATAACCGGACAGTCGCTGAAAATAGCTATCGAGTCGGGATTTTCGCTGACTCAGATAGGAGAGTTCGCGTTTATCATCGCTTCGCTCGGTATGTCGTTGGGTGTGCTTGACCCTGTCATATATCCGATAGTGGTTGCCGTGTCGGTCATTACGACTTTTACCACGCCTTACTTCATACGCATGGCCGGTCCGTTTTACAAGATTGTGGAGCGGGTGCTGCCCGAGCGGTGGCATTTCCTTATCGACCGGTACAGCGACAAGGCTTCCTCCGAGAGTGAGACAAAGGCTTTGTGGATGTCGGTGCTGAAGCGTTATATGTGGCGTATTCTGCTTTATTCAAGTGTCATAATCGCCATAATACTCGTATGTGTCAAGTATCTTCTTCCGTGGATGCTTGAGGTGACTCCCTCATGGGGACGTTTCATATGCAGCGCCACTGCTTTGGTGATGATGTCGCCTTTCTTGCTGGCGCTTGCCATGCCGGCCTCTCGCAGGACCGAGCGTGAGCGTCTTATCGCCGCCAATGCGCATTTTGACGTGCCGCTTATAGTGATGGGTGTGTTCAGGGCTGTGTTGTCGCTTGGTTTCATCATATATACTCTCAGTGTCATACACTCGGCGAGAGTGGGCTGGATAGTGGGTTTTGTGATATTCTTCATACTTATAGGAGCTTGGTCGGGAAGACTTAAAAAACAGATGAGGGTCATCGAGTCGAGGTTTTTTAACAATCTGAACGAGCGTGAGCTCCGGCGAAGCGGTAAGAACAACAATCTTGTGAGCGACATGCACATGGCCTATATTGAGGTAGGGTACAATTATCCTTATGTAGGTGAGCGTCTTGTCGATTCCGACCTGCGCCGCCGTTATGGGGTGAATGTGGCCAGTATACAGCGTGCCGGTACCACAATCGCGGTGCCTAACGGAAACATGCGCCTGTTTCCCGGCGACGTGGTGGGTGTCATAGGCACCGACGAGCAGATTGAAAAACTGCTGCCTATTCTTGAAGCTAATCCAGACTCGGTAATAGACAGTTCGGTCAATGACATGAAGTTTACGAATATACAGCTGTCTGAAACGTCGCCACTTATCGGGCAGACTTCGGCCTCTGCGCAGATACGCGACAAGTATAGCGCGCTCCTCGTGGCCATACAGCATCCCGACGGTACTTATGATCATCCTACTGGCAGTACCGTATTTCGTCCCGATGATATATTGTGGATAGTGGGCGACCCAAAACGCATAGCCAAACTTAAGTAAACTGTTGCCATGTGGATTGCTCTTGCCATACTGTCGGCGCTGTGTCTCGGCGCTTACGATATATTCAAGAAGATTTCGGTCGCAGGCAATAATGTGCTTGTAGTACTGTTTTTCAATACTCTTTTCAGCGCTCTGCTCATGTCGCCGGTCATCATAGCCGGGTTGTGGGCGGGCAATTACGGCCTCGGAAATACCGTGTCGGGCCATATGCTTATCGTGCTGAAGTCATTTATCGTGCTGTCATCATGGCTGCTCGGTTACTTCGGCATCAAGCATCTGCCTCTCACTATAGTCGGACCTGTGAATGCTGCCCGCCCGGTGATAGTGCTTGTGGGTGCGTTGATTATATTTGGCGAGCGTCTTAACTGGATGCAGTGGACCGGTATAGCGCTCGGTTTTGTGTCGTTGTACTTCATAAGCCGCATAGGAGGACGCGAGGGATTCTCTTTGAAAGAGAGCCGGTGGCTTTGGTTTAGCATCGGCGCCACGTTTATGGGTGCGGTCAGCGCTCTATATGATAAGTTTCTGCTTCGTTTTTATGAACCGTTGGAGGTTCAGGCATGGTATTCGTTTTATCAGTTGCTGATCATGGGGGCCACTATAGCCGTGCTTCTGAAAGTGAAAGGCTCGTCGGTGCCATTCCGCTGGAGCTGGGCCATACCTTTTATATCGATATTCCTGACCGTTGCCGACATTGCCTACTTTTATTCGTTGTCAATCGACGGCTCTATGATAGCCGTTGTGTCGATGATACGCCGCGGCAGCGTCATCGTGTCGTTTCTTTACGGAGTGACGGTGCTGAGAGAGAAAAACATACGTCTGAAGCTGGTCGACCTTTCCGTTCTGCTTGTAGGTCTTGCTTTCCTTGTGGTGGGCAGCCGCTGACGTGCCGGTCACTCTTCGTCGCATGAAGCGTGGGCATAGTGGCGCGTTGCTTGGCATTCATGCAGTTCATGGTCTACTATTATGTGGCGGTTGGCCATTCCGGCTATGGTCGACATCTCGTGTGACACGAGTATTATTGTCGTGTCGGCCGCCAATCCGGCAATTATATTGTATAGTTCATGCTCGTAGTGCTTGTCAAGATAGCTTAGCGGTTCGTCAAGCACGAGTATGTCAGGATGCGATATGAGCGCCCTGCCTATCAGGGTACGCTGAAGCTGTCCGCCCGACAGCTCTCCTATGGCGTGGCCGGCGTGGTCCTGAAGGCCCATCAGTTCGATTGTGTCGAATATCCTTTTTCTGCGCTCTGCGTCGTTTATGTTCTTGTCGGCGAGCAGACCGAGCTCAATAACCTCTTTTACCGTGATGGGAAACCGGCTGTCAATAAGATTCTTTTGCGGAAGATAGCCGATAGACAGATTTTTTACCGGCACTCCGCGGTTGAGGTAACGCACCTGTCCGCGGGTGGGATGCGCAAGCCGGAGTATGAGCCGCAGAAGTGTCGTCTTGCCCCCTCCGTTGGGGCCGGTTATCGCGAGGAAGTCGTTGCGCCGGATGTCGATGTTTATGTCACGCAGTATGATTTTGCGGTCATACTGCATATATATGTCGCTGAGCGATATCAGTATGTCATTTTGAGAGTGCATCGGCTATGTTGAGCATTTCTTTGTCCCAGTGGTAGCTGAGCGGATTTATGTTTACGAGAGTGGCGCCGATCTGTTCGTTGGCTACCTGCGCCTGCCGGGAGTCGATGTCTTTCTGGAAAAACATGACTTTTGCGTCATGGGCTTTTGCGTCATCGATAGTTTCCTGAAGCATGCCTATGGAGGCCTCTTTGCCCTCGGGACTGAGCGATATCTGGGTAAGGCCGTAGTCGCGGGCGAAGTAGCTCAGCGATGGGTGCCATACGACAAAAGCCGTGCCCCGCTTGTCGGCCAGACCTGCCGCTATCGTATCTTGCAGCGCGTCGAGTTCGGTCAGGAGCGAACGTAGATTGTCGGCGTAGTAGCCTTTGTTGTCGGGGTCGAGGTCGACCATGGCGTTATACATGTTGCTCGCTATCTTGCGTGCGTTGACCACGGAGGTCCATGTGTGCGGGTCTGGTTCTTCGTCGCGCTGTCCGGAGCCGTGGCTATGGGTTCCTGTAATGAGCGATATGCCTTCGGAGTTGTTGTACAGCTTCAATGCCGGATTGTTGTTGTGTACCTTGTTTATGATGGCGCTCTCGAAAGGTATGTTGCCCATGCGGAAGTATGCCTTGCTGTTTTCAAGGTTCAGCAGATGGGTGAGGCTCGGGTCGTAGGACTCGGGATTGGCGCCGTTGGATAGCAGGCACTTGACGTCCCACTTGTCGCCGACGATTTTCTCCAGCAGATACTTCTGCGGCTGTATGCTTACCGTGATTGTGGGTCGGCTGTATTGCTGTCGCGCACAGGACGTGAATATTACTGCGGCTATGATTGTCAGAGCCATGACCGCTGTGGCGAGCGTGTGTGCGTATGTGCCGTTGTATTTGTGCGAGTTGTTCATTTTCGTTATAAAATCATATATTTCATATCGCTTCGTAAACGAAATGATGAAGCAGATGGCGTGCCTTGTCAAGATCTATGTCGCCGCGGGTCATAAGCATCATCGGCACTTCCTGAAGCTCATCGGTGTAGGGCGGTTGTATGTATTCGAAACGGGGCTGCGCCGTGAAGCCGTGGCGACGGTAGAAGTCGATGCGGCGTCGGGCCATGGGTCCGGAGTCAGGAAGCTCCACTTCAAGCACCACAGGAGTTGACGTAAGCGAAAGGAAGCGGTCAATGGCCAGTGCACCAAGTCCGTGCTGTCTGTAGGCGCGGTCAATGGCGAAGTGCTCTATGTAGGCGACTTCGGGAAACTGCCATGCTGTAATGAAGCCCACGGAAGTGTCACCGTCCATAATCATATAGGCCGAGAACATGTCGTGGCCGTTGTGTATTTTGTCGGTCATGTCATCCCACGGTCGGCGCTCGTCGGCAGGAAAGGCTTCAAAATATACTTTCCTGAAGTGTTCGAGGCTTATGTCGGTGCCGTGTGCCTTTATCAGTGTAATATTCATGTCGTAAAGTTAGTCTAAAAAGAAAAAAGAAACAATTTTTATTTGAAAATTGATAGAATTATTATATAAATGTGTAATTTTGCTTTCCGAAAGTTAACAGTTTCAAAATATAACAAAGAACTAAAATCATAAGTTTATGGCTAAAGCACAGTTGGACTCCTTGGACTACAAAATTCTTCAGACTTTGTCGACAAACGGACGTAAACCATTTCTTGAGATAGCGCGCGAATGCAATGTCTCGGGGGCTGCTATCCATCAGCGCATACAGAAACTTATGGCCCTTGGAGTGCTCCGGGGCTCGGAATGTCTTATCAACCCGGCGTCGGTAGGGTATGATACGTGCGCTTACATAGGCTTCTTCCTCAAGGACCCGAGTAAGTTTGACGAGGTTGTCGAGAAACTGAAGGCCATACCCGAGGTTGTTGAAGTGCACTTCACTACCGGTCAGTATGACATGTTCATCAAACTATATGCACGCAACAACGACCACCTTCTGCACATTATCCATGAGCAGCTTCAGGGTCTCGGACTGGCCCGTACCGAGTCGCTGATTTCCTTTAAAGAGGTTTTCAAACGACAGCTTCCTATTGTTGAGAACAAGGAATAAACATTTTTGCCGGGTAACAATTTATATATAGTATAACGTAGTATAAAACTGAAGAAATATGGATTGCCCGGAATTACTGCTGAATGCTATGTCATGGGCCCGCGAGGCGGGTGCCGTGCATATGAGTTATTTCAGAGGAAAAGAGCTTGGTGTGGAATCCAAGTTCAATGACAGTGACATAGTCACGGCCGCCGACAAGGCTGCCGAGCGGTTGCTCATAGGACATATCAGGGATGAATATCCCGACCATTCGATACTGTCGGAGGAGTCGGGTGCGAGTGACCATACAGGCGATTACCGTTGGGTCATAGATCCTCTTGACGGCACTACCAATTTCAGTCAGGGACTGCCGCAGTTCAGTGTATCGGTGGGGGTGGAGTATAAAGGAGAGCCGCTTATAGGCGTGGTATTCGCTCCTTATCTGAATGAGTTGTTTCATGCCGTCAGAGGCGAGGGCGCTTATCTGAACGGCACCCCTATATCGGTATCCTGCAAGTCGGAGCTCGGTCACAGTGTTGTGGCTACGGGCTTTCCGGTTGACAAGGACAGTAATCCCGACAACAATCTTGACAATGTGGCGGCTGTCATGCCGCGTGTGCGCGGACTGCGCCGGCTCGGTTCGGCCGCTATGGATCTGTGTTATGTAGGGGCGGGATTTCTCGACGGCTACTGGGAGATGAATCTACATGCTTGGGATGTGTGTGCCGGGCTGCTTGTGGTCGAGGAGGCGGGAGGACGGTATACGCATTTCCGTCATGACCGCAATATATCGTTAGTGGCCGGAACCCCCGACATACACGACCGTCTGCTTGCGCTGCTTTCATCGGGAGCCAAGCTTTGATTTTACATATTTTATACAAAAAGTACTATGAATGACAAACAGCTGTTTGCCGACTATCAGAAGTATTTTTCTGTAGAAGGCCTGAAAAACAAGTTGTCGGCCATCGGCAAGTCGGCCGGTGCGTCGTTGGTATATCTTGTGCTTCTTCTGTATTATGTGGTTACTGATTCCAAGCTGCCGCTGAAGGACCGGGCCATCATATACGGTGCGCTCGGATATTTTATCCTGCCTGTGGACCTTATACCGGACGCTATGCCTATTGTCGGGTTCTCCGACGATATGGCGGCTGTGATCGCCGCGCTCAATGCCATCAAGGGCAATATCACTCCCGAAGCGAAATCCCGTGCGAGGGAGCGCCTCGGCCGCTGGTTTCCAGCGGTCACCGACAAGGACCTTCCTGCCGATTTCCGCTAAGAGGCGTGTAGACCGGGAGCATAAGGCTGATAAGGCCTGCTGTGTGGGGGCATGCGTGGTGTAGCCGTAAGCGTTATTGCAGCTGTCGAGAAGTCAATGTGTTAACAATGAGTAATAAAATTGTTAAAAAAGTTGCATAATTAAAATTAGATTCATTAATTTGCGGTGATAATCATCATTTACGGCGACGCTGTCGCAAAGAATCAATATTTATCGCATTTGTGAAGAGGTATAATTTATATAGTACTCCCCTTTATGAACGGGAATGGGCAAATTACCCCCCCCGTTTTTCTCTAACTCACTGATAGTTAGTGTTTTATGCGGCTTATCTCCGAGCCGCCATCCTTTTTACACGCTTCAACGAACTTTTTTTATCCAATCGGGTCATTGTACCGGTGCCGATAGTCAGGCGCCGATTATGTCCTGTGCCCGGATGACACCTGAGCATCTTGACGCCACCGCCGATTGTACGCCTACTCCGCGGTGCGGGGTTATCTCCAGTGAATGCCATGAGGCTTGCGATGCGCATATAAGACCGATATTCCCTAAACATATGAAAATAAAAATTCTCGCAGCAGTCCTGCTGTGGGCGCTTGGTTGTGTCCATACGTCAGCCCGGGATTTAGCTGTCAAAACCAATCTGCTCTATGACGCCGCTCTTACCGTAAATGCCGGCGCGGAGCTTCAAGTGTCACCCCGATGGTCGGTGGACCTGTCGGGCAATCTTAATGCATGGACTCTCGACGAGGGCAAGAAGTGGAAGCACTGGCTTGTACAGCCCGAAGTGCGCTATTGGTTCTGCGAGGCGCTTGGCGGTCACTTTGTGGCCGGTCATCTGCTCGGCGGTCAGTACAATGCCGGTCATCTTGACTTGGACTTCAAGCTGCTCGGCACCGACTTCGGCGCACTTGACGACCACCGTTATCAAGGATGGTTCGGCGGTGTCGGTGTGGCTTACGGCTACAGCTGGTTGCTCGGGCGTCATTGGAATCTCGAGGCCGAACTCGGCATAGGCTGGATTCATACGCGCTTTGACCGCTACGAGTGTGCCGGTTGCGGCCGCGCCGTAGGCTCGGGCCGTCATAATTACTTCGGCCCCACGAAGGCTGCACTCAACCTTGTGTATGTATTCTGATTTCTTTAACCCAGCATGAACGCCTGCTTTATGACAATAAAAATGCTTAGCCTCGGCGCCGCGCTTTTAGTGGCCGTCCAATCGCCGGCCGCTATCCTCGAGAGCGCCGACAGCCGCGTGAAGGGTCTCAGCGTAGAGCGTACCGACAACAATCTGTTGGTCAATATGACACTCGACTTCACCGGACTTAAACTGAAAAGTGACCGCGAGGTGACCTTCATACCCGTACTGCATGCCGCGGACAGTACGGTGACTCTGCCGTCGGTGACGGTAGCGGGTCGTAACCGTTATATACAGAACATCCGTCACCGCACCGCCTTGCCGGGCGACATGCTTGTGCGGCCGGGTTCGGATGTGGAGTACAGCGCCATAATACCCTACAGCCGGTGGATGGAGAGTGCGGTGCTGTCGTTGTCGGAGGACCTGTGTGGCTGCGGTTTTGAACCGATAAGCTCCGTTATGACCGATGTGGCTCAACTCGACTTCCGCGAGCGTACATTTGCTCCGCAGCGGGTCTACATAACTCCACGGGTAGAGACCCGTAAAGAACGCTCTGTAAAGGGGCAGGCCTATATCGACTTCAAGGTCAATCGCACCGATATCGAGGCCGGTTACCGTCGTAATCCCGAGGAGCTCGGGTCCATACGCGCCACTATCGACGCAGTGCGGGACGACGCGGATTCGCGCATAGAGGGCATAACCGTTACGGGCCATGCCTCGCCCGAGGGCCCGTACGAGAACAATGCCCGGCTTGCCGAGGGGCGTACGGCCGCTCTCGCCGGCTATGTGCGCGACCTGTATTCGTTTTCGCCCGAGTTGCTGCGCTCTGCTTCAGTGGCCGAGGACTGGGACGGTCTTCGCCGTCGGGTCGAGGAGTCGCAGATCGACAACCGCCAAGGCATACTTGACATCATAGCGTCAGACGACCTCACTCCCGACGTCCGCGAGTGGAAACTGAAGAGTACTTATCCCGGACAGTACCGCTATCTGCTCGACAATGTATATCCGGCCTTGCGCCGCAGCGACTATACGATAACCTACGTGGTGTCGTCGTTCAGCGATCCGGCCAAGATAGCGGAGGTCATGGCCGCCGATCCGCGTAAACTGAGCCTGCACGAGCTTTACATACTGGCACAGTCGCTGCCGGCCGACTCCGACCGTTTCCGGGAGGTCTTCGAAGTGGCCGTGCGTATGTATCCCGACGCTCCCGAGGCCAATCTCAATGCCGGAGTGACAGCGCTGTCATTCGGCGACCTTGTCAACGCTGAGCGGTATCTGGCCAAGTCAGGCGATACTCCCGAAGCCGTCTATGCCCGCGCCGTTCTTGCGGCCCGTCAGGGCGACTACACAGCCGCCCGTGCCGGACTTGAAAAAGCACGGCAGAAAGGCGTGAAGGAGGCCGACGACGCCATGGCACAGCTTGACGAATACACATCATGGCTCGAACTGAACAATAAATAATCATCATCAATACTCTTTTTATTCATTTAATTCATTTAAAGATGAAAACAATTAAATTTTATGCCGGAGCAGCCGCACTTCTTGCAATGGGTGCTTTATCATCGTGCTCCGGTGACGAACCCATGAAAGGGCAGGACCCCGGTAAGGTCGAGGCTGATCAGACGCAGTATATGACTGTCGCTATCTGCAATCCTACGAGTGGCGTCAATCAAGGCGGCCGTGCCGACTTTCAGGACGGTTCAGCAGCTGAAAGCGCTGTCAATAAACTCGTGTTCGTATTCTACGACGGAGCCGGCAATCCTACGGCTACCATGAAGTCGGTGACAGGCGACGAACTTGCCGACGGATGGAGCGATAAAGCACCCTCTACAGATGTATGGGGCAACAGTAATGTCACCCGGTTCTGGAAGTCGACAATTCCGGTCGAGATGACTCAAGGACAGAATAAACCGGCCTATGTGATGTGTTATGTGAACCCTATCGACGAGACCGGCATATCGACTATGACCCTTAAGGAGCTTGAAGGAGCGACACGTGTGCGCATCAAGAAGAGTGTGGGCGGTACCGAATACTTCGCAATGAGCAACTCCGTTTATTACGGTACTGATCCGATATCGGGCCAGTCAAAAGTACGCATGATGGCTACACCTATCGTAGACGGTAAACTTTTTGATACGGAGGCTGAAGCTGACGCCGCTACCGGCGACGATGCGGTAGTCAATATTTTTGTAGAGCGTTATGCCGCCAAAATCGGTCTTACGCTGGAGCCCGGCAACATAGAACCCAACGCGGTGAACGTAGTCGGCGCTGACGGCAGTATCAGTGCAGGCAGCATCAAGTTCACACCCGCTTATTGGCGTCCTAATGCTATTGACGAGGAGACTTATGTCACGAAGGCATTTTCCACCAGCGCAGCGGCAGGCCCGACCAATCCCGCGACTTGGGCCGAAATGGAGGATGCGTTTAAAAATACAGGTATGCCCATATGGAATTTGGATGGCGACCATCGCTCATTCTGGGCATGCTCGCCTTCGTATTATGCAAATGATTATCCCCGTGTATCAGACAACATAACCGACAAGAATGACTGGGAAACGGCATTTCCGTATGATCTGCGTTACTTCACCTATAACCAGATAGCCAACGGCATTGACGGCAGCAGACCTTCCGACCCGGGTATAGCTTGGAATGCGACAGACGGCTTCAAAACAGAAGCGGGTTCAAAGGATGATGAGGCATCGGGTTACTTCTACTCGCGCGAGACAACCGCCAGCATAGATAATATAATATCGACGACATTGAACAATAAAGCCGTTGTGGCATCGGCAGTCATAGTGGGCAATTATAAACTGGCTACAGCTGACGATAACTCCGATTTTTATCTTTACGGCAAGAAAGAAGGCAAGGATAATTATTATGGCGATGTGGCTCTGCTTAAATCCACTATGCTTGCCAATCAGAGTGTGATCTATCTGGACGAAAATGGTGAACAGAGCGCTACGAATGGAGACTGGTTTGAAATCGAGCATCCTGAAGCCGCTGTACGCGGCACGGAGAATGTGGCCGGACGTCTTGTGACATTGCAGCTTAAAAATAATCTTCCCGAAAATCAGGCTCTGTACTTCTACGACGGTACAACCAAGGCTTATGAGGTCATAACCGAAGATAACCTTGCCGCAGCCAACCGTCTGTTGTGGAAGACAGTATCTACCGCCCAGATGTTCTCCGACGGTCTTGCGTTCTTCTCGATTCCTATCCGTCATCTGGGCTTCGGCCAGAACCTTAACGGCGTAGAGGTGGTAGAGGACGCCAACGAAAAATCCAATGTATACAAATGGCAGAACATGCGTCGCGGTGACTTCGGAGTTGTACGCAACCATGTATACAACCTGAACGTAAGCAGTATCAAAGGACTCGGAGTAGGTCTTCGCAGCGCCGACCAGCCTATCGTGCCCCCCATGGATCCTGACAACTATTATGTAGCCGCCCGTCTTAACATACTCGCTTGGCGACTCGTTCCCATTCAGGGAGTCGAGCTATGATGAGTTCATTCTTAACATTATAATTCAAATCAGGCGAGGGAACCATCCCTTGGTGCTTCCCTCGCCTTTATCATGAATAGCGGTTCATATCAAGTAAGCCGCAAACACCGGCAACGGTGAAATTACCGCAACAGACATACTGCTGCCGTTTCAGAATCCCGTCAAGGGAAGCGAAACCACTGAAACAGACCATAACGAGAGTCTCATGTCATATAAACAGATGTCAGACTCCACTATATATAAAGATAATAAACAAAACATTATAAAATGATACATCCTACAATGCGCGGTATGGCTCAACCGACACCGACACTGGCTATGATCAGTGCGTTGGTGTTGGGTTTAAGTTCATGTGATTCGATGATTTATGAAGATCAGGGCGACTGCTCGGTTCATTACCGGGTACCTTTTACATTTACAACCAATATACTGAATGCCGATGCTTTTGCATCGCAAGTCACGTCGGTCACGCTCTATGTCTTTGACCGTCACGGCCAGCTCGTGCTCAGCAAGTCAGACAGCGGAGCATCGCTTGAATCGGGCGACTACGGGATGGATATCGATCTTCTGCCGGGTACTTACGACATGGTGGCGTGGTGCGGCGGTGACTCTCCGACGGCCGACCCGGCGGTGTTTGCCATAGGTGGCGGGGCGCAGCCCTCCTCGATGAGCGCCCTGTCGGCTACTTTGCCGCTGAAGGAAGCAGCCGGTGATTATTACGTAGATCAGGATATAAAGCCGATATTTTACGGAACGGTAAGCGGAGTGACGTGTGAGGCCGGTGCATACGGTCATATCGACCTGCCGGTTATAAATCTTATGAAGGACACCAATGTGCTCAAGGTGGTGCTTGAAAATATCGACGGTACCGAGATGAAAGCCGATGATTTTCTGATAGAGATATTGGCCGACAACAGTGCGATGGACCATCGCAACAATCTTATGGGTACCACCACGGTATCTTATCGTCCGTGGGCTACGCGAATGCTCGCAGCCGACCGCAACGAGTCAAAGGCCGATGACAGTCAGTTGCCATCAGGACTCATGGCGGAACTGACTACCGGACGTTTTATGACCGACCGCAGGCCCATGCTCCGCGTAACGCGCAAGGATGACATGACTGTAATCATCAATCTTGATCTGATACGGTATCTTGTCATGGTCAAAGGCCACTATCAGGGTCTTTACAGCGATCAGGCTTATCTTGACCGCATGGATGAGCATACTCTCGCGTTCTTTATCGATGCCGACAAGAACTGGTATACAGCCGGCGGCATCAGCATAAACGGCTGGCGGATTGTGCCTGAACAGGATGAGGATCTTTAATTGTATAACGATACGGCAACATCAAAAATGAAATACGGATTGAAAAGGCACCTCTGGTCATGTGTAACGGCAGCGATGCTTGCTGCAGCCGTTATGCCGTCC
The DNA here is from genome assembly GCF_008728965.1 of Heminiphilus faecis. Classification (GTDB taxonomy): domain Bacteria; phylum Bacteroidota; class Bacteroidia; order Bacteroidales; family Muribaculaceae; genus Muribaculum; species Muribaculum faecis. The sequence goes on along the minus strand of NZ_VSMC01000013.1, from coordinate 26,782 downwards.
GCGGGATGTATCGGTGAAAATGCCGATTGTCCTGACGTGACGGCCGATGAGGGCAAGAAACTGACAATGCAGTTTACGGTAGTGACCCGCAAACTACCTGCGGCGCATCGTGATTCGCGTGCGGTTGCGGCGCCTGACGAAACCCAACTGGGGTATGCCGATGAAAATTATCTTGACCTTGCGTCGATGCGCTTCATCCTGCTGGACGGAGAGGGCAATGTGATGACCACCTTTATGCCCGATGTAGTGCCGGAGGACGGAGGCAATTACGTGAAGTATACGGTCAAGGCGAGCATAGCGCAGTCGTATTTTATAGAATCGGACGGGCCTTATGCAGACTTCCATATAATGGTGACAGGCAATGAGGCCGCTCACTCGCCGAGCCGGTTCGGTTTTGCTCCGGGCATGAATTTACAGCAACTCTGCGATGCAAAGACGGTGGGTACATTCGGATTTCCACTTGCTAAAGACGATGGCAACAGTGGCTACCTGTGGGAGCCTTCGATAGAGAACAAACAGTATATACCCATGTCGGGAATACAGTATTTCAGCATATCGAAGGACGAGCTTGTAAACAGTACGGAGGACAGACCGGTCAATCTGTCGGTGGCTGCCGACGGTTCGCAGGATATAAATATGCTTAGAGCCATAGCAAAGATCGAGGTCATCGACCGTATAGGCGCCACAGGTGACGGCGACGCCACCATCCAGCCCGATCCGGCGGACCGGGCGTCGATTGACAAAGTAGAGCTGAACGGATGCTGGAGCCGCGCATCGATATTGCCTGCTTTGGACAACTGGAGTGTGGACGGTACTGTCGAGACCCAGTATGTGAGTACTCCGAGCATACCGTCGGATGCCCGTTATAATGAGCCGCTTAGCTTTGCCGTACTGCATCAGGGGGGAAACGGTCAGGCAACGCAGAATTCAGCGGCCGTTGTGGGATTTTATTACGACGGTCAGGCTACGGCGGCGCGTGCTGACGGATGCCGCGTCTATTCGGCCTATGTAGCGGAATACGCCCCCTATGCTCTTGACGGGCGTGAGAAGGCATGGGTACAAGTGACTGTCAAAATGGCCGGAGGTCATGACGGTGACGAAAACAACCCCGTATATGAGATGAAGCTTGCCGAGTACAACAACGGTATAGCCACAGGCCGATATGTGGATATTCTTCGCAACAGCATATACAGGTATGAGATAAACAGCGTGAGCACGGAGACGGAGCTTTACGTGCGGTATACGGTGTGTCCGATGAGTGAATATTCCATAGACATTCCTACTTTTAATTAAAGGTATAGAAAATAACAGCTATGATAGTGAGATTATATAACAGATATGTATCGGTGCTCTTTCTGCTGGCGGTCCTTATGTGGTCATGCACCGACGATATAGTGCCCGGGGCGGCTGTGGAGGAGGGTTTGTATACCCGAATTAATCTGAAGATATCGACTCCCGAGATGCCACAGTTGACTTCGCGAGCCGATATGTCGCAAGATGATCTTTTCAGGGTAAATTCGCTTTGGGTGGGCATCTTTAACGTCAATACCGGCAATGTGACTTACAGTCATCTGTTTACCGATGGTGACAGCGGCTTTACGTCGGGTGTCAAGAATCATAATGAATGGACGCTGAATAATATAACCACCCGCTCCGGCATGAGCTATATAGTGGCCGTGGCCAATCCTGACGTTAACGACGGCTACAAACTCAATGCATCGGGAGAGCCGGGCGCTGCCGCTAAGCTGTCGGAATTACTCGCGGGAGTCTCGTCATGGACCGATTTTCGTAGCATCGTAATAGAGAGAGGTGTGTTCCAGAATGCGGCCGTGCTTTCCGAACCGCAGGCCCCGATGACTATGAGCGGTGTCTACTATGAGGGTACAAGCGATCCTGCCGACTGGACGGCGGTCAAGCCTGCGGCGATACCTGAAGCAGGCCAAGATGAAAAGGTGACGTTGAGTGGCATGGTACATCTGCGCAGGCCTTACTCGCAGGTGAAGTTTAATGTAAGTGTAGAGCCCGGCAGCGATATAGTCGATATTAACGTGGAGTCATTTTATGTGCGCAATGTGCCTACCTACAGCTGGCTATATGAGCGCTCGCAGAGTGCGGATGCTCCGGCTGCAATCACGGATTACGCCAATGCCGGCGATGCCATGCAGCCTGACGCGTCAAAAAACCGAAATTACCCTACATCGCTTTCAAATGTGGCACCGGTGGCATCGGCCGGAGTCACCTCTTTTGACTTCTGGATGATGGAAAACAAGCGCACGGGACGTTCCGAATTTTTTGACGGTGTAACGGGTGAGAATGCCTATCAGAAGCGTGAAATTGAATACAAGAACGGCAATAAAAACACCGGAGTGTATGAGAGTCTGTGTTCTACTGAGACGGCTACGCTTAATAATAACGCAACTTATGTGGAGATCTACGCCACGGTGACTTACCGGGATGGCAATAATCTTGATAATCCGGAGGAGATAGGCACAGGTGACGGAACGGGCACACTTCCTGATGAAGTCCAAAGTCGCACGGCTGAGGTGGTGTATATAGTGCATCTGGGCTATATAAATAATGTGGCTACCGACTTTAACAATCTGCGTAATTCAATATACACCTATAATGTGAGGGTACGTACGGCCAACAGCGTCATTCTTGAGGCTTTCCGTATGGGAGAGCGGCAACCCGGTGCCGCAGGTACAGTGACTGATGTCACCGACCGCCTTGAGCATCTTGACGCACATTCCGGTGTGTTTAACATATACCTGACGCAGGAGGAGATAAAGAATTTCAGCTTTACGATGAGGTCCTACTATAACGGTGAGGAGCATGTGATACAGCAGTTTAATGACGGTACCGGAAATATTCCCGAAAAAGACTCCGAGGAGTTCCGGTTCTATGACTGGATTGAGTTTGTGCCTACCGGAATAACGGGTCAATCCACTGCCAATGAGCGCAGGCTTGCGCTTTATCCCGATTTGACAGCCGGAGGTGATGTTGTCAAGTATTATGCCGGTGAGCTGCGTACTTCAGAAGAGAGGGGGCAGTACTTTACCGTATATGTCAACGAGAATGCTTATGTGCCGCGTTATGGTGATACCGATTGGGGCAATGAGGTAGGTAATGACTGGCATGCTTATGTGAACCAAAAACCGCGTCAGGCTTGGTTCAATGTCAGTCAGGAAACATCGGATGACGGGGAGAGCGTCTATTACCGGTCGAAATATGCTCTGACGCAACAATCAATACAGACTTATTATAACTTGGACGATACTGACATAAGCACCGCTTTGGGCATTGAGCATACCAATGAGACGTTTGGCATGAATATGCGATGGACCAGTGCGGTGGGTAGTGACGGTCTTGACCCTGACAACGGGCGCTACAACGTGTGGCTGAAAGCCGGTGGCCGCAACGGCGGCAGTACAGCCGGCAGATGGAATGAATACCTTACGATGAACGCTCTTCAAAGCGTCAATGCCATAACCAATAGGGCACAAATGCAGTATGCCGCTGATTATTTCAATACGGCATCAGGAACCTATAATGTGCCGCATCAAGTACTTATTACTTCCGGACTTAATGGTACTGCCGGGTTTTATAACGGTGTGTCGAGCGAGTATGACCCTCAGATTAGCGGTAACAGCCGTCAATATGTAGAGTCAATGTTTGCGTGCATGAACCGCAACCGCGACGAGAACGGAAACGGAATCATTGACGCGCCTGAATTGAAATGGTATGTGCCGGCTTCAGGCAAATATGTGCGTATGATACTTGGGCGCAGAACATTGGCGCAGCCGCTTATGGACTATCAGCAGGGTACATTGACATATGCTTGTACTAACGGAGGTAATACGTTGTATCATTTCATAACAAGTGATAATATTATAGTTTGGGCCGATGAAGGCATGTCATCAAGTTCCTTCTATGGTTCTGCTAATCAATATAGTTATGCTCCATGGCAGGTGAGATGCATACGTAATCTTGGTACTGACCTTACAAGCGTTTCTTCCGGCGAAAAAGTCGAGGCCGCTTATTATGATAAAGATAAGGACGCCGATACAGGAGGTGGTGTAGTTAAGATCCGGGCGTATTATGGTACCGCTCTCCGTGAAAATCGTACGACGCCATTGCCTATGCATAAGTCAAACAGTATTAACAATGCTCTCGGCAGATATGGATTTGAAATAGCTGTAAAAGGCAACGGTATCTCTGCATCTAACGAGGAGGCAACTGTTACTTTTGCAAATAGTAATGCCGGATTCACCCGTTATCAGAATTCGGTTAATGATGCTACTCCATGCGCCACGTTGAATCAGAGTAGCGGCAGAACCGGATGGCGGGTTCCGAATCAGTCGGAGGTTGTGATTATGCGCCGAATGGGGATCTTAAGCGATAATGGCAATACAACAAGTCAGTTTATGACTTGTACACAAGAGTATTACTCGAATGCAACTCCGGCTGTTGGTTCGGGTGATGTAAGTCGTAATTATAGAATACTCACTGTCAGAACAAGTTTGGCTACAGCGCAGGAGTTTAATGGGATTAATGTGGTACGCTGCGTACGTGACCTTACTGCATCCGAGGCCAATAAATCGTATAACGATATTGTGAACAATCGATAATATAGTGTATGCGCTTTGGGGCTGAGATAATCTTATTTACTGTAGCACTGATTTGGACAGGGTGCTCGGGTGGGCCGAAGTCGGCGCCGGCTGATGCGGGTGCGGCTCCGACGGCTCGGGCGGCCGATATGCCGGGTGAGTTGCCGCTGCCAGAGGTGCCGGACTCTTTGACGGAACCTTCGGCCCGTGCAGGATATGCCATAGAGCACTTCTGGGACGAGATGGACTTCGGCAACCGTCGGTTGAGCCTCGACACAGCGTTTATGGAGCAGAACTTCGCCAATTTTCTCGGGCTTGCGGCTATGGCCGGGCATGATGCGAGGAGCGTGGCCGTGGGGCGGCTGATGGATTGCGCGGCGGCCGGTGGCCGGGAGCCGTATGAGTTTCTGTGCGGCGTGGTGGAGAAGTATCTTGCCGATCCTAATTCGCCGATGCGCGACGAGGACATGTATATGGTGTTTCTCGACCGTATGGCCGTGGACGATCTGCTCGGTGAGGCCGGTCGGCTGCGCGCGGCCCATCGGCTTGCCATGGCCAGCCGCAACCGTCCCGGGATGAAGGCGGCCGACTTTGCCTATATTACGCGCGACGGCAAGCGGCACCGGCTTCACGAGGGGACTGCGGGGTCAGGGGCGACACTGCTTATGTTTTATGATCCGGACTGTGAGCGGTGCAAAGCCGTGCTGCAGGCGCTTCAGGGGTTGCGGCTGCCTGAGGGCGTGCGTATGATAGCGGTTGATGTGGAAGATGACAGGTCATTATGGGAGAGGGGCATAGATGCATTTCCTCCGCAATGGACGGTGGGACTTGCCGCCGAGACTGTCGACGAGCTCTATTCGCTGCCGGCGCTACCGGTGTTTTATCTGCTTGACGGCGAGGGGCGTGTAGTGCTAAATGACCCTCCGGTGGACCGGCTGTTGAAGACGATAGGATGTTAGATATTTTTTATATATGTTTTTAATGCAGAGTTTTTTAGATTTGATTTTTTTAGTGGGGCGGAACGGCATAGTGCTTATGAGAATAGGAAAGGTGTCGTGAGATACTGTTTTTTTGAAGGGAAGGGCACCTGAGACTTAATCAGTGCCTTGACCGAAACCGCCTTTGTGAAAAGGCTCATGTAATACTTATGTTCTTTGATAAGGGTGAGGCGTCAGTCTCACCCTTTTGCCGGAGAAATCGGGCAGAATAGGCTAATTGATGTAATTGTTTTTAATATTGGGTCAAAAGATGTAATTTTGTGGAAAATTAAACTATTGACAGAATGGAAAAAATCATACTTACGGGCGACCGGCCCACAGGAAAATTGCATCTTGGGCATTATGTGGGCTCGCTGAAGCGTAGAGTCGAGCTGCAAAATTCGGGAGAGTTTGACAAGATATTTGTCATGATAGCCGATGCACAGGCTCTTACCGACAACGCCGATAATCCGGAGAAGGTGCGCCAGAACATTATCGAGGTGGCTCTCGACTACCTGTCGGTCGGTATTGACCCTTCAAAGACTACGATCTTTATCCAGTCGCAGGTGCCTGAACTTACGGAGCTTGCGTTTTATTATATGAATCTTGTGACTGTGTCGCGCGTACAGCGCAATCCTACAGTGAAGACGGAGATCAAGATGCGCAACTTCGAACAGAGCATACCGGTAGGATTTTTCTGCTATCCGGTGAGTCAGGCTTCAGACATAACCGCATTCAGGGCAACGACGGTGCCGGTAGGAGAGGATCAGGCTCCGATGATAGAGCTTACGCGAGAGATAGTAAACCGGTTTAACAACGTGTATGGCGACACTCTTGTAGAGCCGGAGATACTGTTGCCTGAAAACGAGGCATGCCAGCGTCTGCCGGGTACTGACGGCAAGGCCAAGATGAGCAAATCGCTCGGCAACTGCATCTATCTTAGCGACAGCGCCAAGGAGGTGTCAAAAAAAGTCAAGAGCATGTATACCGATCCGTTGCATCTAAATGTGTGTGACCCGGGACATCTTGAAGGAAACTGCCCGTTTATATATCTTGACGCTTTCTGCAAGGAGGAACATTTTGAACGTTACCTGCCGGAATACAAAAATCTTCAGGAGCTGAAGGACCATTATACGCGTGGCGGTCTGGGCGACGGTACGGTGAAAAAGTTTCTTGCCGCGGTCATCGAGGAGGAACTTGCCCCGATACGCGAGCGCCGTAAAGAGTGGGAGCAGAATATACCGGCGGTGTATGACATACTGAAGCGTGGTTCAGAGGAAGCACGCCGGGTGGCTGCGTCGACTCTTGATGACGTGCGTCGTGCCATGCGCATAAACTACTTCGACGACATGGACCTTGTAAGCGAGCAGTCCAAGAAATACTCGGGCAAGTAAGAGAGTCAATTAGTCTAATAAGGCTGATTGGTCCAATAAAACAATAGCGGGCATCGTGCTGTCACGATGCCCGCTATTGTTTAAGTTTAGGCTGGTCGTTATTCGGTGCGCTCGGCTTCTACGCCGGCCTCGTTGTCAGCTTCGGCGTCGTACCAAGTGGAGTACATCAGGTAGTTTTTCGCGATTTTTCGGTTTATCTCCTTGCTCTGTTCAGGATCGACCATCTTGATGAATTTTGCCGGAGCGCCTCCCCACAGTTCATTGGGGCCAATCTGTGTACGTGATAGCACGACACTGCCTGCGGCTACCAAAGCACCTTCGCCGACCACCGCATCGTCCATGACCACGGCTCCCATGCCTATTAGCGCAAAATCATGGATTTTGGCTCCGTGTACAGTCACATTGTGGCCTATCGACACGTCATTGCCTATCTCTATGGTCGATTTCTGATATAAGGTGTGCAGCACCGAGCCGTCCTGAATATTGACCCGGTTGCCGATTTTGATTGAATTGACGTCGCCGCGCAGAACTGTGTTGAACCATATGCTACAGTCATCGCCCATGATGACGTCGCCTATTATCGTGCAGTTGTCGGCAAGAAAGCAGTTTTTGCCTATGACCGGGGTGTAGCCCCTTACTTTTTTTATGAGTGCCATAATTGTTAGAGTATATTAATCGGAGTATTCGTTTTTTGTAAGCGGCCGGGTTTTGTGGTCGAGCCATGCGCGGCCTTTTTCGTCAAGGCATGGCGACAGGGTGTCGTGTACACGCTTGTGGTATTCGTTAAGCCAACGGAGCTCTTCATCGGTAAGCATGGCGGTGTCTACAAGCCGCAGGTCGAATGGGAACAGCGTGACAGTGTCAAACTTCAGAAATCGCGCGAAGTCGGTGGTAAACGCCGGTACGGTAAGCATCAGGTTCTCGCAGCGTATGCCGTACTTGCCTGTAAGATATATGCCCGGTTCGTTGGATGTCAGCATGCCCGGCTTGAGTGTGACCGGATTTTCGTTGAGCCGTATGCTCTGCGGCCCTTCATGGACGTTGAGGAAGTGTCCTACGCCGTGACCTGTGCCGTGGAGGTAGCCTTTGCCCTCGGCCCACATAGGCATGCGGGCTAGCGCATCGAGCTGCGCGCCACGTGTGCCTTCAGGGAATACAGCCATGGCAAGTGCTATGTGGCCTTTCAGCACGAGCGTGAAGTCGTGGCGTTCTTCCGGTGACGGGTCTCCGATCGATATGGTACGTGTTATGTCGGTAGTGCCGTCGAGGTATTGTGCGCCGGAGTCGACAAGCAGAAGTCCATCGCCTGCAATTACGGCGTCGGAAGCCACATCGGCCTCATAGTGGACTATGGCGCCATGTTCCTTGAAGCCGGCTATCGTGCCAAAGCTGTCGTCGAAGTAGAGCGGTTGCTCGGCCCGGTATCTTGACAGTATGCGTCCGACTTCCATTTCGGTCACCCGTTCGCCTGCCGACAACCGCGTCTCCAGTTCTGCAAAACCATTGACGAGGGCCACACCGTCGCGCAACATTGCATCGTGCAACCCTTGAACCTGCACTTCGTTGCGCAGTGACTTGAGTTCCGGTATCGGAGAGGCGGTTTTTACGGCTTTGTCACCAAGAGCGTCGATAAACGCTCTTGACGCTTTGGAAGGGTCGACAAGTATTCTGACATCGGAGGGCAATGCCGAAAGGAAAGATGCCGCTTCGGAGTATGGCGCCTGTGTGATGTCTAATGCGTCAAGATATTCTTTTACCTGACCGTCGAGTTTTATATCGTCGACAAAGAGAGTAGAACCTCTGGCTGAAAGATATAGAAACGAGGCGAATACCGGATTGTATGCAACGTCGGAGCCTCTGAGGTTGAGCGCCCATGCTATTTCGTCGAGAGCCGTGACAAATGCCGCTTCTGCGCCTTGGCCGGCCGCGGCATTGAGAATTTTACCGATTTTATGCTTGGCTCCTTCACCGGCGTATTTCTCCTCATATATAAATACAGGGCTGTCGGGGAGCTCCGGTCTGTAGGTACGGTTGTCGGCTGCGGCTGTAAAATCGGTGGCGAGTTTTATATCGTGCCGCGCAAGCGTCTTCTCAAGTCTTTCAGACTCGTCGGCTGAATATATAAGTCCGTCTATGCCGACTGTATGGCCGGGTTTAAGTGCGGTTATTATGAAGGAGGCTATAGATGGAGTGTCGGGCAGACCGGCTTTCATCAGTTTTATACCGGTGTCTTCGAGTTGCTGCGCCGCTTGGAGGAAATAACGCGAATCGGTCCAAAGGAGAGCTTCGTCAGGTGTCACCACAAGATCACCGGCCGAACCGTTGAATCCGCTGTAGTACTCGCGCAGATGCCATTGAGGCGACATGTATTCACTCTGATGAGGGTCAGAGTGGGGTATGACCGTAAGGTCTATGCCTGATGCCGCCATGGCTTGCCGCAATGTACCGAGGCGTTTTTTTATCTCTTTAGTCATATTTGGTTGCTATATTAATTAATGTGTGCTGCAAACATACGAAAAAAAGATGAACCAATAGGCTTTAAGTTGAAAAATAAATGCTACCTTTGTGACCGCAAAACGCAGCGAAACCAAAAAAAAGATGTTAATGAAAATTAGCTTCAAAAAATTTGGAAAGAAAAAAAATACTGCGTAACTTTGCACCCGCTTGACGCTCCTAACAGAGCACAAGCATTAAGATAAAACGCCTCTTTAGCTCAGTTGGCCAGAGCACGTGATTTGTAATCTCGGGGTCGTTGGTTCGAATCCGACAAGAGGCTCAAAATGGAAAAGTAAACTTGCGTTTTCTGTATTGCGGAGCGTAATTTTATCAGGGCGAATACCAGAGTGGCCAAATGGGGCAGACTGTAAATCTGCTGGCTTATGCCTTCGGTGGTTCGAATCCATCTTCGCCCACGTAACTGCGGAAGTAGCTCAGTTGATAGAGCATCAGCCTTCCAAGCTGAGGGTCGCGAGTTTGAGCCTCGTCTTCCGCTCAAAGAAATGTCGCCAATGTAGCTCAGGGGTAGAGCACTTCCTTGGTAAGGAAGAGGTCGCGGGTTCAAATCCCGCCATCGGCTCAAAATTACGGCCCACGAAAGCGTAGTTTCGCTTTCGCGGTGCTTGTGTAAAAGAAGAAATTTCAATAATTACAATAAAATAACAAAACAGTTATGGCTAAAGAGAAATTCGAAAGAACCAAACCGCATGTTAACATCGGTACTATCGGTCACGTTGACCATGGTAAGACTACTTTGACTGCCGCTATCACCAAAGTGCTTGCAGAGAAGGGTCTTTCTGAAGTTAAGTCGTTCGACCAGATCGACAACGCTCCCGAGGAAAAAGAACGTGGTATAACCATTAATACTTCTCACGTTGAGTATGAGACTGCAAGTCGTCACTATGCTCACGTTGACTGCCCGGGACACGCCGACTACGTTAAGAACATGGTTACCGGTGCTGCTCAGATGGACGGTGCTATCATCGTTTGTGCTGCAACCGACGGTCCTATGCCCCAGACTCGCGAGCACATCCTTCTCGCTCGTCAGGTGAACGTTCCCCGTATCGTTGTTTTCCTTAACAAGTGCGATATGGTTGACGACGAGGAAATGTTTGACCTCGTTGAGATGGAAATGCGTGACCTTCTTTCGTCTTACGAATATGACGGTGACAATACTCCTATCATCCGCGGTTCTGCTCTCGGTGCGCTTAACGGCGAGCCTCAGTGGGTTGAAAAGGTTATGGAGCTTATGGATGCCGTTGACGAATGGATACCTCTGCCTCCCCGCGACATCGACAAACCTTTCTTGATGCCTGTTGAGGACGTGTTCTCGATCACTGGTCGTGGTACTGTTGCTACCGGCCGTATTGAAACCGGTATTGTTAAGGTTGGTGACGAAGTGCAGATCATGGGTCTTGGCGCTGACATGAAGTCGGTTGTTACCGGTGTTGAAATGTTCCGCAAGCTTCTTGATCAGGGTGAAGCCGGTGATAACGTAGGTCTTCTCCTCCGTGGTATCGACAAGAAGGATATCAAGCGCGGTATGGTAATCTGCCATCCGGGTGTTGTTAAGCCTCACAGCAAGTTCAAGGCTTCTGTCTATATCCTGAAGAAAGAAGAGGGTGGCCGTCACACTCCGTTCCACAACCACTATCGTCCCCAGTTCTACATCCGTACTCTTGACGTGACCGGTGAGATCACTCTTCCCGAAGGTGTAGAAATGGTAATGCCCGGTGACCACGTTGAGATCATTGTTGAGCTCATCAACCCGGTTGCTTGCGATGCAGGTCTTCGCTTTGCTATCCGTGAAGGCGGTCGCACTGTTGGTTCTGGTCAGATCACTGAGATCCTCGACTAATAATCGATATACATCGCGCCTCGTTCATCAACGCGGGGCGCGATAACAAACGGGATTAGCTCAGTTGGTAGAGCACCGGTCTCCAAAACCGGGTGTCGGGAGTTCGAGTCTCTCATCCCGTGCAAAAATAAAAGAAATGAAGAAATTAAAATTACTTACGGATATAGAGGAGTCTTATACCGAATTACGATATAAGACTTCTTGGCCTACCAAGAGTCAGTTGATCAAAAGCAGTTGCATTGTGTTGATAGCTTCCGTCATCATAGCATTGATCATTCTTGTTTTTGATCAGATTATCAACTACTTCATGCACTTCATCTACAGTCTTTAATACTTAATACGTAGTGCGCAATGGCTGAAAGAAAGAAAGAATGGTATGTGCTTCGTGCCATATCAGGAAAGGAGGCTAAGGTTAAGGAACTTCTCGATGCTGCAATCAAGAATACCGACTTAGGCAACTACGTATCGCAAGTGTTGATTCCGACTGAGAAAGTAGTGACTACCCGTAACGGGAAGAGGGTTGTGAAAGAACGCAACCTCTATTCCGGTTATGTGTTTATTGAGGCTGATCTCCAAGGCGAGGTAATGCATGAACTTCGCAACACGACTAACGTTATTGACTTTCTCGGTGGAAGAGGTAAAGGCAGCGCGCCGGAACCCCTCCGTCAGAGCGAGGTCATGCGTATGTTAGGCGCTGCCGACGAGATCAATGAGGCGAATGATGACGGTTTCGGCGACTTCCTTGTCGGCGAGCATGTCAAGGTCACTTTCGGACCTTTCAGCGGCTTCAACGGCGAGATCGTGGATCTCGACCCGGAGAAGCGCAAACTGAAAGTGGAAGTGAAGATATTCGGCCGCAGTACACCTCTCGAATTGGAGGCTTCGCAAGTAGAGCGAGAATTGGCGAAATAGTTGTTACGGACTGTTTTGTCTATTCCGACGTTTAACCCAACAAAATTTGTATTAAGAAATGGCTAAAGAAATTGCTGGACAGATCAAATTGCAGATTAAAGGTGGAGCAGCAAATCCATCGCCGCCAGTAGGTCCCGCGCTGGGTTCTAAGGGCATCAACATCATGGAGTTTTGCAAGCAATTCAATGCCCGTACCCAAGACAAGGCAGGCAAGGTGCTTCCGGTCGTAATCACTTATTACACCGACAAGAGCTTTGACTTCATTGTAAAGACTCCTCCGGTAGCTATACAGCTTCTTGAGGTGGCTAAACTCAAAAGCGGTTCAGCCGAGCCTAACCGTAAGAAGGTAGCCGAAATCACTTGGGATCAGGTAAAGGTAATTGCTGAGGACAAAATGCCCGATTTGAACTGTTTTACTGTGGAGTCGGCAATGCGCATGGTTGCCGGTACGGCCAGAAGCATGGGTATCACCGTAAAGGGAGCTTTCCCTGAAAATAACTAATAAACTTCAATTGACATGGGTAAACTTACTAAAAATCAAAAGTTGGCTTTACAGAAGATTGAAGCTGGGAAGGCTTACACTTTGGCTGAAGCGGCCGAAAAAGTAAAGGAAGTAACCTATACTAAATTTGACGCTTCGCTTGATATCGATGTACGTCTCGGCGTAGATCCCCGTAAAGCTAATCAAATGGTGCGTGGTGTCGTTACTCTTCCTCACGGTACCGGCAAACAGACTACAGTGCTTGTGCTCTGTAATCCCGATGCCGAGTCTGCCGCCAAGGCTGCCGGAGCCGACTATGTCGGTCTTGACGAGTATATCGAAAAGATAAAGGGTGGATGGACCGATGTTGACGTGATTATCACTCAGCCGGCTATCATGGGTAAAATCGGTGCTCTCGGCCGTATACTCGGTCCGCGCGGATTGATGCCTAACCCCAAGAGCGGTACAGTGACCAACGATGTGGCCAAGGCCGTTGAGGAGGTTAAAAAAGGTAAGATAGACTTCAAGGTCGACAAGAACGGTATTGTTCACTCGTCGATAGGTAAGGTATCGTTTACTCCCGAGCAGATGAAAGACAATGCCCGCGAGTTTATCAACACCTTGATCAAGCTTAAGCCCGCTACAGCTAAAGGCACCTATATTAAGAGTATTTATCTTTCGAGCACTATGAGTCCCGGTATCAAGGTTGACTCTAAGTCAATCGATGCTTAACCCTTTAATGACTACGTAAAATGAGAAAGGAAGATAAAGCAATTATTATAGATAAAATCGCTGACACGCTTAAACAGTACTCTTGCTTCTATCTGGTAGAGACCGCCGGTCTTAACGCCGAGAAGACAAGTGACCTGCGTCGTGCGTGTAATGCAGCCGATATAAAGCTCCTCGTAGTTAAAAATACTCTTCTTCACAAAGCTCTTGAGAAGATTGAAGGAGATTATTCCGAACTATATCCCTGCTTGGAAGGTGCTACATCCGTCATGTTTTCAAATGTTGGAAATGCTCCCGCCAAACTTATCAAGGATGTCCTGAAGAAAAACAAGGACGCCGCACTTCCCCGCCTGAAGGCTGCTTATGTTGAAGAGACTGTATATGTCGGCGCAGATCAGCTCGACACTCTCGCAAGCATCAAGAGCAAGAACGAGCTCATCGCCGATGTTATCGCTCTTCTCCAGTCGCCCGCCAAGAATGTGGTTTCCGCTCTTACTTCCGGTGGCACTAAGCTCCACGGCATCCTCGAGACACTCTCCAACAAAGAATAATTAAAACAGAAAAATAACTCAATTAAATCATACAAAAATGGCAGATTTAAAAGCTTTTGCAGAACAATTAGTTAACCTCTCAGTAAAAGAAGTAAACGAACTTGCTCAAATCCTTAAGGACGAGTACGGCATTGAGCCCGCAGCCGCAGCTGTTGCTGTAGCAGCCGGTCCTGCAGCAGGTGCACCCGCCGCTGAAGAGAAGTCTTCTTTCGACGTTATCCTTAAATCAGCCGGCGCAAGCAAGCTTGCAGTCGTTAAGCTCGTTAAGGAACTCACAGGTCTTGGCTTGAAGGAAGCTAAGGAACTTGTTGACGGTGCTCCCAGCACAGTTAAGGAAGGTCTCGCCAAGGCTGACGCCGAAGGACTCAAAAAGCAGTTGGAAGAAGCTGGCGCTGAAGTTGAACTTAAATAATATTGCCTGTTAATCAGGTAGATAGGTTAAGAATCATATAACAGTGATTCTTAACCTTTTTGTGCTATAATTTAAGTTGAGTTTCTCTTAACGTTTTTTCTAAATGTCAGTCTCTTTAACAAAACCACGTGTAAATTTTGCCTCGGTAAAGAACCCGCTTCCTTACCCTGATTTCCTCGAGGTACAGCTGAAGTCGTTTCAGGACTTTCTGCAGCTGGACACACCTCCTGAAAAAAGAAACAATGAGGGCTTGTACAAAGTGTTTGCAGAGAACTTCCCTATCGTGGACACCCGCAACAACTATGTGCTCGAATTCCTCGATTATTATATAGACCCTCCGCGCTACACTATCGAGGAGTGTCTGGAACGAGGTCTTACTTACAGCGTTCCCCTAAAAGCCAAGTTGAAACTTTATTGTACTGACCCTGATCACGAGGATTTCGCCCCGAAGATTCAGGACGTATACCTTGGCCCGATTCCTTATATGACTGCGCAAGGCACCTTTGTGATTAACGGAGCCGAGCGTGTTGTTGTATCCCAGTTGCACCGTTCGCCCGGTGTATTCTTCGGACAAAGTACACATGCCAACGGCACCAAGCTGTACTCGGCACGTATCATACCGTTCCGTGGTTCTTGGATAGAGTTTGCTACTGACATCAACAATGTCATGTATGCATACATTGACCGCAAGAAAAAACTTCCCGTCACCACATTGCTTCGTGCTATTGGTCTTGAAAGCGATAAGGACATTATCGAGATTTTCGGCCTTGCCGAGGAGATCAAGGTCAACAAGACCAATCTTAAAAAAGCTGTGGGACGCAAGCTTGCCGCCCGTGTGCTCAAAACATGGGTGGAGGACTTCGTCGATGAGGATACCGGCGAGGTTGTGTCGATTGAGCGTAACCAAGTGGTTATCGACCGTGAGACCGTGCTTGAAGAGGAGCATATAGATGAGATAATCGAGTCTGGGGCGCAGACTATTCTTTTGCACAAAGAGGACGCCAACACAAGCGATTACTCGATCATATTCAACACTCTGCAGAAAGATACCAGTAACTCCGAAAAGGAGGCTATACAATATATATACAGGCAGCTGCGCAACGCGGAGCCGCCGGATGATGCTTCGGCCCGCGAAGTCATAACCAACCTTTTCTTCTCGGAGAAGCGTTATGACCTCGGCGAGGTAGGCCGTTACCGCATCAACAAGAAGCTCGGTCTGGGCACTTCGATGGATGTCAAGGTTCTCACAAAAGAGGACATTATTGCCATTATCAAGTATCTGATCGAACTTATCAACTCCAAGACCGATGTCGATGATATCGACCACCTGAGCAATCGCCGCGTGCGTACAGTGGGCGAGCAGCTATACAATCAGTTCGGTGTCGGCTTGGCACGTATGTCACGTACTATACGCGAGCGTATGAACGTCCGCGACAACGAGGACTTCACTCCCATCGACTTGATCAATGCCAAGACCATATCGTCGGTGATCAATACATTCTTCGGCACCAATGCCCTGTCACAGTTCATGGACCAGACCAACCCCTTGGCCGAGATGACTCACAAGCGTCGTATGTCGGCCCTCGGTCCCGGCGGTCTGTCGCGTGAGCGTGCCGGTTTTGAGGTGCGCGACGTGCACTATACCCACTACGGACGTCTTTGTCCTATCGAGACTCCTGAAGGTCCTAACATCGGTCTTATATCGTCATTGTGCGTCTATGCCAAGATCAACGACCTCGGATTCATCGAGACTCCTTACCGCAAGGTCGATGACGCCAAGGTCAACATCAACAACGACGAAGTCGTATATTTGACTGCCGAGGTGGAGGAGGGACAGGTTATCGCGCAGGGCAACGCTCCGCTTAACCCCGACGGTACATTTGTACGCGACCGTGTGAAAGCGCGTCTTGACGCCGACTTCCCCATTGTGGCTCCCGGCGAGGTCAATCTTATGGATGTGTCGCCTACGCAGATTGCATCTATAGCCGCATCGCTCATCCCGTTCCTTGAGCATGACGACGCCAACCGTGCGTTGATGGGCTCCAACATGATGCGTCAGGCAGTACCTCTGTTGCGCAGCGAGGCGCCGATTGTCGGCACCGGCCTCGAAGGACAGCTTATCCGCGACTCTCGTACGCAGATTACAGCCGAGGGCGACGGTGTTATCGAATTTGTCGACGCTACTGTTATCCGCATACGCTACGACCGTACCGAGGATGAGGAGTTTGTAGCATTTGAAGATTCTGTAAAAGAATATCATATACCCAAGTTCCGGAAGACTAACCAGAGCACTACCATCGACCTGCGTCCTATATGTGAGAAGGGTCAGCGTGTTACTGCCGGTCAGATCCTTACTGAAGGATATTCGACCGAAAATGGCGAGCTTGCTCTCGGACGTAACCTCAAAGTGGCGTTCATGCCTTGGAAGGGTTACAACTACGAGGACGCCATCGTGCTCAACGAGCGCGTGGTGCGTGAGGATATACTCACTTCGG
Organism: Heminiphilus faecis; assembly: GCF_008728965.1. Classification (GTDB taxonomy): domain Bacteria; phylum Bacteroidota; class Bacteroidia; order Bacteroidales; family Muribaculaceae; genus Muribaculum; species Muribaculum faecis. The sequence goes on along the minus strand of NZ_VSMC01000013.1, from coordinate 9,870 downwards.
TGCATGTCGATGAGTATTCACTCGAAGTACGCGAGACCAAGCGCGGTATGGAGGAACTCACAAGCGATATCCCCAACGTAAGCGAGGATGCCACCAAGGACCTTGACGAGCGTGGTATAATACGTGTCGGAGCTCATGTAGAGCCCGGCGATATAATGATAGGTAAGATTACGCCTAAGGGCGAGTCTGATCCTACCCCGGAGGAGAAACTGCTTCGCGCTATATTCGGTGACAAGGCCGGCGATGTGAAGGATGCTTCGCTTAAAGCCACTCCTTCACTGAAAGGTGTCGTGATTGGCACAAACCTCTTCTCGCGTGCTGCCAAAAAGAAAAAGACCAAGAGCGCAAATGCGCAGCTTCCGAAACTCGATGAGGAGTACGAAACAAAGCAGGCCGAGCTCATGGATGTGCTCGTGGACAAACTCATGGTGCTTACCGAAGGCAAGACTTCGCAGGGTGTCAAGGATTTCCTCGGCGCCGATATCATAGCCAAGGGTGCCAAGTTTACCCCCGCCGCTCTTAAAGGCATCAATTATGATACCGTCAATCTGTCCAAGTGGACCAATGACGCTCATAAAAATGACCTTATTCGCGCTACGATTGTTAACTATCTTCGCAAGTCAAAGGAGATAGATGCCGATTTGCGTCGCAAGAAGTTCGATATCTCAATAGGTGATGAGCTTCCCTCCGGTATCATGCAGATGGCCAAGGTATACATAGCCAAGAAGCGTAAGATAAGTGTGGGCGACAAGATGGCCGGACGTCACGGTAACAAGGGTATCGTGTCGCGTATCGTGCGTCAGGAGGATATGCCTTTCCTTGCCGACGGTACTCCGGTCGACATCGTGCTTAACCCGTTGGGTGTGCCTTCGCGTATGAACCTCGGTCAGATATTCGAGACCGTTCTCGGCTGGTCGGGAGCAATACTCGGCGATAAGTTCGCTACTCCTATCTTCGACGGTGCAAGCCTTGATGACCTCAATGAATGGACCGATAAGGCCGGTCTGCCCCGTTACGGTAAGACATATCTTTACGACGGCGGCACCGGTGAGCGTTTCGACCAGCCTGCTACAGTAGGTATTATCTACATGCTTAAGCTCGGTCACATGGTCGAGGACAAGATGCACGCACGTAGCATCGGTCCGTACTCTCTTATTACTCAGCAGCCTCTCGGAGGTAAGGCTCAGTTCGGCGGTCAGCGTTTCGGAGAGATGGAGGTTTGGGCGCTTGAAGCTTTCGGCGCATCTCATATCCTTCAGGAGATTCTTACCATCAAGAGTGATGATGTCACCGGTCGCAGCAAGGCCTATGAAGCTATCGTCAAGGGCGAGCCCATGCCGCCTGCCGGTATACCGGAGTCGCTCAACGTGCTTCTGCATGAATTGCGCGGTCTCGGTCTGAGCATCAACTTAGAGCAGTAACAGTTTTCATTTGTAAGAAAGGACTATACAAAATATGGCTTTTAGAAAAGACAATAAATCAAAATCCGGTTTCTCAAAGATTTCCATCGGGCTTGCTTCGCCCGAGGAAATCCTCGAGAAGTCGAGCGGTGAGGTACTTAAGCCTGAGACTATCAACTACCGCACTTACAAGCCTGAACGCGACGGCCTCTTCTGCGAGAAGATTTTCGGTCCTGTCAAGGATTACGAATGTCATTGCGGCAAGTACAAGCGCATCCGTTACAAAGGCATCGTGTGCGACCGTTGCGGTGTGATGGTGACTGAAAAGAAGGTGCGCCGCGAACGCATGGGACACATCAAACTCGTTGTGCCCGTGGCCCACATCTGGTATTTCCGTTCATTGCCCAACAAGATTGGTTATCTTCTCGGACTCCCCTCCAAGAAACTTGATGCCGTCATCTACTACGAGCGTTATGTAGTTATACAGCCCGGTGCTGCCGAAGATGTTCAGGAACTCGACCTTCTTACCGAAGAAGAGTACTTCGATATCCTCGACAAGCTTCCGAAAGAAAATCAGTTGCTCGAAGATACCGATCCCAATAAATTCATAGCCAAGATGGGTGCCGAAGCGGTCTACGACCTGCTCACCCGTCTGGACCTCGACTCTTTGTCTTACGAATTGAGGCACCGTGCCAACACCGACGGCTCGCAGCAGCGTAAGACCGAGGCCCTCAAGCGTCTTCAGATTGTGGAGTCGTTCCGTGCGTCCAAGCACCGCAACAAGCCTGAATGGATGATACTTCAGGCTGTGCCCGTGATACCGCCTGAACTTCGTCCTCTCGTGCCGCTTGACGGCGGACGCTTCGCCACTTCCGACCTGAACGACCTATACCGTCGTGTCATCATACGTAACAACCGTCTTAAACGTCTTATCGAAATCAAGGCTCCCGAAGTGATATTGCGCAATGAGAAGCGTATGCTTCAGGAAGCAGTCGATTCATTGCTCGACAACTCGCGCAAGTCTTCGGCTGTCAAGACCGAGGCCAATCGCCCGCTGAAGTCGCTCTCTGACTCGCTCAAGGGTAAGCAGGGACGTTTCCGTCAGAACCTTCTCGGTAAGCGTGTCGACTATTCCGCTCGTTCGGTTATCGTCGTTGGTCCCGAGTTGAAGATGCACGAGTGCGGTATCCCCAAAAATATGGCTGCCGAGCTTTACAAGCCGTTTGTTATCCGTAAACTTATCGAACGAGGCATTGTAAAGACCGTGAAGTCTGCAAAGAAGATCGTTGACCGCAAGGAACCGGTGGTATGGGACATTCTTGAACACGTTATGAAAGGCCATCCTGTGCTTCTTAACCGTGCCCCGACACTCCACCGTCTCGGTATTCAGGCATTCCAGCCCAAGATGATTGAAGGAAAGGCTATCCAGCTTCACCCGCTCGCATGTACGGCATTCAACGCCGACTTCGACGGCGACCAGATGGCTGTGCACCTCCCTCTTGGCAACGAGGCCATTCTCGAAGCACAGATGCTTATGCTCGGTGCTCACAACATCCTTAATCCTGCCAACGGTGCGCCTATCACCGTGCCTTCGCAGGATATGGTGCTCGGTCTTTACTACATCACCAAGCTCCGCAAGGGCGATAAGGGAGAGGGCCTGAAGTTCTACGGTCCGGAAGAGGCGCAGATTGCCTACAATGAAGGCCGTGTTACCCTGCATGCTCCCGTATCGGTGATGGTTGATGACGTTGACGAGGACGGCAATCCGATAAAGCACCTTGTAGATAATACTTCGGTAGGCCGTGTGCTTGTCAATCAGTATGTGCCCAAGGAGATTGGCTATGTCAATCAGATTCTTTCCAAGAAATCTTTGCGCGACATCATCGGTAAGGTTATCAACACTTGCGGTGTCACCCGTTCGGCTCAGTTCCTTGATGATATCAAGAACCTCGGTTATTACATGGCATTCCGCGGCGGACTTTCGTTCAACCTCGGTGATGTGCTTATCCCTGCCGAGAAAGAGCAGTTGGTTGCCGAAGGTAACGAGCAGGTTCAGGAAGTGATGAACAACTATGCTATGGGTTTCATCACCAACAACGAGCGTTACAACCAGATAATCGATATATGGACGCATGTTAACTCGCGTCTTACCGATACGCTCATGAAGCAGATGACTGCCGCTAACCAAGGCTTCAACTCTGTATTTATGATGCTTGACTCCGGTGCCCGTGGTTCTAAAGACCAGATTCGTCAGTTGGCCGGTATGCGTGGTCTTATGGCCAAGCCCCAGAAAGCAGGTGCCGAAGGCGGTCAGATCATCGAGAACCCGATTTTGGCCAACTTTAAGGAGGGCCTTTCGGTGCTTGAGTACTTCATCTCTACCCACGGTGCCCGTAAGGGTCTTGCCGATACTGCATTGAAGACTGCCGACGCGGGTTATCTTACCCGTCGCCTTGTTGACGTCGCCCATGACGTTATCATCAATGAGGTGGACTGCGGTACTCTGCGCGGACTTGTATGCACGGAGATTAAAAACAACGAGGAAGTTGTGGCTTCACTGGCTGAGCGTATACTCGGTCGTGTATCCGTCCACGATATTATCGACCCCATTAGCGGTGAGCTTATAGTGGCTTCCGGCGAGGAGATTGACGAGGTTGCTGCCAACCGCATCAATGAATCGCCTATCGAGTCGGTTGAGATACGTTCGGTACTCACTTGTGAATCTAAGAAAGGCGTATGCGCCAAGTGCTATGGCCGCAATCTCTCCAACAACCGCCTTGTGCAGAAGGGCGAGGCTGTCGGTGTCATCGCCGCGCAGTCAATCGGTGAGCCGGGTACTCAGCTTACACTCCGTACGTTCCACGTCGGTGGTGTGGCATCCAATATCGCTGCCGTATCTACCATCACTTCACGCTACGAGGGTACTCTCGAAATCGAGGAACTTCGTACCGTAACCACTGATGAGGTCGCTCCTAACGGTAAGCCAGTGGAGGTTGTCATCGGTCGTCTTGCCGAAATGCGCATTATCGATCCGAATACCAAGATGATGCTTACTAACGCCAACATACCTTACGGTTCCAAGCTCTATTTCAGCAATGGAGCTACCGTTACCAAAGGTGATGTGATATGCGAATGGGACCCCTTCAATGCGGTCATCATATCGGAAGTAGGCGGTAAGATAAGCTTCCAGAACCTTATCGACAATATCACTTATCGCGTGGACTACGACGAGCAGACAGGTCTTGAAGACAAGATTATCATCGAGTCTAAAGATCGTACCCGCGTGCCTGAAGCCAATATACTTGATGCCAACGGTCAGGTTCTAAAGACCTATGCGCTTCCTGTGGGAGCTCACCTGATGGTTGAGGATGGAGCAGAAGTTAAGCCCGGTGAGGTATTTGTCAAGATACCGCGTTCGGCTGGTAATGCCGGTGATATCACCGGTGGTCTGCCCCGTGTTACCGAGTTGTTCGAGGCCCGTAACCCGTCTAATCCCGCTATCGTATCGGAGATCGACGGTGAGGTTAAGTTCGGCAAGGTTAAGCGTGGTAACCGTGAGATTTCGGTAACTTCCAAACTTGGCGAAATCAAGAAGTACCTTGTGCCCCTGTCCAAGCAGATACTTGTTCAGGAAAACGACTATGTACGTGCCGGTACTCCTTTGTCTGACGGTGCCATCACTCCGGCTGACATCCTGAATATCATGGGTCCCACTGCCGTGCAGGAATATATCGTAAACGAAGTTCAGGACGTATACCGCATGCAGGGTGTGAAGATCAACGATAAGCACTTTGAAGTGATTGTGCGTCAGATGATGCGTAAAGTCAATATCCTTGATCCGGGCGACACCTGTTTCCTTGAGCAGCAGGTGGTTGACAAACGTGAGTTCATGGAAGAGAATGATCGTATCTGGGGTAAGAAAGTAGTGGTTGACGCAGGCGACAGCGAAAACGTTAAGCCCGGTCAGATCATTACGGCGCGCAAGCTCCGTGACGAGAATTCGGCTCTGAAGCGCCGCGACCTCAAGGTCGTTGTTGTACGCGATGCAGTGCCTGCTACTTCAGAACAGATACTGCAGGGTATTACCCGTGCCGCTCTTCAGACATCGAGCTTCATGTCGGCCGCATCATTCCAAGAGACCACCAAGGTCCTCAACGAGGCAGCCATAAATGGCAAGGTCGACACCCTCGAAGGTATGAAAGAGAATGTCATCTGCGGTCATCTGATACCTGCCGGTACTGGTCTTCGCGAGTACAATAATCTCGTTGTAGCCGGTAAAGACGACATAGATACCGTATTCGACGCTCCCGATGTTGTGGATATCGTACATCAGGAGGTAAGATAAAATCTATTTTCTCATATAAATAACGAGGGGCGATAATCATATGATTATCGCCCCTCGTTATTTTTTTGTTCTATGATATTGTCATATCTTCCGTCGGCTTTGCGTCTGAGAAAAGCCTCGGCATGTATTTTCTTATGAAAGCAAATACACCTTCCGTTCTTTGACCCTTTCAAAAAATCTGTATATGAATTTTATTCAGAACATAGTTTAATCAAAAAATTATTGATACCTTTTGACGATTAAATTATCTATATGCAGTTATAGACCTAAGTCAAAAAGGGGCAGTTGATTTTGACACAGCCACCTGTTGATTCGGGCAGATTGATTTGGTGTATATGAATGAATGATATATATGGTATGCTTGTGAACCAATCGTACGGTTTGAATTATATATTATGTGAAAATGAAATGAATATTTGAATGCGTTGAGTTATCTTTGCAATGTAAGAAATTGTTATTTAGCGTTTTTAATTACTGTTATTGGTGTAATAGGTGTTAAGGTTAAGTTATTGTTCTGGGCACCACAAATAGCTGTTAACCCTATGGTTTTCAGCTATTTTTATTTTGTCGGGTAGCCAAAGGGTAGCCAAACGCAACACTACCCATCATCTTTGACGCATAGAATCGCAGGGAAATCAATCAAAAGAAGCGAAGCCTCCACAGATGCGGAAGCCTCGCCTTATAGTTTCTGAATGATTGTCGAGGTCAGCCCCATAAGGGGTGCCGGGGGTAACGGGTCGCCCTCTCGTTGGCGCAGGGGTGCGAGTCAGAAAAATTTTTTATTTTTCAAACACAAGTTCTTGATGCCCTATATCTTCCAAACAAGAAAACGACACATGATACTCTCCGTTTTGCCAACTCCAAAACTTATTGCCAAATTTGGCGTGAGAAGATTGGTCTAATCTATGCTCTCCGTATATTTCATCAACTGAGGCTACAAGGCTTTGTTTTTCATCTTCTGTTAATAATGGATAGACTTCTTTATATAGAAGAATGCGCTTAACATTGTTATGTGAGTCTTTTGCAATAGAAAATCTATCCCAATCTACACCCATGTAATTAAGCATTTGTGAACCTTTGAGTCCATATTCATCTTCCGTATAGTCATAATTATTAGCAATAAGAACTTCTTTTGCTGCATCAAGAGATTGCCCTAATGTAAGAATCCATATTTTATTGGGGTTATCTTTAGCAATTTTATGGTCTTTTGCATTTGCTGGCACTTCTCCTTTTTTTATAAAATGTAACTTCCGACCCTCGCCATCAAAACCAATCAAGTCAAAGCTGCTTTCAGTAATATCACTTATTCTGCTATTAAGTTTTTCTTCATGTCCCACATATTGCAGTTGCAGAGAATCCCCAACTAATTCGTATGAGAAATTCATTTTACGATATATCGGGTCTAAAAATGCACTTCGGATTTTGAATTCAGCAAATCCAGTTCCATCAACATCAAAAACAAAGATTAAATTTGAGTTAACCGTATCTTTTCCCTCTCCGAAAGTTTCATTGCTCTCCCATTGTCCTATCAACGGATTTTGAGATGATTGAGTACAGGCACTTAAGACTACGACAAATAATGCTATTGCAATTATATTCTTCATGATTTTAGTTTTTATTACGTTCAATAATTACGTTGATAATTCCTGCGAGTTTTTGAGCCTTTGCAACGTTATCGCCTATCTGTAACGATATGGTAGGCTCTTGTAAGCTGTTCACGTTGATATATAGTGTGTATTTATGCTTTGTTATGGTTTGACTTGTAGCGTTGTCAGAGGTATTCTTTTTTGCCGTAGCCGCTCCTGCGACTGCTCCCAATCCGCCCGTAAGTACACCGCCTACAACTGCACGACCTATCATGCTGCCTGTAGAAGTCTTTGCCGTACCCGTTGATGTTGTGATTGTTTCGCTCGTGGCATCATCAACCAATGAATAGTCTAATATATCCGAGAACTTGAACTCTTTTGATTTGATTATTATAACACTTGACTGTTCAAAAATCAGCACCCTTGAAGATATGTTATATTCACGCCAATCATCTAAATTCTCATTTATGGCACACTCTCCCAATCGAGAGGATAGTTCGACTAATTGTTTTTCGTATTCTTCGCAAGCGGCTAATCGTCTTTGTTTTTGTCTTTCTTCGCGAGCCTTTTGTTGCTCCATTATCTTGTCGCCCTCTTTAGAAAGATGTCTCACGCCAAGTATAATGGCGAGAATTAAGAGTATCAAAAATATAATCCAGCCCATTTTGTTATAGGTTTTAGTTGTTAATTGGGTTATTCATCAAGATACTTATAGGCAGCCTTCACAATGGCAGTAAAGCCAAATAGGAAAACAGAGAATGCTATTATACCAAGTCCATATTTCCAAGAGCCGTTTTCAATATCACTGAAAAGACCAAGTATTCCTACTATCAAGGAAAGCCACGCAATAATTTTGATAGCGGCAGGAACTATGAATGATTCGCTGCTATTCTCTCTATATCGCTTACCTTGATATGGTTTGGAGTAATAATCGGTAAGTGGTGTTTTCTGTTCTTCTTCCATTGTCAGAATGAATTATATGTTAATACTGTGCGCACTTGCCGATAAAACAAAAGCGCAGACTTTCGCCATACGCCTCTTGGCTCACCACAAGCCTTAATACACTATGAGAAAGCCCGCGCCGTAAGGCACGTTCTCAATGTGTATTGTTTAGCTCGTTACATTCCGAGGTGGTGATTCAGAGGCGCATTGAGCTAATATGTAAGGGTGCAATACCCCAAAGAAGGACTGCACCGCAAATTTAGTCATATTTCGCCGATTGGCAAAGTGTTTCGCTTGGTTTTGCACGTTCTTATGTTCTAAAACATAACTTGATACGCTTACATAGCCTTCAATCCATCTTTTGGCTGATTTCGTGGAGCGATGAGGATATTTCACAGATGGGAATAATAAGTTCTCTTACTGCATTTGTGAGTGCCTCAATCTCTTCGCGGATTGATTCAAATGTTTCTGTCTGTTTGTCGTTTGTCTTTTTGTTCATAATAATCAAGGTATTGGGTTAAACTTAATTTCTCCATTCAACTCCGCTTTCCACAGAGCATCGAGGTAGTCAGCAATCCAATCTTCCTGTGATTTGCGAGTAGCCATAGCCGCCACGCTGACACGGCTTGCATTGGTCGGGTATGCCGTGAGGTAGGCATCAACTTTTGACATTCCGAGCCACATCATCAAGGCGAATACCACATCTGCTCTCGTCATATTCTTATGCTTCGCTTCGGGCAGTTGTGCAGGGTATTTGCGAAGCTCCCACGCCACTTCCCACGGTGTTTTCTTAGCTGATTTTCCTGTTTTCTTGCGTGCCATAAGTCTAAAAATAAAATTGTTGATTGTTGTTGTAGTCTGATTTTGTTGAGTTTATTGACCTATCATTTTCGGTGTCAAACTTAACCCTCAATCAATTACATTGCTTGCCGCCCAGATTTATATTGACTTTCGACAATGATTCTATTGATTAGCGAGAGGGTCATGTTTGACCGCATGGGTAAAACAGGACTGCCGAAGCCGTAACCACGGCAATCCTGCATTTCATAGGTCAGTTGAGGTTGAACGGCATCCGCAGAGGCGAATCCCAATCATCGACTCGCAGCCATTCGGGAACCGGCATTGAGGGGTCATGCTCCGCTATGAGAGCCTTTAACTCGTTGAGGTCGGCAAAGCCGTTAGCTTGCGCCATCGCATTGTCAATTCGCATCTCAATCTCGCCGCAGGCCAAGTTCTGCCGGAACTGAATCGGATAGCGGCCGGCGTACATCATCGTGTGATATTTCCACATAGTCATATCATATTAGGGTTAAACAATTTTCCATTGACCGTGATAGCCATAACAAGTGCATATCAAGTTCCATATCTCTTTGCCATCGGCAACATATCGCAGTATGCAATCATCGAAACCGTCACCATCGTTTATCTCGCAGTCAACCTTATGAGGGTGTAAATTCCGTTCCATAACCGTATGGAAAAGCCACTCTACTTTGACCCTTTTGGCCAAACAGAATTTACCCACCTTGGCCATAATATGATTGACCCTTTAAAGTCCTGGTGTTAGGGGTCAATTTTATTTTACCCTTTTAATTCTCTA
>NZ_VSMC01000012.1 GCF_008728965.1 Heminiphilus faecis | reverse complement strand
CCGTTCCTGACTACATTTTTAGACCCGCAGAAAAAGCATTTTTTTAACCATATCAATAATTATCTTCGCAAAGATAATTAAATCAATGGTTTACACGCAATCCATCACCCCAAATGTCCAACCTGCCAAAACCGCCGTATTCTGCCGGATAGGACAAAAAGAAAAAAAAAAACGCTGGAAATCAAGTGATTTTCAGCGTTTTGCGGTGGAAGTCCGAACTTCCTTGTGATCCGGTTGGGATTCGAACCCAAGACCCACAGCTTAGAAGGCTGTTGCTCTATCCAGCTGAGCTACCGGACCATCCTTTCGGAGTGCAAAGTTAACACTTTATACTGATTGCGGCAATACTTTTACCGGTTTTTAACCGGTAAATCGTCTCACTTGTCATCCAAGCTGCTCAAGGACATGACGTATCTTCTCATAAGTGGTTATGCGGGTGGGCACCAACGGAAGACGCAATTCATTTTCGATAAAGCCCATAGCATGAAGAAGACACTTTACTCCGGCCGGATTGCCGTCAACGAAAAGCAGACTGAACAACTCCGTAAACCGATGGTGTATAGTAAGCGCACGTTCATAGTCACCCTGCAAGGCAAGTCTTACCATACGCGAAAATTCCTTGGGAAAAGCATTGCCTATAACTGATATGACTCCTACCGCGCCAAGTGTGATCAATGGAAACGTTATGCCGTCATCGCCGGAGATGACCATAAAGTCCTCCGACTTGTTTTTGATTATGTCGTCCATCTGCGATATGTTGCCTGACGCTTCTTTGACACCGATTATGTTATCAAATTCACGGGCAAGTCGCAGTGTTGTCTCCGCTGTCATATTGACACCGGTACGACCGGGTACATTATATAATATGACCGGTATAGGCGACGCAGTGGCTATAGCCTTGTAGTGCTGATAGATACCCTCTTGCGACGGCTTGTTGTAGTAAGGCACTACCGACAGCACGGCCTGAAACTGTGACAGGTCTGCCGTCTTCAGCTCTTCGACAAGAGCCATCGTGTTATTGCCGCCGATGCCTATGACAAGCGGTATGCGGCCGGCGACACGTTCCACAATAAACTCTCTTACCTGTTTTTTTTCAGATGAAGATAAAGTGGCTGTCTCGGCTGTAGTTCCGAGCACGACCATATAGTCGACTCCGTTTTTTATCTGATATTCGAGCAAGCGGGCAAGAGCGTCGAAGTCTATCGACTTATCTTGCTTAAAGGGAGTGACAAGCGCCACACCCATGCCTTTTAAATTTATTCGGGCCATAAAATGACGTTAATTGCGATTGCGATGCAAATTTACGAAAAATCATACATCAATCCATAAGGTATTTGCAAAATAATCTAATATGCCGAACTTAAAATAACAACCGCACGTTATAATAATAAACTTAAACTTTACAGATATGAGCGAATTTACCGATATTATTAAGAGCAGCAAACCTACTTTGGTTGATTTCTATGCCACTTGGTGCGGACCGTGTAAAATGATGCACCCCATACTTGAACAGGTAAAAGAAAAGGTGAACGAAAGTGCAACCATAGTAAAAATAGATGTGGATAAGAATCAGGATCTATCGGCTCAATTCCGCGTTCAATCAGTTCCGACCCTGATCATATTCAAGGACGGAGAGGTAAAATGGCGTGCTGCCGGAGTCCATACCGCCGATGACCTTGAGAAGAAATTAAAAGAATTTGCATAACCGATTTTCAAGTCTGCACACCGCCTTATGACGGTATAGGATTTTCATTTGATTCACTTGTTTATACATAAGAAGGGAGCAACAGGTCTGTTGCTCCCTTCTTATGTATATCATATAAGTTACTATCCTATGCAAGGCAGAGCACAAGCACCTGTGCCGCAACCACGCGAAGAAACATAGTCAACGGATATACCGTAGAATACGCTACTGCCGGAGCGTCATTGCCGGTACTGTTGTTGGCATAAGCAAGTGCCGGAGGATCGGTCATGCCGCCGCCAAAAAGACCCATGATCGTAAGAAGATTGATCTTATAAATACCACGGGCTATAATACCGACCACGAGCAGAGGCACTACAGTTATGATAAAGCCCCATATAACCCACCACATACCGGTATAATTGAACACTGTCGACGCAAAGCCGGCACCCGACGCTATACCTACCGATGCAAGGAACAGACATATACCTATCTCCCTCATAAGCAGCGATGCCGACGATGATGTATAAGTGACAAGCTTTATTTTATAACCGAAGCGGCTTATAAGTATAGCCACCACAAGCGGCCCGCCGGCCAGACCCAGCTTCATCGGCACACTGACTCCGGGGAAAGCGATAGGTATGGAACCTACTACAATACCGAGGAATATACCGACAAACAGCGTTATCATATTGGGCTCGTTAAGACGCTTCATCGAGTTTCCAAGCTTTTCGGCAAGACGTTTTATGTCGGCCTCCTGCCCTACTACGGTCATGCGGTCGCCCACCTGCAGACGCAGATTGGGTGAGGCAAGCAGATCAACACCCGCACGATTGACACGCGTGGCGTTTAGATGGTAGCCCATACGCAGGCGCAAAGCCCCTACGGGCACCCCGTTATACTCGCTCTTGGTTATGACTATACGGCGCGATATCACCGGACTCGGAGTGGCTTCCCAGTCCATATCTATTTCAGGACCGATAACGGCCTTGAAGCGCTCCTCATCCTGCGCCGACATGACTATATATAATTTGTCGTTAAGATGGATGACGGTCTGTGAATTGGGAATTATAACATTGCCTTCCTGATCTTTCAGACGCGATATGACAAAGTTGCACGATATTATATCATGAAGTTGTACCAGATTTTTACCCTCGATCAGAGGATTGGTCACTTCAAACGTTACTATATGAGGTTTAAGCTGGCTGTTGTCGTTGTCCTCCTCGACCAGCTTTATCTCCTTGTCCATTTTAACACGGAATATAGCCCTGATAATAAACATCGACAGGATAATACCGATAACGCCCAACGGATAAGCGGCTGCATAGCCCATAGCCATCTCTTCTGACATAGTGTATGCGTCGGGATTGACCTGAAGTATAGCCTGCTGTGCGGCACCGAGGCCCGGAGTATTGGTGACGGCTCCCGACATCACACCCACAAGAGCGGTAATAGACGTGTTTCCGTCAATAAAAAATATGCCGAGCACTATGGCCACATTAAGCATTATGATAAGTACGGCAAGTCCGTTAAGCAACATTCCTCCTTTTTTGAACGAGGAGAAAAATCCGGGACCGACCTGAAGACCGATCGAGAATATAAACAATATAAGGCCGAACTCCCTGATAAAATGAAGCACCTCGGAGTTTACCTTATAGCCGAAATGCCCCATTACGAGACCGACAAACAACACAAAAGTGACACCAAGCGATACGCCGCCAATCTTTAGCTTGCCTAAAAAGACTCCCACCGCAATAACAAACGAATAAAGCACTATAGTGCTTGCAAGCGCTGTATTACCGGGAGACAGGAGCTGCTGAATCCAATCCATATTTACCTCTTTATTTTTTTGATTTGCAAAGTTACGACTTTTTTACGAGACGGCGCAGCAATTTCAACGTATTATTATCGTCACCGTCAACGTAGAGTCCATAACATTACGTACAACACATATCAATATCGTATATGTCCATATTATACTATTAAATGCTCAAAGTCATTATTTCCGGCAGGCAGCACTTCATTGTTTCTTTACGTAATCCGACACGGCAGATAATAAAATAGCCGGTCAGAAGCTTTACCGACAAGATAAGTTTCTGACCGTGACATATTTTCAAATTCAAAACGCTTCTTAGCAGTACCGGCAACTACACATTACCGGTCATCGGCAAGCGCATTATGAATAACTCCTCTTCTATACTTTCACCATTTTACCGGTTCGTTGAGAATGTTGCCGTCAGTTGCGTCTTCGGAGCCGAATGTATTGCCGCGATACTGTACACACAGCATCACAAGGGGTTCTGTACCGTTATTGCGCACACTCCGCAGTCCGTCGGGAGCAACACGTACCACCGAACCTTCTTCTACAGGGAATATATCTCCGTCAACTTGAAATTCTCCTCTGCCGTTGAGAAAAAAATACAACTCTTCATGAATCTTGTGAGTATGTAGAAATCCTGTTTCATGACCCGGGGCAAAAACCTGAAATGAAAACTCTCCGCCTGTCGCTCCTACTGCTTCGCCTCCGAACACCTTGCCGGAAATCCGTATTTCCGGTCCAAGATTGAGAACGTAGTCATTCATGTCGGATAGTTTTCCGAAATTTACGGCACCGAAATTAGCGCCCGTCCCGATTGTTTGAATCTGTTTCATATCATTATGCGTTTTTGTTTATACACTGCAAAATTACAACCTTGTCATCAGCTTGTCAAGAAGTTACACGCGCCTCACATAGTAACCTTTTTATCGGTTTTACTGATTATCAGAAAGAAAAAAAATTAAGTCTCACGCAAAATTTCGGATATACCGCAGAGTTCTTTGTGCCCGCCTCGATATTAACTCGTTTAGTAACCACTTTCCTGAAACTGAATATAACCCCTAATGCGCGCTGATCAGGTCATATTCATTCATTGTCATTCAAGGGATAAAAGATGTATCAGATATTATGACTAACTTTGTAATTAAAAGTAAGCGACCTTACTATGAGAAAAAAAGAAGAGACAGGCTCTATAATCGAAATGTGCCCCGTAAGAAACGTGATTGCCCGTTTCGGAAACAAATGGGCGTTTCTGACCTTGCTTATTATCGGAGAACAAGGAATAGTCCGCTTCAATGAACTCAGCAGACTGATGCCCGATGTATCGTCAAGGGTACTGTCATCTACACTCCGCACCCTTGAAGCCGACGGCCTGATAGACCGCAAGGTATATGCGGAAGTACCACCAAAAGTCGAATACCGGCTTACTGAAATCGGTCAATCGCTTCTTCCGCTGATCCGCCAGTTGACCGAATGGGCGCTCACAAATATGAAACATGTCATGACACACCGTCAGGAATACCGGACTCACAATAACCCGGACAAGAACCGCCGCTAAAGCGGCATATCATTGTGCCGACACTATGTCGAGGATAGCCTCCGGTGTGTTTATTATATGGTCGGCATGGTATGCCTTCAGTTCAGTCATAGGACGGAAACCCCAAGTGACTCCCACCGAGTCGACGCAGGCCCTGCGGGCCGTCTCCATATCCACGCCGGAGTCGCCGACATACAGCACTTCGGCTTTAGGCGTAGGCGACTGCGACAGTATATCAAAAACTATCGACGGATCGGGTTTGACAGGCACTCCCTCTTTCTGTCCCTCGACTGCCACCCACTCTATGGACGGGAAAAAGCGGTCTATAAGCGCCCTTACAGCATCGCGGTACTTGTTGGATGCCACCGCAAGCTTCACACCCATCGCCTGAAGTGTATCGAGCAATTGGGGTATACCCGGATATGGCTTGGTATGATCGGCACAATGCTCGTCGTAATACTCGCGGAAAAAGACACGCAGACGCTCCACCTCCTCATCGGTGTCCATACCTGACGGAAGCGCGCGTTCGAGCAGCTTCTTCACCCCGTTTCCTACCATAGCAGGATAAGCGGCAAGCGGATGAGAGGAGAATCCGGCTTTCTCAAGAGCATGATTTGTTGCGGCTCCGAGGTCATCTATTGTATTGAGCAGTGTACCGTCAAGGTCAAATATTACAAGTCGTTTCATACATACTACTATTTTGATTAAAATGGATAACCTACCGAAAAGTGCAGCGTAGCGTCGCGTCCCCATCGAGGCTTCACAATAGGCCAGCGCTCCTGATTTTCAGCCGGATTATATGCTTTCATACCGAGATCGAGTCTTAGCAGAAAATATGTGAAGTCCAACCTTATGCCGGCTCCGTATGCGGCAGCTATCTGACGATAAAATTTATTGAATTTAAACATTCCGCCCGGCTGGTTTTCATAATTATGAATAGTCCATATATTACCCGCATCGACAAACAAGGCTCCTTCTACTACCCAGAACAGCTTGGCTCTGTACTCAAGACTAAGGTCGAGTCTTATGTCACCGCACTGGTTTATAAAGTCGGTAACCGAATTTTTGGAGTCATAACTGCCCGGGCCGAGCGTTCTGACACCCCACCCTCTTACGCTGTTGGCACCACCGGCATAAAAACGCTTCTCAAAAGGCATCATTGACGAGTTGCCGTAAGGCACTCCCAATCCCAGCCCCACATGAACGGCAAGCGAGTTACGGTAATCAAAGTTGCGGGTATATGAAAAGTCTGCTTCACCCTTGACATACTGTGCGTATTGTATACCGAATATCTTATAGGCTCCGTCATGACGGTTCTGACCTGTAAGTGATGATATGGCATAAAGAAGATTGCCGGCAGTCTCGATATTGGTTCTTATCGTATAGACCGAAGGCTGGAGCACATAACGCTTGGCCGTAGCGGTCGAGACAACCCGCTTGTTGGTAAAATAATAGCCATACCCCATACGCATTATAAAATGATCTTCGTAACTGTAGCGTAGCAGAGGATTGCTCGGCGCTATCTGATTGAGAAAATCAAGCGTGCTTTTAGGCAGATACACATAGTTTACATCAACCATGTCAAAACGATGACGGCGCGTATTGAGCCTGTCGGCCCAGCGGTATTTCCATCCGGCTCCGGCTATGATACGCGTATACTCCGGACGTTCCTGATAGTTGAACGACACACTGAATTCAGTATCGGCCTTGACACGGCGCTTGAAGCCTGATGACAGAAATGGCGCCATGAATCGCGGAAAGGTTATGCCAGCCTCTCCGGAATGCTCCATATAACGATTGTTGATCAATCCGCTGAAATCGCCTGATATACTTTCATAACTCGAGCGGAGCTTGACCGTGAGAAGCTCCGATCCTTTGGCCAGATCGCGATGTTGATAAGTAAGCCCCACTCCAAAGCCGAGATCTCCCTCCAAGTTGGTGCCTTCGAGTTCAACCGACACACCTTGTTTTTTTCCACGGGTCAGCAGCACATAAACATCGAGCCAATCCTTACCTTCAGGACCGTCAGCGCTACGCATGTCGATATTAACATAGCGCAGTATGCCAAGTCGGCCCAGAGCCTCATACGTGCGGTCGACATCAACAGCCCTGTATCGGCGCCCGGGACGCATGTAGCACGCGTCATAAAGCACACCCGGACGCAGATAACGGTCCTTGCCATACAGGACCTCAATATCTTTATAACGGACTGTATCCTGTCCGGCAAAATCATAGGAACCGTAACTGTCTTCCGCGTTATAATCGGTTACAAATATGACATCGCGTATATAATAGACTTTATGCACCCGCAAAGTATCGGCACCGGCCCTGACATGAGGCGGTCGCAGATTCAGCGTAAGATTGACATCGCGCGAGCCGGCCGCTGTATCGGCCGAATACGTTATGTACTCCTTGTTAAACGTATAATATCCGTTATTGCGCAGGAGTTCAGTGATGCGTATGCGCTCTTCATCAAGACGCGTACGGTCAAGCATGTCGCCCGGCTGTACCTGAAGTACCGACGGCGACCGTCGCAAAAGCGAATCTATTGACTTGTCGGGTATGTTGTAATCGAGAGTTAATATTATATGTGGACGTCCGGTAGTTATGTTATATATGACATCCACTTTCTTGCCGTCATGCTTTACTACAGTATCGACGTCAACCCCGACATCCATGTATCCGCGGTTGACAAGAGCCTGACGCAGCTGGAACGCCGACGCATCAGTAAGCTGACGGTCATATATCACCGGAGCCTGACCGAGTTTACGCGTCCACTTGTTGAACCACTTCGTAGAGTCGCTGCCCGACATGTTGTAAGTGGCCAGTTGCAGTTTAAGGAAGCCAAGCACCTTGTGGTTAGGCACTTGGCGAAGGTAGTTTATCAATTCATCCGACCTTATGTCAGGATTGTCGGTTACATTGATTCTTACATCATCGACAAGATAATTTCCGTCAGGTACATGTTTTGTGGAGCTGCATGCCCATGACAATGCGGCCACAATCACGGCGGCAGTCCACCTGATAAGCATATACCTTTCCGACCTCATCGATGTGACAGTTGGTATTACTGCAAAACCACTGCAAGTTAAGCGTTCATTGACCGCAGAAGTTCATCGTTGTCGCGGGTCTTCTCCATCTGGTCACGCATGAACTCCATAGCCTCTATTGATGTACGGTCGCTTAGATAACGGCGCAGTATCCACATACGCTGCAGAGTCTCCGGACGTAACAGCAGATCGTCGCGGCGTGTGCTCGAAGCCACTATGTCTACAGCAGGGAATATACGCTTGTTCGATAGTTTGCGGTCAAGCTGAAGTTCCATATTGCCCGTGCCCTTGAACTCCTCGAAGATAACCTCATCCATCTTGGAGCTGGTCTCGGTAAGAGCTGTGGCTATTATGGTCAGTGAACCGCCGTTTTCTATATTGCGCGCGGCACCGAAGAAGCGTTTGGGCTTCTGAAGGGCATTGGCGTCAACACCTCCCGACAGAATCTTGCCGGATGCAGGCGATACCGTATTGTATGCTCTCGCAAGTCGTGTTATGGAGTCAAGAAGTATGACCACATCATGACCGCACTCTACCATGCGCTTAGCCTTCTCAAGCACGATGCCGGCAATCTTTACATGGCGGTCGGCTGGCTCGTCAAATGTCGACGCTATCACCTCGGCGTTTACACTGCGGCTCATGTCGGTCACCTCCTCGGGACGTTCGTCAATAAGCAGTATTATTATATATGTATCCGGATGATTTTCGGCAATGGCATTGGCGATATCCTTAAGAAGTATAGTCTTACCGGTTTTGGGGGGCGCCACGATAAGACCGCGCTGTCCCTTACCTATCGGTGAAAACATGTCAACGACTCGCGTGGACAGATTGCAGGTACGGCCGCCTGTAAGGTCAAACTTCTCGTCGGGGAACAATGGCGTGAGGTGCTCGAAAGGCACACGGTCGCGGATAAACTCAGGCGAACGTCCGTTGACGAGCTTGACATCGCTTAACGGAAAGTATTTTTCACCCTCTTTCGGCGGACGTATGTAGCCCTCGACCACATCACCGGTCTTAAGGCCGTGGAGTTTTATCTGGGCTTGCGTCACGTACACGTCATCGGGCGATGACAGATAATTATAGTCGCTTGAGCGCAGAAAGCCGTATCCGTCAGGCATCACTTCAAGAACACCCGAAGCCGAAATAAGTCCGTCAAAATTGTATTGAGGCATGGCCGGTTCGGGCTGCGGCTGCTGTACGGCATTATTATTGTTATTGCGGTTGCGCTTGTTTTTCTTGCCCTGTTGTTGGGGAGGCGTCTCCTGCCCCGGTTCTCTTATTATGATAGGAGCTGTAGCCACAACTTTAGCGGACGCGACTGCAGCCTCCTCTTTTTCCCGCTGACTACGCGGCACAAACTTCTTGTCGCTACGGAAAAAAGATCCGAATGTGGCATCTTTGTTACTGCCCGGACGGAAATCGCGACGAGGCTTGTCAACAACTGCTTCCGCAGCGTCCTCCGTCTTAGACTCATCCACCGCAACATCCTGTTTTTCTGCCGTCGGATTTTCGACAGCGGAAGTATCCTCAACTGTCGGCAGCGGCGATATAAGAGTAAGCGCGTCGCGATGGTCATCGTCATCATGAACCGGTTGCGCCAATGCGTTATCAGGTTGCGAAACAACCGTTTCCTCTACTGGCACGGGCAATTCAGCCATATTTTCATTGACCGCAAGTGCGGCTTCCGCTGCTTTTTGTTCTTTTGAAGGGCGTCCGCGCCGGCGTCGCGGTGCTTCCGGCATCTCTGCCGTACTATCTTTTCCCTCGGCCTGTACTTCAGATGTGTCTGTCGCGGCATTTGCTTCCGGCGCAGTTGCTTCGGAGGCAGCCTGCCGTTGTTTCTTTTTCTTAGGCTCTGTCTTTTCCGAAGCCTTATTGTTGTTTTGTTTCGGTTCTTTAGGAACGCGGCGTTTTTTTTCTACTGTAGAAGCGGCGGCAAGATCTATTGCCTGCTGGTCGAGTATCTTATACACCAAGTCTTCTTGCTGCAAAGCGTCGACCTTTTTAATACCCATTGATTCAGCGATGCTTTTGAGTCGTATCTCATCCATCGCATTGAGATCGGCGATATTGTACATTATTAAAAAATTAATTATATCATTTAAGACGTCTACATCCACAGTCGGCTTTATGAAGTGCCGAGGCTCGGACGGAATCCATATATTTTATAAATTGAGGAATGTTGAACGGAAATCCGCTAATGAAAAGTCAAGAAATGACACTGTCGCATAAAATCTCCTGTTCATTGAAACTATCTGCAAAGATATAGCCTTTCTGTGACACAACAAACTAAACTGGCAAAAAGTTTTCGATAAATGATTTTAAATACACTTTTTTCTCAAAAAAGCCATAAATGCATTTTATTTTTGCTAAAAAATCACTAACTTTGCACCGAATAGAGACAATTTGTTGATTTTTGCCTTAGACTGACTGATTATTTTACGCAACATTATTTTCGGACTAAGGAAAAAGGCAACAAAACAATCGGAAAAACGCAGTGAAGCGGACATCCATTGTATCAAAGTGATAAAGAAATATTTTCTTAACACTTTAAATCGCTATAAGACAACTATCTTTAGAATCACAGAATCATGCCTTTTGGCTTTAGTCCGGCTCCTCCTTGTTTGAAAGGAGGAACGGGCATTTTTTTTATGCACCCGCTTTAATGCCACCTGACGCCGGCCGCAAAATCCGCGACCACGCTATATATCGGCATATCAGCCCATAAAGCAGCAAACCGGCCTCTACCCTAAACAGCTTATTATGTTTCATCGAATATTCTCCGTATATTTGCAGCGAATTTAAAACGCAACAGAAGCATTTCATGAGATTACGTTCATTACCTGTACTCTCTTACATAGAGAATATATATAATGATGCCCGAAATACCGAACTGTCATCAGCTTGCCGCCCGATACATAAAAAGAATATACTTTATCTTGCAAAATATATAAACAACTTCGGCGGTATTGAAACCAGAATATTAGCATACGCTGAAGCACTGTCAAAAATCAACTGCAATGTCATTTTCGTGTCAGAACAAAATGACTGCGATACCATAAAGAGCCGCTTCACCTGCCTGCGAATAAACTTTCATGCACGCAACTTCGAAAAAAGCCTTATCAAGATAATCAGGAACTATCATATTGATATTGTGGAGTTCCAGACAAGGAGCCGTCGCTTCATCTATGCACTGGATCTTGATGAGCTCAAGCGACACTGCCGCATAGGATGCTGCATACACGGCGAAATACCGGCAATAGACATAGATACACTCAACAGCATGGATTACCGCATATTCATATCCGATCTTTTATGCTCTATAGATTATGACAAACTGAACGACTATAAGATACTGCCCAACGCCATCCGGTGCACGGGACGGGAATGGGAGTATAACAACCAGACAAAGGCACTGATAATAAGCCGAATAGCAAAAGACAAGTTCAACCAGCTGTGCTCCGCCATAGAATATTGCTTTGAAAGGAAGATACCTTTCACTATTGCCGGGTCAACAAAGTACGACAATACAGCAAAACGGCTTAAAAAGCGTTACGACCTTGGCGACGAAACATTTACCGGAAACGAGATTGACACCATAAGCTACCTGAAAAAACATAAAGAGGATTATCTTTTGGTAGCCGGTGTAGGACAAGTGCTGCTTGAAGCCGGGGCATTAGGATATCCTTGCCTCCTTGTCTCGGATCTCGGACCCGGTTACTCGACATTTCTCACGCGCAAAAACATCAGAGGAAATTTCGGCCGAAATCTGACATTAACATACTTCTCGAAGTCAAAGCAGCACCTGCAGGTTCAGGAATTAGACACATCCGTCATTTCAGACTACGACATATCGCAGGAACTCCGACAAGACTACAACATGGCCGACCGCATACACGAATACATAGCATACATATCCGGAGAATAGCGGTATAACCCTACGCCATCGTAGCGCTGGCAATGCCAATCCGACAGTAGGCACGAGCCGACAACTCACGTCCAAAGCACGATGTTGCCCGGAGCCGAACGCACCACGTCAATCAACCGTTGATTGGATGAGCCGCGGAAACGCAATCCCACGTCACGAAGCGACTCCACATATTCGCCGTCGACAAGCACGTCGATGTACGACAACAGCTCAGAGTATAAAGGATTTACGGCCACCTCCTCATAACTGTAACCGGTATAACACCATATATTGCGCCCGTCAGCTTTAAGCCGCTTGGCAAGCTCTGTCATCGGCCCCGGCTGCATAAGCGGATCGCCACCAGAAAAAGTGACGTCAAAATCATTTTCATCGACGACTGCCACAATATCGTCGATTGACATAGGCATGCCTCCTGCCGGCTCCCACGACTGCGGATTATGGCATCCTTTACAGTGATGGGTACACCCGGCAAAATATATGGATGTGCGGAGCCCCGGTCCGTCGACCGAAGTTCCGCCCACTATATCGAGAACACGCAGTTTCATAAATATTCACTTATGTACTACACGGTCGTTAAGCTCGGCCAGCTTCGCATTATTCCATCGGTCAGTGGTACCGACAAGATAACCTGTTATGCGCTGCAGTTTGTCAATAGCCTTGCTGCCGCACAGCGGACACTCATCAAGATTCTCCTGAGCGTCCTCGTAGCCGCAGCTCATGCAACGGTTGCGGTTGTGATTAACCGATCCGTAACCGATATTGTACTTGTCCATCATGTCCACAATATCGCTTATGGCCTCCGGATTGTGGGTAGCGTCACCGTCAATCTCCACATAAAATATATGGCCTCCACGGGTCAGTTCGTGATAGGGAGCCTCGACCTTGGCCTTATGACGCGGCGAGCACTTATAGTACACAGGCACATGATTGGAGTTGGTGTAATATATCTTGTCGGTAATGCCCGGAAGAACCCCGAATGTCTTGCGGTCAGCCTTTGTAAACTTGCCCGAAAGTCCTTCGGCCGGTGTGGCAAGCACCGAGAAGTTGTGTTCGTATTTTTCGGAATACTCGTTGGCACGGCTACGCATATGCGACACAATTTTCAATCCGAGGGTCTGAGCCTCTTCGTCTTCACCGTGATGCTTGCCGACAAGGGCAACAAGACACTCGGCAAGACCGATAAACCCGATACCGAGAGTGCCCTGATTGATGACACTCTCTATAGTGTCACCGGGCTTGAGCTTGTCGCTACCGTTCCACAGACGCGACATAAGAAGCGGGAACTGCTTGGCAAGCGCGGTCTTCTGAAATTCGTAGCGGTCACAAAGCTGACGAGCGGTTATATCAAGCACTTCGTCAAGTTTGGAGAAGAATCGACGTATGCGTTCCTCCTTGTCAAGGATATTCATACACTCGATGGCTATACGCACTATATTGATGGTCGAGAAACTGAGATTGCCACGCCCGATAGAGGTCTTTTCACCGAAGCGGTTCTCGAAAACACGTGTGCGGCATCCCATAGTGGCCACCTCATATCTGTATCGTTCGGGGTCATTGACATCCCACTTCTCATGATAGTTGAACGTAGCATCGAGATTCACAAAGTTGGGGAAGAAACGACGCGCTGTCACTTTACAGGCCAGTTTATACAGATCGTAATTACGGTCTTCGGGCAAATAGCTTACCCCGCGCTTTTTCTTCCATATCTGTATGGGAAATATGGCAGTAGCTCCGTTGCCCACACCCTCATAAGTGGAATTAAGCAGTTCACGTATTATGCAACGTCCCTCGGCCGAGGTGTCGGTGCCGTAATTTATAGAGCTGAACACCACCTGATTGCCTCCGCGTGAGTGTATGGTATTCATATTATGAATAAACGCCTCCATAGCCTGATGCACCCGCCCCACAGTCTTGTTGACGGCATGTTGCTTCACACGCTCCACTCCGACAAGCCCGTCAAGCGGACGTTTCAGATAATCCTCAACAGGCATGTCATACAGTTCTGAATAGTCATTGCCGTCAAATGCCTCTACCTGCTTCACCTCCTCTATATATGAAGAACGCACAAAAGGAGCAAGATAAAAGTCAAAAGCAGGTATGGCCTGACCGCCGTGCATCTCATTCTGAGCGGTTTCAAGCGATATGCAGCCTATGATACTTGCAGTCTCGATACGTTTGGCCGGACGCGACTCACCATGTCCGGCAGAAAATCCGTAAGTCAATATACGATCCAGCGGATGCTGCACGCACGTAAGACTCTTTGTGGGATAATAATCTTTGTCATGGATATGAAGATATCCGTTGCGCACGGCTTCTCTGGCCTCGTGCGACAGCAGATAATCGTCAACAAACGGCTTGGTGGTCTCGCTCGCAAACTTCATCATCATGCCGGCGGGCGAGTCGGTATTCATATTGGCGTTTTCGCGTGTGATATCGTTGCTCTTGGCCTCAATTATTTCAAGAAACATGTCGCGTGTCTTGGCACGTCGAGCTATATTGCGCTGGTCGCGATAAGCTATATACCGCTTTGCCACCTCCTTACGGGGGCTCTTCATAAGCTCGACTTCCACACGGTCCTGAATCTCTTCAACGGTCATGCGTTCGTTGCCCGACATGCTTATGCGGTCTGTGATTTTATGTATGAGCGACTCATCTTCGCCCATTTCGGTCTGGAGCATGGCTTTTCTTATAGCCGCTTTGATTTTCTCGTCGTTATAGCCCACGACACGCCCGTCGCGCTTAACTACCGTCTGTATCATTTGAAAAAGAATTGAGGATTATTTTATGTATCTGCAAATCTACACATAGTTTACATATTACACAACAAAAATCATCCGCAAGTTATCAACAATTTTATTTTTGGAAAACTTCAAGCCTATATCAAACAACATAATCACAACAATATCAACATATTACACTTTCATTTCGGAAAACTATGCTTATCAACATAATTTCTACAGTTTTTCATTACGGCAAACACAGAAGGCAACATTAATATAAAAATACCGTATCTGATTTAACATTCACAGACTTTGCAAATTAATACAAATATAATTAATTTTGTAAAGAATTCAACCATAACACCCCAATGGAAAATATATTATATCTAATAATCGGACTAACAATCGGTGCAATGGCAGGTTGGCTGATAGCAAGAGCCAAATCGGTCAAAACCATATCGTCGCTTGAATCGGACAAAAAGATGCTGCAGCGCGAAATCCAACTCATCCAAGAGCAGCAAGCAAAAGATGACGCAGCCCGCGACCGCCACTACCAAGAGCAGTTGCGTATGGCACAGGAACAGCTCAAAAACGCAACGGCCGAATTGCTTACAGCCCGAACGCAAGAACTGAACCGAAATAACGCCTCGCAGATGAACTCCATCATAGACCCTCTTAAAGAGAAGATAAAGGAAATGCAGGCCGCCATGGACTCCTCGCGTGAGCAGAGCACGCGCAATTCCGCCACACTGCATCAGGCCATAGAGGAGATCATGAAGCGCACGGCATCAATAGGCGACGAGGCAGGACGCCTCGCCAAAGCTCTGCGGCATGAAAACAAAATACAGGGCAACTGGGGCGAAGCCATATTGAGCGAGCTCCTCGAAAGTCAAGGACTGCACGAAGGAGTGCACTATGACGTTCAGGCCACGATAAAGGACAAAGCCGGACGTCCGGTGCTCAACGAGCATACCGACAAACGCATGATACCCGATGTGATACTGAAATACAGCAATGACAAAGCACTCATAATCGACGCCAAAGTGTCGCTGTCGGCATTTCTCGACTATACCGGAGCCGAGACCGAAGAGGAACGTGGCGCCGCACTCGACCGACACCTGAAGAGTCTGCGCAGTCATGTCAAAGAACTCGCCGCCAAGAACTACAAGCGCTACATACTGCCGCCACGAGAATCGCTTGACTATGTTATAATGTTTGTACCAAACGAATCGGCACTGCAACTCGCTCTTATTAACGACCCGTCGCTGTGGCGCGAGGCGCTTGGACTCGGTGTTTTTATAGCAGGCGAATACAATCTCGTGGCTGCGTTGCGTATAATCAGACTTGCATGGATTCAAGAAGTACAGGCCGAGCAGCAACGCAAGGTATTTGAAGAAGCGACGTCTCTGATAGAACGCGTAGGTGAATTCTACAAGCGCTTCACCTCGATTAAAAAAGCGATTGACGATGCCGCAGGCGCTTATGAAGAAGCAGAAAAGAAACTCGTGACCGGACGCCAAAGCATGCTCGTGCCTGCTCGTCGTCTTAAAGAGATGGGATACAAGGAAAAAGCCAACAGTCCCCTGCCCGACCTTCCGGATTTCACTCTACCCGAAGCATAATTTCACGACAGTCTATAATCATCAGTACTCCATGCGCTGGAAGCGTCGGCTCCTGCGCCCCATCATGAGCATCGACGACATCATGTAGCGCTCAAACTCGAGACGGTAGTCTTCGAGGCAGTCGACGGCAACGCGCCTGTTGTTGAGCAGGTACGTGTCGTAAGTGGGGATGTGGCCGGTGATGAAGTCGACACCCACATGGTGGTAGTCGGCCAGACCCTGAAGGAAAGAGGTGTCGCGGAGCATGAGCGGACGCCAAGCCTCGATCATGTCCCAGTCGTTGCACACCTCCTGCCCCGGATAGCTGAGCGAGTGGCTGCGGCGGTAACCCGGCAAGGCCTTGTAGTAGTCGGCGGTGACGGGGGACGAGGGTGCAGGAGCAGCGGGGGCGGTGGATTCAGTAGGGCCAATTGGACTAATTGGTCTAATTGGTCCTATAGGGCTAATTGAGGTCGAGAGGGCTTTCTGACGGCGGCGTTCGCGGGCCCGGGCGTTAACCCGCTTGCGGCGGTCGATGACGGACTTGGCGAAGAGAAAGCCCATCATGGAGGCGGGGTCGAGGCCGACGGGCATGGTGTCGGTATTCTGATAGTGGCGGATGGCCTCGGTGAGAAGGGCCTGACTGCGGGCGTCGAGGTGTGAGATGGCCTCGCTCCATTCTTGGTCAAATTTCATAGCACGGCTGGGTTTATGGGTGTGTTTTCAACCACAAAGATAATACACGCGAGGACCCGATTTATGCACAATCGGGCGTAAAGGGCAGTTTTAACACTTACAGGGGGGCAATTAGGCTAATTGGTCTAATTAGGCCAATTGGCATCGTCACAGTCAGGCCGAGCAACGAGTAGCTTTTCGTAGGCGAGGCGAGGGCCCCACGGAAAGGTGTGCAGGCCGTGAGAGCAGTAATGTCGTCGCGACAGTATGTGTTGCATGACCATGTTTTCTCTACCGGTATCGACACGTATGGCTTTGATGCCTTTATCGGCGGCATCAGCTTCGAGAAAATCAAAAAATATACCTGATACGCCTTTACCTCGATAGGCATCGGAAACCGCCATACGGTGTATGACTCCATAAGGGCCGCTGTAACGCCATATATCGCCCAAAGCCTCGTAACCGGGATCGGAGACAATCAGCGACGCATAGGCCACAGGGGTATCACCATCAAGCAACAGCCGTCCGGCACCAAGAAGAATGTCACTCTCAACAATAGCTTTGTCAGGGTAACCATCCTGCCACTGCAAAAAGCCTTGCTCGCGTTGAGCCCGACGTCCGGCATCGGTAATCCGCAATATGACGGGGATATCGGATAAGTCAGCCAATTTCGGTGTCATTCAGTAACAGGAATAGCGGTGGTCAACTCATCAAGCAGCCCGGCAATATCGGCACATCGGCGGCCATTTACAAGGTAGCTGTCGGGAAGAATCTCCACGACAATATCGCATATAACATCGGAAGAACACCGATAACCGTTACGTAACAGGGCTTTACGAACCATGGTGTAACGCGGTCCGGCACCGACAAGACGTACACAAGAATCAGGATGCCAGTCAATGGCAAACGAACCTTTATCGACGTCAAACACAACACCCGATCTATCAAAATAACGAGCAACGCTGCCATCGAGCGATAGGTCCTCAGGAGTACCGGTAACCACTCCGTGTGTCTTGTCAATCAGCCATAATCTGTCGGCCATCTGCAAGGCAAGTTCAAGATCATGCGTGGAAAGGAATATGGTAATATCCCGCCGGCGGGCAACACGATGAAGCAGCCTCATTATATCCACCTTGCTGGGATAATCGAGAAATGCCGTAGGCTCATCAAGAAATATGACGGGAGTCTCCTGTGCCAGCGCTTTGGCAATCATGACCTTCTGCCGTTCACCGTCGCTGAGAGTACTGACCATGCGGTCGCAAAGGGCATCGATGCGCACTGTGGCCATGGCCTCAGCCACGACCGCATCATCATCATGCGACAAAGCGCCCCAAAAGCCGGTATAAGGACTACGGCCGAGAGCGACCAACTGCCGGACCGTCATGCTGCTTACGTTAACTTTCTCGGTAAGCACAACACCGATGGTCCGTGCAAGTTCCGCGTCATCATAAGCAGACAAAATCCTGCCATTGATATAAATATCGCCCGATACAGGCGGCTGAAAGGCCGACAATGTCTTCAACAGTGTCGACTTACCGGCACCGTTGGGTCCGAGAAGGCATGTCAGTTCGCCACTGTACAGCGCCGCATCAAAAGGTTGCGTCACAACAATGTCGCCTTTTCGTCCATGATAGCCGGTAGCAAGCCGAGATACTTTTACCGTATCAGTTCTCTCCATTGCCATATGAGAATATAATAATCGTTATTAAGAGGCAGTGTATCCGGATCAATTAAAAACATGTCGTCAGATGAATCGGCACAGTATGCAGACACACCGGCGCCACGGCATCAGGCCACGACCGACATGACAGCATCCGGATATACAGCCAATCAGCGCTTGAAGAAACGATATATCTTGCGGAACTGCTTACCGGCCTGAAAAGCGAGCAAAGCGTAATCCAATATAGAAAAGCCAGTAAAAACCTTGCGGAACAACCCTGAAGAGGACTCTTCCGACGAAGGTTTGCCGTTCATGATGCGGTTGGCCGACAGCATCACACGCTCCTTCTCCATCTCCATCTTCACATGGTTGATAGCGCGCCGGTAACGCAACTCGTCAAGCGTATACCCCGACCATTTTTTCATTCCGGGAGCGTCTTTGGCAGGTAATAATTTTTGCGTACTCATAATTAATTATCATCATTAGAAGATTGAGACGGCCCTTCCAGATTGTCCAGAAACAACCGGGACAGAAAACGCGCTATAGGATCGGTAAGAAGCGGCTGACGGAATATATAAACCGCCAATCCCAACAACAGATACACTCCTCCCATAATAAGGAAACACCACATCACCGGAAGCACCTGTGCAAGAATGAGCACCAATGCTATCGAGATAAAGAAAAACGCGCATGCGCACAAGATGACGAGCAGCACCCCCATTATGCCTTGAGAAAAGAGCACCGTAGCCTTTTCAATAGACAACAGCTTCAGATTCTCAAAATACAGTTTACCCCACTCCCTCATATTGGCCCATGACGCCTTCATATCTTCATTTCTTTCACTCATAAGACAAACAGTTATAGCACGTTGAACAATTTACGCCAACCGGCACGGAAGATACCGGACCGATTGACGCAGTTGTCATATAATCCTGAAAAAACAATCAGCCGTCGGCGGTCTTAATCCTCCAGATCCTGAGTCAATCGCTCAACCAAGGCATCGACATCGGTTTCCGAGCATATGATGCCTTTCTTACGGAGTATGTCACAGATGCGTTCACGCAAATCGGCCCCTTTCTCGGGAGCAAACAGCAATGCGGCACCGGCGCCCACAAGCGCGCCGCCTACAAATGCCGATATAAGTCCAAGACTATTATTCATAATCAAATCGTTTTTTTGGGTTATTACGGTTTTATTACTTGCCGAGTTCGTTGGCTATCTCGTCAACGAGCTTCTCCATCTTGTCTTTTTTCAGATGTATGCCTTTGTCCTTGAGAAAATCCATGATGCGGTCGCGAGTATCCTCACCCTTCTCGGGAGCTAACAGCAACCCCACGGCAGCACCTGCAACAGCACCGCCCAAAACGGCTAAAATAATGTGTAAAGGTTTCATTCTTTGTTTAGTTTAACGGTTAATATTAATCAAACGATGTAAATATAACACTTTAGCGAGCAAAAAGTAGGATAGCATCCTAACTTTTTTCTTATTTACATGGCAAACGCATTGAAACCACCGTCAACCACAGCAACAGTGCCGGTGACAAACGAAGCAGCGTCGCTGATCAGATACTGGATAGTGCCGCACAACTCTTCGGGGCGGCCGAACCGCTTGAAGGGAGTCTGTCTGATAACATCGGCACCGCGTTCTGTCAACGAACCGTCGGGATTGGTAAGCAGAGCACGATTCTGATTCGTAAGGAAAAAGCCGGGCGCTATGGCATTGACACGTATATCAGGCGTAAACTTTGTAGCGACCTCATTGGCAAGGAATTGAGTAAAATTGCTTATGCCGGCCTTAGCCGCCGCATATCCGAGCACCCTTGTCATGGGGCGGAAAGCCGCCATGGATGAGAAATTGACTATAGAGCCTTTGCCTGCCTCAACCATAGGCTTCAGGAACACCTGACTCGGAACCACTGTACCTGTAAGGTTAACATTGAGCACACGCTCAAATTCGGCAATACTGATGTCGAAGAATGTACCTTCGGGTTTTATCGTGGCTCCCGGCATGTTGCCTCCGGCGGCATTGAGCAGCGCGTCAACCTTACCGTAGCGCGCCAGTATCTCGCGGCAATTATCCTCAACCACAGCCTCGTCGAGCACGTCGGTAACGAGAAACAGCGCCTCGCCACCCTCGGCCTTAATATCGGCAACTATTTTGTCGCCCTCTTCCCTGCGACGGCCCATAAGCACTACTTTAGCTCCCTGCGAGGCAAGATACCTGCCTATACATGCACCCAGCACGCCTGTGCCGCCCGTTATAACGACCACATGGTCTTTTACTGAAAAAAGTTCGTTCATCATTATATCATATTAATTTTCAAATAACACCGTCAGCTATATCGCGGTCAACCGTAGCCATGACTCCCTCCACCTGACCGAGAGCGAGCATGCGTCCGTGGAACGAGTATCCGGCGTTGTATCCCATTTTTTCGTCGCCAAGCATGAGTGGCGCATGGTCAACACGCATGGGCAGACCGGGGTTGGTCTTCTCGAATATTCTCACAAGCTCCACGATATCGGCACGGCCGCCAAGGTGCGAGGCCTCGCGGAAGTCGCCGTTGGGCAACACCGAAGTACTGCGCAGATGAACAAACCAAGTACGTCCGGCATATTTACGCGCCAGCGCAGGCACATCGTTGTGTGCACCGGCGCTCAAGGAGCCGGCACAGAAAGTCAAGCCGTTATGAGGATCGGGCACGGCATCGAGAAACCACTTTATATCCTCATCACATGTAACGATACGTGGCAGTCCGAGAATCTGCAAAGGAGGATCGTCGGGGTGCACGCACATGTTGACGTCGTACTCACGACACACCGGCATGACAGCCTCAAGGAAATACTTCATATTTTCACGCAGCCGGTCGCGGTCTATGCCGTCGTAGAGTCCAAGCAACTTTCGGAAAGTCTCCACGGGAGCAGTATCGTCCTCTGTTATATTTCCATTGACAAACCCCTGCGTCTTCACTATGATATTCTCTACAAGACGGCGTTCACCCTCCGGAGTCATGCATCCGCGCAGTTCGTCAAGACGCGCCAAAGTCTCTTCGTCATAATCTTTTTCGGCACCCTCACGACGCAGTATGTCGCAGTCGAAGTAAGCAAACTCGGCCTTGTTAAAGTAGAGGTTGGAGGTGCCGTCGCCGTTGGGGTATTCAAGGTCGGTACGCGCCCAGTCGAGCACAGGCATGAAGTTGTAGCACACAGTCTTCACCCCGGCCTTACCGAGATTGGCAAGACTCTCCTTATAGTTCTCAATAAGACGGTCGCGGTCTTCACCGCCATATTTGATAGCCTCACTCACCGGAAGGCTCTCGACGACAGACCAGCGCAGTCCGTGCTCCTCGATGAAACTCTTCATCTTCATCACCTCATCATAGCTCCACACCTCGCCGTTGGGTATATGATGCAGCGAAGTCACTATGCCCTCGACACCTATCTGGCGAAGCATGTCGAGAGTTATCTTGTCATTCGGTCCAAACCATCTCCAAGTTTTTTCCATATCAATGTATTTTACAAGTCAAAATAATTTTTAGCGTTATTATAACATATGTCCTCCACCATGGCAGCGACACGGGGCATCTCGGAAGCCGGGATAAGACCGCGGTCGACATCATCGCCTACAAGACCGCACAGCACGCGCCTGAAATACTCATGACGCGGATAGGACAGGAATGAACGTGAGTCGGTGAGCATGCCCACGAATCGGCTCATAAGCCCCTGCATGGACAGAGCGTTCATCTGATTGCGCATGCCGTCGAGCTGATCATTGAACCACCATCCGGAACCCATCTGAATCTTTCCGGGCACGGTGCCGTCCTGAAAATTGGCAATCATGGCGGCTATCATTGTATTGTCGGCCGGATTAAGATTATATAGAATGGTCTTGGCGAGACGGTCCTCGACATCGAGTTCATTTAGAAAACCGGCCAAAGCCTCGGCCGAACGCCAGTCACCGATCGTGTCGAAGCCCGTATCGGGTCCGAGTGCGCGGAACATGCGTGAATTGACATTGCGCAACGCTCCGAAATGAAACTGCTGCACCCATCCTTTGGCATGATTCATACGTGCAAGTTCAAGCAATATGGCGGTCTGAAGTTTCAATACCTCGCCGTCGGCAAGCCGCTCTCCGGCAATAACCCGCGCATACAAAGCGGCTGCTTCGTCGCGACTGCACGGAGCCCACGGCATAGTACTCACGCCATGATCGGCGACCGTGCATCCGCATGAAGCGAAATAATCATGACGCAAGGCAAGGGCATTCAACAGGCCGTCATAATCAGCCACCGACACTCCGGCAACCTCGCCGAGGCGCTCCACATAACCACGATAGGTCACGGGGTCGGCAACCGCCATGGCCTTGTCGGGACGCCACGCCGGCTTTACCTTTACGGTAAAACCGCTATCAGCAATGGCTTTATGCCAGCAAAGGTCATCGACGGGATCATCGGTCGTGCACACCACCTCCACATTGTAATGCCGCATGAGGCCGCGAGCGCTCATAGCAGGATCGGCAAGCCGTTCATTGCAGGCGTCGTAAATACGCCGGGCCGACGAAGGATTGAGAGTATCGGTAATGCCAAACGCCGACTTCAGCTCCATGTGCGTCCAGTGATAAAGCGGGTTGCGCAAGGTATAAGGCACCGTCTCGGCCCATTTAAGGAATTTCGCCCAGTCATCGGCGTCGCCGGTTATATAATGCTCGGGAACACCGTTGGCACGCATGGCACGCCACTTATAGTGGTCGCCACCGAGCCACAACTCTGTTATGGACGAAAACCGATAGTCTTCGGCTATCATCTGAGGTGACAGATGGCAATGATAATCAATTATCGGCATTTTGGCGGCATGCTCATGATAAAGACTGCACGCCACAGGTGAATCCAAAAGGAAATCCTCATTCAAAAACGGTTTCATAATAAGAGGTGTTCTATTTGTTTTTCAGTTCGACAAGTTTATACTTCGGCACAAGCAGTTTCATGACGGTCCAGCTAAGAAGATAAGCCACCGATGCTATAAGGAAGACAATCATGTAACCGGCATTTTCGCCCTCGAAGCCGAGGAACCGCAATCCGGTATCGGAAGCATATCTGAACAGCTGTCCCGCACCATAATTTGACGTAAAGCTGCCGAGGCCGCTTGCAAGACCGGCAGCACCGGTAACAGTGGCCACAACCGACTTCGGAAACATGTCGCTCACGACATTATACACATTGGCGCTCCAACTTTGATGAGCAGCCGCCATGATACCGATTATGACCACCGGGAACCACATCGACACCTGCCCCAGAGGCATGACAAACATGCCAAGTAGCGGAAATACGGCAAAGATACCCATAGCTCTCATGCGCCCTTTATAAGGATTCACGCGCGTGCGATTAATAAAATAGGTAGGCAGATAACTGCCCCACAGCGAAAGCATGGATATGAGATAAATAACGAATATAGCCAACATGCCTTGGGTGGAGTCGGTAGAATAACCGTAGACATTGCTTATGAAGGCCGGTGCCCAGAAAAGCAGGAACCACCACACCGAGTCGGGCAAAAAACGGCCGAAAATCACGGCCCATGTCTGCCTGAAACCGAAAGCCTGAAGCACACCCACCTTGGACTTCGGTTCTTCGGCAACAGATACGGCAGGCTTACCGCATTCAGGATCGGCCTTGTCCTGCTCTATGTAAGCAAGTTCGGCTGCGTTTACACGAGAGTTCTCACGCGGGTCCTTGTAAACAAACACCCATACCCCCATCCACAAAAAGCCAAGGCCGCCTATAAGCAGAAAGGCCATCTCCCATCCGTAGTAATGAGCAATGACAGGTATGGTAAAGGGAGCAATCAAAGCACCGATCTGCGCTCCGGCGTTGAAAATACCGGTAGCAAAACCACGGTCTTTCTTGGGAAAATACTCGGCCACCGCTTTAATAGAGCAAGGGAAATTGCCGCTCTCACCTACTGACAGGATACAGCGGGCGGCAATGAACAGCCACACACTCACGGTGGTTATAGCCATCGACACATCGGCAACAGACTGCAATTGCATAAGATGCTCGCGGGCTCCGTTGAACGACCACACCCACTGTCCGGATACAATGCCGTTAGTAAGGATGCCGCAAAAGGCATGCATGCAGGCGCCGAACGACCACACTCCTATAGCCCAGAGGTAGCCTTTACGTGTACCGATATAATCGACGAATTTGCCGGCGAAGAGCATTCCCACCGCATAAACCAGCGAGAAGCAACCGGTAATAAGACCGTAGTCATCAGGACCCCAGTTAAATTCCGGAGCGATAAAGTTGACCCACGTCAATGAAAGCACTTGACGATCAAGATAGTTTATGACCAGCGCGACAAACAACATCATACATATCACCCATCGGTAGCCGGTCATTTTTTCTGCCTTACTCATGATATCAGGTATCTAAAATTAATATTATTAATATGATTGATTTATCTTTCAAATTTAACGGTTTTTTCATCGTCAGACAAGTTTTGCCCCCGTTTTTTGCATGCACCAGAGGCAAATACTTAAGGATGTTGTAACCCACACAGTAACAGTTATTGTAAACCCTTATACAAATATACGGCACGCACACGTGTGATTAACAACACTTTTCACCCATATATTACATAATGAGCCACAACACCTTAACATATCATACATTTTTTACGATTTTTTTGTATTAACAAGGTATATTTTGTACCTTTACGGAGCGTAAAATAATTATTTAATACCCAAATAGACATGAACAAATTCATTATTTCAATCGGTGCCACGGCACTTGCGGCCATGTGCGTGACCGGTTGCGAAAACAAGCACCAAGGGGCCTCGGAGCCGACCAATGACGACGTTATACTCCACGCATGGTCATGGTCATTTGACACGATAGCCTCCAACATGAAAAACATAGCGGACGCCGGCTTCAACTATGTGCAGACTTCACCGGCCAACACATGCTTTTTCGGCGAAGATGGAGGCATGGCCCTGTACAGCCAGCCCGACGACTCGGTAAAAGGCAAGTGGTACTACTATTATCAGCCCATAGACTGGAAGATAGGCAATCATCTGCTCGGCACACGCGACCAGTTCAAAGCCATGTGTGACAGCGCGGCAAAATACGGAGTAAAGATCATAGTCGACGTGCTGCCCAACCATACCGCAGTCGACCATTCAGCCGTGACCGCGGCTCTTGACAGCGCCGTGGGAGGCCACGACAAACTCTTCCACGCCAACGGCCTGACCGACATAACAGACTACAACGACCGTTACCAGTGCACTACCGGCAAGATGGGCGGCCTGCCTGACGTAAATACGGAGAATCCCGACTTTCAACACTACTACATGCAATATGTCAACGATCTATTGGCATGCGGCGCACGCGGTTTCCGCTACGACACGGCAAAACACATAGGACTGCCGTCAGACCCGCTCGACTCGCTTGCAGAACGCAACAACTTCTGGGACATAGCTACCGGCCGTGAAGCGGTCAAGGGACTTAAACTCGCCCTGCCTGCCGACAGCCTGTTTATATACGGCGAAGTTCTTCAGGACCGCAACGTAAAAGAAAAAGAATACTCCGAATACATGGGCCTTACCGCCAGCAGCTACGGTCATGCGCTGCGCAACGCCCTGCGCGCCGGCAACTACTATGCCGACAGCCTCGCCAACTGGCATCATCCTGCCTCGCCTCTCAAACTCGTCACTTGGGTGGAGTCGCATGACACATATGCCAACGAACACGAGTCGGCCGACATCGAGGATGCACGCATACGTGAGGGTTACGTATTTCTTGCCGCACGTCAGCATGGCACTCCCCTCTTCTTCAGCCGTCCCGCCGGCAGCACCCGCCAGAACTACTGGGGCAATAACCTCATAGGAGCACGCGGCAATGACGAGTTCATGCATCCAGAAGTAACGGCAGTCAATAAGTTCCGCCATGCAATGCACGGACAGCCCGAAACCGTAACGGTAAGCGACAACGGCAAAACCATAGAAGTGGCTCGCGGTGATAAAGGCGCCGCCCTCATCAATATAAGTGACGAGCCACAGACCGTAGAACTGCCTACTACACTGAAAACGGGAACATATACCGATGCCGTACACAACACCACATTTGAAGTAAACGACGGCAAGCTGACAGGCACACTCCAGCCGCTTACATCTTATATACTTCAATAACTGACATTATGCAATCATTTAAGGGCACCCATGCATGCATGGGTGCCCTTTTTATTACACATAGCCACGCGCATATACGCATTTAACCTATGTTAACTTTTGTCGACTTTAAAGTTAAAGAGGCGTCATTATAACTTATTACAATTTTAAGCATTTCGGTAATAAAATATTTTTATTTTTTAGAGCGAAAAAGTACAAACCCGCCATAACATGTTATTAAACATAATATTCTATTGTATTATATTTGAAAATTAATTGTTACCTTTGTCATGCGGTTAGCAAACAACCGCCCCAATCTTCTTAGCTAATCTAAGAATTAATTCATGTCAGACACAAAACTAAAAGGTAATAACAGAATACTTTTTCATACGTAACTTTCCAATAAAAGACAGAATAGATATTCAACAAGCAACAAGCGAAAAATAAGGGAGCCGTGAGGCTGTCTTATTTTTTTTTGCTAATTTTGTTGATGTGAAAAAGATAGACCGAGAGACCGTACAACGCATACTGGATACCGCCGACATCGTGGAGGTGGTAGGCGATTTCGTAAATCTTAAAAGACGCGGTTCGAACTATATGGGACTGTGTCCGTTTCATAACGAAAGGACGCCCTCATTCTCGGTGTCGAAAGCCAAAAACATCTGCAAGTGTTTTAGTTGCGGCAAAGGAGGCAGCCCTGTAAACTTCATAATGGAGCTTGAGCAGATGTCATACAACGAGGCACTGCGATATCTGGCACAAAAATACAATATCGAGATTCACGAAGAGGAGGTAACCGACGAAGAGCGCGAACGCGAGTCGGAAAGAGCGAGCATGCTTGCCGTAAACGAATTTGCGCTTAAACACTTCGAGCACAACCTGTACGAAACCTCCGACGGACGCAGCATCGGACTATCGTATTTTTACGAACGGGGGCTCAATGACTCGGTAATAAAAAAGTTTCGCCTCGGCTACGCAAGCGAGCAGAGCACAACACTCTACAATGAAGCGGTAAGCAAAGGCTACAGCGAAAAGTACCTTATCGACACCGGACTGTGTATACGCACGGAAAACGGACGCGTATACGACCGGTTCAAGGGACGCGTGACCTTTCCTGTGCTTTCTGTATCGGGAAAGGTAGTCGCTTTCGGCGGCCGCGCACTTAAAAAGGATATTCCGGCCAAGTATGTAAACTCGCCGGAATCACTCATATACCACAAAAGCAATCAGCTATACGGCATATACCAAGCCAAGCCGTCCATCGTAAAAAAAGACAAGTGCATACTCGTCGAAGGCTACATGGATGTCATATCCATGTTCCAGTCAGGCATAGAAAATGTAGTGGCCTCGTCGGGAACATCGCTGACGGAGGGTCAGATAAGGCTCATACACCGCTTCACCGACAACGTGACTGTGATATACGACGGCGACTCCGCCGGCATAAAAGCCTCGCTGCGAGGCATCGACATGCTGCTGTCGGAGGGTCTCAACATAAAAGTACTGCTTCTGCCTGACGGTGACGACCCGGATTCATTTTCACGCAAGCACTCGTCGACCGAGCTGGAGGAGTATATAAGAACGCATGAGACCGACTTCATCCAGTTCAAAACCGACATACTGCTTCAGGGCGTGGCCAACGACCCCATAGCCCGCGCAAAAGTCATAAACGATATAGTGAGGTCCATATCGGTGATACCGGAAGCAGTGACCCGCAACATATATATACAGGAATGCAGCCGGCGTCTTGACATAAACGAACGGGTGATATCGCTTGAGGTGTCCAAGCAGATAAGCGCATTGGCCGAAAACGCCGACCTTAAACGCCGACAGCAGACCGCCCGCGAATCGATAGCCGATATCGAAACGGCTGAAAAACAGAAGGACAACGTTGAGGCGGAGTCGGCCGACAATGCAAATACGTACACGGAGTCGCGCCCGGCCGACATAAAATTTCTCAGACCGTACGAAAAGAAAGTATTGCAGTACGCCCTGCGTTACGGCATGCTTGAACTATGCAAGTCCTATGACGAAGCCGGCAACGCCACTCCGGTAACCGTACTTGAATACATTACTTCTGAACTTGCCGCCGACGAACTGACATTCATAAACCGCGATGTGGCCGACACCTTTGACGAAGCCCGGACCACAGCCTCAAAATCATGGGCCGAGGACAACTCGCGCAATAACAGCCGTCTGCTTGAAGAACGCGCCCTCTTCATATCGGAGGGAGAAAGCCGCATACGCAATGAAGAGACCGACATGGCGAGCATAGAACGCCGCGAGAAGCGCCTCATCGAAGAAGCCGACGAGCGCTACTTCCGCGACACCCGCAGGTATGCGGCTCTATATCTTGAAAAAACTCTGACCTCACATTCCGACAACACCATACGCAATCTTACTCTCGAACTGGTAAGCGACAAGCATGTACTTAGCAAAGTACATACGAAGTACGCCAAGATCGAGACTGACGAAGACCGGCTCGACGACCTCGTGCCTCGTACCATATATGAATACAAAGACGCCATACTCGAGTGTCGCATAAGAAAACTGCACGACGAAATAAAAGCGGCATACAGATCGGCTGACGCCGACAACGCCACAATCATGCGGCTAATGGAGACCCATGTAGAGCTACAGCGCCTTAGAGGAGAATTTGCCAAATATCTCGGAGAGCGCACAATCAATCCCCGTAAATAATTAAGGAAAAAATTCCTTATTGGCTCGAATATCATTGACAAAAATTTGCTTAAATAGCAAGGCTTTTTGTATCTTTGCCAAGTGATACCTTAAAGTAAGTATCATACCACAGTTATAAATGTGACATTTTTCTAAACTACAAATTAATACCAAGACCATGGCAGAAAAAAAAGAAAAGTTGTTCGACATGTTCCCGGAGT
The DNA here is from genome assembly GCF_008728965.1 of Heminiphilus faecis. Taxonomy (GTDB): domain Bacteria; phylum Bacteroidota; class Bacteroidia; order Bacteroidales; family Muribaculaceae; genus Muribaculum; species Muribaculum faecis. Next base: position 61,577 of record NZ_VSMC01000012.1, on the reverse strand, counting down.
GCTCTTACGACGAGTGGAGAGCCAAAGTCGAAGCTGACCTTAAAGGTGCCGACTTCAACAAGAAATTAGTATGGCGAACAAATGAGGGTTTCAATGTAGAGCCGGTATACCGTGCCGAAAACATTGCCGACCTCAAGACAATCGATTCTCTTCCCGGAGAATATCCTTATGTACGCGGAACCCGCACCGACAACGACTGGCTCATACGTCAGGAAGTACTTGCCGAGACTCCCGCAGAGGCTAACGCCATAGCCAAAGACATCATAACCAAAGGCATCAACTCACTCGGCTTCAATGTGGAGGTCAAGAGTGTCGATGACCTGAAAACCCTGCTTGACGGCATTGACCTGAAAGCCATCGAAGTCAACTTCAAGTGCTGTCCGCGTCATGCAGTGGAATTGGCCAAAGCTCTCGCGGCATATCTGAACGATAACGGCGCCGCCGACACATTCCGCGGCTCAATCGACTTCAACCCCATGCGCCGCGCTCTTAAACACGGCACAAAATTTCCCGGCGACATCAAGGCCATAGCTCTGGAACTTCTTGATGCAGTCAAGGGTGTGCCCGCCCTGCGTGTACTCTCCGTAGACTCGTTCATGTTCTGCAACGCCGGCGCCTACATATTCCAAGAACTCGGTTATGCAATGACTTGGGGTGCCGAATGGATGACCATGCTCACCGAAGCCGGAGTGAAAGCCGACGAAGTGGCCCGACGCATCAAGTTCAACATGGGCATATCGTCAAACTACTTTATGGAGATTGCCAAATTCCGTGCCGCACGCATGGTATGGGCCCAGATCGTAGAGCAGTACAAGCCCGAAGCCAAAGAATCGGCCAAGATGACCGTACATGCGGTGACCTCGCGCTTCAACCAGACAATCTACGACGCGCACGTCAATCTGTTGCGCTCACAGACCGAGACTATGTCGGCCGCTCTCGCAGGTGTGGACTCAATAACCACCACTCCGTTTGACGTACCTTACAAGAAGCCCGACGCGTTCTCGGAGCGCATTGCCCGCAACCAGCAGTTCCTCCTCAAAGAGGAGAGCCATCTTGACAAGGTAGTGGACCCCGCAGGCGGTTCATACTATGTCGAGACCCTCACCGTGTCGCTCGCCAAAGAAGCGTGGAAACTCTTCCTTGATATCGAGGACAAAGGCGGCTTCCTCGCCTGCATTGACGACTGCTCGATACAGAAAGCTGTCAATGCCACAGCAGAGAAGCGTCACTTGGACGTAGCACGCCGCAAAGAGATACTTCTCGGAACCAACCAGTACCCCAACATCAACGAGACCGCCGCTCAGAAGATAGAAACCGAGGGATGCAGCTGCGGCTGTCACCACGACAACGCCCCCGAAGGCGAAGGTCTGTCGATGAAGCGTGCAGCAAGCGACTTCGAGGCACTGCGTCTTGCCACCGAAGCGGCATCCAACCGTCCGAAAGTGTTCATGCTTACCATCGGCAACCTCGCCATGCGTCTTGCCCGTGCACAGTTCTCGACCAACTTCTTCGGCTGCGCAGGCTATGAAATCATAGACAACCTCGGCTTTGACACCGTTGAAGCCGGTGTGGACGCTGCTCTCGAGAAAGGTGCCGACGTCATCGTACTCTGCTCGAGCGACGACGAATATGCAACTCTCGCCCCCGAAGCATTCAAGTATCTTGACGGACGCGCACTCTTTGTCGTTGCAGGCGCTCCCGCATGCATGGACGACCTCAAGGCCGCCGGCATCAACGACTTCATCCACGTGCGTTGCAACGTGCTTGACACACTTAAAGAATTCAATGCCAAACTTCTTAAATAATTATTGCAATGCGACCCGATTTTAAAACTATTGATATAACAAAAGACGCTTTCGGCGCACAGCACTGTGCCTTAGCTCACGGTGAAGATTGGCTCACTCCCGAGTTGATTCCCGTAAAACCCATATACACCAAAGAGGACCTCGAAGGCATGGAACACCTCAATTTCATGTCAGGTATTCCTCCTTTCCTGCGTGGCCCGTACAGCGCCATGTATCCGTTGCGTCCGTGGACTATCCGTCAGTATGCCGGCTTCTCCACCGCCGCCGAATCCAACGCTTTTTACCGCCGCAACCTCGCATCGGGACAGAAGGGACTGTCAGTAGCCTTTGACCTTGCCACTCACCGCGGATATGACGCTGACCATGAGCGCGTGGTCGGTGACGTAGGTAAAGCCGGTGTGTCGATATGCTCGCTTGAGGACATGAAAGTGCTCTTCGACGGCATACCCTTGAACAAGATGTCGGTATCGATGACCATGAACGGCGCCGTACTTCCGGTGCTTGCCTTCTACATCAACGCCGGTCTCGAACAGGGAGCCAAACTTGAAGAAATGGCAGGTACCATACAGAACGACATCCTCAAGGAGTTCATGGTGCGCAACACCTATATATATCCGCCGGAATTCTCGATGCGCATAATCGCCGACATCTTCGAGTATACCTCGCAGAACATGCCCAAGTTCAACTCCATATCAATCTCGGGCTACCACATGCAGGAAGCCGGCGCCACTTGCGACATCGAGCTTGCCTACACTCTTGCCGACGGTCTCGAATACCTCCGCGCTGGTGTCAATGCCGGCATGGACATCGACTCGTTTGCCCCCCGCCTGTCGTTCTTCTGGGCAATCGGTATGAACTTCTTCATGGAGATAGCCAAGATGCGTGCCGCACGTATGCTCTGGGCCAAGATCGTAAGCCAGTTCAACCCGAAGAATCCCAAGTCGCTCGCACTGCGTACCCACAGCCAGACCTCAGGATGGTCGCTAACCGAGCAGGACCCGTTCAACAACGTGGGCCGCACATGTATCGAGGCAATGGGTGCCGCTCTCGGCCACACACAGTCACTTCACACCAACGCCCTTGACGAGGCCATAGCACTGCCCACCGACTTCTCGGCACGTATAGCCCGCAACACCCAGATATATATTCAGGAGGAGACCAATGTCACCAAGCAGGTTGACCCGTGGGGTGGCTCGTACTACATTGAGTCGCTTACCAATGAGATAGCACATCGCGCGTGGGAACACATTCAGGAAATCGAGAAGCTCGGCGGCATGGCCAAGGCTATCGAAACCGGTCTGCCCAAACTCCGCATCGAGGAAGCGTCGGCCCGTACACAGGCCCGCATCGACTCGGGACGCCAGACTATCGTTGGTATCAACAAATACCGCCTCGACCATGAGGACCCCATCGATATCCTCGAGATTGACAATACCGAAGTACGCAAAGAGCAGATTGAACGTCTAAACGATGTCAAAGCGGATCGCGACGAAGAGGCTGTCAAGAAAGCTCTTGCCGACATAACCGAATGTGTGCGCACCAAGAAAGGCAACCTTCTTGACCTCGCCGTAAAAGCAGCCGGTCTGCGCGCTACTCTCGGTGAAATATCCGATGCCTGCGAGGAAGTAGTAGGTCGTTATAAAGCAGTAATAAGAACCATATCAGGCGTGTACAGCAACGAAACAAAACAAGATCCCGACTTCATCCGCGCCCAGCAGATGTGTGAGGAATTTGCAAAGAAAGAGGGTCGTCAGCCCCGTATCATGATAGCGAAAATGGGTCAGGACGGCCACGACCGCGGTGCCAAGGTAGTAGCCACCGGCTATGCCGACTGCGGCTTCGACGTGGACATGGGTCCGTTGTTCCAGACACCGGCCGAAGCGGCCCGTCAGGCAGTGGAGAACGATGTGCACATCCTCGGAGTGTCATCGCTTGCGGCAGGTCACAAGACTCTCGTACCTCAGGTTATCGAAGAGCTTAAAAAACTCGGCCGCGAGGACATCATCGTCACCGCCGGCGGTGTGATACCCGCACAGGACTACGACTTCCTTTACAAGGCAGGCGTGGCAGCGATCTTCGGCCCCGGTACCCGTATCCCCGTATCGGCCATCAAGATGCTCGAAATCCTCAACGGAGAAGATTAAACTTCCCCAATTACCCATAACAGCCGAGGGCATGTGCTTTATGCACATGCCCTCGCTTTTTATAAGACCAATGGACCGATTGGTCGATAGTATATTATGGGAATCAGTCGAGATAGCGGGAGGTCAGGCCGGAATAGGCGTCAATGCGGCGGTCGCGGAGAAACGGCCACCAGCGCCTTACGTTTTCGGAACGCTGAAGGTCCACATCGACCACAGCACAGACTTCGCTGTCGGAGGCCGCCCGGAAAAGGAACTCACCCTGAGGTCCGGCGACAAACGAGTTGCCCCAGAACGATATACCGGCAGTGGCTCCTGAAGGATCAGACTCGTGCCCGACTCTATTGACAGCCACAAGCGGCAGTCCGTTGGCTATGGCATGACCGCGCTGTACCGTGACCCAAGCATCAAGCTGACGGGCTTTCTCGTCATCTGTATCGCTGCTTTCCCAGCCTATGGCTGTAGGATAAATGAGTATCTGCGCACCGCGCAACGCCATCAGGCGCGCGGCCTCCGGATACCACTGGTCCCAGCACACGAGCACACCGAGCCGTCCTACCGAGGTGTCTATAGGCTCAAAACCGAGGTCACCGGGGGTGAAATAGAACTTCTCGTAGTAAGCCGGATCGTCTGGTATATGCATCTTACGGTATTTACCCGCCACAGTGCCGTCTTTCTCAAACACGACAGCGGTATTATGGTACAATCCGGGAGCACGGCGCTCATAAAGCGACGTCACTATCACCACTCCGAGCTCCTTGGCAAGCTCCGAATAAAAGACGGTAGTCTCGGATGGAAACGGCACGGCAAGGCCGCAAAGGTCGACCGACTCGGTCTGGCAGAAATACAATGAATCATGGAGTTCCTGATTCACAATAAGCTCTGCTCCGCTTCGGGCCAGACGTCTCATCTTGTCAGCGAGACGACGGCGATTATCTTCAATCGAGGCAGTATTGGACTGCTGTATTAATCCTATTTTCAACATAGTTTATATCGGTAATATTTCGCGGGGCACCTGCATTGTCACACAGTGCAGCGATCCATGCTGTTTTATCAGCGCCCGGCAGTCGATCATCCTGATTTCGTGGTCGGGAAACGCTATCTTAAGTATTTTTGCCGCAAGCTCGTCCTTAAGCGGTTGCGCATAAGAGGGCATGAGTATCGAGCGGTTAATTATCAAGAAGTTGGCATATGTGGCCGGCAACCTTTGCCCCTCATCGTCATAAATGGCGTCGGGCATGGGAAGCTGAATGAGATTGAACGGATTGCCCTCGAGGGTGCGCATCTGCATCAGCTGACACTTCATCGAGGCCAATTCGGCATAATGCTCATCGTTCTCGTCATCGCAGCCTACATACAATATGGTGTCACCGGGAGCGAGACGCGCGAGGGTGTCTATATGGCTGTCGGTATCGTCACCGGCAAGATATCCGTGGTCAAGCCAAAGGACCTTTTTCAGTCCGAACTGACGGGTGAGGTATCGCTCAATATCGTCACGCGACATCTCGCCATTACGGTTTGGCGACAGCAGACACTGCGAGGTAGTGAGCAGAGTGCCCTGTCCGTCGCTCTCTATCGACCCTCCTTCAAGCACGAAACCGAGGCGATTGCGATATATACCCTGCAGCACACCTGCACTCGTCATACCGCGAGTCAGCAGATTGTCCTTATCAGCAGGGAATTTAAGCCCCCAACCGTTGAAACGGAAATCACACATGATGTGGCTGCCGTTTTCGATAAGAGTTATCGGGCCGAAATCACGCGCCCACGTGTCATTAGTGGGGAGTGTCACATATAGAACATTGTCAAGGTCGGCGAGGCGGCTTTGCGGTATTGAAGTATCGGGAGCGATGACAACGGCAATCTCCTCTTCGGCAACGGCCCTGATTATATTTTCAAAACAATCAGAAACCTCCTCCAATATAGGCGCCCAATCGGTATCGGCATGAGGCCATGCGAGTATAACACCTCCATGAGGCTCCCACTCCGCCGGAAGCCGGCGGCAATTCACATCATTCGTCATAATCATTTAGTGTATCATATATCGACTCCTGAGAGTCCATGTATTCGTCGCAATAATCGAGGAAGCCCATCTTTTCGGAACTGCCTACGGCGTCGCACCATTCACGGTACTCTTCACGAAGCTCTGTATCTTCATGAAGCATCTTTTTAAACTCGGCCTCTGCTATGTCAACACTTTTATACTGATGAATAATATGCAGAAACAGTTGTGTGATATCGGTCATAATGCAGTGGTATGTCTACGTTAAATTAAGGTGACAATCAATGACGTGTCGTTGCATAATCATAATGTGAGCCCAAATATACTACACTATTCTTTACCCGCCAAACCTTTTTGCAATTTTAAAGAAATATTGTCAATAAGCTTCGCGAAACATTTGACTTTCCGGCATTGTTATCATATTACTAAACAGTAGGGTTTTATGAAATACATATTTTTATTATTTACGACTGTGCTAATATTAACGGGATGTTCCAGATACACTCTGCTCAACAGCGAGACATACAATAATGCCGATATGAGCGATTATGAAAAATACCGCATCGTCAGCCGGTCCAAAGGCAAGCTGCCTCCGGGCATGCAGCCTGTAACCTATTCCAACATCGTAGCCTCGATACGCGACCAGATGCTGAAACGCGGTTATCATGAAGCCCCCGACGCCACACTGCTTATAAATATAGGTGTAACAGTACACCACACTATAACTCCCGAAAGCGCAGCCGATAGTATGCGCCCGGGACACAAAAATCAGTCAGGGCCATATTACAACGGATATTACCCGTTTTTCGTTATGCCACGCGACTTTTATTGGAACGACAGCGAAACCTACACCCGCATCGTAAAGGGTCTTTACGAAGAGGGCGTTCTCACAATCGACATGATCGATACCCGGCTGATGAAGCCGCTTTACTCCTCGTCAGTAGCCACAATCATAAATCCGGTCAACGGCGCATACCGCGATCTTCCCGCCATCAGTCAGGCCGTGTCGGTTATGTTCTCACAATATCCCGTACCTCTTCTGGAAGGATACCGTCAAAACAAAAACTGACGTTGCCTCGACGATAGCACATTAAAACAATGACATAATTTCAGCATGTCGGTTTTATTCTGTATCTTTACGCGCTGAATAAACCACCTTTATACTGTAATTATGCCATTCCGTATTCTTATTTTCTTTTTTACATTATTATTGACGGCAAACATACCGGCCAAGGCTGAAGAATCAGATATCGATTATAAACCGGTATTTCACGGCACTGTAAGATCACGTTGGGAACTTGCCACTGAAAACGGCGAAAACCGCTTTCAGGTGCGCAATGCACGTCTTAGCGTTGAAGGACGGATAGCTCCCGAAATACAATATTATATAAACACAGACCTTTGCGACCGCGGAAAGATGAAAATACTTGATGCATGGGGACAGATCAACATCACTGACGACCTTAAAGCACGGGCAGGCCAGTTCCGTATGCCTTTCGGCGTCGACCCATTCAGAGGGCCTCAAAACTATATTTTCGCCAACCGGTCATTTATAGGCAAACAGGTATGCAACGTACGCGCTGTAGGAGCTAAGTTAGAGTACTCGTTGCCGGTTATTCCGCTCAAGGTCGAGGCCGGAGCATTCAACCCGTCAACCATATCGGACCATGAGACATGGCACCGCAAGATGTCATATGCCGGCAAAGCCACATATACAATAGACTGCGTCAAACTTGCCACCGGCATACAATCGCTAAGCCCCGACTCTGTGAGAATGAACCTCATTGACGGCAGCATAAGCTGGAGCGCCGACCGATGGACAATAGAGGGAGAGTATATGTATAAGCACTATACCCACAAGGCTCACAAAGCATGTCATGCCTACAGCATATTTGCCGATTACCGCATGCCGGTCAATGCAGGCATATTCAACACCCTGTCCTTTCAAGGACGCTTCGACGGCATGACCGCACACAGCAACGGCACCCGTAATGAAGACGGACTTCTGACGACAACCGACCCGGCACGCAACCGCATAACCGCCGGCGCCACTCTGAGTTATGTAAAAAAAGCACTCCACGCCGACATAAGGGTCAACTATGAAAAATACTTTTACCGCCATGACGCCAAATACCTGCCCGGCGACGGCGATAAACTTGTAGTAGAACTTGTAGTCAGATTCTAAATGCCTGATATAGACGACTTATCTGCCCGACTTTCACCGGTTTATAATAATCAGAAGGTATATTGTCGCAACTGAACAAATTTAAAGTATTTTTTGTAACTTTGCAGCCGCAATTTTTTTACTAACATCATATCATAATGAGTCATAACTTATTGAAAGGAAAGCGCGGCGTGATATTCGGAGCGCTCAATGACATGAGTATCGCTTGGAAAGTAGCAGAAAGAGCGGTAGAAGAAGGAGCCGTGATCACGCTGTCAAACACCCCTGTGGCAGTGAGGATGGGCGATGTAAGCAAGCTCGGAGAAAAGCTTAACGCAGAAGTACTCCCGGCCGACGCTACAAATGTCGAGGATCTTGAGATGGTATTTGAAAAATCGATGGAGATACTCGGCGGCAAAATCGATTTTGTATTACACTCAATAGGCATGTCGCCCAATGTAAGAAAAAAACGTCTGTATGACGACATTGACTACGACCTGCTCAACAAAACTCTCGACATATCCGCCATATCATTCCACAAAATGATACAGGCCGCAAAAAAACTCGACGCCATAAACGACTACGGCAGCATAATAGCCCTCAGCTACATAGCCTCGCAGCGCACCATGTTCGGCTACAACGACATGGCCGATGCCAAGGCTCTTCTTGAGTCAATAGCCCGCAGCTTCGGCTACATCTACGGCCGTGAGAAAAATGTGCGTATAAACACCATCTCGCAGTCACCGACACAGACCACTGCAGGAAGCGGTGTAAAGGGCATGGAGTCGTTGATGGACTTCTCAAACCGCATGTCGCCGTTAGGCAACGCCAACGCCGACGAGTGCGCCGACTACTGCATAGTCATGTTCAGCGACCTTACACGCAAGGTGACAATGCAGAACCTATTTCACGACGGCGGCTTCTCAAGCATGGGTATGAGCCTTCGCGCCATGGACCAATATGAGAAGAGTTTCGACCTCTACCGCAATCCCGACGGCACTATACAGTACGGATAAACAGCTGTCATCACCACGACATTAAAAGACAAAAGAGCGGATAAACGACTGAATCCGTCTCTTTTGTCTTTATATAAATACTCTATGACTTCACTTAAGCCGACCAACAGCCTAAAAAAGCAATTGGCATCGCTTACCGTGCCGATATTCATTGAGACACTGCTCATCATGACTCTCGGAGCGGTAGACACTATCATGCTCTCACGGCACAGCGACACATCAGTTGCGGCCGTAGGTGTTGTGAATCAGATAGTCATGCTGTGCTTCCTCGTATTTGAAGTCATAAATCTTGGCACATCTGTGCTTGTGAGCCAATACCTCGGAGCACGTCTGAACAACCGCATCTATGACGCCGTAGGAGTGGCACTCGTCGTGAATCTTGTCATAGGACTGGCCATAAGCGGCCTGCTATGCTTCGGAGCGGTACCCATACTGAAGCTGATGGGTCTTGATGACAACCTACTCAAAGAGGGCATAGGCTATATGCAAATCGTAGGTCTGTTCGCATTCTTTCAAGCGCTGTCACTAACACTGTCGGCGACTCTGCGCGCGAGCAACAAGGCCGTCTACCCTATGATAGTCGTCGGGCTTGTCAACATACTTAACATATTCGGCAACTATGTACTCATATTCGGTAAATTCGGAGCTCCTGCACTCGGGGCCGAAGGGGCCGCCATATCCACCGCCTCAAGCCGCGCCATAGCCATGACTGTGCTTGCCGTAATATTGTTCCGCACCACAATACCGCGCTTCCCATGGCACATATTCAAGAGGTTTCCAGTCAAAGAACTTAAAAACCTGCTTAAGATCGGCATACCCTCGGCCGGCGAACAGCTCAGTTACAGTTCGGCCCAGATAATAATGACATTTTTCATCAATATGCTCGGACTCGAGGTACTTGCAGCACGCACATATGTGGTAAATATAGTGATGTTCGGCTATCTGTTCTGCATAGCCATATCGCAGGGTGGCGCCATATCGGTGGGGCATCTCGTAGGCAAAGCCAAATACCGCGGCGCCTTCATACTCGGCAAGTACGTAATGCGGCTCGCTCTTGTCATTACCGTCAGCCTCTCGCTGGCACTCGCATTTTCAGGCAAATGGCTACTCGGAATGCTTACATCCAATCAGGAGATAATAGCCATAGGATGCACAATACTTTGGATTGACGTACTCGTGGAACTCGGCCGCCCGGTAAATATATTCGCCACAAATGCTCTGCGTGCGGCAGGCGATGTCAACTTTCCGTTTTATGTGGGACTGGCAAGCATGTGGCTACTCCAAGTACTCGGAGGATACGCGCTCGGCATATACTTCGCACTCGGCATCAATGCTCTGTGGTGCATGATTGCAGCCGACGAGCTGACACGCGGCGCCATATTCATACACCGCTGGTGGAGCATGAAGTGGGCCAACAAGACATTTGTCAACACATAGACTCTATATTAGCACGGCAACATTATAAGTAAGCCATGCCACAAGCCATGCCACAAGCGTATTGTATATTACCGAAAATGCTCCGTACCGCCAAGACCCTGTCTCTCTGACAATGGCCACGACCGTGGCAGTGCATGGAAAGTACAGCAATACAAACACCATAAGGCTAAGGGCCGAAGCCGGAGTAAAGTCGGGCTTACCCGTTATGGGATCGGGAGCGGTAAGACGCGCCGACAATGAATTGTCATCAATCTCCTCATCGCCGGTATAAAGCACGCCAAGGGTCGATACCACTATCTCCTTGGCCGGAGCGCCCGCTATGGCGGCTACTGTAGTACGCCAGTGAAAGCCGAGCGGAGTCATCACGGGATTTACGGCCTTGCCCAGCATCTCAAGATAAGAATCACGGTTAAGGTCTATCTCGGAGTCATCTACTTCGGCTATGGCTATGGCCTGAAACTCCGGTGTCGACGAACGCTCATCATGCAGAGGGAAATAGTTAAGCGCCCATACCACTATACTTGCCACAAGTATTATGCCGCCCATTTTTTTCAGATACTGCTCACCTTTGGTCCACATATGACGCAATGAAGTACGGAAAGTGGGCAACCGATATGGAGGCAACTCCATAACAAAGGGTGTCTCGTCGGCTTTAAACCAGAAACGCCTTAACAGCCTTGCAGTCATCATGGCCACCACTATACCGAGCAGATAAAGACCGAGAAATACAAGACCTGCATGACGGTTGAAAAATGTTCCCACAAGAAGCACATATACCGGCAGACGCGCCGAACACGACATAAACGGATTTATAAGAATCGTAATAATGCGGCTGCTGCGGCTTTCGATAGCACGGGCCGACATTATGGCCGGGACATTGCATCCGAAGCCCATGACCAAAGGAATAAACGACTTGCCGTGAAGCCCTATCTTGTGCATGAGCCGGTCCATTATGAAAGCGGCACGGGCCATGTATCCCGAGTCCTCCATAAAGGATATGAAAAAATACAATATGAGTATATTAGGCAGAAACACAATGACCCCTCCCACTCCACCTATTATGCCGTCGGCTATAAGATCCTTGAGCGGACCTTCGGGCATCAAAGTCTGTACAGTACGTGCAATAAAGTCTACAGCAGCCTCAATCCATGCCATAGGATAGGAACCGACCTCGAACGTACACCAGAATATAAACCACATGATCATCAGAAATATCGGAAATCCGAAAAGCCTGTTAGTCACAAAAGCATCGATGACATGGGTAGTCCGGGCCGTCTCCTTGGTGGTCTCGGTATATGTCTCGGCAAGAGCGCCGGCTATAAATCCGTATTTCTCATTGGCAATAAGAGAAGTAACATCCTCATGGCCGTTTTTCTCTATTTCGGCCACCGCTTCATCGCGCAATCCAAATATAGCTTCATGATCGGGCGAACGCCTGACCATGTCCTCCACCTCGCGGTCATGCTCCAGCAACTTTATGGCAAGATACCGCGGCGAAAAATGCGCGCCTATGTTTCCGTCGCGTTTTATGGCATCCTTTATAACAGTTATGCCCCGCTCCACATCAGGTCCGAGATTCACGTGTATGTGCCTTACGGCATTGTCACGTCCTTCGTAGACGCTTATTATCGTATCAAAGAGCTTGTGAAGTCCCTCACCGTTGCGCGACACGGTAGGCACCATAGGCACACCTATCATCTGGCCAAGCAGACTGTAATCAAGCGACGCACCCGAGCGTTCAAGCTCGTCATACATATTCAGAGCTATGACCATAGAGCGGTCCATGTCGATAAGTTCAGTCGTAAGGTAGAGGTTGCGCTCAAGGTTGGACGCCACAACGACATTGACAATCACATCAGGTGTCTCGTCGCGCAGATAGCGCCTTACATAAAGTTCTTCAGGCGAATATGACGACAAGGAGTAGGTACCGGGCAGATCCACTATATTAAAACAATAGCCTCCATACTCGAAACGGCCCTTCTTTGCATCGACCGTAACACCGCTATAGTTGCCTACATGCTCCTGTGCTCCGGAAGCCGCGTTGAACATAGATGTCTTTCCGCAGTTCGGATTGCCGATAAGTGCTATGTTTATCGTTTTGCATTTGCCTTCTATATCCTTACGTATTACTTCATCATGAACCGGATTGCCGGGGTAACCGGCAACTCCGACAGCGTCACCGCCAATATGATGCGACTCCTCAAGAGGAAGCACCTCGACCATCTCGGCCTCGCTCCGGCGCAATGACAGTTCATAGCCCATTATACTGTATTTGATCGGGTCTTTCAGCGGTGCGTTGAGCAGCACCTTTATACGCTGACCTTTGACGAAGCCCATTTCGATGACGCGTTTGCGAAACGCCCCGTGTCCAAGAATTTTTACGATAACACCGGTCTCCCCCGTTTTCAAATCGGAAAGTCTCATCATATATGTAGAATAAATTTCGGTTATCACTCTGCAAATATCGTAATTTTATAAGCGACAACCGAAAAAACGCAGACGTTAATTTATAACCGATATAAATAATAACATTATTTAACCATTTTTCTCCGTAAGATATTTCCAAAACCTCACAGGCATGTCCTGACGTTGCTTTCGAGGATTCATACGCTCCTTGATGGCAATAGCCTTGAAATAAGCGCGCCACATGTCCTGATACAGTTTTTCATCGGCGTCCATCATGGATTCGTCAAGACGCCCGGAGGATATATGGGGCAAAGTCTCGGGCATGGTCACGCAATGCACCTCACGCCCGTCATAATAGTATCCATATCCGCGCCGCTTGTCGTAAATAACGAATGTCATTGATGAAAAACGGTCAACAAAGTGTCCGACAGCCAATGACAAGACATTGTACAACGGCTCCATAAGCGCAAAGTATGTGCCGTCGGCAGCTTTCTGAAACCGTAAAAACTGCCTTATTCTCATAGCCTCATACCGCACCCGCCTCACCATCTTGGTGACCTCGACCACATCGGGGTCTGAAAAATCGGTCTCGATGCTCACAGGCGAATTCAAGGCACGGCATATATAACGAAAAAGCGTTATGTCATAATCAGGCAACTCGCAAAGAAAACTCGTAGCGGTAGCCGACAGCGCAGCTGCCGACAATTTGCGTCCGAGACCGCGCCACACCCGGTCACTCTTACCGGTATCGGCGATAACCTCATGACATTCATCGCAAAACATAGGCAGAACCGCGCCCTCCCGGACAATAGCTTCCGGAAAAGACTTACGTGAATAAGCATCAAACACAGCTGTGAGAAGCCCTTCAAAAGTACCGTCAAACATGTATACCAACATCATGAACCGAAATCAATGGTTAGCTGCAACGGATTGTTATCACGCTCCTTACCGGTAGCGGCGGTAAGGCTGCGACGTACATAGTCGGGCGACACATCGGCCACACACGGCGCTTCAAGCTCGCCGCATGTTATGAAATAGCGTGCCCGCTTCATGACCACACCGATTTTACGCAGATGCTCCGAATTAAGCCTGCGGAAACGTCGCGCATTTACGATAAGCGTAGCCGATTTAACCCCGACTCCGGGTATGCGCAGTATGGACTCATAATCGGCCCGGTTGACGTCGACAGGAAAAAACTCCGGATGGCGCAGAGCCCATGACAGCTTCGGGTCAATATCAAGCTCAAGGTCGGGATGAGCATCGTCCACAATCTCATCGGCCGTAAAGTTATAAAAACGCATCAGCCAGTCGGCCTGATACAGACGGTTTTCCCTGATTAAAGGAGGCTGCTTAAGCACCGGCAAGCGTGCATCGTACGTATTTACCGGAACGTAACCCGAGTAATACACACGCCGCATGGTGGGCATCGAGTAAAAAGCCGATGACAGGCGCAGTATGTCGCGGTCATGCTCAGGCGACGCGCCAACTATCATCTGCGTGCTCTGACCTGCCGGGACAAAACGCGGGGCACTGCGAAATTTACGGCGGTCCTCCTTGTTCTCAAGCACACCCTGACGTATAAACCCCATGGGCTCGTAAACACTCTTGAAATCTTTTTCCGGAGCGAGGTACTTAAGGGAGCACTCATTAGGTATCTCGATATTGACGCTCATGCGGTCGGCATACAATCCGGCCCTGTTTACCAGCTCGCGCGAAGCTCCGGGTATACTTTTAAGATGTATATATCCGTTGAAACGGTGCACGGTACGCAGATCCTGAGCGACTTTCACAAGTCGCTCCATTGTATAATCGGGATTTCTCACCACACCGGAGCTGAGAAACAGTCCTTCAATGTAGTTGCGTCGATAAAACTCCATCGTAAGCTCCACGAGTTCCGATACCGAAAGCGTGGCCCTCGGCACATCATTGCTACGTCGGTTTATGCAATATGCGCAGTCATACATGCACACATTTGTAAGCATAACCTTAAGCAGCGATATGCAACGGCCGTCATCGGCAAAACTGTGGCATATGCCCACACCTCCCACGGTGTTGCCTACGCCGTCGTCCTTGCGTCCGCGGCGCACAGTGCCGCTCGACGAGCACGACACGTCGTATTTGGCGGCTTCAGCCAGTATTTTCAGTTTATTGAGTGTAGCTTCAGTCATAGCCCGTGATTAAGAGAGTCAACAGAGATACAAATTTAATGTATCCGCAGGATATTGCCAAATCAACATTCGGCTGATGTCAATAAAAATCACTATTTTTGCACTGATATATGGAAGACTATATACAACAACTCAACAAGCAGCAACAAGACGCAGTGCTTTACACCGACGGCCCCCAGCTCGTGATAGCAGGAGCCGGATCTGGAAAGACGCGTGTGCTTACATACAAGATTGTGCATCTGCTCCGGCTCGGATACGAGCCGTGGCGCATACTCGCCCTGACGTTTACCAACAAGGCGGCGCGAGAGATGCGTGAACGCATCGAAGGGATGACAGGAGCGGCTACGGCCTCGAAGCTGTGGATGGGTACGTTTCACTCCATCTTTGCACGGCTTCTGCGCAGCAATGCCGAGCGTCTGGGCTTCAAAAGCAACTTCACCATCTATGACACGTCCGACTCCAAGTCGCTCATAAAGACCATCATCAAGGACATGGAACTTGATGACAAGATATACAAGCCATCGGTGGTCATGTCGGCTATATCATCGGCCAAAAACGCACTGATATCGCCACAACGCTATGCCATAAGCGCCGACATCATGGAAGCCGACCGCCGCTCCAAGCGCGAACGCCTGCATGAGATATACCGCATATACCGTGACCGTTGTTTTGTAGCCGGAGCCATGGACTTCGACGACCTTCTGTACTACACAAACATACTGCTGCGCGACAATCCCGATGTGCTCCGCCATTATCAGGAATTTTTCCGCTATGTTCTTGTCGACGAGTATCAAGACACCAACTTCGCCCAACATCTCATCATATCGCAGATATGCCGCGACTCCCACAACCTGTGTGTGGTAGGCGATGACGCCCAGAGCATATACTCGTTTCGCGGCGCCAATATACGCAACATACTCAATCTGAAAAAGTCATACGACAACCTGCGCATATTCAAACTCGAACAGAACTATCGCTCCACACAGAACATCATAAACGCGGCCAACTCGCTTATTGCGAAAAACACGGAACAGATACCCAAAAACGTATTCTCAAAAAACGACGAAGGCTCGCGAATAGAGGTGGTACAGAGTTTCAGCGACTATGAAGAAGCCTATCTTGTAGCCAACAGGATATCGCAGCTGAAGATGCGGCAGCATGACGGCTATGACGAGTATGCAGTTCTGTACCGCACTAACGCGCAGTCGCGTATACTCGAAGAGTCACTCCGAAAGCGCAACATACCGTACCGCATATACGGCGGTCTGTCATTTTACCAACGCAAAGAGGTAAAAGACGCCATAGCATACTTCCGTCTATCGGTCAACCCCGACGATGACGAAGCATTCAAGCGTGTCATAAACTATCCTAAACGAGGTATAGGTGAGACTACCGTCAACAAGATACTGCGCGCGGCCATAGACAACAACGTAAGCGCATGGAGAGTACTCGCCGACACCGGAGAGTACGACCTCGGCCTGAACGGAGGCACAGTAAAAAAACTCACGGCATTTCGTGACATGATACAGGAATTCATCGAAATGAACCGTAACGGAGAAAACGCAGAGACGGTGGCAAGACATATAATAACCCGCACGGCATTGCTGAGCTCGCTGCTTAGCGACCGTACACCCGAAAGCATATCCAAGCAGGAAAACCTTCAGGAACTGCTGGCGGGAATACAGGAGTTCGTGTCGGGAAAACAGGAAGAGGGTTCTGACGGAACGACCCTGACCGACTTTCTCGGCGAAGTATCGCTCGCCACCGATCAGGACACTCAGGACTCGACCGAAGCCTCCATAACGTTGATGACCGTACATGCGGCCAAGGGTCTCGAGTTTAACAACGTGTTTATTGTCGGCGTAGAGGAGGAACTGTTTCCTTCGGCCATGTCATGCGACTCGCTTGCCGCAATAGAGGAGGAGCGCCGACTGCTATATGTAGCTATAACACGAGCCAAGCTGAACTGTGTCATCAGCTACGCATCGTCAAGATTCCGCAACGGACAGACCAAGACATGCTCGCCGTCACGCTTCCTGAAGGATATCGACCGCACCTACCTGCATCTTGCCACCGGCAACGATATCGTAAGACCCGACAACTTCATAAACCCAATCGACAACTACAGGGAAACGTCGGCAAAAGAGAGACGGCGTTCGTTCAGCCATCCGTTGGTTGACCAACAGGAACCGACAACGTATGCCCACAAGTCGGTCACGGCGTATGGCGACGAAGACCTCCACACTATCGAACAACTTGCCACAGGCATGACAATAGAGCACAGCCGCTTCGGACGAGGAGTCATCACCGACATTGACACCGCCGCGGGCGATGCACGCATAGAGGTTAGCTTCAACACCCTCGGCGTAAAGAAATTATTATTGAAGTTCGCACGTTTTAAAATCATCGGATAATGAAACCCAACGACATACCTACCCCGTTTTACATCGTATACGAAGAAAAGCTGCGCCTTAACCTCGAGCTTATAGCACGGGTAAAAAAAGAGGCAGGCGTAAACATCATAATGGCGTTCAAAGCCAATGCATTGTGGAAGACTTTCCCTATAATAAAGGAGTATGTACGCGACTCCACAGCGAGTTCGCTCAACGAGATGAGACTCGGCAACGAAGAGCTCGGAGGCGAGGTACATTCCTACTGCCCCGCCTATACCGACGACACCATAGTGCCTTTCATGGAAGGGAGCACCCACCTTACATTCAACTCCATATCGCAATATCTGCGTTTCAAGCCAGCTGTCGACAGGCATAATGCCGGCGATGGCAACGGCAAAGTATCTACAGGATTGCGCGTGAATCCGCAATGCTCCGTGATTGAAACCGACATATACAATCCAGCATTGCCCGGCTCCCGCTTCGGAGTGACGGCCGACATGATAGGCTCTGAACTGCCCGAAGGCCTTGAAGGGCTGCACTTCCACTCCCTGTGCGAGTCATCGTCCTACGACCTTGAACGGGTGCTTCAGGCATTTGAGCAGCAGTTCGGACGTTATCTTCCGTCAGTCAAGTGGGTCAATATGGGCGGCGGCCATTTAATGACCCGTGCCGATTATGACGTCGAGCACCTCATAAAGCTTTTGCGCGACTTCAAGGCCCGCTATCCGTGGCTGAACGTGATAATGGAGCCCGGCAGCGCATTCACATGGCAGACGGGCGACCTCATAACCTCAGTGGTAGATGTGGTGGAAAACCAAGGGATAAAGACGGCCAT
This sequence comes from Heminiphilus faecis, assembly GCF_008728965.1. Taxonomy (GTDB): domain Bacteria; phylum Bacteroidota; class Bacteroidia; order Bacteroidales; family Muribaculaceae; genus Muribaculum; species Muribaculum faecis. The sequence continues at coordinate 43,210 of NZ_VSMC01000012.1, read as the reverse complement.
AATAGACGCATCATTTGCATGCCATATGCCCGACTGCCTTGAAATGCCCTATAAGCCGGCAATCGCCGAGAGTATAGAGCCTGACGGCTCGGCTCCGGAATACCGTCTCGGAGGCAACTCCTGTCTTAGCGGAGACTTTGTGGGCGACTGGTCGTTTGCAGCACCGCTGAAGGTCGGCGACCGCCTGACTCTTAAAGACATGAATCACTACACGACAGTCAAGACCACCATGTTCAACGGCATCAGCCATCCGTCCATAGTGTTCTGTGACCGCAACGGCGACTGCCGATATCTGCGAGAGTTTGACTATAACGACTATAAATCACGCATGAGCTGATGAAATACTCCGTAATCATACCGGTCTACAACCGCATTGACGAGATAGAGGACCTGCTGCACAGCCTGTCATTGCAGACTAACAAGAACTTTGAAGTCATCATTGTCGAGGACGGCTCCACAATGCCCTGCGCCGACACAGTCAAGAAATATGACGGTCCTATCGACGTGAAGTATTTTTATAAAGATAACGAAGGGCGATCAATAGCCCGCAATTACGGAATGGAACGGGCTACGGGCGACTACTTCATATTCTTCGACTCGGACTGCGTGATACCGCCCGAGTACTTCGCCCGTCTTGACTACGCACTCTCATCAAGACCGCTCGACTGCTTCGGCGGCCCCGATGCGGCCCATGACTCTTTTTCCGACACGCAGAAAGCCATCAACTACTCCATGACCTCGTTTCTGACCACTGGAGGCATACGCGGCGGCAAAATACAACTTGAAAAGTTCACACCCCGCACGTTCAACATGGGTTTCTCACGGAGAGTATATGAGAAAGTGGGAGGCTTCAGAGAGATGTTTTCGGAAGATATCGACATGAGCACGCGCATCAAGAACGCCGGATGTTCGATAGGCCTCGTCAGAGATGCATTCGTATACCATAAACGTCGTGTAGACTTCAGAAAATTTCTGCGTCAGGTATATGTGTTCGGCATGTCACGCATAACTCTCTATCTGCTTTATCCCGACTCGCTGAAAGTCGTGCACATGCTGCCTGCCTTGGCGGTCATGGGCGCCTTGGCGCTGACAGCGCTCGGCCTTGCGGTAAGTCCGTGGTTTTTCCTGCCGCTCGGGCTTTACCTCACAGCCATATGGATATGCGCCCTCGCGGCTACAAAAAGCGTCAAGATAGCATGTCTGTCAATACCCGCAAGCATAATCCAGCTCGGCGGCTACGGATGCGGTTTCATAAAAGCCTACTTCACCAAAATCATATTGCGGCGCGGCCGCAACGTGCAAGAAGAGATACTTTTGCGTAAAGGCAAATGACAAACGCCACAAACCGCCCCACCCCTTAATACTTAAAAAAATCATATCCTTATGAAAACCGACTCTGCTACAGCAGTGCGTGACTACGTACTTATCGAAGACCTTGCGGCCGATGACCGTCCGAGAGAAAAAGCCATGCGTCACGGTATAAAATCGTTAAGCAACGCCGAGTTGATAGCCATAATATTCGGCAACGGCATGAAAGGCAAATCGGTGCTTACCCTTAGCCGTGAACTCCTGTCGCGCAGCAACGGACGCTTGTCGGAGCTGGCCCGCAAGCCCATACGCGACATAATAAAGAAAAATCCCGGAATAGGTCCGGCCAAGGCCATATCGCTGGCGGCGGCCATAGAACTGGGCATGCGATGCCGCGACGAAATACCGCAGGAAAAACCACGCATAACCGGCAGCAGCTCGGTATACGAACTTATGCGCGGCTCAATGCAAATGCTCAACCATGAAGAGTTCTGGATAATGCTGCTGTCGCGCTCCCATCAGGTACTTGACAGTGTGTGCATAAGCAAAGGCGGAAGCGCGGCCACAGTGGTGGACCCCAAGATACTGTACCGTAAAGTGCTTGAGTTCGGCGACATAGTATCGGCCATAGTGCTTCTGCATAACCATCCGTCGGGCAACATGCGTCCGAGTCCGGAGGATGACAGGCTCACACGTCAACTTAAGGATGGCGGAGCGCTACTTGACATAAGAGTGCTTGACCATGTCATCATAACGCCTTCAGGCTACTTCTCTTATGCCGACGAAGGCAAGATATAATAAATAGTATCAGAACGCGTAGCCGAAACCCAAGTTAAGGTATATCGGATACATTGTAAACGTTATAGTCTTGAACGAGGACTTGAATATGCCGTTACAACCCCACGTAAGATTGGCATTTACCGAAAGATGGCGGAAAGCCAACCAAGAAACACCGGCCTGAGCACCCCACTGGAAAGCACGTATATCGTCGGAGAAGTCATAGGCGGCACGTGAATCACCTTCAAACGACACCTTATTGCCCGTCGGGTCATTCTCGCGCAGATAGCCATCATAGACATATCCGTCAAAATTGCTGTTCATGGCTATGCCTATATACGGGCCGGCACTTACCTTAAGACGGCTGTTGATCTTATAATTGGCCGTCAAAGGCAAAGTAAGCAGACTGGAACTGTAACGGGTCTGGACACGTCCCGTCCAGTTGCCTTTCAGACGGCTGCCCTCCTGAATTATCTCCATGCCGTAATTCTTTACCGTGGCCTTTGTTTTCATGCCTTTGGACTCGAATATAATACCGAGGCCTATACCCCACTTTTTGTCCTTGCCGAGCCATTTTGTGGCCTTTGCTCCAAGCTGCAGGTTCAGATTGGGATTGTAGCTGTCGATGCTTCTTATTTCGGCAGGAAGCGGAATAGGTGAAGTACCGCCGATATTCACTCCGGCAAAAACCTCGTAATCAAGCGCATGCAGAGCTGACCAGACAAGGCCCGGAGTTGTATCGCCCTGTGCCGATGCACAAAAAACCACTGCAGCGGCAAAAAACGCCGATATATATCGTTTTATATTCATGACTGTATGCATATTATTATAATTCATCCTGATTAAGACATACAAGCGATACTTCGTCAATCAACAGCGTACTGCCCGGAGCTCCCGAGAAGTAATCGCCGTCTATGCTTGAAGAGAACACAATGGTTATACTGTATTTGCCGTCAATAAGTTTCTGCGGGTCAATCTCTTTGCCTTCACGATATACAAACGGGATATTGAACGAGGTCCATTCGCCGGCGGCCACCCTGTCGGCATCGTTTATCTCGGCCACGGCCACAATGTTAGCATTGTCAGCCGACAAAACATTATATCCGTCAAGCATCTCCATGCCCTTGACCGCCTCGAAAAATACGGCATATATATTGAACTTGTCAACCTTTCCGGGCACCTGAACAAGATTGCCTTTGCCGTCAGTCTCAAAAAACGTCTCGCCCGGAGCATATTTGTAATAGCCCTTTAATGACCGAGGTATGTTGACAAAAGGTGTTCCGAACTTAGTGGCCTTAAGAGCATCCTGCATGGCATTCAGGATGTCAAACTTGCCAATAAAAAGACTTCCGGCGGCCATAGGCTTCTTCACCATCTCGCCGAAATCGCCCGTACTGCGTGTGGTAAGCGCAAGGCATTTGCCCGAATGTCCATTGTCTATCTGATAGGTGGGAAATGCAGAAGGATTGTCTTTCAGGTCGGGACTCCCCGTCAAAGCATAGCCGGGATTTCCGCTGGCCCATGTCATTACTTCGTTGCCGGCAGGACCTACTTCATAAAATATATCATATGTGTAATTTCCGGTGACACGCTGTTTTACATGCTCGAAATCGTAATTAAGATTAATCGTATTGTTGACCTCGACTTCGACAGTATATGTCTTCTGCCACTTTCCGTCCTCGGAAGTCACAATATACTTTTTAGGTGTCGTGAAGTTGCGCACGGTACCGCTCGAAGGCTCTATTGTCGCTCCCGGAGTAAGCTCAAACTCGGGAGAGAGCTCACTGACCGATATATGATTTTTAACAATAAAAATAACTTTATCATTTTCGATTATAGGCTCGCGGTTGAGTATGTCCTCAGGCAACGAGGCCTTGACTATATCGCACTCCGCATTCAGCGGCTCGTTTTGGATACATGCGACAGACGCTACAGCCAATAACACACACGACATCCACTTTAATAATTTCATTTTATAGACGTATGATTTATTTTCTACTATATCTTCCAATTGATACTGCAAAGTTACGTTATTTTCCATAATTTACAATTTTATGGCTCACTTTACCAAATTTTGTTTAACTTTGCATAGATTTCAACCATTATATATAATAATGTGTCCGGGATTGTGAAACTAATCATAACTCAAAATTATATTACGTAAAAAGTATGAAAAAAAATCTTTTCTGCCTCCTTGCTGTCGTGTGCACCATGTGCCTTATGACAGCCTGTAGTGATGACAAAGAAGAACCCTTTGTTGTACCCTCAAAGCCGGTAACATACACAACCGGCAATGGACTAAGCCTTAAAATAGATGACAACAGTCTGCAAAACGCTACGGCTACGTTCAATCCTGATGCCGCCAACCCGGACAAAGGCACTATCGTAATCAAGAACAACGGCTCGTCAAAAGGTGTGACACCCGGTGAAAACGACATAATACCCGGAACCGCCGTACTGACAATACCGGTTGAGCTTAACGCCACCGAAGCCGGTGCCACTTTCAGTGGACAAAGCGAAACAGAGTACTATACCTACAGCTATCAGGGCACTATGCGAAATCACGAAATGCGTATAAGCATATTTGACCTTGCATCAAAAAATCTGCATCGCCCCGACGCAGCAATGATATTCACCGACCTTAACGGCCTGACACTGACTTACAACGGCACTCCGCTTATCGGCAAAATGGTGACATTCACCCCCGATGCCGCCGACAACACCAAAGCAGTGCTCACTCTTGAAGGCGCACCCCTTGACATAACCTCGATTCTCGGACGCGCCAATGAAGCCGGCTTTGCTACTGCGGGTGTGCTTCCCGGATCGCCCAAGACAGACCTGAACGTAACTCTGACATCAGACCTTACCGAGTCGACCTTCAACGGCACAGGTGAGACCGAATACTGCACATTTGCCTACAGCGGCGTTCTGACCAACAAAACAATGAAACTCGACCTCACCGAAGTGAAGTTAAAAAACACCTCACTCGCCGGCACTGTATGGGTACCAACCGAAGAGCATCCTAATGAAATGGGCATGGTCGAAGGCTCAATATATGTCAACTGGGTATCGGATGCGACTTTTGACCCCGGATTTCCTCCGCAGATGTTCGTGACCATGGTATGCTCTATGGGACTTATTCCTATGCCTACTCCTGAAAATCCGGACAAAGTGATAGACCTCAATCAAGCACTTGCAATGTTCCTGCAAAAAGTTAGATTTACCGAGGACGGCAATATCATAGCAGACTATCTTGATGAAGAGACTATGGCTCCAGCAACATCACCCGCAGGCATAGCCCAATATGTTGTGACAGACAATAATTCAATTCTGCTCTTCCTGAACCCCGCCGCTATCGCCGCCGATGCCAACAAATCAAAGGCCGATGAGGGAGAAAACGACATGATTACAGAATTGCTCGGCCGCATCGACATGGAGCAACTGATAAATCTTGCGATGACACAATATCTTCCGATGCTGTCAAACGGAGTTCCTGTGCACTTTAATGCATCGGCCGACAACGGCATGAACATATATGTCGATACCGACTTCCTGCTTCCGATGCTCAAGATTGCCGCACCGGCTTTTGAAGACAAAGAGTTTGTTGACGCATTTGTGGCCAAGATGCTTGAAGGTACCGACCTCGGAATGTTCGGTGCTATGGCTTCAGGAGTATTTAAAAGCATACCTGCGGTTGTAGAGGGCACTTCGACTATAGAATTAGGACTAAGCCTGACAAAAGCAGAGTAATCAAACGAAAATAATTTATTAAAAATGCGGCTTCAAATGAAGTCGCATTTTTATTTTTGATTTTTCTTATTATATTTTTTGCAGAATAAAAAAAATATGCCTACCTTTGCAGTGTCAAAAGTGACAACAACATCATTGACATGGCGATTTAGTGTAGTGGCCTAGCACGCCACCCTCTCACGGTGGAGACCCGGGTTCGATTCCCGGATTCGCTACTCGCCTTTAGCAAGAGCATCGGATGATTTCGATGCTCTTGCTGTTTATAAAACAAGCCGCCATCCTCACCCTGCTTCCGGGGGCCAAAATAGGTTATAGAATTTAAACATACTCTATGTTTGTAGGTACCAATACCACATAGTCCGCAGACCGAAAGCTATACGGACATAGCCTGACATCGTAGAACAAACAAGCATAAACGGCCTATCTATCATCAGTCTGCAATAGCGCAACGTCTGTATACAGCCCTTACACTTCGCCCATAATATAAATACCTTTCGAATTCTTCGGAAATTGCAAACTACGAGCAAATTTGGGTCGCCTTTCGGGGGCTTTGTACGTATCAGGATAACGGACTTTATATCTGCCGCATACGCCGCACCGGGATTGGTTATCACCGACATGGTCTTCATATCCAGTGAATTAAGCTGAGCGAGTTCCTGAAGGTCATTGACCTTGCGCCCGTTGACGTATATTTCAGGAGAAGCATCAATAACTTTCTCATATAGCGCGTATTTTATTGTTTCTTTAGTTCAAGCAGGGCGTCTATAAGACTGCCGTCCATATCGATGCCTTTTTCTTCCAGTTTGCCACTTATCATCCGCTTGGTCTCCCCAAGTACGTTGGAATCAAGATCTTCCCATGCAAAAACCTCGGAACAATCGTCATTGGCTGTGACGCGGGCATTGCGTTCTATCCTGTTACCGACTGAATCCGCCACATAATATATGATGACGGCTTGGAATCTGTTGTCTTCAAATGCCTGAACATCAGACAACCCCACGTACTCCACATCAGAGATTGAATCAAGACGTGTCAGCACTGCTTGTTCAAGATTTCGGTCTCGACGGTCTCCTTTGCCCATGGAGCATGAGGCAAGGAGGGAAGCAACCATCAAAAAAACGATGGTGCAGGAGGTAATTTTTGTTTTCATTTCACATCAGGTTTTAATAATTTTGTTTGCAATCAAACGAAGCGTCATACGACGATTACAGATGCGAAATTACGTACAAAGCGATTTTAACTCCAAATACAACAGTCTTAACACGCAAGATGCAACCGACTGAAAATCAGCGGTTGCATTTCTTAAAAGTCTTAATACTGCCTCATGCGGTCTTAATGGATTCTTAACTTCGGCGCTGACTTAGCAGAAACCGGACAATATCCTCCTTCTCGGGCACTCCGAGCTTCTTCCTTATCGATGATTTTCTGACATAGACAGTGGAGGTGGTCTGCCCTGTTATCACACTGATTTCCTTTGTCGAAAATCCGGCCACCATAAGGACTATTATCTGCTCTTCTTTCAGACTAAGAACGTCGCCATACTTGTGGTGGAGGGTTGCATAGAATCCGGAATAAAGGTTGTCAATCATCTCAAAGACGTTTGACCAGTCGACAAGTTCACCGTTTATCTCTCCGTCGATGGAGGAAATTTTACGCAGCATTTCCCGGTTCTGTTCTGTCGGAGTTTCCGCCACCATCTTGATAATGCCCAGTTGCTTCAGCATGGCGCTGCGCAGTGCCGCCGAACCCTTGATTTCGGAATCCGGCACAGCGGGTGTGGCCTTATACTCGTCGACCATCTTCTGCAGCGCTTCGATACGCTCCTCATTTTCACGCTCGCGTAAACGGCGTATTCTTATAATCCATATAGCGCCGACCATGACAACCAACGTAACAAGACTTATTATAAGGATAATCACTGTCTTGTGTTCACTCTCGGCTTTCAGTGCCAAAGCACGGTTCTGCTGACGCAACGCGCCACGTTCCGACTCCCACTGCGAGGCTTTCACGCGATTGAAGCGTTCATTCTGGCGATTGTTAAGGCCGTTAATGTGCATCAGCTTTATACGCCCCGTCTGCTTGAAGTCGATAATTGCATGGAGCAGATTGCTGTAACTGCGATAATAGGCGTCATCGTCTTTTCTCAATTTGCCTGCTACACTGTCGGCCAATGCAAGGTTTCGCGCGGCCCTACCGACATCGCCGGAGTTAAGCGCGTTTATGGCATACTGGAAATACAGCAGGTCAGCCGCTCCGTTGCCGGGCCCCGCCTTACGGAATATCTCCCCGATCAGCTCATCGCTTTCGCCGCTTCTGCTGTTTTCCGTCAACAATTGTGCCCGTTCAAGTTCAAACAGAAATTGCTTGTCGCCCCACCTGTTGTCGCGGGCATAGTCTATCAGCTCATCCACAAGATAAAGCGCGGAGTCTGTCTCGCCGGCATATTCATAGGCCGATAAAAGCATGTACCGAGCCTCTGTCTTTCTCATAGAATCCGTCTCCAGTTCATGAAACTTTTTCGCGTACGGGATAAGCTCTTTACCCTGATACTCGGAAGCTCCGAGCAATACGCGGACCCTGAGTACCTGCAACATCAACGAGTCGGGCACGTCAGGCAATTCCGCAAGGGAGTCAAGCATGGCCAAGGCTCCGGGAGTATCGCCGACCCAGAACTTATACCAAGCAAAGACCATACCGCTCCTGATGTCTCTCACAACGTCTTTCCCCCGATAATACTCGTGGGCGTAACTTATAAGTGAATCGCCAATCATGGAACGGTTGCGCTTCAAGTGTCCGTACCCTTTCAGGAAATGGTATTTAGCCCGCAGAGAATCGATTTTCAGTTCAAAAGGATCTATAGCATCCAAGATTGACAGTGCGCTGTCGGTATTGCTGCGCATCGTCTGTTGGGCCCGGTCAATCTCTTCATCGTATCGTGACATTGACTTCGAACATGAAACAATGCCCAATACAACAATAGCCGTCAACACATATATTAATTCTCTCATTATTTGTGGTTTAAAAGCGGATGCATCATTTTTTATCGCGCCGGTCCCCGGATATATAAGCGCTGTTCACACGATAGACAAGAATTGTCACTATAATAACAAATATGATTGCCAATGCCCCGGCACAACCGCGCATGAAGTACCATAATTGCCATGAGACATTATCCACCAAGAATATCATACTAATCAGAATGGCAATAGCTACTCCGATAAGGCAAAGAGCGATACGCTTTAACCTTAAATTTGCCGGAGTATTATATAGCTTTTTAAGTTCTTTCCTGTCCATATGCGCATATTTAAAATAGTTTGTCGGTTCCGGTCGTTCAGAGGCCGTTCTACGTGCAAATTTAATAAATATCGATGATTATGCAACTATAATCAATAGCTATACAAAGCAGTTGTTAAACGGCAACTACTTTGTGGTAGGGACACTTGTACAATGACGTCCGGCTGCGACCCGCATGCTTCTCGAAATAGCTATGATTTGTAGTGACAAAAAAACGGTTAACTTCATAGGTTCGATTATTGTGGTGACATAAACAAAATTATTCCCAGCACAATATACATGTCATAAAAAAGCACCAATATGGCGAGAGCCTGCAAATGCTCACAGATTGAATGGCCATGTCCGTACGGCCGCAACCCTTATGGCCATCCGCAACCGCTTTGACCGCATGACCATCCGGATAAGCTGGTGCCGTACTACTGGCGCCCCTACATGCCTGCTGTATTATAATGGGTCAGCGCCTGCTGTTTTTTCAACACAAGAAAACCCGCTGAAATTCAGCGGGTTAACACCTTGCGGAGAGGACGAGATTCGAACTCGTGGTAGGATTGCTCCTACGTCAGTTTAGCAAACTGGTGGTTTCAGCCACTCACCCACCTCTCCTTGCGTGGGTCTTTTCTGACTTAGCGGTGCAAAGTTATGCAATGTTTTCGACTTGTCAAAATTTTTAGCTCAATAATTTTGATGTTTTATCAACAATAGCCGGTACCTACTCTCAATATAAGATAAATAAGACTCTGTATCAGAATGTAATTTGAGTAAAAAACGACAAAGTAAGCATAGATATTGCGTCAGACATTACCATAACATTATAACCGGCGCGTGGCCCCAACATAAGCATGTCGGCAATACGACAGGGGAAACCAAGCGTGGCATCGCAATCAAAAGCCCATCGTCCACAATTGTACCCTCCCTGTCCCCAAACCCGGGATACACCGATGACGATATCGCTTTCAATGCCCCATCTTCCGCCCAAAGACATACCATAAGATGCTCCTGCCGACAATCCGGCAGAGTCAAGCAGTCCGAAAAATTGGCCAGACCGATATACCGGCAATGACTGCACCTTCAATGCAGCAAGCAGCCCAAGATGTTCGTTCAGCGGATATATGACATGTGCTTTTGCCGAAAATCCGGTACGTAGCGACAAACCCTCCCCTATATCGGATAAGGGAAATACAGCTACTGTAGCGTAGTCAAATGCGGCAAGACGCTCATAGGACATATGGGGCAGCTTCAGTGGGGCATCGTGAAAGAAAAGTCCGCCTAACCAATAACCAAGCTCAGCCGAGGCGACACCTATAGCAGCTCCGGCCAATACATCGCGCGGAAGATGACGCCGGGCCATTATACGCTGCATACCCACAGCCGATGCCATTGCATGAAATCCCGTCACCGACCACGGGGAGAAGCGATAAAGCTCACGGGCCCCTATCGAACCGAGATTGTAGGCCCAAGATGTATGACGGCTCGGAAACGAATCATCGCCTGACCCATCGGGACGTCTTTCGGTCACCGTATGTTTCAGCACCTCGGTAATGCCGACGTTAACAGCAAATGCCGTACCGGCCTGCACCACGCTCTTCAACGGACTGCGACTATGTGACAGACTATCCGGTTTTTCTGCCGCATGCAGCGACACAGCAGCTAACGCAAACACGGATAATAAAATACATTTTAACTTCATATACAGGATTTACATACAAATGTAGTCCAATTATTTCCGTCATTCAAATAAAAATTGCATAAATTTGCAACATAACCATTAACAATCCATGTCACAGGAATAATACAGAATAAAACATGCGTATCATACTATATATAATAGCTGTGTTTCTGACTGCCGGATGTTCATACTCAACCCAGTATATAAGAAGTCTTGACGATGCCGAGCGGTTAATGGCTGAAAATCCGGAAAAAGCGTTTGACCGGCTCAACCTAATCGATGTATCACAGCTTCACGACTCGTCCACAGTGGCGCGTTGGGCTTTATTATATAGCGAGGCAATGGCCGCCCGCAACCTGCATGCGCCGTCAGACTCAATAATCAATATTGCTATTGAATATTACGGAGCACACAGAATTGACGACAAATACCGTAGAGCGCAAGAGGCGAAACGCGCTTTAACCGGCTCTGTAAATGTTGAGGGCAATGCGTTGGTGACAGCCCTTTATCTTCAAAAGGAGAAAGAGTTTATGCTTTATAAAGAGCGTGCTAAACACAACCGACGTTTATTATACGGTCTGTTGCTTCTGTCGCTTGCAGCAGGCATAATAGTATGGCAACGACAACGTTTAAAAATAAGATCGGCACAGACAGCAGTGCTTATGGCCGAAGCCTCGGCATTAAGAAGCGACATCAGCAACAACCGGAAGGGAATGACCGTTATGGAAAATAAGCTGAAGCATCTATTTGATACCCGCTTCAACCTTATTGATTCGCTTTGCGATACATATTACGAAGCACAGGGAACTATTGCCGAGCGCAAAGCTATTGCCGACAAGGTAAAACGGGAGATAGACCTGATAAAAAACGACCCGGTAATAATAGCCGACATGGAAAATACGGTCAACGATTGTCGTGACAATCTGCTATATAATCTAAAAAAAGAATACAGCGATTTAAAACCATCGGAATACCGGCTTGCATTGTATCTTGCATGCGGGTTATCAAACCGCACCATAAGTCTGTTGCTCGGGGAGAGCATCGAGGTTGTATACAAACGTAAATCACGTCTTAAAAATCGCATCAACAACAAAAACGCACCCCATCAAACTGATTTTGCCGGTATTTTCAAGCAAAAATAGCTGTGGTCAGACAATCACGTCACGTTTCACCATAACTAATTAGAAACAAAAGCATTACACACAGCACGGTCAGACTTTTATTTTGGCAAATGAGGCATTGTCTAAGTAATTTTGTAAAAAAAAATTGCGACAATGAACTTAAACTTCAAGTACGTCACATTAACGGCATTTATGATACCGTTAATGTCTCTGGCCCAAAACGACGAACTGTCAGACTCTATCACAAAACAGTTGCAGGAAATAGTTATAACAGCAAAGCAACCGGCAACACGTCTTGACGGCACAACTCTCGTAACAACTGTAAGCGGTTCAGGACTGCAACACATCGGCACGGCACTTGACGTGCTTGCACAATTACCGATGATGCAAGTCGAAAACACAGATGTATCAGTCAGCGGTAAAAACGATATCGAAATCTATATAGACGGACGTCCGGTGCACGACACAAAGGAGTTGCAGCACCTGCTATCATCCGATATGAAAAAAGTGGAGCTACTTATGTCGCCGGGCGCCGAATATAAAAGCACCGTAGGCGCTGTCATAAAAATCACCACACAACGTAACATTATCAAAGGGCTGTCGCTTACAGCCATATCGCAGTCACAGCACCGCCGCAAGTGGTCACTATCACAAACAGTCGACGTTAATTACAGAATCAGCGGATGGGACATATTTGCATACGGTGATTTTTCCCACAATAACAGTTTAACAAAAGGCTCCTCCATAAACAGACTTATATATAATGGCGAGACGACGACTATAGGAAGTACACAGAACAACAATTATAAAGCAAATGCATCATCAGTGAAAGCCGGCTTCAATTATACTGACGGGAAACAATCACTCGGAGCATACTACAACCTGAATCCCGAGCATAGCGACTTCACAAATAACGGTACGGAATGGCTTAACGATTCTCATCCCGAAGAGCGCTGCATAACCCGCAATACGAAAGCAGGGAGCCACATGGTGTCAGCATATTATGACAATACTGTCGGCAATAAGTACCACTTACACTTTGACGGCGACTTCAGGTCAGCATACATCGATAACGACGTCACAACATCATATCCCAATGCGGAATTATCGCTTGTAAAATCAACCGATCACAACCGCTCGACTCTTTGGGCTGGAAAACTGTACTGCGACTTTCCGCTTCTGAAAGGCAATTTCTCTGCAGGTGCACAAAGTTCCTTCACTCGTTCAAGCCTCGATTATATTATGCGGAATCCGGAAATAGACAGTTATGTGCCATCGTCGTTATCCGCATCAAGACAGATATCGGCCGGTATGTTTGCATCATGGGCTTACATGACCGGGAGGTGGAGCATGTCGCTTGGTGCAAGATATGAATACAGTGACTACACTTTCACACTTAACAATGTAAAAGATAACAACATCAGCCGCACAGACCATATGTTCACTCCCGACATATCACTCGGTTACACTTTCAGCCCTACGGCCCAGCTCAATATCAGCTACAATACGGCTACCGTAAAACCACCCTATGCACGTATTACCGGCAGCAGGAATTATGTAGGCATACACGAACTCGAAGGAGGAAATCCCGGACTAAGAGACGAGACCATGCACAACCTTCAGATATTCGGCATGTGGAAAAACTTCATTCTTCAGGCCGATTATGTATACTCGAACGACAGCTATGCCTTTGTCAAACAACTATATGAAGCCCCAACACTTCAACTTCTGCTTCATCCGATAAACATCGATGTGTCATCGGTGAACCTGTATCTTATCTGGAGCAATACATTCCGATTCTGGCGGCCCGACTATACCATAGGATTATATCGCCAATGGCTCAATATCGATGAGATAAAATATGACAAGCCCATTTTCTCATATTATTTTGCCAACACATTCACCCTTCCACATGACATCGCAATAACCGCCAATTTAAGCGGACAGACCGAAGGTGACATGCACACCAACCGCTTCAACACAACTTGGTTCACCATGAACGCATCAGTAAGCAAAGCCTTCCTCAACAAAGCACTGACTGTAAAAATATCGGCTACAGACATATTCAATACTGCCAACAACAACTGGACCATGTATACCTATGGCATATCGTTTGACAAGCGACAAAGCTACGACCGACGCGGCATAACGCTTAATGTAGCCTACCGTTTCCGACCGCAAAAGAGCAAATACAAAGGCAAAGCCGCCTCTGAAGCCGAGCTAAAACGTCTTTAGTTATTTTTTCAGTATATTTGCAGAATGAATATATCAAAGGCAAAGATGTCAGCTGACAAAGCAAACCTCGACACGCACAAAACCGTCGAAACATGGCAGGATGAGCTTAGGCTCGTAGCCCATAGCGAAAAAATACCCGACCTTATGCGTTTTTTCAAGACAGGTCGGGGCGAATACGGCGAAGGTGACATTTTCATAGGTATTTATGTACCAGACAACCGCAGGATTTCAAAAGGTTATGCAGTGTTGTCATTATGCGAAATTGGCAGAATGCTCGACAGTCCAGTCCATGAATTCCGGTTGGCAGGCTTTCTCGCTCTTGTAGAAAAATACAGAAAGTCACCACAGTCTTATAAAGGCGAAATAGCCGACTTCTATTTCGCCAATTGCCACAAAGCCAACAACTGGGACCTTGTGGACTTAAGCACAGAGTACATACTCGGGGTCGAGTACGCCAATGGCAATAGACTTGAGGAACTTAACACCCTCATCAATTCCGATAACCTGTGGCGTCAACGCGTAGCAATGGTAGCAATGCTTACTCCGGTGAGGCAGGGCATACTCGACCTGCCGTTAAGCGTGGCCGACATGCTTCTTGAGCATCCACATAATCTTATGCAGAAAGCCGTCGGATGGGTGCTGCGGGAAGTGGGCAAAAAAGACATGGCCCGGCTTATTGATTACATCAACATAAACATACATCGCATATCGCCGGTAACCCTCAGTTACGCCACCGAAAAGATGAGCAAAGACAAACGCGACGCTCTACGCCTTATGCGGAGACAATACAAAAAGCAGATATTGCCTGTTCGGTAGATTTTCCGTAAGTTTGTACAAAATATCCATTTATGGCTACAAGTTATCTACAGGTTGAAAATCTGACAAAAAGCTACGGCGACCGCATGCTATTCCGTGACGTCACTTTCGGGGTATACGAGGGTGACAAAATCGGTATTATAGCTAAAAACGGTACCGGAAAATCAACCCTGCTCAACATAATTGCCGGCAAAGAGAGTCCTGACTCCGGCAATATAACCTTCAGATCGGGACTCCGAGTAGGTATACTGGATCAGACTCCCCTCTTTCAGAAAGATGACACCGCTCTCGGCTACTGTATGCGCGACACAGAGCACCTGCACGTAGATGAACATGACGTATGGACTTACGAAGACCGCGCACGGCAGATGCTGACCCAGCTCGGTATAACAGACGCCGACAGCCCCGTATCCACCATGTCAGGCGGGCAATCCAAGCGCGTGGCTCTCGCGAAAGTCATACTCGGCAATCCGGACCTGATAATACTTGACGAGCCGACCAATCATCTTGACATAAAAGTAATCGAATGGATAGAGAACTATCTGACTCGCTCACGCATGACGCTGCTCATGGTGACCCACGACAGATATTTCCTTGACCGCGTTACCAACAAAATAATCGAGATTGACCGCGAAAGCATATATACCTACGACGGCAATTACGATTACTACCTGCGACGTCGGCAGGAACGCATAGAAGCCATGAGTGCGGAACTTGCCAAAGTAAAAAACACTCTGCGAAAAGAGCAGGAGTGGATGCGGCGTCAGCCTCAAGCCCGCGCTGGAAAGGCAAAATACCGTATTGATGCATTTTATGATCTGAAAAGCAGGTCAAGAATAAATCTGTCGGAAGACAATGTAGAACTGAATGTCAAGTCATCGTACATCGGATCAAAAATATTCGAAGCCAATGGTGTAAACAAGCGTTTCGGTGAAAAAATCATACTTGACGATTTCACATACACATTTGCCCGATATGAGAAAGTAGGCTTAATCGGTCCTAACGGTGTTGGCAAATCCACGTTTATCAAGATGCTCCAAGGCATCGTCAGCCCCGATAGCGGAGAGTGGAACGTAGGTGATACGGTACGTTTCGGCTATTACAGTCAGGAAGGCATATCGTTTGACGACAATAAACGGGTAATCGACGCCATCACGGAAATAGCCGAAGACATTGTCGTAAACGGTGATGTACGGTACTCACCCATGCAGTTCCTAACCCATTTCCTTTTCTCACCCGCCGACCAACAGAAGTATATAAGCACTCTAAGCGGTGGCGAACGCGCACGTCTTCATTTGGCATCAGTACTTATGCGTTCGCCCAACTTTCTTGTGCTCGACGAGCCTACCAACGACTTGGATATAATGACCCTCGGCATACTCGAGGACTACCTGCGCAACTTCAACGGCTGCCTTATTGTAGTCAGCCACGACCGTTTCTTCCTTGACAGCATCGTCGATCATCTTTTTGTTTTTGAAGGCGACGGCGTGATAAAAGATTTTCCGGGAGGTTACACTGATTATAGGACTTGGCTTTCCGAACATACAGAGAACTCAGCCCCAGCCAACAAAACCTCAGAAGCTAAAGACAACAGACCGCGGCGTGAACGCAATGAAGCCAGAATGACATTTAAGGAACGTCGCGAATTTGAACAGCTTACAGTGGAAATAGAGCAACTCAACAATGAGAAATCAACACTTGAAGCAATCTTCAAGAGCGGAGAGGCAGTCAAAGACATCATTGAGAAATCAACACGTTACGAAGAAGTCAAGACTCTGCTTGATGAAAAAGAACTACGCTGGCTCGAACTCTCGGAAAAAGAATAAACTATATAAATAAGTTAATAAGCTAAAAGTTATATATAATTTGTAACATCTAATTTTATTTCGGAATCGCCATCTTTTACCTCTATAAAATACAGTTCAATATTCTGAAATATACCTCTGTCTCCTAATGGCAAGCCTTTTAAACAATAGAAATCCTTAGGTTTTAAAAATCTAATATGCGATTTATTTTTTATAAAAAAACTTCGAGCAAATTCATGTTTTTTCTTTGTGTCACTATCTTTTAACATATCTGCTTTAGATACATTGTATATAAAATCTGGTTTAGGAGGATGCCCTACTATAAAACCCTTAACAATATAATCTTCCAATTTATAACACGACAATAGATGTAATATCATATTCGTTTTAATAAAAGAAGATAGGATTTGAGTCTTAGCCTTATAAAAAATTTCAGTACTGAATCCTGATTTCAATTCAGTTATGAACATATATTTCTTACCACCGTGCTCAAATATTATTACTCCATCACAATCCTTACAAAATAATTCATTTTTAGTAGATTTTTGGAAAAAGGCTGTCATATCTTTTGCCAAAGTAGAATCGAAATAATTAAAATCAGAATTAATCCATGTTACTTTACGCACTGTAGCCTTTTCATCATATTCCAAAATATCAATCGCCCCTTTCCCTATTAAAGAGGGATAACGTGTTAATATTTTTGATAGTTTTTCACAAATTGCCATTATATTTAGATATTATCAATATATTCATCAATAATCGAAACGCTCTCAAAATCAGACATAATGGTTTTATGGAAAGAATCAAACGGTATCATACTATCTTTTAATACATCCAATTCGAAAATTTGTGAAGATTTATCTTCTCTTTGAGTCAAATAATATGCTTTTATCATATCAGGATCAATCAAAGCTTCAAAATATATACCTAATTTTTTTAATATCAGAGATATATCTTTTTTATTTTGCTTATATATTTTAAACAGCTTAATAAGAAGATTTAATCTTTTAATAAAATAATCGCTATGCGTAGTAATCTGCATATGACATCCCCGTGACAAAGTATATCCAATAAGATCCGCCACATGTTGTTGACGTTCAGGATGTAGATGCGCCTCAGGCTCATCTAACAATATAGATGTCCGTGAAAGATTAAACCGATTTAACAACATTGTAAATGGAGCTAATTCCTTTACAGAAGAGGCAGCAGCAGTCAATGGCATCTCTACTCCATCTAATGTTGTATAGATTATATTATTATCAGATTGAGACAATCTACCATTATTAACAATATCTAAAATATCAGTTAATATCGGATCTTCTTCTTTCTCTTTGGTAATTGGAGTTCTATACAACTCTGATTTTAAAGATATGAATTGTTCATACATTCCACTTTTAAAAACAGGATTACCTTGCAACTCCATCAATGCACCACGAGATGATGGCAATATGCAATCTTGAGGAAAATTCTTAAAACTTCCAAATATAGAAGCTGAAAGCTCAGCACGGAACAATGTTTCAAATACATACGCACCTATATTAGGCGTATCACCTAACAAACTATAAGAATAATTTTTTGCTTTAATGCGATATATCAATTCTTCCTTATTCGTTAGGCCTCCCATCTCCTCAAAATAACTGAATTCAATATATTCATCACTAAAAGGCCATTTAATATCCACTTTACCACTAAATTTCTCATGGCCAATCATATACCCTATAAATGTTATAGCATCTTGATTAATCCAATTAAATATATCCTGCACTTTAACTCGAAGAATTATATCCCCAGATTTTTTCCCATTTAACAATTCATCATAATTGAATTGCTTAAAATATTCTTCAAGTCTGTTGCTTCCAAGAATTGTATAGATATAATGAGTAAGAAAAGCCACATAGCTTTTACCAAGTCCGGAATTTCCTACGAACAACATAAATGGACGTACAACAACTTCAGCATCCGTTATCGCACCAAGTCTACTTATTTTTATCCTTACTTCATTCATGGAATATAATTGTTATTAAATTAATTACAAAAATAGCATTTAAAATTTGAATTGTACTATTTCTCATTTCAAATTTTAAATAAATTAGTATATTTAGGCAGTCATCTAAATTTTAAATAAATCTTCTTATTTCTAA
Organism: Heminiphilus faecis; assembly: GCF_008728965.1. Lineage (GTDB taxonomy): Bacteria > Bacteroidota > Bacteroidia > Bacteroidales > Muribaculaceae > Muribaculum > Muribaculum faecis. The sequence continues at coordinate 24,297 of NZ_VSMC01000012.1, read as the reverse complement.
ACAGATTACATAACCCATCTTATAATATAGAACATTATTCAATATTTCATATACTGTAAAGCCCTACATCATTAAAGCTATCAGGGTGTATAATCATGAAATAAGTACGTTTAATGTAGCGATTAATCGAATCCCCCCAAATATTAAGATTGTCATCATCCACTTCATAATATTCAATCTCAACAATTGCATACTTAATATCATCACCACAATCATAAATCCATGAATTATAATTGCATGAGTAAATAATACATCTAAATATATGCCAATGACAATCTACTCCATCCGAGATGTTGATAGTATAATATCGCATCAGCGACGGCGGCGTTCTTTGAGGATAACGTAAAGGATGACGGGAGCGCCTATGACAGGGGTGACTGCATTGACAGGCAGTATTCCGCCTCCGGGGAGCAACGATATCAGATTGCACGACATAGCAACAAGCGAGCCGATAAGAAGCGTGGCGGGCATGAGCACACGGTGGTCATCGGTACGGAAAACCAGACGGGCTATATGAGGCACCGCCAGTCCGATAAACGCCACAGGACCGCAATATGCGGTGATGACCGACGTCAATAATCCTGTAGCAAGCAGCAGGCGATTGCGCACACTCTTCATGTCCACTCCGAGATTGCGGGCATAAGAGGTTCCGAGTAAAATTATGTTCAACGGTTTTATAAGCAATATTGCCATAAAAATACCAGCAAGTGTCATAAACGAGAATACAGGCATCTGAGCCATGGAGACCCCGTTGAAGTTACCCATGCCCCACATAACATAGCCTTGGACCCCCTCTGCCGTAGCGGCAAAATTCAACAGCATTATCACTGATGAGGCGAGATAGCCTATCATAATACCGGTTATAAGCAGCATAAGGTCGTTTTTCAGCCATGCCGACAATAACAGAAGCAACCCCATTATGGCAAGACTTCCAAAGAAAGCACCTATCATAACCGCTACATAACCTCCCCATGAAAAAGCCCCGGCCGAAACCGAACCGCCGAGCAGAAGCATAACCACAGCCACTCCAAGACTCGCACCTGAATTTATGCCTAATATAGAGGGGCCGGCCAACGGATTTCGAAAAGCGCTCTGAAGCATCAGACCTGACACGGCAAGCCCCGCTCCGGCAAGCAATGATGTAAGCGCAAGCGGCAACCGGCTCCCCAATACGATAAACCGTACCGCATCAGCAACTCCGTCACCGCCTGACAGGATGTGAAGCACATCGCGCGCAGGTATAGGCACCGACCCGACAAACAAGGTCAGAACAAATAGCGCGGCCACACACGCCGATATGACGAAAAACTTCACTGTCACCTATCTATTCAATAAAAAGTTCCGTAAAATACCGGTTGCCCTTCACCTGCGACAGTTCGGGATGACAGAGCATTATAAGGTCGTTAAGCAGCCATTGCGGATGAAACGGCACCTCTTCATAAAACCTCACTTTGCCGGTATTGCAACCATACACTCTTTTATTCTTAAACGCATCAAACTCACGGTATATTGCATTATCGCGTCCGAGTTCATCCAAAGTCTTGTCTACAGGCTGTGAATAACGTATGGCCCAGACATCGGCATCCTGCGCCTTATACAGCACTTCCTCAGCCGAAAGGCCTATGCTACCGCTGCGTTTGTATTCATCAAAAGGATTTGTGCCTCCTGCGTCTTCAATAAAGCGGCCCATTGTCGACACCGCCCCCGGCACATACCATGACTGTCCGTAAAGCCGGTCAATCAAAACTTTCGGACGATGCCTAACTGTGTCAACAAGAGCGGCCAAAGCATTATACTCCTTTACGGTATGGCTGAAAAGGGTGTCGGCAAACTCCTTACGTCCGAAAAGCATTCCGTAGAATTTCATCCATTCTGCACGGGCAAGCGGCGATATCTCCATATAGTCGGCACATTCTATTATAGGTACACCAAGTTGCCCCAACTTACCGTAACCACCCGAATTTTCAAACGGAGACAGCAGTATAGCATCAGGCGACAGGCTTATGATGCGCTCTATGTCGGGTGACATACTGTTACCGCAATCCATAACCGCCCCGTCGGCAATACGCTTCTTAAGTGACCGTTCGTGAATATACTGGGCGTCACAGACTCCTTTAACAGCATTCACAGCTCCCAGCTCACAAATCAGACTATTATGCACCGAAGAGTATATCAGCGCGGCGGAGAGCGGAGTGCGCACAACAGTGCCTGCAGGCAACCGCTTGGGCAACGGCTCCGATGCCGGCACCAGAATATATGTATTCAATATTTTTGTGCTATCCCACGGATTGCTGACGGAAACCTCAGTGAAATCTTCATGAGTCACTATTGTCAGAAGACGCGCATAATCCAACGACAACGTATCACCCTGCGAAACAGCAGAAGAGGCACTGCCGCCTCCGCAAGATACGAAGGCCGACAATGCCAGCATTACAGCAAGCGACTTTAATACAGTCACTGTATTCATATGAATTATTAATTAAAGAATACGGCAGCTTTAGGGTTCTGGCCGCCGCAGTCAAATTTCTCAACAAACGTACCGTCTTTTCTGAATCGATACATAGTGCCGTTACCATCAGCAAATAAAGTGGTACCTATATATATATCACCATTCTCAGGATTGACAGACATCATGGATATACTCTTGTTAATGAGTTCGGCAGGAGCGTCTTTTAAAAATGATGAGCCGACAAGCTTACCGGCCTTTATGTCGTAGTAGCTGAAAGTATTGGTAGAGATACGGGTGCTCCAGTCGGTACGCGAATCAACGAGATAGATCACATCGTCGCCGGCGGCCATGTCAGTAGCATAACCCAATTTGCTCACTTTATTATTGTTCTTAGGCTCTATAAACTGCAATACGTAGCTTTCGTCAAAATAATCCCATGAAATCAAGAATACATTATCATCCTCCTCGACAAGCTTATTGGGGTTCTGAGCCACTGTCAACGTCTCTTTAAGCGAGAAAGTCTTCAGGTCTATGACCTTGACCTCCTTTTTATATACGTAATCGTTTTTATTGGTTGCCGGATTGAAGACAATCTCATAAGAATTGGCCACATAAAGATTATCATCGCATATGACAACACCTTCAAGATTAGCTCCGAGCCCGTTAAGTTTAGCCTTTACTTCAAGTGTAGCGGCATCAATCTTTGCCACAATACCTCCATAGAACGAAGCATATATATATCCGTCCTCAGCGGCTATATACCGTACACCTCCACGCAGGTCGGGATCTGACGAAAACAGAGTGCGCTTCTCCTGAACACATGCGGCATTCAGTTTGGCTATGTAATTGGAACCGTACACCGATACGTATATGCTGCCGTTGTAGCGGATCATACTCTGACCGGTATCACCCAGACGGCTTTCATTCTGACGATAAAAAATGTCGTCGATAAAGTCGCCGTTTTGAGGATCATAGAATGCTATACCTGCATTATTTGAATCGATAGAACCTTCATTAAGAATATAGACACGTGAGTCAGGTAACTCAACCTTGGAGTCGCCATCGTCCCATTCATTGTCATTATCGCCACAAGACACCATCATGGCGCCTAAACCGAGTGTACACAAGGCACCCAATAGAAAACTTCTGATTCTCATAAAATAAAATTTAAATTGTTATGTTAGTTAGAATATGAATGTACCTGTAAGCCTCCAAGACCTCCCGGGCATAGGATAGAACTTTATTACGTCATACTGGCAGTCGGTCAGGTTGACAAGTTCACCAAGAAGTTTAAGATGACATGTTCCTAAATCAATTTCGCGCGACAAAGTAAGAGTATGTTCGGCATAGCCGGCAATTTCGTTAACCGGTATGTTTTCCGACATATAATATCGCTTGCTTACCGCTACTATCGAATATCCGACATTCAACCACGGCGTTTCGACTATACCTGATGCATTGCCGCTATGTACAGGCGTGTACGGCAACAAGTCCTTGTATGTCTTGGCATCACGGTCAGAGAGGTCTACGGCACGCTGCCACGTATAGGCTCCTGACAGTATAAGTTTCAATCCGCGCGTAAACGAGAGTGCCGTGGCCAGCGTCACATCCAGTCCGGTCACATGCACCTTTCCGAAATTTACCATGCGCCAAGCATAAGTGGTAGGGAAAGCGACGATCTTGTCGGTAACGTCATTATAAAATCCGTCAAGTGTGACCGACATATAATCCATTGCCGGAAAAAACGAGCGGCTCCAAGTGACGCCGACGTCAAATTCGTCAGCCTTTTCAGGACGCAATGTGCGATTTCCAAGACGAAAATAATATAAATCATTGAATGACGGGGTACGGAACGTGCTTTTATACATGGCCCTGAAAAAGAGCATTTCATCTTGCCACGGCTGTACATTGACCGACAAACCCGGTGACAAGCGTTTTATGTCGTGCGGGCTATCACCCTCTTTGACCGTTTCTGTAATATAAGTACCTACAAGAGTGCCAGTGACAGTAAACAATCTACGCTGCCATCTTATACTCAAAGCACTCAGCGAAGTGTACCGGTCAGGATAAGGACAGTCAATCATGGTACTCCTGAGTGTATTAATCAAACCGTCCTGCGCAAAAGCCACATTAAGTTCAGGCAACGGACGGTAAAGGCCGGTAGCCGACAGATAATACTCATTCTGCTTATGCACGGCATTGTACTCTCCGCCGGTAAACTGCGGACCATACTCCCTGTCACGGTTCCAGCCGTAATTATATTTACCTTGGACCTTAAATTCCCATTTCGGAGAAAACCGGCGACTGTATTTAACCTGCATAAAAGCATTCTTATCCCATAACGTTTCGGTAGACACAGGATTGTACAGGGTTACGGCTCCTGGCAATCCTCGCTTCGAGTAAAAATAATAGCCCTTCAGCTGAAGCTCACCTCCTTCAGGCAATGAGTAATACATATTGGCCTCACCATGCCAAGAGTCTATCGCAGAATTGTTGCGACGCTCCGTAGTGACATATTTGCCGTTGACCAATTTAAACGGATAGTTACCGTCAGCTCTAAGAAAACTGCCGTCAACCGACGTCACCACTCTGTCACTCAATTTCTGCCACCAACGAAATGACGGGCTGACATAGCCGAATGACCCGCCTTTAACCATCAGCCGAAAAGCCGACGAACGGTCATCGTCAAACACAGGACGCTCGGTACGGATACCCAATACCGCAGCCGAAGCATATAGCTTGGCAGCCTGAAGCATGTCGTCATTCTGTCCCACGGCAAGCGACAACATAGCCACATTGTCAAGAGAAAAGCGACCGATATCAATCTGACCGGCCTGACAGTTGCTTACCGGAGCACCGTCATAACTCACCGCAGTATGTGCCGCTCCCATATTGCGTACCGATACGGTCTTTAAACCGCCTATGCCGCCATAGTCCCTGACATTGGCACCGGCGAAACGCCTTACAGCATCGGCCATATTCTGTATGCCAAGCTGCGACATATCAGCTCCCGACAAAGTCTGGACGGGAATTGCCGATGATACCTTTATAGGCGAACGGCGGGAAGATACAGTGACTTCCTGCATGCGATGCACTTTACCGGTAATAGTGTCAGCATGCACCGGTACCGGAAAAGAAACAGCAATCAAAGCCGCTCCCACCAATGAACGGCTACTACACAAAATGCGCGATAAAAATAGTTTATGTCCTCTCATCCTCGAAAGAAAAACATTAATAAATAATGCATCGGCAGGTCTTCGGACTTATTTCAGGTAAAACAAGGCGCCTTCCCATTGTGACAGACAAAAGTGGCACATGCCTTGACCCATAAGAAAATTACCGCAGCGGGACTGTCCGGGATTCACACCCGTGTTCCCTTTTAATCTCCTTGCCATAAAAAGCCTTGGAGAACCGAAGCGACCGCAAAGTTATATACTTTTGTCCAAATAACAAAAAAATATGCCGCATCAGAATTGACACGGCATACTATCATAGTGTTAACAATATGTATATCAGAACAGATAGGCAGCGGTTATAGTCCAATAACGGTTCTTTCCTTCCACACCGCCTTTACCGTCGTTTATATTAAGTTTGTTGACCGCTTTGGTAAGGCCGAGGCCGTAGCTTGCTCCGACCTGAATATGCTGAATAAGCTGCACACCGAAACCGAAGTTCCAAGCGATATCAACACTCTTATTCTTGTAAGCGTCACTTATGGCACGACGGCTTGTCAGAAATGAGAATGCCGGACCGGTGGTAAGATAAGGAGTTATAATCTTACCTATAACGGGGACTCCGATCTTCCACTTGAGGTTAAGAGGGACATCGATATAATCACGATTGTCTTTAACAATGTTTTCACCATCCATCCACTTTGCCGAACGGCGTACATACATGGCCGACAAGTCAAAGCCGAGACCGATCACAGGTACTGTAAACTCGGTCATGACGCCGGCAGTGAATCCGGCACGATTGTCGCCGTCAAAAACACTCTTGTTGAAATGAAGATCATTGACAGCCACACCTACACGAGGACCGATACGGAACTGCGCCGACACCGGCATAGCCGCAAAAACCATTACCGCGGCCAAAATAAATCCTTTAATCAATTTCATAATCTCTTATATATAATTTGTTTTTGGATAAACCTCTGTTTTATGAGTACACAATACGACCGCCATTATGCACATGCAATATCAGCGGTCGTATCAGATAAGGTCAAGTAATTTTTAATATACTTCTTAAAGAAATATTAGTTTACCTTAGAGGCAAGTTCTGCACCCGGTTTAAATTTAACAACTTTGCGGGCGGGAATGTTAATAGTTTCTTTTGTGCGGGGATTGATGCCTGTGCGTGCGCCCTTTTCAGTAACGGCAAATGTACCGAAACCGATAAGAGCAACCTTGTCATCGCTTTCCAATGCTCCTGCGATAGCTTCAAGGCAAGCATCAAGTGCGTTCTTTGCATCAACTTTTGTTAGGTTAGCCTTCTCTGCAATGGCATTGACCAAGTCTGTTTTGTTCATAATTGTGATAAATTAATTGAAATTACAATCGTTTAGATGTTACAAATATAACGTGAAATTTTTAAATAAAAATATTTTTTGCAAAAAAAATGCGAAAAATGACAGTTGCTTCGCTCAATTATTTATTGGAGGGGTGTAAAACGGGATATTTTGAGTAAATTTGTAAACGAAAATCAACATTTTATATTGAGAATGATACGAAACGGTGGTTCTTTTTTCGGCGTCATACCGCCTGTAACCAAAAACCTGATTATAATCAATGCCCTCATATGGCTGGCTATGATGGTATTGCCCAACCGACTCGGCATAGATTTTGTACGCTATGGAGGTCTGCACTATATCACCGCACCCGACTTCAATGTCGTTCAGGTGATAAGCTACATGTTTATGCACTCCACACAGGGCATAGCTCACTTGTTTTTCAACATGTTTACCCTGTTCATGTTCGGCATAACACTTGAACGAGTACTCGGCGGCAAGCGTTTTCTGTTCTACTACATATCATGCGGCATAGGAGCAGCCATCATACAGGAACTGACATGGGCAATGATGATGAACTCCTACATAACAGAAAATGTAGAGATGGTAGTAGCTAACTTCGCCCACGCCAACGGCATGAGTATGGAACAGGCCAAATCCTACATATCGCCCGTAGAACTGATGCATTTAAAGCAGAACATCGAAAATGCACTTGTAACGGTAGGCGCATCGGGAGCCATATACGGTGTACTGCTTGCATTTGGCATGCTGTTTCCCAACCGTCCGCTGTACCTGATGTTCATACCTGTGCCAATCAAGGCAAAGTGGATGGTACTCGGATACGGCCTTATAGAACTTTCGCTCGGCTTAAGCTCGGCATCGGACGGCATAGCCCATTTCGCCCATCTCGGCGGAATGATATTCGGCTTTTTCATCATATTGCACTGGAAACGCAAAGGTATAGTGGGAGGCAATGGATATTATTGAGAATCTGCGTTATAAATGGCGATACGGGTCTATGCTTATAAAACTCGTATTTGTCAACATAGCGGTATTCATAATCCTGAATGTCGCCACTCTGATACTGTCAATAAGCGGTCAACCGGCACAACTCGCTCTCGGACTGGTGGAAATGCCGTCGCAACTGCCTGCCCTTTTAGTCAGGCCATGGACGGTGCTGAGCTATATGTTTTCGCAGTATGACTTTCTGCATCTGCTGTTTAACATGGTATGGCTATATTGGTTCGGATCAATATTTCTGCTGGCCGATTCTTCCAAAAACATGTGCGCACTATATATATATGGTGGTCTTGGAGGAGCGGCGCTGTTCATAGCAAGTTACGCGGCAATGAATATGCACGGGCTACTCATCGGCTCTTCGGCATCGGTACTCGCCATCGTCACGGCAACTGCCATAAGACAACCCGGCTATAAAGTGGGCCTTCTGTTTCTCGGAGAGATATCTCTGAAGTGGCTTGCCATTATCACCATAGTCATAGACCTGCTGAGCATGGGCGGCAGCAACGGTGGCGGACACATAGCACATCTGGGCGGAGCCATAACCGGAGCTATATATGCCATAGCACAGCGCAAAGGCATCAATATAGCCGCTCCGTTCAACTCCATGACAGATTCAATTGTTAATTTGTGGAAACGCATAACGGCTCCACGGCAACCTAAGGCGAACAGCAGTCAATCAGGCGGCACCTTTTACCACGCCGGAACTGCGACAGGAACTTCAGGAAACAAAAAGCCGGCGGCAGAAGCCGATGAAGCTTCTCTTGACGAGATACTTGACAAAGTCAAAAAGTCAGGCTACGGAGCTCTTACCGCCGAAGAGAAAAAACGGCTGTTTGACATAAGCCGACGCATAAAATGACAAGAAGATAAATAATCATGAGCAGAAGTATAACATCGATACTGAAATCAGCCATACTTGCAGTATGGGTGGGTATCAATGTGCTTGTAGCATTATGCACACTGCTGGCCGCATATGGAGGTTACATACCGCCACGGATATTTCCACTGGCACAGCTCGCCAACATGACATTCAGCGGCTGGGTCATACTGTCAGCCATACTTCTTGCTGTCAATTTCATTGCCGTAAAACGACTGACAGTGATGTTCGGAGTGACAATGCTGCTTTGTGCCGGCCCGCTCCTCACCGTTTTTCCGATTAATTTCAATTTAGGTTCCCCTACTCCGGAAGAAGAGAAAACATCATTCTCGGTACTAAGCTATAATGTTCTCGGATTTCGCGACAATGAAGAAGCGACACCGTCATGGGGCAACCGTACATTATCGTACATAATAAACAGCGGTGCTGACATAGTATGTCTTCAGGAGGCCGCACCTCTTCACGGCAAAGGAGCATATGGAAACAAAGCTCAGCGCGATTCGCTGGCAGCCATCTATCCTTATTATACCGAACTGCCTGACCGAGCCGGAGAGACTTTATTGTCAAAGTATCCCTTTAAACTTATCGACACTCCCCAACCCGACTGGGGCTCCGGGCACTACACGGCCTATGAAGTGAATATAGACGGACATCCGACAACAGTGGTAAACTGTCATCTGCAGTCGATAGGACTTACTCCCGATGACAAAGAACTGTACAGAGAACTGACAGATAAAGACACACGGCCTACCAAATCGGAGCTGACAAAAGTCAAAAACGACCTTATCGGAAAATTGTCCAACGCATTTATCACACGAGCCGAACAAGCACAAAGTATAAAAGACTTCCTGACAGGAAGAGGCGACAACGTGATTCTTGTCGGAGACTTCAATGACGTGCCCGGGAGCTATGCTTACCGCACCATAAAAAGTTGTGGTCTGCGCGATGCCTATTCAGATTGCGCGTTCGGTCCTATAATAACATATAATACCAATCGCTTTTATTTCCGTATAGACCATATACTGTACCGTGGCAACTTTAAGGCGGCGGAAATAAAACGCGGCAATATACGCAGTTCTGACCACTATCCGCTTACAGCTACATTTATCCGTGACAACAAAGAATAAACAAACCAATTTCTTATACTTTTTTTCAAATGAAAAAGCTAAAATTAATCCTTGCCTCGGCACTGCTAATCACAGGAGTTTCAGCAGCCACGGCAATCATCACCAACGCAATGGACAAACAAAAAAATCCGTTCTTGAGCGAGTATGACACCCCTTATGACATACCGCCGTTTGACAAAATCACTTATGCCGACTATCTGCCCGCACTGAAAGCCGGCATAGAACAACAAAAAAGCGCCGTAGAAGCCATAGCCGGCAATACGGAAGCGCCTACTCTCGAGAACACAATCATAGCTCTCGACCACAGCAGTCCTATTCTTGACAAAGTATGTGCCGTATTTTTCAATCTTGACGAGTCAAACTCATCACCGGAAATGAATGCCATAGGAGAAGAGTTTTATCCACTGTTATCGAAGCATAGCGACGAGATAGCAATGAATCCCAGACTCTTTGAACGCATCAAAGTGCTTTACGACAACCGCGACAAGATGAATTACAGCAAAGCTCAGCGTCTGCTTATAGAAAAATCGTACGAAAGCATGGTACGCAACGGGGCGCTGCTCGACGAGGCCAATAAGTCAGAACTTAAAGAGCTTAACGGCAAACTCGCCGACCTGTATCTTAAATTCAATAAAAATCTTCTCTCTGCAACCAACGCATTTTCGATAGTAGTGGACAATAAGGAAGAGTTAAAAGGGCTTCCCGCCACGAGTATAGCAGTTGCTGCCGAAGAGGCTGCCAAACGCGGTCTTGAAGGCAAATGGGTGTTTACACTGCATGCACCGAGCCGTCTGCCGCTTCTCCAGTATGCCGACAACCGCGATCTTCGTGAAAAGATGTACAAGGGCTACACTACTCTCGCATCGTCAGGAGAGTATAACAACTACCCCGTGATAGCCGAGATCCTGAAAGTACGCGCCCGTAAAGCCAAACTGCTCGGCTATGATACATATGCCGATTACATGACCGCTAATGTTATGGCCAAAAACGTGGCAAATGCAGAGGAACTCCTCATGCAGATATGGAAGCCGGCCATAGCCCGTGTAAACGAAGAGGTAGCCGAAATGCAGTCGCTCAGCAATAAAGAAGGCAACACGTTCACCATCGCACCATGGGATTATTACTATTATGCCGAAAAAGTGCGAAAAGACAAGTTCAATCTTGACGAAGACGAAGTACGCCAGTACTTCCATATCGACAACGTACGCAAAGGCATCTTCGAAATGGCACACCGCCTGTATGGAGTAACATTTACCGAAATGCCCGACGCGCCCAAATACTATCCTGAAGTTACCGTCTATGACGTAAAAGATGCCGACGGAAAACACGTGGCGGTATTCATGACCGACTACTTCACTCGCTCAAGCAAGCGTCAGGGCGCATGGATGAGCGAATTCAAGGGTTCGTTCATCGACGGAGACAAAGTAGAGCGTCCTATCATATTCAATGTATGCAACTTCACACCTCCCACGGCCGACACCCCTTCGCTCCTTACTCTTGACGAAGTGGAAACTATGTTCCATGAATTCGGACACGGCCTCCATGGTATGTTGTCACGCGCCGAATACAAAAGTCAGGCCGGCACCAATGTTGACCGCGACTTCGTGGAGCTCCCCTCGCAGATACACGAACATTGGGCAATGGAACCGGAAATGCTCAAGATGTTTGCCAAGCATTATAAGACCGGCGAAACAATACCCGACGATCTTATAAGCAAACTTCAGGCTGCCTCGACTCACAATCAAGGTTTCACCACCACCGAACTTGCCGGAGCCGCACTTCTTGACCTGCAATGGGGTAAACTTACCGACACCGATAATGTTGACGTCGAAGGCTTCGAAAAAGCTGTCGCCGATAAACTGAACATGCCTAAAGAGGTTCAATATCGTTACCGCAGCCCATATTTCAAGCACATATTCGGAAGCGACGGATATGCTTCAGGTTACTATACTTATCTGTGGGCCGAAGTACTTGACACCGACGGCTTCGAATTATTCAGCGAGAAAGGCATATTCGACCCCGCAACAGCCAAAGCGTTCAAAGAAAATGTACTTGAAGCCGGCGGCAGTGACGATCCTATGGAGCTATACATAAAATTCCGCGGCAAGAAACCGACTCCTGAGGCTCTGCTGCGCAACCGCGGTCTTATCAACGAACCGGCAAAACCGGGCAACATCAACACTCCCGAAGGAAAATAAACAGTAAGTCAACAATACAAGAGGCCGTGCCGCAATATGTACGGCCTCTTTTCTTTATATAGATATGATGACCTCAGAACGATACGACCGCCATGTGATGCTTACTGATGTCGGAGAGGAAGGACAACGGCTGATTGCAAAAGCCCGCATACTTGTCGTAGGACTCGGAGGACTCGGCTCTCCAGCGGCGCTATATCTTGCCGCAGCCGGCGTAGGCACACTTGGCCTGATTGACGGAGACAAGGTGGACATAAGCAATCTTCAGCGTCAGGTCATACACAATACACCGGCATTGGGAAAGCCCAAAGTCATTTCGGCCGCCGAAACCTTAGCACGACTAAACCCCGATGTAAAAACAGAAGTGTATGACAGCTTTCTGACCGAAGCCAATGCATATGACATAATAAGCCGCTACGACTTCATTGTGGATGCTACCGATTCATCACAGACAAAATATCTGATAAACGACACTTGCGTCAATGCCGGCGTAGCGTTTTCTCATGGAGCCATAAAAGAGTACGACGGATATACGTTCACCTACGCGCCGGGATGTCCGTGCTATCGATGTCTGTTCGGAGTAAACACACCTATAAAGGATATTCCCCCCAGTGCCTCCTCGGGAGTGCTCGGTGTTGTGCCGGGTATACTCGGTACCATACAGGCTGCCGAAGCGCTAAAGTATATAACAGGCTTAGGGGAACCGCTTACCGGCAGACTATTGAAATTCGATATACGGACGATGAATTTCAATATTATAAAATTCAGGCACAATCCGGATTGTAAAAAATGCAATAACATAAAATGACAAATGGGGTGCGCTTCATCACGGCGTACCCCATTTATTATTAAAGAAGAAGTATCAATCAAATGTTATTTCAGCCCGACGGTCATGAGCATTGTCTGAAAACGCGTTGGTCGGTCCCATGCCTATTGTATTCACGCGTGAGGCAGGAACCCCGTGAGCTATCAGATAATCGCCTATGGCTTTAGCACGACGTTCACTTAGCTTACGGTTATAATCGGCATTGCCCGTAGCATCAGTGTAAGCTTTTACCGTAACAGTCTCGCCCATAGCCTTAGCCCTGTCAACAACCTTATTGAGGGTAGCGCTTTCAGGCACACCGGCACTATCGTATGCGAACAGATAAACGACCTTGTCGATGGCATCGCCGCCTGCTTCGGAAGCATCCGTATGGCCAGCAGCAAGCTTGCCGGAAGCATCTCTTCCAGAAGCGACATCATTATATACAGCTGTTGACTTGGCAACTTTATCTCCCGACAAGCCATACATACCTATCGTCTCGCCATCCACCGCTTTCTGCCATTGGGCACCTGTCAACAACGGCTTTTTTTCATTAAAGCGGTCATGGCCGACAAAGAAAAGAAAACCGGCCACAACAAGTGCAAGCCCCAATATAGTCGCAAAAACGCCCCATTTCATGGACGCGGTCGCCGCCGGCACAACTCCCGATACAAGAGCGGCATCAGCAGGAGCACCTACCATTAAAGGAATTTTATGTACCGGAAGCCCCAACGGCTCGGGATGAGCCGCAATGCCCAAAGGCTGCTTATGGGCCGCGAGTTTTTTGTGTGTCATATCATTTTTAGCCATAGTATAGTGTGTTATGGTTATATAGAAAATAACACATGTCTCCCATCAAGTGTTTTATAAAAAACTTTAATCAATGAGGGTCATACCATGCAACCTAATATATTTTTCAGAAAACCAAGTAATATATTTTACATATTCAATCAGCAGGTATGTGCTTTAACATGACATATGATGAAGAATCATTGACCGATACTTTATGGCATATCAAATCGGCCGTGAGACCGTCATCCAACTGCATAATCTGATCCGTAGCGCTACAGTCTGATTTTATCGTTCCTGTATGCACCATTACAGCTATACATCCCGGTATTAGATATATCATTATGATAAAGGCGAATAGAAATTTATTCATAAACTGGCTGATTATTTTACTCGCTTTTATTAACACATAACAATCATATTAGGTTCAGAACATATTCAAAAAAATATATAAATAAAGCGGGAAATGCCAATCGGCATCTCCCGCTTATAATGACGATACGTGCTATCGGATATTCTTAATCCACATACTTCTTTACAATGACAGTGGCATTATGTCCACCGAACCCGAATGTATTGGAAAGAGCGGTGTTTACAGTACGTTTCTGCGCCTTGTCAAAGGTAAAGTTAAGATTGTAGTCAATCTCTTCATCCTGATCCTCGGGATCATGGTTGATAGTAGGAGGAACGATATCGTTCTGAACGGCTTTCACACAGAAAAGGGCTTCAAGCGCTCCTGTGGCACCAAGAAGGTGGCCGGTCATTGACTTTGTAGAACTGATGTTCACTTTGTAAGCATGGTCACCAAACACTTCCTTTATGGCCTTAACCTCGGAAAGGTCGCCAACAGGAGTGGAAGTACCGTGAACATTGATATAATCGATATCCTCAGGCTTCATCCCTGCATCTTCAAGAGCGTTCTGCATCACAAGTTTCGCACCGAGACCTTCGGGGTGTGTAGCAGTAAGATGGTAAGCATCGGCCGACATACCGCCGCCGACAACTTCAGCATATATTTTCGCTCCGCGAGCTTTAGCATGCTCCAGTTCCTCAAGAACAAGCACAGCCGATCCCTCACCGATAACAAAACCGTCGCGCGACTTGCTGAAAGGACGCGAAGCGGTCTCGGGGCTATCATTGCGTGTAGATAATGCATGCATGGAGTTAAAACCACCTACACCTGCAGGATATACAGCAGCCTCGGCTCCGCCGGTAACGATGGCGTCAGCCTTACCGAGACGGATAAGATTGAATGCGTCAATAAGAGCATTAGTCGATGATGCACAAGCTGACACGACACCATAATTGGGTCCGTGGTAGCCGTACTGCATGGACACATGGCCCGATGCAATGTCAGCAATCATCTTAGGGATGAAGAAAGGATTGTATTTCGGCCCCATATCCTCGTGCGTAGCATAGTATCCGGCCTCTTCTTCAAAAGTATGAAGGCCACCTATACCCGCAGCGATAATAACACCTACGCGATTTTTGTTGATGCCATCGTTTTCGAGGTCAGCATCCTTGACAGCCTGCTCGGCTGCAACAAGCGCATATTGTGCGTAAAGGTCAAGCTGACGGAGTTTCTTGCGGTCGAAATGATCGGCGGCATTAAATCCCTTAACCTCACACGCAAACTGTGTTTTGAATTTAGAGGCGTCAAAATGCGTAATGGGCGCGGCACCGCTAACTCCGTTCAAGGCATTGTCCCATGTGGTATCCACATCATTGCCTATCGGAGTTATTGCGCCGAGTCCGGTTACGACAACTCTCTTTAATTCCATTTAAAAAACAGAGAAATTTTGGGGTTCAATTAGTTCTTAGCTGCTTCGATGTATTCGATAGCATCCTTTACAGTAGTGATGCCTTCAGCCTTATCATCGGGAATAGTGATGCCGAATTCTTTCTCAAACTCCATGATGAGCTCAACGGTGTCAAGGCTGTCTGCGCCAAGATCCTTAGTGAATTCAGCAGTTTCAGTTACTTCGTTTTCGTCAACATTGAGTTTGTCAGCGATAATAGCCTTTACTCGAGATGCAATTTCTGACATAGTTCTAAATTTATTAATTAGTAATGATATTTGCGATTTTGCAGTGCAAAGTAAATAATTTAAATCGAGATACTAAAACTTTTCAATGCACAATGTGTCTTTTTTTGAGCAAATAGGCCTATTTAGCCTAAATATTGGCCGTTTTTGCTTTATTTTACACATATTTAATAATATAAATACTATTTGGATAAATATTACATTATGGTTACAAAAATAGCATTATAACTCCCTGACGGCTTAACTTAGATGAACAAATTAGGGCTCGACTACGTCATTAAATAAATAATAATCAATTTATCATATGAATTTCAGATATTACCCTTATGTATGCGCGTTAATGGCACTCGCAATCAGTGCATCATGCACCGGCAAAAAGGCTGCATCGCCGGACTGCGACACATCAGAAATCCACAACTTTGAAGTAAAACAGACAGTAAAGACCATTGAGCGCGATTACCTGTGTGAGGATGCCGACATGTGTTATGGCGACAGTATACCTGTATACAGCACTATTAAAATAGCGGTAGAATGGCCCGAAAAAATGGGTCGGCACGATATAAGCAGATTGCAGGATTCTCTAATATACAGCATATTTGACACTACAGGCATATCTATAGACCAAGCTATTTTAGCATCGACGGAACGCCCCGAAGACATCGATCTGTTCAAAATGAAGCGCGTGGACAGTATCCCCGTATCGGAAATTAACAGAGTGCTCATTCGCGACATTATAGCGTCGGTTATCACTTTTAGCCCGCGTTTCATCGTATACCAAATCATGACAAGCACCTACAGCGGTGGCGCACATGGCATTACGGAGTCGAAATATCTTAATTACGACATGGCTGCTTCAAGAACAATAACATCGTCCGACATATTCAAAGCCGGCACTCAGGACTCGGTATTGCAGGCAGTAAAAGATGGTCTGATGACAAAATTCAACGTGTCATCAATGAAAGAGCTTCAGGACAAGGGCATATTCGCCGACCGGATATATGTCACCAACAACTTCTATCTTCAGGGGTATGACATAGTATTTCATTACAACCCTTATGAGATAGCTCCATACGCCATGGGAAGCATAGATATACGCATACCTTACTATCAGATACAATCCTGTATCAAACCAGAAGCCGTATCCATGCTGTCGGAAGCGGCGGAATACTGACCGGCATAGTCGTACGGATATGTGACATCCCACAAAAACAGCGGCTGGGGGGGCATTGATGTGCCGGCGGCACATCGGTCATGAGCTTCAACAACTTTCATGAATCGGGTTTCGGACATCTTGCCGCGACCGACATCAATCAATGTGCCTACCACGGCACGGACCATATTACGGAGAAAACGGTCGGCGCTTATAACAAATACGTGTCGGCCGTTGCCTATATCCATCCACTCCGCGCGTGTAACCCTGCACAGATTGGTTTTGTTGTCGGAATGTAGTTTGGCAAATGACGTAAAATCATCTATGTCAAGTAACATGCTGCCGCAACGATTCATACCGTCAAAGTCAAGACCGGGGGGTTCCTGCCAACTATGTGTATATAAAAACGGCGACTTACCGGAATGAGTATAATAGTGGTAAGTCCGTGATACGGCATCGAAACGGGCATGAGCATCACTATGTACGGGCCACACACCCTCTATGGCTATATCGCGTCCTGTAAGAGCATTCAGGCTCCGCAAAAACATAGTTATCTCACCCAACGGTTTCTCGACATCAAAATGCGCTACCATAACTCGCGCATTTACACCCGTATCGGTTCGCCCCGCTCCGGTAATGCGTATATCGCTGCCGAGTATCCGCGACAGCCCTTCCTCGATGGTCGATTGGACGCTTACAGCATTGGGCTGCGACTGCCAGCCATGAAAAGGCGCCCCGTTGTAAGCGAGGCGCATAAAATAACGTTGTGACATAGACTCGGTAGTTTTCAGTCTTTTTCGAGATATGTATAGCCGTACAGTCCCGAACGATAGCGGCTCAGAAATTCACGTCCTTCTTCAGGGGTTATCTTGCCGGCCTTCATCGAGGACGTAACCCAAGTCTCCACATTTCTTACCAGTTTCTTGGGGTTGTACTGCACATAATCGAGCACTTCATCGACAGTTTCGCCATATATTATCTGGTCAATCTCATAACGGTCCTTGTACACACTTATATGTACAGCGTTCGTGTCGCCAAAAAGATTGTGCATGTCGCCAAGTATCTCCTGATATGCTCCAACGAGGAATACACCTATATAGTAGGGTTCCTTGTCCTTGATATTATGTACAGGCAACGATCCTGTGGTGCCATGACCTGATATATAATAGGATATTTTGCCGTCGGAGTCGCATGTTATGTCCTGAATGGTAGCCATACGGGCCGGTTTCTCGTCAAGACGGCATATAGGCATTATAGGGAAAACTTGGTCGATGGCCCAAGAATCGGGAAGCGACTGAAACAAAGAGAAATTACAGAAATATTTATCGGGAAGCATTTTGGCTATCTTGCGCAACTCCTCGGGGGCATGCTTCATACCGGCAGCTATCTCCCCTACCTCACGGGCAACAGACCAGAAAAGCTTCTCTATCTGAGAACGTGTGCGCAAGTCAAGCATACCGAGATTAAACAGGTCGAGGGCTTCTTCCCTTATCTGCAATGCATCATGCCAGCTTTCAAAAAGCCGAGGCTGGTCAAGGCGGTCCCATATTTCATATAACTCACGTGACAATTCATGATCGTCAGGACCGACCTCATGTTTTTCGTTCCATACAGGAAGCGATGTGGCGGCAAGAGTGTCGAATATCAACACCGAATGATGAGCAGTAAGCGATCGGCCGCTCTCGGTTATGATATTGGGTTGTTTTATATCGTTTTTAACACATGCATCCACAAGTGCCGACACCGAGTCGTTGGCATACTCCTGTATCGAATAATTCATTGAGCTCTCGCTTGATGAACTGCGTGTACCGTCATAATCAACTCCAAGACCGCCACCTATGTCGATAAACTCTACATCAAAACCCATTTTGGTCAATTGCACATAGAATTGCGTAGCCTCTCTAAGAGCATTTTTAATACGGCGTATCTTTGTTATCTGACTGCCAATGTGGAAATGAATGAGCTTGAGGCAACTCGTCATCTTGTTTTTAGTAAGGAAATCAAGAGCCTCAAGCAACTCGCTCGAGTTCAATCCGAATTTGGACTGATCACCTCCCGACTCTTCCCATTTGCCGGAGCCGGAGCTCGACAACTTTATGCGTATGCCTACATTGGGCTCAATGCCCAACCGTTTGGCCACCTCTGCTATAAGAGTAAGTTCGTTGAGCTTCTCGACGACGAGATATATACGGCGCCCCATCTTCTGCGCAAGCAGTGCAAGTTCGATATAATCGTTATCCTTATATCCGTTGCATATGATAAGGGCATTTTCAGCTATATTGGTGGCAAGTACCGCATGGAGTTCGGGTTTTGAACCTGCCTCAAGGCCGATGTTGAATTTTTTGCCGTGCGATACAATCTCCTCCACAACCTCGCGCATCTGGTTTACCTTTATCGGATATATGATGAAGTTTTGGGCTTCATAGTCATACTCCTTGGCAGCCTGTTTAAAACAACGCGAAATTTTCTCAACACGGTTGTCGAGAATGTCGGGGAAACGCAACAATACAGGCGCAGCCACATCACGTACCTGAAGCTCGTCAAGCACATCTTTCAAGTCCACTGAAGCATAACCCTCGCGCGGAGTCACGGCCACATGCCCTTTGTCGTTGATGGAGAAATACTTAAGTCCCCATCCATTGATATTGTACAGCTCAGCGCTGTCCTCAATACGCCATTTTCTCATTTAATCAATAAGCTATCTTTTTATAAAAACGCCACAAAGATAGTGACTTTTAACTTAATCACGAAATCAGAGGCGCAAGCACCGGCTAAGGTACGGACACTTCCTCTATTTCCGTCATACCGGGTGTGTAGAGCCTTGCTTTATTAACGTCTGATGACCCGTAATGTTTCCATGAAATCGACTTCCAGTCAATCTTGTCTGTAGACTGCGCGGGAGCTACATGAGGAATTACGGCTCCGTCTTTTACAAGTATCACACACTGAAGCTCACCGTCGGCATTTATGCGGTTCCATCCCGGTCCATAGGTCTTCCCAGTCTGATAATCGATCCATTTTCCTTTACCGGGCAGATATACATCACGTTCAAATCCGGATTCAAACAGCGGCGCCACCATAATCTGCGAGCCAAACATGTACTGATCCTCGATCAGCCATGCACCGGGGTCATCGGGGAATTCAAGCAAAAGAGCACGAAACATCGGCCATCCGTTTTCGGTACACTCTTTGGCCTCCGTAAAGATATAAGGCATAAGTGAATACTTCAGTTCGGCACTTTTGCGGAAATAGTCGATAAAATCATTGTTGTCATACAGCCACGGTTCAGTAGGAGGCGCACCGTGAGCACGACTGTGAGAGGAAAGAAAGCCCATAGGAAGCCAACGGCGATAAAGCTCTTCGGGAGTGCTTGTAACAAACCCTCCTATGTCATGGCTCCAGAAACAGAATCCCGACAGACCGAGCGACAGACCGCTACGCACCGTTCCCTGCATGCCGGTATTGGTAGATGCGGCATCACCGCCCCAATGAAGAGGATAACGCTGGCTTCCGGACCAAGCCGAGCGCGCCCATATTATATTCTCACCTTTTACTTGTTTTGTTATATCGGCTACAGCCTTGTTGTATCTTACAGGATAAATATTGTGTTCATACCATCCGGTACGTCCGTTACTGTACACAGCCTCCACAGGCGCTGCCTCACCGAAATCGACCTTAATGGCCCCTACTCCCATTTTCAGCAACCCGGCGAGTTTATCCTGATACCATTTTACCGTAGCAGGGTTGGTAAAATCAAGTACGGCATCCTCATAAGGCAGCGTACCTTTGCCGTTTTTCACGGCAAGTCCCTTATCTACCAGCTCCCCGAAATATTTGTTTCCGGGTACAAAATAAGGCAATTGCCACAGACTTATATGGAATCCGTCCTTAAGCAGATTGTTTATCATTTTTTGCGGATTCTTAAACCGCTCGGGAGAAAATTCGTAGTCACACTGCCAGTCAACATCAAACCATCCGGTATCGAAATGTATCACATCGGAAGGTATTTTATTCTCACGAAGTTTACGGGCTATCTCACGGCCCTCCTCCTCAGTGAAATATGATATACGGCTCATCCATGTGCCGAACGACCACAGCGGAGGCATATCGGGGCGTCCCGATATGCCGGTGTATTCCGACAGTATATCTTTTGGCCGGCCGAAGAATACAAACAGGTCCAGATCTTCATCAGCCATAAAAAGTTTGTTGGCGCCGATATAGCTATGTCCAATATCGGCAGTCACCGGAGCCGACGTGTGAATAAACATACCGTAACCGCGGTTGCTGAAGAAAAACGGCACGGGTTTGTACATATCGGTACTTTCAGGCCCCTGCGGGTCAGTGACAAAGAGATTGAGTTTCTGCCCGGCTTTATCAAGAGGTGTGGGTGACTCGCCGAGTCCGTATATCCTCTCACCCGGAGCAAGCGACCATACCGGATTAATGCTACGGGAATTATCGCTTCCCCGCTTTATGAAACTGAATGGAGGCACCTTTATCTGCGTACTGTCATTGTCGCTCCATACACGTGTCTGCGTAAGCACATTACCGTCGGCGTCCTTGAGTATCAGTCGCCACGGACAGGCATTTATGCGTAACTCTCCATACGGCGACTTGTAGATAATATCACGTCCCTCATGAATAACGGTCCACTGCGACGCATCATGCCCCGGCTTTCCGTCAAGCATGACCGATATGCTGTCATAATCGGCTGAAGCCACCGGCGAAGTCAGGACCTTCACTCTTAAGGTACGTGCATTGACAGGCTGCACGCTGAACTTCAACCGGGGATCCTGCGGATAAGCAGTGTCAGGAAAATCAAGCGACTTCAATGGTTGATGCAGATATGTATTGGCATTGAAAGCCTGACGAGGCATAAGTTGATGTCGCTTCCACTCGACGACACCCTCACCGGTGGCGACATTGAAATCGACAAGACTGTCTACAAAAAAATAAGTATTGCTCAGGTCCGAAAAATCCTGACTCATGTCCTTGCTCTGCGACAGCAGATATGCCGCACCGGCATTGGTCTTGGTTTCGCCGCATACAGCCACGGCACAGGCACAGGCTGTCACAAAAGCGGCACTACGACGCAAAAAAATGTTATTCATGATTGATGTAAATGTAATTTTCACAAATATAGCATTTCTTTTTCTAAAAAGTCGTATATTTGTAGTGCAATAGATATATTCCAACATTAAATATTAACATTGATTATCATGAACAGCAAATTATGCTATTCAGTGGTGCTGGGGACAGCGCTTCTTCTCACCGGCTGCGGTAAGAAGATGAACCAGTTTAAGGCCGATTATTTCACGGTCAACCCCAATCCTCTGGAAGTAGTGGGCGACAAAGTGCCCGCAACAGTTACCGGAAACATTCCCGGCAAGTTTTTTGTAAAGAATGCGGAAGTTACCGTAACCCCCTACCTTGAATTCGGAGGAATGGAAGTGGCTTCTGCTCCTTACACCTTCCAAGGAGAGAAAGTAAGAGGCAACAATCCTGTAGTAAACTTTGAGAATGGCGGTACAGTAACAATACCCGTACAGTATGTCTACAATCCCGACATGCGCACGAGTGAACTATCGCTTGCGTTCACAGTAAAACAGGGCAGCAAACAATATGCTCTCCCCCGTGTAAAAGTAGCCAACGGAGTTGTGGCCACCGCCGCACTCGCTGATGTAGGCACAGTGAATCCGGCAATAGCTCCCGACAAATTTCAACGTGTGATCAATGAGAAATATGACGCAGACATCAAGTTTCTCATAAATCAAGCCAATATACGTGACGGACAATTGCGCTCGGCCGAGATGCAGAACCTGCATAAAGAACTCGTAGAAGCCAACGACGACGGACGCCGCGAAATCAAGGAGATAAACGTCACTTCATATGCATCGCCTGACGGTGGTGTTAAACTCAACACCCGCCTCGCTGAAAACCGTGAGAAAAACACGGTAAACTATATGGAAGGCAAACTCAAGAAGGATCACATCTCCAACTTCGGCGAACTCACAGCCGACTTCACCCCCCAAGACTGGGAAGGTTTCAAGAAACTCGTTTCGGCAAGCAATATTCAAGACAAAGAGCTTATACTCAGCGTACTTGCAATGTACAAAGACCCCGAGCAGCGCGAACGCGAAATAAAAAATCTGTCATCAGTATTTGATCAGCTTGCTGAGGAGATACTGCCACAGTTGCGCTACTCACGCATCACCGCATCAATCGACGTAATCGGCAAGAGCGACGAAGAGATCAAGAACATCTACAAGGTTAACCCCAAAGGCCTTACAGTAGACGAAATTCTCTATGCAGCCACACTTACCGACGACAATGAACAGCGTATCCAGATCTATGATACGGCCGCCAGTTTGTATCCCAACGATTACCGCACGTTTAATAATCTCGGTATGTGCCAGTTCCTTGATCAGGATTATGACGCTGCACAGGCATGCTTCCAACAGGCCGCTAAAATAGCTCCCGAAAGCGGAGAAGCCCAGATGAACCTCGGCCTTGTAGCACTCCTCAACAACAATTACAAGGAAGCCACAGCCAAATTCGGAAATGCAGCCGGTGTGCCCGCACTTGCCGACGCTCTCGGTGTATACTACATGAAGCAGGGCGATTACAACTCTGCCATACGTGCATTTGGCGACAGCAAGAGCAACAATGCCGCCCTTGCCCAGATTCTCACAAAGGACTACAGCAAGGCTAAAGCTACCCTCGGCGCCATCGACTATCCCGACGCAACGACCTACTACATAGCCGCTGTACTCGGTGCACGCACCAACAACAGCGATATGGTATACAACAATCTCCGCGAAGCCTTCAAACTCGACAAGTCACTGGTCAACCAAGCCAAGACTGACCTCGAATTCAGCCGCTTCAACATCAACAGCCTGTTTTAAAGATTAAAACATACAGCAAAGTCATCTGACTTATTAAAAGATCAGGCCTAAAATCACAGTGATTTTAGGCCTGATTGCTTTTATACAGCCAGTCTCCCCAAATTTAGAGCGGTTTTAAACGGCAACTATGTAGTCCGGCTGCGACCCGTATGGTCCTCTGCAATCGCCAGCATCATATCCGTCTGAATTACTTACGACATATGGCCTCCGGATATGCGGGCGCCGTGGTACTGGCGCCCCTACATGCATGCTGCATCTTACCTTTGCAATCATGTTTTACTTCTGATTACGATTGTCTAACACCACATATGGAAAAGCCACTCTACTTTGACCCTTTTGGCCAAACAGAATTTACCCACCTTGGCCATAATATGATTGACCCTTTAAAGTCCTGGTGTTAGGGGTCAATTTTATTTTACCCTTTTAATTCTC
>NZ_VSMC01000011.1 GCF_008728965.1 Heminiphilus faecis | reverse complement strand
AATACGATCGACTTCAAAATTATCTATGAGTACCTCCGGCAGGATGGCTCGAAGCAGTTTTTCCGATTTCATGATGCAAAGGTAATACTATACCACGATACATCCACGTCGCCCACCGGGAAAATCCGCTGACCCGCAATTAGTCCTGTTCTTAGTATAGGTATATTGGTATTAAAAAAGGCCGACATGACGGTCGACCTCGGTGAGCGGAAGACGAGGCTCAAACTCGCGACCCTCAGCTTGGAAGGCTGATGCTCTATCAACTGAGCTACTTCCGCAGTAGAATTTTGAAAGATGTGGGCGAAGATGGATTCGAACCACCGAAGGCATAAGCCAGCAGATTTACAGTCTGCCCCATTTGGCCACTCTGGTATTCGCCCTTCCACTTTTGTTTGGGACTACAAAGGTAGTTATATCTTTTTTACTGTGCAAGTAAAATCGATCATTTTTATGGCAGCTTCGGCGGCTTCAGAGCCTTTGTTGCCGAGAATGCCGCCTGCGCGGTCTATGGCGTCCTGTTCGGTGTCGACTGTAAGTACGCCGAATATGACAGGACAACGGCCTTGCGCGTTGAGTGCGGTGATGCCTTGTGTGACACTTTGACATACATAGTCGAAGTGGGGAGTGCCGCCGCGTATGACACATCCAAATACTATCACGGCATCGTAGCTGTCCATGAGTGATGCGGCTCCATAAGTCAGTTCCACGGCACCGGGCACATGGAATGTGTCAAATGACACGCCTTCTGATGTGAGCAGCGAGGCAGCTCCTGAAGCGAGGGCTTCGGTTATATGGCTGTTCCATTCGGCTGTGACTAACGCTATTTTTGTTCCTTCCGGGAGCCGGGGCAACGCGCCGTGTGGCGCTCCTGTCGATAATGCTGTTGACATATTTTGGATTATTGTTTTTTTATCGTGGAAATATCTTGTGCCACATGCCTATGATGTCGAGTCGTCCCGATTGTTTTTCGAGCAGCCCGTTAATCTTTTCGGCAGTGTCGTTGTCTTTGTTCTTTATCGCTTTCTGTAGAAGTGTATTGAGCAGGTGCACGCCTTTTCGTCGGGTGGTGATATTGTGTAGCAGCGCTTGGCCGAGCATGACCGACAGCTCCATGTGGCGGTCGGAGAAGTCGGGTTGCAGTCTGGTAAGATATTTGAGCGCGCGGGAAAAGTATCGTACGGCATCCTTATATTTGCCGAGATGCATGAGGGTCAGGCCTTCGTCCTGAAGCGAGTTGATGAGGCGGTCCATGGCATTCTTTATGCCGCCGTTGACCATGTTTAGATATGTGGTCGTGGCTACCTGATAGTGTGCCAGCAGATTGACTTGCTTGATGTGGGAACGGTATACCGATGTCGAGGCATTGAGTGTATTGATGTGGGCCGAACCGTATTGTTCGGTGTTGAGTTTTGCAAGCCGTTCAAAAATTTTTATTGACTTGGAAAGAGTGCGTTCTGCGGCTTTGTACTCTTTGCGCATATTGTGGATAAACGCAAGGTCGTGCAGCAGACAACCGAGAATCAGCAGAAACTCTTCATCCTTGCGACGGGCTTCCTGTGACATCACGGTAAGTGTATCGGCTGAAGTATCAAGTGCTTTGTCGTAGTCGCCGGCTTCGATAAGTGCGGCTACGGCTATCTGCATGGGAGTCGCTTTTCTGAGTATGGCGTTTTCTTCATCCAAGTCTATATCCTGCGCCGCTTTAAGAAGCTTGGCGGCTACCGCAGAGCAGTCGGACGTGTCTTTAAGTGCTTCTAATGTAGAATCACGCAACGCCGCATATGCCGAAAGAAAATCATCGCCACCGCGCTGACTGTTATGCGGAAAGGTGATAAAGCCGTTTTCAAGTGAGGTGGTTTTCATGCCGTTCTCAAATTTTATCAGTTTAGGGGCTCTACTATATTGTCGGGTGCGGCTGCGGCGCTGTCGCTCCATTTTATGGCGTTATTGAGCAGCAGTTCCACGTCGTCAGAGGTAAGGTGCTCCATATTTTCTCGGAGCAGTCCGTTGTCAATGATAGCAGCCGCTATGCCTGCGATGATGCCTGACATTGCCACGTCGGGGTCGGGATGGTCCGATAGCTTTACGCTTTGTGAATATTTGCGGCAATGCATGTTTATCGACGAGGTTGCGAAGTCGATGTTGACATGGTTGAAACTGTAGAAGCTTATGTGATCGGCATAGGCGGCCTTGTCGTCATCTTTATTGAATATAGTGGCTATGCTTTTGCGGTCGGTAACCACTATGTCGGATATTTCGAGATTTTCCAGAATTGCCGGCATGACCCGTGTTATGCGTGTCACCCGTGAGTTGTCTATTGCCGGGGCATATATGATGATGGCACGCCGTTCTGACGCGTATTTCACTATGTCAAACAAACGTGCACGCACTCTTTCGTCGATAGAGTAAAATTCGCCGAATATGACTATGTCATCAGGGTCTATGCGCGGCCATACAACTCCGAAACTCTGTTGGGGGTACTGCTTGTAACGTACGCAGTGGCGTACTTCGCCGTGGTCTGATGAAAATGTGAGTACCGATGAAGTGTGTCCTTCGGTAAAGCGGTCGATTGAATGTATGGCTACTCCGTGTAGGGTAAGAAAATCCACGATTATGTCGCCCACATGGTCGGTGGCGGCTTCCGATACGAAGGTGACGTCGTACTTGCGGTTGCCGAGTGCTGCCGCCGAATTGAGCAATATGCCTCCCGGAAGCGCTCGCCATGGTCGGTCATTGCGGAAAAGTACATTCAGTTCACATTCTCCGATTAAGATAATCTTTCTCATAGTTGAATTTATGCGGTGTTATTCCTGTCCTCTCGACTTGGTGCCCAAGTAACCTCCGTGGTGGCGCAGGGCGTATTGCTCGCGTGTGAAACCGCAACGTCTCATGACGTTGACCACAAGCACATCGCCTATGACGGTCATCATGGTGGTGGATGTGGTGGGAGTAAGCCCGAGCGGACACACTTCCGGTGCGCCGCCGGTAGCGAGTGTGATATTGGCTATGCGGGCAAGCTCGCTGTCAGGATTGCCGGTGATGACAATTAGCGGTATGTCGGCATACAGATTGTGGGTCAAGTGCACGAGATCTATTATTTCGCGTGTTTTGCCGGAGTTGGATATCAGTAGCATCACATCATCGGGTTGTATGACTCCGAGATCGCCGTGCTGGGCTTCCGATGGATGCAGGTTGACTGCGGGAGTGCCTGTCGAGGAGAATGTAGTGGCTATGTTCATGGCTATCTGGCCGGCTTTGCCCATGCCTGAGGTCACAAGTTTGCCTTTGCGGTTATGTACGTGCTCTGCGATAAGCTCTACGGCGCGGTCATAGGCGTCGCTTACCGGAATATTGGCTATGGCCCGGCTCTCGTCCTGAAGGATCTGACGCATCGATTGTTGAATATCGGTCATAAGTTCAATCGCTTCAATTTACAATAATTAATATTACAAAGGTAATGACTTTTTGCGGAAATCGGAAATTACCCTTATGCAATACTAATGTATAACAATATACGGCCGAAACCTATCGGTGCCGGCCGTATAAAAATGTTGCTGCTGATGTTTATTTTTTGTTGCGGTTGCGCCACAGGGCGGTCATGTCTTCGAGAGTCTTGCCCTTGGTTTCGGGTACAAGTTTGTAAACGAAGATTGCTGCCAAGACACAGATGACGCCGTAAAGTGCGTAGGCAAACATATGACCGAAGCGGTCGCCCATTTCGCCGAGCCGCATGTTGTACATCGGAACAAACGTACTCGATACGATGAAGTTGAATATCCACTGGAATGCCACCGCTATGGCTACCGCGGCACCGCGGATGGTATTGGGGAAGATTTCGGAAATGAGTACCCAGCATATCGGTCCCCACGAGAACATGAATGATGCGGAGTATACCATGATGCTTATTACCGGCACGATGGGCGGTACGGTGACAAGGTTGGATACCGCAACGCCGAGAGCCCCGAGAGCCATGCCGAGCGAACCCCATATGAGAAGCGGTTTGCGTCCGAGTTTTTCAACCGTAAATACGGCCACAAGTGTGAAGGCTATGTTGACGATGCCCATGATGACTGTCTGAACCATGGGGTTGCCCATGTTCATTGAGTCGAATATGCGCGGAGCATAGTAAAGTACGGCGTTGATGCCCACGGCCTGCTGGAAAACAGAGAGCATGATGCCTACGAAGATGACCATTATGCCGAAAGAGAAGAGGCGTTCGCTCTTGACTTCTACCGTAGACTTTATGTCAGAGAGTATCTCGCGTGCTTTGCTTATGCCGTTGATGCGTGCGAGTACTGCGAGTGCCTTGTTGTCCTTTCCGATGAGCGCGAGATAGCGGGGAGACTCCGGTACCAGACATACGAGTACGGTAAATACGCCGGCAACAAATGCCTCGCTGCCGAACATGTAGCGCCAGCCTGTCATGATGGTCCATGCGTCAGACTCCGGAAGTACGACATACAGGTTGTGGGCTGTTTTTTCGATGATAGGGTTGGTGTGCTCGCCAAGTATCATGAAGTTGACGAAGTACACGACAAGCTGACCGAATATGATGGCGAACTGGTTCCATGACACGAGTGTGCCTCGTATATTGGAGGGGGCTACTTCGGCTATATACATCGGGCATATGGCCGAGGCAAGTCCTACGCCGACACCTCCGAGTATGCGGTAGAAGTTAAACATCCACAACAGGCTGTAGGTGGGTTTGCCATGCTCGAAGAACAGAAATTCGGGATAATACGAGCCGAGTGCCGACAGGAAGAAAAACACACCTGCCACGGCAAGCGACTTTTTACGTCCGAGTCTCTGTGCGAAGAAGCCCGACAATGCGCTGCCGACAATACATCCTATCAGCGCGCTTGACGAAGTGATGCCGTGAATGACATCGGTGTACACGAAGTCCTTGGCCCCCAAGAAAAATGCCTGTAACCCTTTTTCGGCACCGGATATCACTGCGGTATCATAACCGAACAGCAATCCGCCGAGCACGGCCACAAGCACGATTGAAAACAGATATAGTTTGCTCCCTTTTTCAGGATATTCCATGGTGAAAATGTTTTTATGGTAAATACGACACTATGGCAGAGCTCCGGGGAGCTCCGCCATAGCGGGTACTTAGGTTTATTAATCAATTGATAGATTAGCAGTACATGGCTACGATAGCCTCATAAAGTTCCTGCTTGCCGCTGGTCTGCTTGGGTTCGTTGACCTCTTTGCCGTAGGCGGCTACTTCCTCGAGTGTGAGCTTGCCTTCCTCGAATTCCTTGCCCTTGCCGCTGTCAAACGATGCGTAGCGGTCGGCAAGCATCTTCTTGTAGGGCGACTCTTCGAGCAGAGCGGCTGCGCTCTCGAGTGCGCGTGCCATTGCGTCCATGCCGGCGATATGGGCGATGAATATGTCTTCGAGATCGGTAGAGTTGCGACGGGTTTTTGCGTCGAAATTGGTACCGCCGTTGCCGAGGCCGCCGTTGCGTATGATCTGCATCATGGCCTGAATGAGCTCGAAGTTGTCGATGGGGAACTGGTCGGTATCCCATCCGTTCTGGTAGTCACCGCGGTTGGCGTCGATAGAGCCGAGCATGTTGTTGTCGACAGCTACTGCGAGTTCGTGCTCGAATGTGTGGCCGGCGAGAGTAGCGTGGTTTACCTCGATGTTGAGCTTGAAGTCCTTGTCAAGACCGTGAGCCTTGAGGAAGCCTATTACGGTTTCGCTGTCAACATCATACTGGTGCTTGGAGGGTTCCATGGGCTTGGGCTCGATGAGGAATGTGCCTGTGAAGCCTTTGGCGCGTGCGTAGTCGCGTGCTATGGTAAGCATCATGGCCAAGTGCTCTTTCTCACGCTTCTGGTCGGTATTGAGCAGTGACATGTAGCCTTCGCGACCACCCCAGAATACGTAGTTGGTACCGCCGAGCTCGATAGTGGCGTCAATGGCGTTCTTGATCTGAACGGCAGCGCGTGCTACTACGTCAAAGTCAGGGTTGGTGGCTGCTCCGTTCATGTAACGGCCGTTGCCGAACACATTGGCTGTACCCCAGAGGTTTTTGATGCCGGTCTCGGCCATCTTTTCCTTGAGATAAGCAACGGTAGCCTTGAGGTTGCTTTCATATTCTTCTACAGAATTGCCTTCGCTTACGAGGTCGACATCATGGAAGCAGAAGTATTCGATGCCCATCTTCTGCATGAATTCGAAGCCTGCATCGACTTTTTGTTTTGCGATTTCTACGGCATCGTTGCCCTCGTTCCAAGGAAATTTCTTTGTGCCGCCGCCGAACTGGTCGCCGCCCTCGGCGCAAAGAGTGTGCCACCATGCCATGGCAAACTTCAGCCAATCTTTCATTTTTTTGCCGAGGATTACCTTTTCGGCGTCATAGTAGCGGTAAGCCAGCGGATTCTTGCTGTCTTTGCCTTCAAACTGGATTTTACCTATCCCGGGAAAATACTCTTTTGTTGCCATAATTTTAATGTTTTAGATGTTTATTAATGTTGTTGGTTATTGTTATTAGTGTAAATACATTTCAAGACGTTCTTTCCAACGGCCGTAGGCATCCTGATATGCCTGACGGTTTTTGTGGTCGGGTTCTATTATCTCAATGCGGTCGAGAGTTGCAAAGGCCTCATTGTTGTCGGCGTATATGCCGGCGCCCATGCCGGCACCTTTGGCCGCGCCTACCGAGCCGTCGGTGTCAAATAGCTCGATGGTGGCTCCGCTGACTCCTGCGAGAGTGTCGCGGAAGAGAGGACTGAGGAACATATTGGCGTGTCCGGCGTGTATTTTCTTTACGTCCATGCCAAGCGCTTCCATAATCTCTATGCCGTATTGAAACGAGAATACTATGCCTTCCTGTGCTGCTCTGACAAGATGGGCCTTGCTGTGGCGAAGGAAGTTGACGCCATGTATGGAGCTGCCTATCTCCTTGTTTTGAAGAACACGTTCGGCGCCGTTGCCGAAGGGGAGTATGGTCACGCCTTCGCTGCCTATGGGCACCTGTGCGGCGAGGTCGTTCATCTCGGGATAGCTTATGCCTTCGGGAGCTACGTTGCGCTTCATCCACGAGTTGAGTATGCCGGTGCCGCTTATGCAGGCCATGATGCCCAGACGTGTGCTGTCGTTGGTGTGGTTGACGTGGGCAAAGGTGTTTACGCGCGATTTTGTATCGTAGTTGACTTCTCCGTTTACGCCGTATACAACGCCTGACGTACCTGCGGTTGATGCTATCTCTCCCGGGTTGAATACGTTAAGCGACAGCGCATTGTTGGGCTGGTCGCCGGCACGGTATGCCACCGGTATGCCTTCGGCGAGGCCAAGATCGGCAGCTGCTTCTGCGGTGACATAGCCTTGTATGGTAAATGTCGGTACGATTTCCGGTATTATAGTCGGGCTGAAGCCGAGATATTCGAGAAGGAAGTCGGCAATCGCTCCGGTCTTGAAGTCCCATAACATGGCTTCGGAGAGCCCGGATACGGTTGTGCATACCCGGTCGGTAAGCCGCATGGCTATGTAGTCGCCCGGTAGAAGTATCTTGTCTATTTTTTCGAAAAGTTCCGGCTCGTTTTCCTTTACCCATGCAAGTTTTGTGGCGGTAAAGTTGCCCGGAGAGTTGAGGATGTGGCTCAGACACTGCTCGGCGCCGAGTTCGTTGAATGCTTTTTCGCCATATGGTACGCCGCGGGAGTCGCACCATATGATGGCGGGACGCAGCACATTGCGATTTTTGTCAATGCACACCAATCCGTGCATCTGGTATGAGATGCCTATGGCTTTTATGTCTTTGGGGTCGATGCCTGACTCTGCCAATATGGCCTGTGTCGATTGTTTGAGGTGTTTCCACCACTGGTCGGGCTGCTGCTCGGCCCAGCCTTGTTTTATGGCGATGATTTCGGCTTCGACTTTCGGGAAGAATGCCGATGATACGCACTTGCCTGTAGTTGCGTCTACCAGACTCGCTTTTACTGAAGAGCTACCTATGTCGTAACCTAATAAATACATAATGATTTAAATTTTTTTGATGATTGGTTATCGTCTGTTTTTGTTGTAAATCTTTTTGTCAAACTTGTAGTAACGTGCCGCGCGGTGGGCTACTCCCTGCTGTCGTTCTTCGAGCGGCACCACATAGTCCATCATGCTTATTTTTTTATGGAAATTACGTACGTCGATGCTGCGGTCATGGATGACTTCGTAGAGACTTCGCAGTTGTGCTGCTGTAAATTTGCGCGGCAACAGCTCAAACAGTATCGAAGGCTGGGCGTCGGCAACCTGACGTATGTAACGGGTGGCTTCGTTAACGATAAGATTGTGGTCAAACGCAAGCTCTTTTATGTCAGACAAAGCTACCCATGATGCCTGATGCTCGTCGAGTGAAGAGTCGATAGTACGGTCGATTTTTACGAGAGCCATATAGCCTATGGTCACGATGCGTTCTACTTTGGCGTTCTGTGCCCGTTCGAGCCAATGTACGTCGCGTATGTCGCTCGTGCGGTCTTTTGAACCGAATGCCTTGAATTGAAGCAGACTTACGTTTTTAAGCCCGGTAAGTTCGTATAATACCCTGCGGGCGGCTTCATCAAGGTCTTCGTCCTGATATATAAGGCTTCCGGGCAGTTTCATGTCATGGTACTCTTTTCCGTCCTCTTCGCCGTGACGGTTTACGAGCAGCACTTTAAGCTGTTCGCCGTCAAATCCTACGACAACGCAGTCGACAGATATGTGATTGTTGGCTAATGGGGCCGTCGTTTGGGGGTCGAGCACTGTTCTGTGGCTTGGTTAGTTGGTTAATCGCTGCAAATTTAGTAATCGGATTTTAATAAAACAAATTTTTAATACATGTTATAAAACATTGCTTTGGTGTGAGATAGTTATCTTTATGTATACAATAAGGAAATTAATGTTATTGTATATTGTATGATAACGTTATTGTATGTTATACAATATTATTCGATAGGGGCCAGCAGCGCTGAAATTATGGCTATTTTAGGGTAGTAGGGCAGTGCTTTTTTCGAGCGTGGAGTCACGCGCGTACCTATATAATAATATGCTTTCTGCCGGTCCCATGCCGGAGTGCTTACTTGATGTGTTTCTCCCGGAGGTATCGTTGTGTCGATTGTTACGTCACGGCTGTGCAGCATCTCGCCGCCCATTGTGTAGTAGCTTATATGCAGTTTTACCGTGTGCAGCGGCATGCAGTGTCGATTGGTTATGAAAAATGTCTCGCGCATGGAGCGCAGGGGCTTGTCGTATCCTTTTATGGATAGGCTGTCGGGGCTCCCTGTCATAGCGGGGTCTGTCGGTCGTATGGTGTCGTTTGTCGCTTCCGCTATAATCGGTTTGAGATGGCGTCGTGTCGTGCGGGTGCGTGTGTCGGCATAGGCCGTCACGGACAGCAGTATTATAAGCAGCGACAATATTGGTTTCATGGCGGAGGTAATGCGGTTTTACAAATATCGTGGTTCGATGGGGCCGTCTTTCGACATCGGGAATACGCGCACGCAGCCGTTTACGTCGCGCGGTTTATCGTTATTGACCCTTATGCCGAGACGTGATATGTAGGGGAGCATCCTCCAGATGTTTGCTTTTATGCTTGAGCCGTGTCTGTGAAAGCCGAGGTGCCCGTCGTCGTTCAGGGTAAGGGTGAAGTTTTTTGGCTTCAACAGACGTCGGCCGCCATCGGTGTCGGTATATAGTACAGCTGAGTATACGCCGCGTTTGGATGTCGGTTTGAGAGTGCCTATTTCCGTGCCCGGATAAAGTGAGCGCATGGGTGATTTGAGCAGTATCATGCTGTAGGCTACGACCTCGTCGGTCATGGGTCCGTCATGTTGTATGCGTTCGATGACTACTGTTGCTCCGTTGCTCGGAAATTGCCATATGCCTTCGATAATATGGAGAGGCATGCCGCGTAGACGGGCTTCTACGCTGTCGCGGTCGTAATAGCCGCCGTGTATCGGTTTGGCCGCATGAACTGTGCCTGTGCAGACAATGAGGGTGATGAGGATGGAGAGTATGCGCATGATGAGGAGCGAGGAGGATTTTTTTATATGGTCTTGAACTGATACTGCAGGCCGAAGCTGAGAATCTCTTTCAACTGCCATTTGCTCCATCGGGAGTCATCAACCTTGTCGCGGCTTGAGTCATAGCGAAGATGTACGTATAATTGTGTCGACAGATAGCGGTTGATCGAGAAGTTGAGCGTGTTTTCCCAGTCGCCCTGAGCATAATCATAGTCGGTGAAGAGGAATATACGTGAATTGTAAGTTATGTTCCACATTATGTTCCATGACAACTTCATCTCTGCGTTGCTACCGACTTCGCTTATGGTGCGGTGGCCCTCTTTTATGCCGAAGTTGGTGACATTAATTTTGTGGTTGGTCGACATTTTCATGTTGTATGACAACGGAGATATGGACACTTCTATACGAAAGCGTTTCGGTTTGTTTTCTTTGCTGTAGGTCATACCGAGACCGACGTTGAGTTCTCCGGGCGAGAGAAATGCCGATTTCAAATCGCGAGAGTTACTTTTGTAACTGTTGAAGAACTGGGTCTTGAACATGGCGTTGGCCGAGTAGTACCAGTTGTTGATGGCCCTTACACCGAATGTGCCGTTGAATTGAAACAGGTCCTCGCTGATCAGGTAGTTGTGCACGGTGTCGTTGGGCGCGCTTGATATGGCGAGTTTGTATTGGGTCGTGGCTTCGGCCATGAGGTTGGGGTGAAATTTTTCGTTCAGTTTCACGTTCCACCTCACGTTGCCTATCATGTTGACGTTGTTGTTGCCTCCCTGATACCAGTTGGGGCTTATGTAGGCTTGTGAGAACTGCAGCCCGGCTGAGAAGTTGTGCAGCCAGTGGCGGCGTTCGATTTCAATCTGGGTGTCAGGCTCTTTGACCTTGTTGTCAAGGGTGATGACTTCCGATATTATGATTGTCGACTGCGACGGGTCGACAGTGGCCTTGTACTGCTTGGGAGGAGCCGGCAGGGTCATTATGTTGTACTTTACAAGATCGGGATGGTTGATCATGTAGTGCCTTTTTATGTCACGGAAGCGGCGGTGGCGGTCGGCCTCGATTGTAAGCCAGTCTAAAGCTTCGTTATCCGATGCCAATATAGGCGATGGGTCGGTCACCGCTATTGAGTCGATATACTCCGCGTAGTCAAACACCAACGGCATATAGGTTATTACCGGCAGGTCAGACGTCGGTATGAGCGGCAGTTCCTTTATGGCCGACACTTCATCGAGTGTATCGGTCAGAAAGTCGGCGAACGGATTGTATTCTTCCTCTATGATTATGATTGAGTCGGGCTCTTCGGCTTCTTCAAGTTCCAGCAGGTCAAGCAATCGTGGTTCTACCGGTTCCTGTTGTTGGGAGTTTGCCGGAACCGTATATAATGCAGTTACTAATAGAAACGGGATAAACTTGAACTTGGATAGTGACATATTGCGCCGATTAATGAAATTAGTGTTACGCAAAGTTAATAATAATAACCGCTTTATGCAAAAAATGTCACTTTAATCTATCTATCTGATGCTGTTTCGTATTTTTATTCGGGAATGGGTTATTATGTATGCCGCTGTTTTTGTCGCCGTATTAGTTTTATGTCGGTATGTGTTAAAAACGTATTTTTTAAGCCTGAAGTGTTGTGAGAGCATTAATCGGCATCTCGGTACTTTTATTTTATGGCGGTGTAGATGGTGCAGGTGCCGAAGGTGAGGCGACGGAATCGGCAGTCGGTGAAGCCGGCGTCGCGCATAAGCTGGAGCATATCGTCGCCTTGCGGTACGGCGGCTATGCTTTCGGGCAGGTAGCTATAGGCGCGCACGTCGTGTGACACAAGGCGTCCTACGGCAGGTATTATGTGGTGTGTGTAGAAGTTGTAAAACGGTTTTACCAGTGGCGAGACGGGTGTGGAGAGCTCGATGACACAAAGCATGCCTCCGCGTGACAGCACGCGGTGCATCTCACGGTATCCTCGATCGAGATGCTCGAAATTGCGTACTCCGTAGGCTACGGTTATGCAGTCAAATACCTCTTGGGCGAAGGGCAGGTAAAGGCAGTCGCCGGTCATAAAGCGTATGTGGGCTTCCGCTCCTGAGTTCTCGGCTTTTTTTCGGGCTATTGCTATCATGCCTTCGCTCAGGTCGATGCCTGTAATCCTGTCAGGGTGAAGCCGACGATGCATCAGCAGAGCAAGATCGCCCGTGCCTGTGGCAACGTCGAGTATATGTTGCGGCGCCCGGCGGCGCAGCATATTGACTGCGCGCCGCCGCCACAATTTATCTATGCCGAAAGTCATCATGCGGTTCATGAAATCGTAGGCCGGAGCAATAGAGTCAAACATCTCTCTTACCTGCTCGGTCTTGCAGCGGTCATCACCGTATGGGTTGATTTTTTCAGCTTTTACTTCCATTGATTACGGTAGTGTTATTTGCGTGAAGTGAGATACTTATCCACATTTTTTCTGATGCGCTCGGCGAGGTCGGTCTCGTCGGTCTTGACAAACGGCTCGCCGGTTATGTGCTCATACAGCTCGATATAGCGTTCGCTTACTGACTCGCAGTAGGCGTCGGTCATTTCAGGAACCTGTTGTCCGGGCTTGCCCATGAAGTCATGCTCTATAAGCCATTGACGTACAAATTCTTTTGAGAGCTGGCGCTGCGGCTCGCCTTTGGTGAAACGCTCCTCATATCCGTCGGCATAGAAGTAGCGTGAGGAGTCGGGGGTATGTATCTCGTCAATGAGGTATACTTTACCGTCGCGCTTGCCGAATTCATATTTTGTGTCGACAAGTATGAGGCCCTTTTCGGCGGCTATCTCGGTACCTCGCTTGAACAGGGCGCGTGTGTAGCGCTCCATCGTCTCATAGTCTTCCTTGCTGACGATGCCCTGTGCTATAATCTCTTCGCGCGATATATTCTCATCATGTCCTGCTTCCGCTTTGGTGGTCGGGGTTATGATGGGCTCGGGGAAACGCTCGTTTTCTTTCATGCCGTCGGGCAGCTTCACACCGCAGAGTTCGCGCATGTCTGCGCTGTAGTCGCGCCAAGCGCTACCGGTAAGGTAGCCGCGTATTATCATCTCCACACGGAAGCCCTCGCACTTCAGGCCCACGGTTACCATAGGGTCGGGGGTGGCGAGCTTCCAGTTGGGTACTATATCGGCGGTAGCGTCGAGAAACTTTGCCGCAATCTGGTTGAGCACCTGTCCCTTGTAAGGAATGCCTTTGGGAAGTATAACGTCAAATGCCGATATGCGGTCTGTTGCCACCATTACCATAAGGTCGTTGTTAATGTCATAGACATCACGTACTTTGCCGTGGTATACACTGTCCTGCCCCGGAAAGTTGAAGTCGGTCTGAGTTAGAGTTTTAGCCATTGCGATATAATTGAGTTGAAATTTATTGATTTCCGTTGTGGTGACGTTCTCCGGCTTCATTCTCTTTACGTAGATCGTCCCATTTCTGGTAAGCTTCGACTATGCGTTGTACGAGTTGATGGCGCACTATGTCTTTTTTGCCGAATTCTACCATGCCTATGCCCGGTACTCCTTTCAGTACTTTCAGTGCCTGTACAAGACCGGAACTTACCGTGCGGGGCAGGTCTATCTGGGTTATGTCGCCGGTTATTATCATCTTGGCGTTCATGCCAAGTCGGGTAAGAAACATCTTTATCTGATGTGTAGTGGTGTTCTGCGCTTCGTCAAGCACTATCATGGCGTCGTTTAGTGTGCGTCCTCGCATGAATGCAAGTGGCGCTATCTGTATGACGTTGGTTTCAAGGTATTCCTTGAGCTTAGCTGCGGGTATCATGTCCTCAAGAGCATCATACAGGGGCTGGAGATAGGGGTCTATTTTGTCCTTCATGTCGCCGGGCAGAAATCCGAGTTTCTCGCCGGCCTCTACGGCGGGCCGTGATAGAATGATCTTGCGTACCTCGCGATTTTTAAGCGCACGCACTGCAAGAGCGATGGCAACATATGTTTTGCCTGTACCTGCCGGACCGAGTGCAAAGGTGAGGTCGTTGTCGGTTACGGAGTTTACGAGCAGTTGCTGGTTGTCCGAGCGTGCCGATATGGGCTTGCCGTTGATGCCGAATATTATGACGTTGTCTGTTTTTACCTCTTTTGCGCCGGTGCCTTTTACTATGTCAAGTATTACGTCCTCGGTAAGTTTGTTGTATTGAGCACAGTATGCTTCAAGCTCTTTTATCTTTTTCTCGAAGTTTGCTGTCTCTTCCGGGTCGCCTATGACTTTTATTATCTGACCTCGTGCGGCCATACGCAACTTGGGAAACAGATTCCTTATCAGCTGCATGTTGCAGTTGTTTATGCCGTAGAAGCTGACCGGATCGACGTTGTCTATTATTATGATGCGTTCTATCATGTTGCGTGTTGATTAATACCAGTCGACACCGTTGGACTGTGATGACCGCTTGTCGTACTTCAAGTCCTGAAGCAGCGATGACTTGACCGATATATGGAAGTTGTAGCTCTTGTAAGGACCTACGGGTACGAAGCTCGCCGTCATGGTGAAGCAGTGCAGGTCGCGCGATATGTTACAGTTCATGTATGCCAACTTGTGGGTGTCGAAGTTGTAACTGGCGCTGAAGCCTAAGTTCCAGTTTTTGGTTGGCTGTATGTTGCCCGACAAACTCAGGTTCTGTGTTATGCGCGGGTCATACTCCATCTTCTTTTTGTTGAATTCGCCGTAACCGTAGTTGATCGAATAGTTAAATGTGAGACTCCATGGTACTTCCCATTTCATGTATCCGCCATCGCCTACTTCCATCTGCCGGTCCTCTTCGTCGCGACGGCGAGCCGTGTTGCGTCCAGAAAAGTTGTCGCCCTCGTCATCGTAGTCGTTTTCGTCTCTTTCGTTGTCGCTGTCGCCGGAGTTCTTGTTACGGTCTTTTTTGTCTTTTTTCTTAAACGTGTTGTTGTTGAACGTGTAGGAGAACGAGGTGCCCGTGCTTGACAGTCGTCCTATGCCTTTACCTGCTTTCCATCGTGGTATGTTGACGCGTACAGGATTGCCTGCTGAATTAAGCTGGTATGTATAGACGTCCCATGTCGCCGACAGGTTGAGGTTGAAGTTCTTGACGAGGCGCAGCAGCAATGAGGTGTTTATGTTGCTCCAGTTCATTGAGTCGGCGGCGAAGTTATAGCTTTGAGAAATCGAGAGGTTCTCTATAAGCGATATCTTCTTTTCTCCGATACTGTCGTTGGACTTGACTTTCATCTCAAGGTTGTTGGCAAGTGACACACTCAATATGCCTGACCGACCTTGTCCGGGTACACCGAAAAGCGCGTTGGGAAACATGGAGTACTTCTTGGTCACGGTCTCTCCCGCGCTGTTCTGATACTGGTACTGGTCATAGTAGCCGAAGAATGGCGACGCGAAGTCGGGAGCGCCTGAGAGTGATATGGACGGAGTGAGCACGTGACGTATCATCTTAACTTTATCGCCCAGAAATTTCATCGGCTGATAAAATCCGTACAGCTTGGTGTCGAGCGATACAGATGCCTGAAAATCCCAGACGTTGTAGAAGCCGTAGGTAGTGTCCATGACTTCGGCTGAAGCATTGGGGTCCCACTGACGTTTTACTTTGGACGTATACATGCGGTCATCAATACGAAGCGAAGGCGTGACGTTGATGTATTTGAACATGTTGAACGTGGCAGAGATGGGTATTGAGTGCTTCATGCCGTTGCGCCAGTCCTTTATCAGGCTCTTCTGGAAAAATTCATCTTGATTGGCTGTGAGCGAATTCTGGAAAAGTCCCGAGTAGGAGAGCTTTATCTTTTCATACCAGCGCTCTTTGCCCACAGCGCGTTTGCGCTTGAACGGATAAACCTGCGACATTGTCACCGTAAGGTTGGGAAACGATACTGCCAAGGTGGAGTCCTGCGTACGCTGGGCTATGTTGGCTGTCGTCGAGAATGACCATTTGGAGTTGGGGATTCGATAGGTCATATTGACGGTAGAACTTTTGGTGTTTTCTGTAAACGAGTTGCTGTAGTAGCTGTTGAGGTCGTTGCGGGTATAACCGCTCGTGGTGAAGTTGACACTTGCCGATAGGTTCATGTTGGGGTTGGCTTTTGTGTCCTGCGAGTGATTCCAAAGTATCTGGAAGTTGGTCTGTTTCGAGTAGTCGGGACTCCCTTTTTCACCATATATCGTGTTAAGATAGCTTATGTTGAAACTGCCCGAGTATTTGTAGCGTTTCACATAGCTTGACTGGGCCGATAGTCCCCACGAACCTTTGGTGTAAAGCTCACCGGTAAGCGCAAGGTCTATGTTGTCATTTATTGCGAAGTAGTAGCCGCCGTTGCTCAGATAAAAACCGCGGTTGTAATCGTCGCCGAATGTCGGAAATATTATACCCGAAGAGTATTTTTCGGAGAACGGGAAGTAGCCGAATGGCACGGCAAGCGGAAGCGGTAGTCCGGCAAGCACCATGTAGGCCGGTCCTGTGACTATGTTGCTTTTGGGGGTTACCTTTGCTTTCGTAAGCTGGAAGTAGAAGTGAGGATGCTCATGGTCGGAGCATGTGGAGTAGCGTCCGTTGCGCAGATAGTACTCGCCGCTTTCCATCTTCTTTGTCTGTCCGCCGGTCAGATAACCTTCGCCCTGCTCGGTGATAACGTCGGTTATAAAACCGCGTTGCGACTTGAAGTTATAGTTCATGGTCTGCGACTCGTACTCGCCGCTTTTGTCGGTAAATATCGGTGTCCCGGTCAGTTCTCCTAATGAGTCGGGACGTCCTACGGCATGTACGTTATTGGTAGCCATGTCCATTGACACTTCGGCTGCTGTAAGCTTCATGTCACCGTATGTGAGCTCGGCGTCGCCGTACATGTAGGCGCTGTTGCGGCCTATAAGTATCATGGAGTCCTTGGATGCAAAGTTGACGACGTTGTCAAGGTCTACTTTCTGCCGTACTATGCGCGATTTCCGCGTACTTTGCGGCACTTCGTCAGGATTAAAAACTTCGGCGACTGAGTCTGAGTCCATATCGCTCACAAGAGTGCGCCGATGAAGGTCGGCCGGTTCGAGAGCAACGGTCGAGTCGACCTTACTGCTGTCGATGCCTCCGAGTA
Organism: Heminiphilus faecis; assembly: GCF_008728965.1. Classification (GTDB taxonomy): domain Bacteria; phylum Bacteroidota; class Bacteroidia; order Bacteroidales; family Muribaculaceae; genus Muribaculum; species Muribaculum faecis. Next base: position 85,820 of record NZ_VSMC01000011.1, on the reverse strand, counting down.
TACGGTCGCTTATGTCCGGCACGTTATCGGCGTGCTGACGGTTGGGCGACCCCGATGCTAAGGCTGATATGGCGCATAGCAGTACGATGGTTACAATATATAGATGAGAGTGTCTCAACTTGGATTGGCCTTTTTCTGATAAAAATTTTGCACAAAGATACTACATGACATGAGATTAAAAAAATTATATGTCCAAGTTTAGCAAATGTTAAAACCAAAATACGTAACTTTATGTTATATTTTTCTAAACGACTATTTATTTCTTGTGGGACATCTGATAAAAAATACTGCTGTAAGACGAGTGCTGAAAGTACTGATGTGGACGCTGATAGTGCTGCTGTCGGTGCCCGTTTTGCTATATGTTCCTTTTGTTCAGGATTTTGTCAAGGATGTGGCTCTGAAAGAAGTAGCCAAATCATCGGGCATGGTGATTGATGTTGACCGTTTCAGATTGAAATGGCCATTGCGTGTGGAGCTTGACGGAGTACGTGTCATACCCGCTCCCGGCGATACGATGGTCAATGCCCGGAGTGCATCGCTTAATGTAGAGATGTTGCCGCTGTTGTCGCTTGACATAAGAGTGGACGGACACTTGGAGGATGTGGATTATAGACTCGGAACTCCTGACTCGGTCATGTATCTTACTGCTGCCGTGAAGCGCTTTGACCTCAGTCCTTCGTCATATGACCTTAAGAACGCCAAGATCGATGTGAGCCGTGCCGTGCTTGACGGTGGCGATGTGACGCTGATTTTTAACGGCAATGACACTACCGCCACGCCATCAGACTCGGCCGCATCGGCTCCGCTGACAATAAAGGCGGCATACATAGAGTTGCGTGACATCAATTATCGCATGACGATGTTGCCGACAATTGATTCACTCGGTGCAAATGTGCCTTTGGCGGTGCTTCGCGACGGACTCGTGGATATGGCATCACGCCGCATCCATGCCGGTGCTTTGAGAGTTGACAGTGTGACAGCCGTATATTTTACTCCGTCGCCGGAGTACATTGCCGCTCATCCAGTCGATTCGTTGGCTCCGGTAGCTGATGCTGCTTCCTCTCCCGACAGTCTTATGTGGACCATAACCGGCGATACGGTCAGTCTTACGGGTCGGCGTGCCGTTTATGCCGTGCGCGGAGCGGAACCTCAGCCGGGACTCGACTTGAATTATCTGCAGGCCAATGACATAAACATACAGGTTGACTCCTTTTATAATAAAGGTGTGAATATCGAGGTGCCCATACGTCGTCTTGCGGCGGTAGAACGTTGTGGAGTCAAATTGGAGGCTTCGGGACGTTTCTCGATGGATACTACATCTATGCGGGCTGAGCGCTTCGATATATCTACATTGTTTTCTTCGATAAAATTCAATGCGCTTATGGGTATGGGCGACATTATGTCAGACCCCGAGATGCCGTTGCAGTTGCGTGCGCTGGCCCGCATAGGCATTCCCGACCTCGAGCTGTTGATGCCTTCGATGAAGCCTATGCTTAAGAGCGTACCCCGATATAACGACATGACTGTTGACGCCGACATTGACGGTACTGCCGGCAGCCTTTCCATAAAACGGCTGGATGCGGCTTTGCCCGGTTACATGAATGTGTCGGTCAACGGTGTCGTGCGCAACATGATGTCGCCCGACAATCTCGGCGGACATGTGAATATTGACGGCAATCTTAAAAATGTGAATTTTATCAAGCCCACACTTCTTGAAGCGAAGCTGGCCAAGCAGGTCAATCTGCCGCCCGTAAGACTTGACGGGTATGTGGATATGAACCGAGGTGCTGTTAAAGGCAATATGAAAGCTGTTACCGGAGAGGGAAGTGTGCTGCTCAATGCCGATTGGAACGGACGTGTGGAGAGTTATGATTTGGACATGGCCATGCGCGAGTTTCCTGTAAGTGCCTTCCTGCCGGAAATGGGTATAGGTAATATAACGGCCGATGCCAAGGTCACCGGACGCGGTTACTCGCCGTTTTCACCCAAGACTTCAGTCGATGCTGTTGTCGACATCACTTCGGCCGAGTATCAGAAAGTTACGTATTCAGCCATAAGGCTTTGGGCAAGTCTCGACACCGGTTATGTCGACGCGGGACTTCTGTCGATGAATCATGATGCCAATTTTGACTTGTCGATTTCGGGCAATATCGCTGACGACGATTATATAATGGATTTTGAAGGCGATGTGCGCAATCTTGACTTGAAGGCTCTCAATCTGTCACCTACGGAGTCGCGCGGCTCTTTTTCGCTGGAGGGCCGGGGGCATATACGTCCCGGTGACGGATTCTACGATGCCGACATGACAATAGACAATTTCGAGTGGCTGATGCCTGACCTGCCGGTCGCTACTCCGTCTATAAAGGCGTCGGTCTACGCTACCGACTCGTCGACAGTAGTGTCGGTTGACAACGAGTCGCTTCATGCCCGGTTTATTGCCGGCTGTTCGATCGACACATTGGCTGCGCGTTTCGCTTCCGGCATGGAGGTTATTGACCGTGAGATTGCGGGTCGGCGTATATTTGTCGATTCGATACAGCGTGAGTTGCCTCGCTTTGTCCTGTCGGTCAACTCTGGTGCCAACAGTATAATAAGCGACTTCCTCGCTCCTTCCAAGACTTCGTTCCGGCAATTGTCGCTTAACATAGACAATGATTCGCTATTTCATCTTAACGGTGCCGCGACTGGTATAAAAACCGGTGACACGCGCATAGACTCCGTGGGCATAAGTGCCATGCAACATGGTAAATTCCTCCTTTACCGTGCCAAGATGAACAATCGTCCGGGCACATTTGACAGCTTTGCTCATGTTGATGTCACCGGCTTTCTTGCCGACCAGAACCTTGCTTTGTTTCTTAATCAGTCAAACATCAAGGGTGATACCGGTTTCAAGTTGGGCTTCAATGTTACGGCTATCGATTCGCTGCTCACTCTGCGCATGACTCCGCTTGACCCGGTCATCGGCTATAAAAACTGGTCGCTTAACAAAGATAATTTCATATCATATAATTTACTTACCCGTCATATAGACGCCAATCTCGCTTTGACCAACGGCGACAGCCATTTAAAAATCTATACCGAACATGATGCGCTCGGTTCGGCTTCGCAGGAAGACGTTATTGTCAACGCCTCGGGAATTCAGCTTGCCGACTGGCTCGCTCTGTCGCCTTTCGCACCTCCGGTCAAGGGTATAGCCGGAGCTGACATACGTCTTGGATGGGATGCCGAGACCAAGTCGATAGAGGGTAACGGTGCCGTGTCGCTCGACGACCTCACATACGGTCGCGACAGAGTCGGCTCATTCCTGCTCGATGTCGGTCTTACAACCAATACTTCCGGTGTGGTCAAGGCCTCGACGTCGCTGATGGTCGACAGCATGAAAGTCATTACAGCCGTCGGCGCTCTCAACGACAGTACGGCAAGCAATCCGTTTATGCTTGACTTCTCGATGATACACTTCCCGTTGCGTATCGTGAACCCGTTCCTTCCGCCGGGCATGGCCAAGCTATCCGGTATGCTCAACGGACGTATGGACATAACCGGTACTATGACTTCGCCGGTGTTCAACGGCTATCTTGATTTTGATTCTACAGCCGTGTCGGTTGACATGATAGGATCGGCATTCCGTTTTTCGGAGGATAAAATTCCGGTTGACAGCAATATCGTGAAGTTTGACCGTTACACTATATCGGGTCTTAACGAGAACCCGTTGTACATCGACGGTACGGTGGACATAAATAACCTGACATCGCCTAAAATAGAGCTCGACATGAAAGCGCGCAATATGCAGGTCATAGGGTCGAAGCGAGGCAAGGGCAATGACATTTATGGCCGCGGATATATCGATCTTGACGCCGACGTGAAAGGCAACATGAGCTTCATGCGTGTCGACGCCTCGCTCAACCTGCTTGAGGGCAGCAACGTGACCTATGTGGTCAATACAGTGTCCAACACGTTGTCGGCCGGTGTCACCGACGACGATATGGTTCACTTCGTGCAGTTCTCCGACACTGCCGCCGTGCTCGATGCCGACACAGTGCCTGCCGGCGAGCTCGCTCTTATGCTCGATGCGCGTCTTATCGTGTCGCAGGGTACTACGATAAATGTCGACCTAAGTGCCAACGGACAGGACAAAGCGTCGATACAGGGATCGGGCAATCTTACCTTCCACATGTCGCCTTTCAGCGACATGAGTCTGACCGGCCGCTATAACATTGACAAGGGCTTCGTGCGCTACACCCCGCCTCTCATGTCGCAGAAAAACTTCGACTTCGAGAGCGGCAGTTACATAGCCTTTAACGGCGACATGCTGAACCCGATTCTCAATCTGCATGCCCATGACACGATGAAGGCCAATGTCACCGAAAGCGGACAGAACTCAAGGCTCATCAACTTTATTGTGTCGCTCAACGTGACCAATACCTTGAGCAATATGGATGTGGCCTTTGACTTGTCGACCAACGACGACATCACCATACAGAACGAGCTTGAGACCATGAGCCCGGAGCAGAGAGCCAATCAGGCCATGAACCTGTTGCTGTACAACGTATATACGGGTCCCGGCACTAAGGCGTCGGCCAATCTGAGCGGCAATCCTCTGTTCTCGTTCTTGACTGCACGTCTTAATTCTTGGGCGGCCAACACGATAAAAGGTGTCGACATATCGTTCGGTATTGACCAGTATGACCGCACTTACGACGGAGCCACCTCGACCACTACAAGCTACAGTTACAGGGTGAGCAAGTCGCTGTTCAACGACCGCTTCAAGATTGTGGTGGGCGGCAATTACTCGACCGACTCCAATATGGACGAGAACTTCTCGCAGAATCTCATAAACGACATATCGTTTGAATACATGCTTAATCGAAGCGGCTCGATGTATGTAAAGCTATTCCGTCATGTCGGTTATGAAAGCATACTCGAGGGCGAGGTCATACAGACCGGTGTCGGCTTTGTATACAAGCGTAAGCTCGCTTCGCTCCGTGACCTGTTCCGTTTCGGACGCCGTCCCGAGGAGCCGGCAGTGGCTCTCCCTGTGGAAGACGGCACGCTAAACGTAAACCATAAAAAAGATGACACGAATAAGTAATATGACCCTCCGTTGTTTTTTCAGACTGTTTGCTTCAGCCATGGTCGTGTCGCTTGTGTCGTCATGCTCGACGACAAAGCGCCTCGGACCCGATGATGTGCTCTATACCGGAGTGAAAAAAATCGAGATTGTAGGCGCCGATAACCAGAAAGTGCCGGGCAGTGTCAAGGCAAAGGTCGAGACGGCTGTCGATGTGGCGCCCAACAACTATATAAAGGCTTTGAAATGGCGCTATCCGTTTCCGCTCGGATTGTGGGTCTACAACAACTGGCCCAATCCCGAGAAGGGGTTTAAACACTGGATTTACGAGAAGTTGGCCGAGGAGCCGGTGCTGGTGGGCGATGTGCGTCCACAGTTGCGTACCAAAATGATCGAGACCGAGCTTGACAACTCCGGCTATTTCCGTAACACCGCTTCTTACGAACTCATATATAATAAAAAGAATCCCAAGAAAGCGAAGATATTCTACCGCATTGAGACCGGTCCGGGCTATCTGCTCGACTCCATCGAGTTGCTCCCCGATACATGTCATCTGTATCATAAGATTGACTCTTTGGCGCGTGTGTCGACATATCTTAAGCCGGGCAACCGTTACTCCACCGACTCGTTGAGCGTGGCTCGTACAAAAATCACCAATTCCCTGCGCAATCTCGGCTATTATTTTTTCCGTCCGGAGTACATCGAGTATCTTGCCGATAGTACGATAACGCCCGAGCGCATAGCGTTGCGCATGACCATAGCGCGCAATACTCCGAAATTCGCGAAGAGCCGTTTTCGCACCGGCGACATAACCGTGTATGTAAACCGCAATCAGGGCGGAGGCACTCCCGATACCACAGTGACGCGTCGCGGCACTATAATCAGGATGATGCCGTCCAAACTGCGCACCGGACTTATACCCGGATGCGTCACTTTCCGCGAGGGCAAGACTTTCTCCGTGAGTGATATGAACCGTACACAGACTTATCTGTCGCGCCTCGGCATATTCAACTACATCAATATAGAGGCCATACCCGATACGACCTCGGCCACACCTACGCTTGATGTGGCCATAGAGTGTACATTCGACGCTCCTTATGAGGCGAGCATCGAGGCTAATGTGGCGTCCAAGTCCAACAGCTACATAGGCCCCGGTGTCACAGTGTCGGTCACCAACCGCAACCTCTTTGGAGGCGGCGAGCAGCTCAGGGTAGGTCTTACAGGCGCATACGAGTGGCAGACCGGTCACGGCAGTGGCGGTTCGATGTTCAACAGTTATGAGATAGGTATTAACAGTTCGCTTGCGTTTCCGCGACTGTTGCTGCCGCGGTTCATAGGTCTGTCGCGCCGCAATCTCAACTGGACGCGTTTCACACTCAATGCCGACCTGCTCAACCGGCCTCATTATTTCAACATGGCCCAGTTCAGTGCCTCGATGAATTACGACTGGCAGATGCGCCGCTACTTTACCTATACGTTCACTCCTTTGAAGCTGACATTTATAAAGATGATACGCACCACCGAACTGTTTGACTCCATAATCGGGGCCAATCCGGCTGTGGGACTGAGTTTCCGCAATCAGTTCATACCGCAGATAGGGTGGTCCATGATCTATGACCGGGCCATGAATCGCGACAATCTTATAAATGTGCAGGCTTCTGTGGCCGAGGCCGGCAATCTTATGTGGACGTTGTGGCGTGCATGTGGTGTGCGCGGCGAGAAACGTTTGTTTGGCATGCCGTTCTCGCAGTTTGTCAAGGGCACGGCGCAGGTGGTTTATTCAAGGCGTCTGAGCGGCGAAAACTGGTTGGTCACACGAGTCTTCGGCGGTATAGCCCACGCTTACGGCAACTCTGCCGAAGTGCCTTATAGCGAGCAGTTCTATGTAGGTGGCGCCAACTCCGTCAGGGCCTTTGCCGTGCGCAGTATCGGTCCGGGCAGCTATCACCCCGCCGGTGACCGCGACAACAACTTTGACGAGACCGGTACATTTAAGTTTGAGTTCAACGTCGAGTACAGGTTTCCTATTGTAGGGCCGCTTCATGGAGCCTTGTTCCTTGACTCGGGCAACGTATGGCTATTGAAGGATGATCCCGAGCGTCCCGGTTCGAAACTTGAGGGAAGCACATTTTTCAAGGATTTGGCCGTGGGTACCGGAGTGGGTCTGCGCTTCGACATAAGCATGCTCGTGCTGCGCGCCGATCTCGGCATAGGTATTCATGCTCCGTATGACACCGGCAAGAGCGGTTATTACAACATGCGCTCATTCAAGGACTCGCTCGCTTTTCACCTCGCTATCGGTTATCCTTTCTGACAGCAATAGACACGATTGGCTGTAACTATAGTTAACGCCGTAAGTTAAATTTGTTAAAATTTGCTTACGGTGTTTATATTTTTACTCGATATATGGTTTTGGAAGTTAAAAAGACTTATATTTGCAATTACTTACTTCATATGATGTATGGCTTTAATCATGATATGAAGGTGTGATTGATAAAGATAGTTAGATAAGACATTAAGAATTAGGATTGTGAAGAAAAAAGTGCCGGACGGCACTTTCAGTTACCACGCACACGTGGCAACTGATTCCGGTCTATGCGTCCTCTTCGTATCTGCTCTCTTTATCTACTGTGGTTTAAGATAGAAATAGTGATAAATAATTAATGTAAAACTAAACTACTCTTGCATGAAGAACATTTGTTTTCAAATGACCAGGAAGACATGGCTCGTTGCAGCGATGCTGCTGTGTTTTTCCTTCCCGGCACTCGCGCAGAATATTACCGTAACGGGTACTGTGTCCGATAATACGGGAGAACCCCTTATCGGAGCGAGTGTAATGGCTAAAAGCACTACCGTAGGTACCGCCACTGACATTGACGGTAATTACACTTTATCTGTGGCGCCTGATGCCGTCCTTGTCTTTTCCTATGTAGGCTATAACACACAGGAAGTACCGGTCGACGGACGCTCTACCGTTGATGTGGTGCTTAGTGAGAACACAGTGGTGCTTAACGAAGTCGTGACTATCGGCTACGGTGTCGTTAAGAAGAGCGATGCTACCGGTTCGGTCGCAGTCATCAAGCCCGATGAAATCGAGGCCGGTCTTGCTACCTCGGCGCAGGATATGCTCGTGGGTGCATCGCCGGGTGTCGTTGTCACTACCGATGGCGGCAGCCCCCAAGGTAGCGCCAATATCATGATACGTGGTGGCGCTTCACTGAAAGCGTCCAATGAACCTCTTATCGTGATCGACGGTGTGCCTATGGAGCGCGGCAATGTGGCCGGAGGCTCCAATCCTATCGGACTCGTTGCTCCTGAGAATGTGGAGTCAATGACAATCCTGAAAGATGCTTCAGCTACGGCTATTTACGGTAGCCGTGCGTCAAACGGTGTCATCATCATCACTACCAAGAAGGGTAAGAGCGGCAAACCGCAGGTAAACTTCTCGGCCAATATGTATATCAACACTCCCCGCAAGACCATGAGTATGATGAGCGGCAATGAGTATGCTGACTTCATCACCTCTTATTACGGCGCAGACTCCGATCAGGCAGCAGCTCTCGGTCAGAATGGTGTCATCTATAATACAGACTGGCAGAAAGAAATATTGCGTACTACAGTGTCGAGCGATTATAACCTGAGTGTGGGCGGAACCGTAGGTTTCCTGCCTTATCGCGTGGCTGTCAGCTATACCAACAATAACGGTATAATCAAGACCTCACGAATGGACCGTGCTACAATGGGTATCAATCTTACTCCCAAGTTCTTTGACGGTCTGCTTCAGGTAAGTGCCAATGTTAAGGGTGCTTACATCAACAACGGATATAACGAAGGTGGAGCGTTGGGTAGCGCGGTCAGCTTTAATCCTACTCTGCCCGTATATAATCCTGACGGCAACGCGTTCCTGAATTATACGTCTTATACCAATGCGGGTGGTCTTGCAGGTCCCGATACAGGGCTTTCGCTTAATGGTCTTGCCTCACTTAACCCGGCTTCGTTGATAAATGAATATCACAAGAGCGCCAAAGTATATCAGTCGGTAGGAAATCTTCAGTTTGACCTTAAGATGCCTTTCCTTCCCGAACTTCGTGCCAACCTCAATCTCGGTTATGACTACAGCCACGGTGAGGAGATAGACTATAATACTCCTTTCTCACCCGCTGCTTACCGTGCAGGTCATTATGTGCCGGGGTCTGATGATCCCGTGAAAGACGGTTATGGCACATGGAACAAGCGCAATGAGGAACGTTATAATCTTCTATTGGACTTCTACCTTAATTATAATAAGGAGTTTGATGCCATCAAGTCCAATCTTGATGTTACCGCAGGCTATTCTTGGCAGAAATTCCGCAAAAGCGGCCATAACTTCTCACGTGTGCAGGATGGTGCTGACGATGCCGGCTACATGCGTAGTCCTGTCAAGTATTTCAGCACTCCCTATCAGCTTGTATCGTTCTTCGGACGTGTGAACTACAGTTTTATGGAACGTTATCTGCTCACAGTCACCGTACGTGCCGATGGTACTTCCCGATTCTCAAAGGATAACCGCTGGGGTACTTTCCCCTCTGTGGCTCTCGGTTGGCGTATTATCGATGAAGACTTCATGTCGGGTGTGCGTAATACAATGAATGACCTTAAGCTGCGCCTTGGCTATGGTGTCACCGGTCAGCAGGATCTCCCCGACATCTACTTCCCATATATGCCTATATATGGAGTGAGCGACAATCTTAATGAGCGTTATCCGATAGATGGCAATAACCAGTTCCTTGTGACTCCCGCAGCATTCAACGCCGATTTGAAGTGGGAGGAGACAACAACTTGGAATATCGGTCTTGACTTCGCATTCCTGAACAACCGCATCAGCGGTAGCGTAGACTGGTATCAGCGCAAGACAAAGGACCTTCTGACTTATGCCAATTATCCTGCCGGCTCCAACCTGTCCAACGCCGGTGACCTAAACCTCGGCGACCTCCAGAATACCGGTCTTGAATTCAACTTGCTGACTCGTCCGGTCGTTACGCGTGACTTCACTTGGTCAAGCAATATCAACGTGGCATGGAACAAAAACAAGATCACACGTCTTGCTGACGGAGCCGACTCGACTACCGGCGGTATCGGCAACGGTGTAAACGTACAGAAACATCAGGAGGGCTTCCCGGCTTACAGTTTCTGGGTATATGAGCAGGTTTATAATCCTGACGGCACTCCGCTCGAAGGTGTCTTTGTTGACCGTAACGGTGACGGCACAATCACCCCCGACGACAAGTATCTGTATCACAGCAAGGACCCCGCGGTGACTCTTAACTGGCAGAATACATTCAATTACAAGAACTGGGACCTCGGGTTCTCGCTTCGTGCAAGCATTGGCAACTGGGTTTATAACCGCAACGAGTCAAACAATGCGTTTATTTCAGCTACTTCTACCGCTCCTCTTAGCAACTTGCTTAACAATGTATATCTCTGGAAGAGCACGCGTACTACGGAACTTATCACAAGCGATTACTTTGTACGTAACGCCAGCTTCCTCCGATGCGACAACATCACTCTTGGCTACACTTGGCCTGAATTGCTCAACAATCAGATGCGTCTGCGTCTTTACGGTGCCGTACAGAATCCTTTCGTGATCACCAAGTACAAAGGTCTTGATCCTGAAGTATTCAACGGTATAGACAATAATATATATCCGCGTCCCGTGACATTCTCGGTTGGTGTTGTGGCATCGTTCTGAGTAATGGATTAGCAATAAGTTACTAACAGTTAAGTATTATCATTTATGAAATTATTAAAATATATGACTATTGGTGCGGTGGCATTGTCTATGTCAGGACTTGCTTCTTGTGTCAATGACCTTGATCTTACACCCACCGACCCGAACATAAAGACTGAACTTACCACTGCCGAGGAGTGGAACGGCTATTTCGGCAGTCTGTATGGAGGCTTTTTGTATGTCGGTAATTTGTCGACCTCCGACGGTGGCGCCGGTACTTTCATACGCTGTCATTGGAATCTTCAGGAGATAACCGCTGATGAAGCCATTGTGTCAAACAAGTGGAATGACCCCGGCTATGTAGCTCTCAACTTCAATACATGGCTTAATGACAACGAATGGGTATATGCAGCTTTCTCGCGTGAGTTTTACACCGCGCGCCAGTGTACCGAATTTATCGACAAGGCCGACGGTGCCAAAAGTGTCCTTTCAGAAGAAGAGGTGGAGGCTATGAAGGCCGAGGCACGTGTGCTCCGCGCTTATGCTTACTATTGCATGATCGACCTTTTCGGACGCGGTCCTTGGGTGCCCGGCACACCTACTGGAGCCACTCCTCCTACATATGACCGCAAGCAGTTATTTGACGCTACTGTGGAGGACCTTGTCAATGTCATAAACGAAGGCCATGTGCGCCCTGCGGCTACACAGGCTTACGGCCGTGTATCGCGTGAAGCCGCCTACATGCTTCTTGCCAAGCTGTATCTTAATGCAGGTGTTTATACCGGTACTCCCATGTGGAGCGAGTGTGCGGCGGCATGCCAGAAAGTTCTTGAGACTATAAACACTCTCGCACCTACTTACAAATATCTTTTCTGCGCTACTAATGACCGTTACGTAGGCAATGGCGAAATCCTGTGGGCTGTACCGCAGCAGGTAGGCTCTATGGAAACATGGGGTGGTACTACCGGTCTTACCGCTGGAGCTTATATAGAGACTATACCTCAGGAGGTACTTATGAGTCTCGGTGCTATTGTTGACGGGCAGTCAGTGTGGTCAGGTTATCGTATGCGCCCTGAACTTTCATTGGCGTTTGACATGGTAGACAAGCGTCGTCTTATCTATGAAGGCGATTTTAAGGTCGGAGTTGAGAATCTTGACAGCTATGATGTGGATTCCGACGGCTATATGTGTATCAAGTATACTTACACCACTGAGGAAGACTATCTCAACACTGCCGGTGTGAAGCAGGGTACACAGGTGTGCAATGCCGATTATCCTGTGTTCCGTCTTGCCGATACATACCTTATGCTGGCGGAGTGTCAGCTCAACGGTGTAGAGTGCAATGGCAAGCTGTATTTTGACAAAGTGCGCGAACGCGCAGGTCTTGACCCTGTGGCTCTTACTGCCGACAATCTTCTTAAAGAGCGTCAGTGCGAGCTTTACTGGGAAGGACACCGCCGCAGCGACCTCATCCGCTTCGGAAAATATACAGGATCGGTTTACAACTGGTCATGGAAGGGTGGCGTTTATGAAGGTGCCGCTATCGACTCTTACCGTTCGGTATTTGCCATACCTTATCAGTATGTGGCAACAGTGGGTCAGAACCCCAATTATTAATTAGGATTGTTAAAGTCTAAAATTTACGAGAAATGATTAAAAAACTATCGATATTTTTCGCTGTCGCAGCGGTAGCTCTCGGCTTTACGGGCTGTAAGGACGATAACGATCCTGTATATCAGGAACCGACCGATGCTACGGAATTTAAATTGAATACTCCGGCTTTTGCCAGCCAGTTCTATCAGCTCTCACCCGACGGATTGATGACGCTTACCGTCGAGACCCAGCCTGACTACGGCTTCGTGTCATCGGTGCTTTATAGTGCTGAAATATCCCTTGACAAAACAAGTGTGTATCCGGTTACTCCCGACCAGCGTACCAATACTGTCATGCAGCTTAAGGAGAACGATATAGCCGTAGGTATGTGTAACCTTGCAGGTATCACTGACCGTGACGGCTGGGATGCCAATCCGGTGGCGCAGGGAGTGCAGAAGCTCTATGTGCGTGCTGTGGCCCAACTTTCCGGCGTGGAGTCGAGCCGTGTTGTATCGAACTGGGTGGAACTTCCGCAGGTGCAGGGCTTCTTTGCCATACCTTCGCCCGGCTTCATCTACTTTATTGGTGCGGCCAGCGGATGGAAGGCTCCTTCGCCCGATAATGCCGAAGCTCTCGCTGACTGGCGACTCTGGGAAAGCGAGACAGCTATCGGGTCAGGCATCTATTCTGCCGTATTCACTATTCCTGCCGGACAGGCCCAGTTCAGATTCTATACCGAGCTTACTGCTGCAGGTTGGGATAACCCGACAGGTACACTTGGTGCCCGCGAGGAGAATGATGACAACGAAGACATCACACTCATCGACGGCACATATCAGGGAAGCTATGTGATAGGTAAAGGCAACTGGCAGATACCCGAATGGACCGAGGATGGCGAACTGACCATTGTCGTTGATACAAACAACAAGACCGTTCAGTTTACCAAAGGTGCCCAGCAGATATACACTCCCCGCTATATTTACATGGTAGGTCAGATAGCAGGCGGTTGGTGTCCACCTACGGTTGCAAACAAAGACAAATTGATTGAGCTTGTTGATAAGACCGAAAGTGATATTTATACTGCTACGATTGATGTGCCTGCCGGAACCGGTGCGTTCAACTTCCGTTTCGCTAAAGATTTGGTCGACATGCCTGATAATGACGCTTGGGGCGCTGCGGAATGGATAGGATGTCCCGAGGGCAACGATTTCGAAATCGATCTGCCTTATACCGGTCAATGCGATGCCGGTCAAAATAACTGGAAGGTCATGAATCTATCCGACGGCGGTAAATTTACCGTGACTGTCGATCTTGGCGCCATGAGTGTGGATTTTGCCGAAGTTACCGAGTAAATATTAATACAAAAATTGCTTTAAATCGATATGAAGAAATTAGCATTATATTCATTGGTGGCGTTCGGGTTGGCTTTCGCCGCATGTGACGAAGTGGAAGACGCTACGGGTACCCCCGTGGTGAATCCCCAAGAACCGGTTTTTGAGGCTTCCAATGTCACGGTGACCAATTCTGCTGTTGCCGATGCCGTCATTGACTTGTCGGAATACATGACTGAAATACCCGATCCCGATACTCCCGACACCCCTGACGCTGATCCTGCGGCTGTCGACCAGACTCCTATCGAGATTGCCGCAGTTGAGGTTAAAGACCTCCCCGAGGGCTACACTCTGGCATTTGCCATGCAGATGGCTAAGGACGAGACTTTTGCCGATCCCGCCGAGATACCGGCTGTATATGCCGACGGTAAGGTGTTTGTTATGCCTGAAGATGTTGAGAACGGTTATTGGGCTAAGATCACACACAGCCCTAAAGAACGTGCTGTGGCAGTCCGCTATGCCGCTTATATTGTAAATGAGGAGAACCCTAACATAAACAGGGTGCGCATCGGTGGCCCGGACTTCTTCTATGGTCCGCTGTCGGTTAAGATTCTTCCGCTTGACAGGCTTACTATTAGTCCTACATATTACCTCGTAGGTACTGCCAACGGCTGGGACTGGAACGCAGGTATTCAGTTTGAACACTCCGATGCAGATGTATATGACGATCCTGTGTTTGTCATCAAGAACATCGATGTCGACGAAGCCACGGCTGAAGCCGGATGGTGGTGGAAGATAATTCCTGTGAACGGCAAGGAGGAAAATGTTGTCGGAGTTTCCGTAAACGGCGATGACGCCCTTGAGGGTACTCTCGATGACAAGGCTCCTCAGGCTGGCGCTCTGAAGGAGGCCGGTCGCTGGAACTTCTATATCAATATGGAGGAGATGACCTACCGCTTCGAGAAGGTGCCCGCTGTGCTCTATGTGCCCAACAAGATCAACGGCTGGACCGATGCAGGTATCGTGTTCAGCGGCGACTATACCAGCTATCAGGGTCTTGCCGGTATCAATCCCGGTGACGGCGGCTTCAAGTTCAAGACCGAGGCCGGTGTATGGTACGGAGCAGGCGAAGAAGCCGGTACTCTGACTACCGACGGTAGCGCCGGTAACCTCGGTAGCGCCGACATGGGCCCGACAGGTCTGTATTATCTCACAGCTAATACCGAGGATATGACCTACACTTACGAGGCCATAAGCAGTGTGGCTCTGATTGGTAATGCCACTGACGCCGAATGGGATCCTGCAGCTGCCGTAGAACTTACTCCGAGTGACGACTTTGAGACTTGGACGGTGACAACACATCTCAAAGCGGGCGAGTTCAAGTTCATGACGGAACATGACTGGGGCAAACCCAACTTGGGAGGCAGTCTGGATGACCTCCGCTTCGGCGCAGGCAACTGCTCGTTTACCGGAGCCGAGGGTGAATATGTAATCACTCTGTCGCTCGCACAGTTCCCTTACAGCTGTACCGTACAGCCTAAGTAAATTAGCTGACCCATATGACAAAGGCCGTAAACCACGATGGTTTACGGCCTTTGCTGTTATAAGACCGATTGGTCTTATCTGTGATGTCTTACAGTGAGGCTGTAGATGTATTTGCGGCCCGGAAGCCAGCGGTGGTCGGCTACGCCCTCGCCGAGCCAGTATAGTGCTGCGGCATACGAGCGGTCTTCAGTAAAGAGTTGGTCATAGGGGGTGGTTGCATCGGGCCATATGACAGTTCCCGTAGCCGGGTCTATGACGCGGTATGCCACTTCTATTCTCGCTCCGCCCCAGTTGCCCTCGATAGGACCCAGTTCCGACGGTATATAGAAGTTTGTGCAGCCCCCGTCAATGTCGGTGTAGCTGTCGGTAAGTACAAGATGGTCGGGCGATGCTTCAAAAAGTGTATAATTGGCGTCGGCACCCCACGCCGACCATATGCCTTCCGCGTTGTTGCCGGGTCGGGTAGTGATTTTGGGCAGATAATAATATCCGCTTGTCGGAAAGCCTTTGATTGATATTTTTTTCACTATTATGCGGCTGTCGGGGTTGCCGGAGCGTATCCTGACTGCCACGCAACTGAGTATGTGTATGAAATTGAGACGCAGGCGCGCCGAGGTCTGTATGGCGTCAAGGCAGGTCGATACGAGTATGTCGTTCTTGCCGTTGAGCCGCTCTATTCTGATAACGTTTTCCCAGCTGAGATTTATCTCCAGTGGTGTGTCGGCCGGACTTACGGCATAGAAGTCCACGGGAGTTTCAGGCCACATGACTGCCGGAGAATAGTGCCAGCTGTTGCTGCCTGTTCTTACGACAGTCACGTGCTCCATTATGGGTATGCCTCCTGTGTAGGCCGAAACTGAAAATTCGCGTATGTTTTCTGTTGTTACGATGTCGCGTTCGCTTTCGGCATCGAAAGTTATGTAGGGCGACGGCTCATCGGCCGGGTCGCTCTTACACGCGGTAGCCGCCAATAATATAGCGAGGACCGCAGCAGCCGATGCCGTGAAGTGAGCAGTCATGGAGGTTACAGTATGTCGGGCGCGTCATCGTAGTTCTGGTAGTCGTCGACAGTGATGTCGAAGTCGATTTTGCCGGAGCCGTCCTCGGGTACATCTATCTTAAGCGTGTAGATGTAGCGTCGGCCGGTATCCCACGACGAGGTGACTGCTGTTCTTAGCGGGAATACGATGTAGCCGGCGCCGGTAGACTCGTCGTAGTTGGTGTCGCTCTTGGCTGGCCATATCTTTGAGCTTGAACTTTCGTCATATATCTCGCAAAGCAGTTTCACGCAGCTGCCTGTGTAGCCGTCGGCCGTCTTTACTGCCTCTTCAAGAGGTTGCGGCAGGGCAAATATATAGCCTGTGTTGTTCGGGACCGCTTCGGGCTGGGCACTGTTTAGTGTTACAGGCGCATTGTCATTATAGACCGGTATGCTTTCGGTGTACTTCAGGTCGCTCCACGTGCCTCGGGTCTCGTCGGATGATATGTTGGCTTCGGTTGTTTCTTTCGGGTAGTTGAACGACCCGATCGATTTTATGCCGTCAAGCGACAGTCCGTGTATCACGACTTTTATGTCATCGCGCTTGCGGGCGCACTTCAGATTGACCTGCGATAGTGCGTGGCGGAAGTTTACGACAAGCTGATTGTTGCGTACATTGGTGCTTGTTCGGCTCTCATTCATGTTTACGGCGTATAGCAGGTCGGTCTTGCCGGTGTTTATGAAGTCGGGTATGTTGGGGTTCTCGGGGTTGTTCTGTGTGGCTGTCTTGATAGTCGGGCTTATAGAGAAGAAGTTGAGAGAATCGTCTACCGGCCAGTATATGACGGGATCGGACGACCACTTGTCACCTATCTTCTCGACATCGACGCCGTTTTCGCCCATGTAGTGTTCGCCGTTGGCAAACGCCCACACCTTGAAGTTGTTGATCGTTGCGGTGGTGGTGACTTCGCTCCGTGCCTTGGGTACGGTGGCGGTAAATGCTATGGCTTGATCGGTGACAGGTACGTTGATCTCGTCATGATTGTTGGAACATGATATGACCGATGCAGCTACGGCCATAAGTATTGTTACTTCCCATTTCATAATTATGAAGCTTTATGTAAGATTTGGATTTGACAGTATATAGTTAGGATTATAACATCCGAGTCAGTTGCTAAGTTCGATTTCGACGGTCTCCCAGTTATCGACATCCACACCTATGCCGCCTTCGCCTCCGGGACCGGAGTTATCGGGCTCGGGCAAGGTTATGCCGTTGACTGTTATTTTCACATCGAGCGGGTCGTCAGCTTCACGCACCTGCCGGGTCACGTCGAAGTCATAGCAGTACTTCTTTCCGTCGGTAAGCCAGAAAAATAGTTGCAGCCGGCATCGCGACTGCTGGTTGTCGACGCACCCCCACGTATAGAGCGCACCTGAGGCGGAGTCGGCTGATGTCTGTTGCAAAGCTCCCGGCACGGTCACCGCCTCGTTGCCCTTTATGGCTCCGGCAAGATATATCTCGCCGGCCAGTCCGGTAACGGCGGCGCACATGCGTGCCATGCCCTCAAGCCCTTTTATGCCGGTTATCAGGTAGTTGTAGCGTGCCACTACCGCTACCGGCCTGAACAGAGCAGTGGAGTCATTAACGACAAGGCCGTCTGTTGAGTAGAGCCACAACGGGTCGGGCTGCACAAGCACGCGCTGGTCCGTATCGGCACGCGATTCCGGCCCGGGTCCGTACCACGTCTCTGACAGTCCGTCGAAGAGATTGCCCTCGTGTGTATATGCTTTGCCGGTGAAGTAGTTGCCGGTATTGCCGAAGCTAAGGTTTTCGGTGTCGTTGTTGTAGGTTATGGCCCGTGCCGAGTCTTGCGGAACGCCAATATATCCGCCTGCGGGGTGTAGGTCATATCGCCACGGCATGCCTTCTGTCCCGACATCATAAATAAGCACGGCCATGCCTTCAGGGCTGGCACCGGGAGCTTGGCTCCAGTCATAAAGCACTTCTATGTCGCGCAGGGGTACATCGGGAGTACACAGGCAGTGCTTGTCACACGGCCCGCATGATGTCGCAGCAGAGACGACGAGTAACGCCAATATGTAACCGATCCCTCTCATCGGTTATATAACATATACATGAATATATAGGTTTGTGGTGATATTGTCAAAAAACGCGTAAGCGCCTGCGGGCGATTCCCAAAATGCAAAAACAGCATAATTATTAAGTGTTAAATGTTAATATAGTTAATAATGTTTAAATGGGGGGGGTATGTTAATGATATTTAAAAGAAATAGAGCTATCTTTGTCAGAGGAAATTGGATTTATGCAATCGATTGAATGCTAATCATGGCAATTTGTCAATTAAATAACTTAATTATTCACATTTTCAAAGTATGAAAAAGCTGTTTTTATTCTTTGTGGCAGTTATGGCTGCCCTGATGGTCTCGGCGCAGACGATGCGTACCGTGACCGGACAGGTGGTCAGTGCCGCCGACGGCGAGGCGCTTGTAGGCGCCACAGTAATGCCGATAGGGGGTGGACAGGGTACATCGACCGATATGTCGGGCGAGTTCCGTCTATCTGTTCCCGATAATGTAAAAATCCTGCAGGTATCTTATGTGGGCATGGAGACCGTTAAGGCCGAAATCAAGGCCGGTCATATGACCATCGCGCTCCGCAGCACTGACAACAGCCTCGACGAGGTTATGGTCGTGGCCTACGGTACAGCCAAGAAGTCATCGTTTACCGGTGCTGCATCAACAATCTCGTCATCTGCGATCGAGAAACTTCAGGTGTCCAATGTCAGCAAGGCTCTCGAGGGTGCCGCTCCGGGTGTTCAGGTAGCCATGCAGTCGGGTCAGCCCGGTACGAGCGCCACCGTCCGCATACGCGGTATCGGCTCCATCAACTCGAGCTCCAATCCTCTTTATGTAGTCGACGGTATGCCTTACGAGGGAAACATCGCTGCCATCAACCCCAACGACATCGAGCAGATCAACGTACTTAAAGACGCCGCTTCAACCGCACTTTACGGTAGCCGCGCTGCCAACGGTGTAATCATGATCTCGACCAAGAAGGGCCGTGACCAGAAAAACAAGGTGACTTTCGAGGCCCGTATAGGTAGCAACTCGCGCGGTATACCCAACTACGACATAATAACCGATCCCGGTATGTGGATGACGACGCAGTGGACTGTGCTTCGCAACCGTGCCATAGCCGGCGGTGCCACTGAAGCCGAGGCCGGAGCCCAAGCATCGGCCAGTCTGTACGGCAACGTGGGCTACAACCCCTTCCGATGCGACAACAACGCTATCGTGGATGCCAACGGCAACCTCACCAGCGCTCCTCTGCTCTGGTATGACAACTGGAGCGACGAAGCTATCAGCAATGGCCTCCGTCAGGAGTACAACGTAGCCGTTCAGGGCGGCAACGAGCGTGGCACTCACTTCCTGTCGCTCGGCTGGCTCGAAGACGAGGGTATCATCAAGAACTCCGACTTTTCGCGTCTGTCCATGCGTGCCAGCGGCGATTATCTTGTGACCAAGTTCTTAAAGATCAACGGTAATGTATCTTACTCCCGCGGAGTGCAGAACAGCCTCAACATATCGTCACTCAGCAACTATTCCAATACATTCGCTTTCATCCAGCAGGTAGCGCCGGTATATCCCGTATATGCATATGACGCCGACGGCAAGCGTATCTATGCCGAGGACGGCTCGCCCGTGTTCGACTTTGGAAGCGGACAGTACGGTACCCGCAAGTATGCTCCCAACTCCAATGTCGTAGCCAGCGACAAGGCCAATCAGAACAAAGTCCTCACCGACAACTTCGCAAGCCGCTTCGGTGTCACTCTCGACATATGGAACGGACTTAAATTTCAAGCCAACGGCGGTTACGACGTGACCAACACCCAGCAGGACCGCTTCATGACCCCGACATTCGGCGACGCCCAGAATGTCAACGGCCGCGGCTACAAGTATCGCACCCGTCTCGAGACCTATACCGTCAACGAGTTGCTTACCTACACCAATACTTTTGCCGACAAGCATAATATCGATGTACTCGCCGGTCACGAGAACTATAAGATGAAGTACAACTATCTTAACGCCTCAAAGACCAACTTCTTCGATCCGGCCATCCCCGAGTTCGACAATGCCATAAACATGGACAACATATCGTCGTACACCGATACATATACCGTTGAATCGTGGCTGGGACGACTGAATTATGACTATGACAACCGTTACTATCTCTCGGCCTCGGTTCGCGGTGACGGCTCGTCACGCTTCGCGAAGGGCAACAAGTGGGGTACTTTCTGGTCGGTAGGCGGTTCTTGGCGTCTGTCACAGGAGGAGTTCTTCAAGGGTGTGACTTGGGTCGACAATATGTCTATACGCGCAAGCTACGGTAGTGTCGGCAACGATGACATCTACTATCCGATGACAACAACAAGCAACTACTATCCCTCCAAGACACAGTACGGCGTATCCAACTCCGACGGTCAGTTTGCGGTGTCAAAGTACTATGAGGGCAATCCCGACATCACTTGGGAGACATCCTACAACTTCAATGCCGGTGTGAGCGCCCTGTTGCTCGACAACCTGCTCAATATCGACATCGAGTACTTCAACAAGCGCACCAAAGACATGCTCTACAACGTGCCTCAGCCGCCGTCGTCGGGTGTCAGCTACATCTCGCGCAACGCCCTTACCATGGTCAACCGCGGTATCGAGTTTACGCTTACGGTCAATGTGCCCCTTCCCACGGACTTCATGTGGAGCTGGACATTCACCGGCACCCACTATAAAAACAAAGTCACCGACATACCCGTCGACAAGCAGGTCGAGGGCATAACGCACGACGCTTACTACAATATTCGCGAGGGTCGCAGCGTATGGGACTTCTATTACTACCGTTTTGCAGGTCTTGACGATAGCGGTCACGCCACATGGTACCGCGACCAGACCGACGCCGACGGCAATGTGGAGATGGTGCCCGTGACCGACTACACTCAGGCCACCAAGTACTATATCGGTACCGCCATACCCGACTTCCAAGGAGGTATAACCACCAACTTCGCGTGGAAAGGCATAGACTTCTCGATCGCCACCAACTACCAGATAGGAGGCGACATATATGACGCCATGTATGCCGGAATGATGCATGCCGGCAGTATGCAGGGCTACAACTGGCACAAAGACATACTCAACGCATGGACTCCGCAGAATACCGACACCGACGTGCCTGTACTTGACGGTTCACAGAATGCCAACACATTCTCAGACAAGTATCTTATAGGCGCCGACTACTTCAACCTGCGCAACATAACGCTCGGCTATTCGCTGCCTTCAGCTTGGCTGCGCAAGGCCTATCTTGAGAAAGCGCGTGTGTATGTGGCAGCCGATAACGTAGCTCTCTTCTCGCGCCGTAAGGGTCTTGACCCGCGTCAGTATGTATACGGTCAGTCACAGGCCAACTATTCGGCTATACGTACCGTGTCTTTCGGACTTTCGTTAACATTCTAATTCATCATAACCGATATGAAACTATACAATAACATACTGTTAAAAGGACTTGCTGCCGGTGCGGTGCTCCTGACAGCTTCCTGTTCCGACAGTTATCTGAATACATCGCCCACCGAGTATCTTGACGAGGATGCCGTGTCGGGAGCCATGCAGAAGGACCCTTCGAAGGTACAGGCTTATGTCACGGGCGCATACTTCAATCTGTATTGCGGCGGCGACTATGCCACTTCGCAGGACAATATGGGCTATGCGAGTCTGCGCTTCGCCACCGAACTTATGTGTGAGGACCTCGCCAATTATTACGGCCTTAACATAGGTTACTTCGACTATCAGCTCGACTTCCGTCAGAGCAATTACCGTCGTACCGTGGCTACTTGGCGTCAGCTTTATAACGTCATCGACAACGCCAACACCATCATAACCATGCTCAAGCCCGCCGAGGGCGAGTCGCTCTCCTCGGCCAAGTCCGAAGCCATGCTCGGTGAAGCTTACGCTCTGCGTGCATTCTGCTACTATTGGCTTATCAACATATATCAGCAGCCTCTCAGCGTGGGTGCCGACCAGCCGGGCATACCGTTGAAGACCGACAGCGAGTATCGTCCCGAGCGTGTGCCGGTCGGTGAGGTCTATACTCAGATTCTATCCGATATCGACAACGGCTACAAGCTCCTTGAAGGTAAGGGCTTCCATTCGGGCAAGGGCAGCTTGTCGGAGTATTCGGCCGCGGCCATCTATGCCAACATACTCATGTTTACCGGCAATTACGGTGACGCTGCCGCCTATGCCGAAAAAGCCACTGCCGGATGCTCGTTCAATACTGCCGCCGATATGCTTGGCGGATATAACTCCCTTGACATGCCCGAAGCTCTCTGGGGCTATCGCGTGAACGTCGAGACGACCTGCTTCTACGGCTCTTGGATGTCGGTTATCGACTGCTACAGCGACGGATATTCGGGAGGAGGATTCACCGTACTCGGTGCATCGGAGCTTGTCGACCGTATAGCCGACGGCGATGTGCGCAAGGGCTGGTTCGGTTATGTGGCCGACTATAACGAAGTCAGCGGCATTGACTTCTCTCTGCTCCAGAATGTAGGCGGCCGCGACTTTACGGTATATCTGCCCGACAAGTACCGCGACGTGTATGTCACCTCGGGTGGCACGGCTGAGCCTTTCACCTCTGACGTGATCTATCTTACCGCAGCCGAGATGTACTATGTGGCAGCCGAGGCTTATTATCTTGACAATCAGCCCGACAAGGCCAAGGATAAACTCGAGGAGATTATGTCGACCCGTCAACCCGGTTATACCTGCTCTCTTACAGGCGATGCTCTGTATGAGGAGATATGCTGGCAGAAGCGTATCGACACATGGGGCGAGGGCTGCCGTTACTTCGATGCCAAACGCCGCAACGAGACCATTGACCGCGCCAAGAGTGTGAACTATGATCCCACTCTGGCCTCTATGGATGCCGTTACTTACTCGGCACGTGATTATCGCATGATTTACCAGATTCCTAATGTGGAGATGGAAAATAATCCCGACATACCCGCGGGCGATAATAATAAGTAAGCACTACTTAGGTTACTCTCAAGTAACAACATAAATTCATACTACAAAAATTGACCTAAGGAGGCGCCTGATGTGAATCAGGCGCCTCTTGTTTTTTTCTTTAACATACACTAAAACGCGGCCTAATATGCTTATGCCCCGTCTGTTGTGGCCTTAAGAATATGTTAATGCCCGATTGTGCATAAATCATGCGTTCTGCGGTTGTAACTTTGCGTCATCACCAGTTAAAACAACAGTTATTATGGACAACACACAACCAACTCCTGTAGGCGATGCGCCCGATGTCAGCATGCCTGTTGAACTCCGGCGTCTTATCGGTAAGGACCCGAGAGCCGCCCATTTTGTCGTGGACATACTTTCCGGTGTATCCGCCGATGAAGCCGTCGGCCGTCATTTTCCGCGGTCTGACGATGCTGACTCCGCTATCGGCGAGGCCGAGCGGCGCGGTTATATGCGCGGTCTAAACGAAGCGGCCAATGCCAGAATGGAGGAGCCGGCTATGTATGAGTCGCCCGACGCTCTTCTTGACGCCGCACCTCAGCCTCAGTCTGCATTTCTTTCCCGGTCACGCAAAAGCGTGTGGGACTAACCGTTTTTTTTAATCAATCAATATCTTTTTAGCTATGGAAGCAAGAATCGTAACCGGAGCCGCAGGCTCACCCCATGTACTCGAAACCCCGTTGACAACTCCTGTCACCGAAGAAGTGTCGCCCGACCTGTTGATTGGCGACATTGACAGCCGCATTGTCAAGATAAGGCCTATGGCCACTCCCGTCGACCAGATATCGCGCCTTGCCCCGGCCCGCAAGTGCAAAAGCATGAAACTCGAGTATTACTCCGTCGACACTCCTCCTGAAGTCAACACGCTTGCCGCCGCGGTGGAGCAGAGTGCGTCGACCGACACGGCCCTTCTGATGCTTAACGAGAGCAATGTATTCTGTGTGTCCGACACTGTACTCGCTCCTGATGCGATGGTCAACGGACACAAGGTGAGTGTTATGATGTATGTGCTGGAAAGCAAGGATAACGCCATGAAAGTACGTGCCATAGGTGTGCCTTCGGGCATTCTTTTCCCGCAGCTTGTTCTCGTCTCCAGACTTGTGAGAATGGGTCGTGCGGCCGCTGAACTCGACGTGCAGACTGCCAATGCTCAGGCTATTCCGGTGAAGCTGACCAATTATTGCCAGATTTTCAAGGCGCAGGTCGAGCAGTCGATGATGCAGCGTATGTCGGCCAAGGAGGTCGGCTGGACTCTTTCCGATCAGGAGGAGGTGGCGCTGATGGACATGCGCATGGGCATGGAGAAGAATTTCCTGTTCGGAGTCAGACATCGTTTTGACAAGGGCCTCGATTATGGCGAGGTGTTCATGACAGCAGGCATCTGGAATCAGACCTCCAACGACTTTACTTATACCAAGGGCAAACTCGATGCGCTGAAACTTGTGGCTCTCACCCGCAAGGCATTTACCGGTAACGCAGGCTCTGCCCGCAAGATACTCGTGGCCGGTTCCGGATTTATCGAGGAACTTAGCCGGCTCAATACCGTAAAGAGTCTGGGTGCCGTGGAGACGGTGACCCGTTGGGGTATCGACTTTAAGGAGATGCATACCAACTTCGGACGCCTGTATGTCGTGCTGAGCGAGGTGTTCGACATGTGCGGACATGCCGACGACGGCATGGTCATAGACCCGGAGTATCTGCAGAAGTATGTGCATATACCGTTCAAAGCCATGCCTATCGACCTGTGCAGGAGCGGTCAGCGCAATACGGAGGCAGTGGTGCTTACCGAGGCCTCGTGTTTGGTGCTGCGCTATCCTAATGCCCATATGCGCATCATGGCCGTGCCTGACGGCGACAACGGTGGTGAAGTTGTGCCCGAAGGCCCCGGTGACAGCGGTGATGACAATCCATTCGGTGAGTGACGATGAAGTTGCATCTTACGGAAGCGCAATTGCTGCACGAGTGGCAATTGCGCGCTTTTCCCGAACCGGTCAATTCCGGTTGTGACATAACCCGCGACGACGGCGTGGACCTCGAGGCTCTGCTTAGGGCGCGCATGCTTGACTGGTATCGCGGCCTGATTCACGAGGCTCCCTTTGACATGCTGGCGCCTGTGGCTATTGAACTGCCTGTAGAGGTCGATGGCGACGGAGTGGGGCACGTGGCATTGCCCGACAATTTGGTAAGGGTGGCGGCTGTCTCCGCAGGCGGTTGTTGTGCGGAGCTTGTCACTGATTGTCATTCGCGTAAGGCCCTGCTTCAGCGGTCGCCTTATACCCGGGCTGCGGCGTCTAAGCCTGTGGCGGTGCTGAAGGGGAGATGCATCGACATTTTTGTTGTCAGGCCCGATTGTCGTCGGGTCCTGCTGCAGGCGGTGGTCGATGACGGCGTGACATTCAGCCTTGACGCTGCGGCATTAAGCACCATACCGGGTTTCATCAGCGCATGATCGCGCGCTGTATATCATGTATTGTCAATTATATATAATTAAACGAAGATGAATAACTATATCGAAGCGGCTTTGCAGGCATGGAACAATGCTTCTGCTTTCAGGTTGCGGCGTCTGCGATGCAAACGCTATACTTTTGGCGACCAGTGGAGCGACATGGTCAAGGATTGTGACGGCGCGTGGCTGTCAGAGCGTAAGTGTATGGAAGACAGTAATTATGTGCCTGTGACCGATAATGTCATACGTCAGCTTGTTAAAATGGCCGTAGGTTATTATCGTACTGGACGTAAGTCGGCGGCGGCCGACAGATATGACAGCATGGCGCCGTATATAGCTGCCGATGCGCGTACGTTTGAGGAGTTTCTTGTGTCGGGTTGTGCCGTCCATTATGTAAAACGTGAAAATCGAGGCGGCGACATGGGGCCGTGGGCCGATATGCTCAATCCGGCGCGGTTTTTCGCAGGTCCTTTCAGCGACCCTCATGGAGAGGATATAGAGTTGGTCGGATATCTGCATGACATGTCGCTTCAGCGGCTGCTGATGCGATTTGCCCAAGGCGATCGTGCAAGGGCGTCAAGGCTCCGTGACATATATGAGAATCCCGCCATGAATGCGTTTTCGCGCCCGTCGGGATTGCTTGGCGCCTCATGCAATGACAATCTTGAGTTTGGGCGTGCCGATATGGGGTTGTGTCGGGTTATCGAAGTGTGGACTTTCGAGTTGAAAGACCGCATGCGCTGCCATGATCCTGATATGGGCCGCTTCTATTACATGCCCTCCGGAGCCAAGTCACGTATAGATCGCGGTAATATCGCACGGAAGAAAATGAAGCGTCTGCTCGTGAAGTCGAAGTGGGAGATGACGGGTGAGTGGGTATGCCGCTTTTTTTCTCCCGACGGCCATCTGCTCGGTAGCCGCAAGGCATCGCGACATCCGTTTGTATTCTGCTTTTATCCGTTTATCGACGGAGAGATACACTCATTTGTCGAGGAACTTATCGAGCGCCAGCGCATGGTGAACCGTCTTCTGTCGCTTAATGACCGTGTGCTGTCGACTGCGGCTAAGGGTGCTCTGCTGTTTCCTGAAAACCAGCTTGCCAAGGGCATGTCGGCAAAGGAGGCGGCCGACCAGTGGGCTTCGCCCGACGGGGTGATACTTTATGAGGCCATCGCCGGGCTGCCGGGTCCACGGCAGGTTATGAGCAACTGCGGCGATCTCGGCATAGACCGTATAGTCGACCGTGTCATGCTCATGATGGAGCGGGCAAGCGGTGTGAACGATGCACTGCGTGGTGACGCTCCGGGAGGCATGGCTTCGGCATCGCTTTACGAGAGTCGCCGCGAAAGTGCCAGAGCCGTCATGAGCGACATATTTGATACGTTTGACTCGTTTATAGCCCGGCGCGACCGATTGTTATGCAGCGTGTGATGATATTGATTGTGACGGTATTCGCACTGTCATGTGCCCGTACCGTATATAGGCCTGTCAGCTCTGCAAGCCGCGACTCCGTATACCGTGCGAGTGACCGGGAACTTCTCTTTTATGTGCTTGACAGTGTAAGTGTGGATTTTACGGGCGATACGGTACGCGAAAAACGTACACGTGTCATACTTCGTGATATTGTGTCGCGCGATACTCTTTATATGGAGCGTGGCGACACAATAGTCATGGTCCGTGAGCGCAAGGAGGGTATTGCCCGGCGCATATCGCGTTATCTCTTTCCTTTGGCCGGTCTGTTGCTGTTGCCCCTCATTGTCATTCTGTGGCGCAAGCGCCGAGGCCCCTGCGCCTGACTCGGATTAATGCACCCAAATGTTAGCCGGCGCCTCTACCCGTCTGTGCATCAGCTTTAATCGGTAAAGCAGAATCAATTTAACCCCCGGTTGTTAAACATCCAATGTTGGTAGGGACGCCAGTACCACGGCGTCCGGCTTCGACCCGCAAGGTCATCTGCAATTGCTCGGCCGCAGGCCATCCGGATACTCGGGCGCCGTACTACTGGCGCCCCTACCATTCAGCTCTTCAGCCGGATTTCGCGGGCCATTGTAAAAACGCGGTGGCAAACGGATGCGACGGTGTGACAACGCAAAACGCGGTGGTTAACGACTATGACGGTGGTAGGGACGCCGGTACCACGGCGTCCGGCTACGACCCGTACGGTCATCTGCAATTGCTCTGCCGCAGGCCATCCGGATGCTCGGGCGCCGTACTACTGGCGCCCCTACCATTCAGCTCTTCAGCCGGATTTCGCGGGCCATTGTAAAAACGCGGTGGCAAACGGATGCGATGGTGGGGGCAACGCAAAACGCGGTGGTTAACGACTATGACGGTGGTAGGGACACCAGTAGTACGGCGTCCGGCTACGACCCGTACGGTCTTAAAACCCAATTGTTAACCGGCGCCTCTGGCCCTTCTGTGCATCAGCTTTAATCAGTAAAGCGGAATCAATTAAAAAACGCGGTTGCCTAACACTTGAACCGTGCCCTGCAACTGTGATTCCCTGCTCCCCCTGATACATAAAAAAAGTTTAAAGTTCGGGGTTTAAGGCGGCGGATGTGTTACTGCTGCATCCTGACATCCTTAAATCCCTGACTCTAAACTGATATTCAACAAGCTATGGTCTTAATGGTCATTGTTATGATTACAACAGGTTGATGCCGGCGGCCCTGCATGCCTCTACCTGTTCCTCCGGCCATATCGAGGCCTGAACCTCGCCTATGTGGGCTTTTTGCAGTATGAACATACACAGACGGCTCTGTCCTATGCCGCCGCCTATCGACAGCGGCAACCGGTTTTCGAGCAGCGCTTTATGAAATTTAAGCTTGCTGCGTTCGGTGCAACCGCGCTGTTCGAGCTGCTTCTGCAACGACTCCGGGCTTACGCGTATGCCCATGGATGATAGCTCAAACGAGGTCTCAAGCACAGGGTCCCAGAATATCAGGTCGCCGTTAAGCCCCGTGTATCCGTCGGAGTTGGGTGTGATCCAGTCGTCGTAGTCTGGAGCGCGTCCGTCGTGCGGCTCGCCGTTGCTTAACGGTGCGCCGATACCGATTAGAAATATGGCTCCGTATTCTTTGGCGGCTTTGGCCTCGCGCTCACGTGAGGTAAGGTCGGGATAACGCTGCAGCAGTTCTTCACTGTGGATAAACGTGAGTTTCTCGGGTAGCACGGGAGTTATGTGGGGAAACTGACGGTATATGCGCTTCTCGATCTCGCGGACCACATTGTATATCTTCTCGGCTGTCGTCTTAAGGTAGTCGAGATTGCGGTCGGCCTCGGTGATGGTCTTTTCCCAGTCCCATTGGTCCACGTAGAGCGAGTGGAGGTTGTCGAGCTCTTCAAATGTGCGTATGGCGTTCATGTCGGTATACAGTCCGAAGCCCGGCGCTATATCGTAGGCGCCGAGTTTGGCACGCTTCCACTTGGCCAGTGAGTGCACCACTTCCGCTTTGGCATCGTTCATGTCGCTTATGGTAAAGCTTACGGCATGCTCTACTCCGTTGAGGTCATCGTTAAGACCGGTGCCCGAAAGCACGAAAAGCGGGGCTGTGACGCGTCGCAGATTGAGCGCCGATGCGAGTTCGGTCTGAAAGCCTTCCTTGATGGTCTTGATTGCTATCTCCGTTGTCTCCGGGAGCAGTTTCTGCTTGTATTTGGCTGGGATGATAAGACTCATTTCTTGTGTCATTGTGTTGTTTAATTGTGCAAATGTAAATCTAATATTTCAGTTATGCAATGTTTTTGCGTCAAAATGACGCTTAATGCCGAAAATACGAAGCATTTGGTATGGCCGTTTCCTGATGCGGGCTGCGCTGATTTATCAGCTGATTAACATATGGTACCCACATTGACAACATTGCTACAGCCCTATATACAGCCTCTTAAAAAAATACTTGCTAAATTTGTATAACCTAAAATACCTATTGATAACCAACTAAAAATTGAGAGTAAACACAGATATGAAAAAATTCTTGCTTATGGCGGTTTTTGCCGCCGTGGTGTCACTGTCGCTCAGTGCGGCCGACAGTCGGGCTGTGAGTTTCAACGACGGATGGCGGTTTATGCTTGGCGACTCCCCGGCCATGTCATCACCCGGTTTTGATGATGCTTCATGGCGTCGTCTTGATCTGCCGCACGACTGGGCTGTCGAGGGCGATTTCAGTGAGGACAACCCCTCGGGAACAGGCGGTGGAGCGCTTCCGGGTGGAGTAGGGTGGTACCGCAAGACATTCACCCTTCCCGGGGCTGACAAAGACTCGCGCGTATACGTCGATTTCGACGGCGCATACATGAACACCACGGTATACATAAACGGCCATGAGCTGGGCACACGTCCCTACGGCTATGCATCGTTCAGCTACGACCTTACACCTTATTTAAAAAGAGACGGTGAAAATGTTATTGCTGTCAGGGTGGACAACTCCGACCAGCCCAATTCACGCTGGTATTCCGGCTGCGGCATATACCGCAATGTGTGGCTGCGTGAGCTGTCGCCGGTGCATGTGGCGCAGTGGGGCAGTTATGTGGTGCCACGCAATGTCACATCTGAGTCGTCTGACCTTTCGGTCAGCACTACTGTCGACAATACGTCGGCCGGTGCGGTGTCGCTCCGGCTCGATACCCGGGTTCTTGACGGCACCGGTGCGGTTGTGGCTTCTTCGTCGGCACCTCTCTCTGTTGCCGCCGGCTCTTCGGAGGTGCTGACCCAGCAGCTTCGCATCGACTCCCCGCGGTTATGGACATTGACCGATCCGGCCCTTTACAAGGTGGTGACCGACGTTGTCGAGGACGGAAAGGTGGTGGACAGCTACGAAACCGTGACCGGTCTGCGCTCGATAGCGTTTGATGCTGAAAAAGGATTTTTCCTGAACGGAGAAAATATTAAGATCAACGGTGTGTGCATGCACCACGATCTTGGCGCGCTTGGCGCGGCTGTCAATACACGCGCTGTTCAGAGGCAGCTCGAAATTCTTAAAGATATGGGTGTGAACGCTTATCGCGCCTCACATAATCCGCCGGCTCCCGAAGTGCTTGCTTTGTGCGACAGCATGGGCATACTCGTGATGGATGAGGCTTTTGACATGTGGCGCCGGCGCAAGACCGAGCGTGACTATGCACGCTTTTTTGACGAGTGGTATGAGCGCGATCTTACCGACCTTGTAGTGCGTGACCGCAATCATCCATCGATAATAATGTGGAGCATCGGCAACGAGGTGCTTGAGCAGTGGAGCGATGCCGCTGCCGATACCTTGAGCCTTGAAGAGGCCAATCTTATTCTTAATTTCGGACACGGCAAGGAGCAGCTGGCGCAGGAGTCTGACTCGATGTCGGTCAATTCGCTGCTTACACGCCGTCTGGCCGATATTGTGCGCCGTCTTGACCCTACTCGTCCTATAACCACCGGAAACAATGAGCCTGATCCGGGCAATCACCTGTTTAAGTCCGGCGCTCTTGACATAATAGGCTTCAACTACCATGACGCATGGTACGACGGTGTGCCTGAAAACTTCCCCGGCAAGCCTTTTCTTGGCACCGAGACCGTATCCGCTCTTATGACCCGAGGACACTATAAAATGCCGAGTGACTCCATGACGATATCTCCGTTGCGATGGGATATACCTTGGAGCGATCCGTCATTTGCCTGCTCTTCTTATGATAATCATCATGTGCCGTGGGGCACGACGCATGAAAACTCGTTGCGTCAGGTACGCGACCGCGATTATGTGATGGGGCAGTTCATATGGACAGGCTTTGACTATATCGGTGAGCCCACACCTTATGGTTGGCCGGCGCGCAGCTCCTATTTCGGTATCGTCGATCTTGCCGGGTTCCCGAAAGATGTCTATTATATGTATCAGAGCGAATGGCGCCCTGACAAGACCGTGTTGCACCTCTTCCCGCACTGGAATTGGAAGCCGGGACAGGATGTCGACATGTGGGCATACTACAACAATGCCGATGAGGTGGAACTGTTTGTCAATGGCAGGTCGCAGGGGGTGCGGAGCAAGGGGCCCGACGATTTCCATGTCATGTGGCGTGTGCCTTTCGAGCCGGGTACGGTGAAGGCCGTAAGCCGCAAGAACGGCAAAGTGGTGGCCGAACAGACCATAAATACAGCCGGTGCGCCGGCTCGGATACGCCTTGTGCCTGACCGCGATTGTATAAAGGCCGACGGAAGCGACCTCAGCTTCGTGACCGTGGAGATCCTCGACAAGGACGGCAACATATGCCCCGGGGCCGATAACGAAGTGACCTTTGAAGTGACCGGAGCCGGACGCAATGAGGGCGTCGACAACGGCAGTCCCATATCGCTTGAGCGTTTCAAGTCTGACCGACGCAAGGCTCTGGCAGGAAAGGCATTGTTGATAGTACGCAATGACGGCACCCCCGGCTCCATAACCGTCAAGGCTGCCTCTCCCGGTCTTAAGCCCGCTACGCTCCGGCTCCGTGCGCTCTGATATTGGTATGGCCGGTGCCCATTGCCCTATAAGCAGGGTCTACGATACAATCAGTACTGCTATCATACCCCATATGACCAGCAGTATGTTGCTTACGGCGTAAGTTATCGTGTAGCCCATTGCCGGAAGCGAGCTGCCAAGGGTTTCCTGTACGGCTCCGAGCGCCGCTGTGCAGGTGCGTGTCCCGGCGCAGCAGCCGAGAGTGATGGCCGGATGAAACTTGAATATCTTGTGGCCGAGCCATAGCCCGAACAACAGCGGTAGTGAAGTGCCTATGGCTCCGACTACAAGCAGCATTGGCCCTACCTCTTTTATCCCGGATATGAACGACGGGGCGGCTTCGATGCCGATGACCGCTACAAAAACGTTAAGCCCGAGGTTGTTCATGATCCATAGCGCCGAGTCGGGTATATGACCGAATGTCGGTCGTTTTGACCGCAGCCAGCCAAACACGAGCCCCGCTATAAGTGCCCCTCCGCTTGTACCGAAGCTGACCGGTATGTCGCCGAACATTATGGTGACGGCTCCTATGACTCCGCCGATGAAGATGGCAAGCCCGACAAACATCAGGTCGCTGCTTGTCGTCGGGCGGTCCATGTGACCTATATGCACTGCTGCCGATTTCAACCGGCTGTGGTGTCCGGTCAGCAGTAGCACGTCGCCCTTCTCGATTGTCGTGTCGTCCGATATCTCGACGTTGCTCCCGTGACGTGTGATGGAGTTGATTATTATGCCGTGCATGTATCGTTGTCCGCTTAATGCCGATGCGGTTTTGCCTGTGACGCTGCGTTTTGTCACAAGTACCGGTATCTTTTCAAGCGGATATGACAGCAGTTTCTCGTCCGATACCTCCGGTCCTATCAGCCCGTGGTCCTGCACTATGTATTCGCGTCGGCCGCATAGCACTGCTGTGTCGCCTTTGTGTATTATGCGGTCGGCATTGGCGGCATATATCCGCTTGCCCGATTTTATGCGGTCTACGTAGAGCGGCAGACCCTGTGACTTTAGCTCGGCCTCGGTTTCTTTTACGGTTTTTCCGTCTTTGAAAAACTCGTTTTCGACTCTATAGGCGCGGTATGCCGCCACACGCAGAGCATTGACGCATGCCGGGTCGCTCTCCCATGAGTTTTCGTCAAGTTTGGCCTCGAGCTCTTTCGTCTGCCGTCTTATTTTCTCAAGACCTCCGAGCAGCTTGGGGCCGAAGTTGGCGAGTATTATGACAGTGCCGAGTGTGCCGTAGATGTAGGTTACTGCGTAGCACACCGGTATTATGGACAGCTCGCGGTCTTTTATCGCATCGGCCAGTGGCAGCCGGCTTATGGCGTCACCGCCTACTCCCATGAGGGCCGAACAGGTCTGTGAGCCGGAGAAGAGCCCCACTGTCTCGCCCGGGCTATACGACAGCAATAGCGCTATCAGCAGTGTCACTCCGAAGCAGCTCGAACTCATGATTACGGCAAATAATACCTGCTTAAGGCCGGCTCCCCGTAATGACCTGAAAAACTGCGGTCCCACGCTGTAGCCTATCGAAAACAGAAACATCATGAAAAACACCGTCTTCATAGGCCCTGACATAGATATCCTAAGCTGTCCTACAAGCACTCCCGTAAGCAATACCGCCGTCACACTCCCTATGGAGAAGGAGCGGTACCTGATCTTCCCTATAAGAAAGCCCGTTCCTACTGTAAGAAACAGGGCTATCGCCGGATATTGCCTCAGTATGTCGATAAATGTGTCCATCATCTTCCGATACTCGAAGTAAGAACACATCAGCGCCTGCAAGTGTTTTGTCGATTCGATGTTGTACGTATTTAAAAAATTCTGTGCTATTGTTTAATTGAAAATAAATTATAACTTTGCAGTCGCAGACCTCATTACGCAGAAGACTGAAAGCCATCGGTGCGGATTTTCTAAACCTATGGTTGCAAGGGAAATGCGGGCGGGTCGGCAGACATAGTTAAAAGCGTTTACTTGACGCTCTTTCTTGATGTTCTGAAACTTCGCAAATTTCAACCGTAGTCAAGGATGCAGCAAACGGTAGATGCCTTGTGGATATGTAATTTTTCCAATTGTGAGCGCGTGAGTGTTGACAGTTGGTGTAGTGTCATATTCTGCGTGAGGCTTCTGCATGTTTGCTCGTTCAACTACGGTGGGCAATGCGAAGGCCTCAGAACGTGGAACGGGCAACAGTACGGCTCTCACGCTTTTATGTATAAACCAATCATATGCCAATGTTGTGAGCCCTGCGGTGTTTATATTAAAATGAAAAGATTAGCATTTTTAGTCTTAGTGTTTTTTACATGCATGGCTTTTCCATCCCAATTATTTGCCGAAAGTAAGAAAGTGGCTGTTTATGTTGTTGGTGATATTATTGGCGATGATAAGTCTATAGTAAGTGATGCGGTGCTTGCGCGCATGTCCGGAAATAAAGAGTATACCGCCTTTGAGCGCAACGGAGCTTTTATCAAGACTCTTGATAAAGAACAAGATTATCAACTTGCCGGCGAGGTGCCCGAAAAGGAGATTCGTGAGGTGGGTGCACGTCTCGGAGTTGACTATGTGATAGTGGTGAATGTCATCATATCTGCTGACAGGCAGTGTATGATGTCGGCACGTCTTATTGAACTTGAATCCGCTAAAATCCTTAAATCGGTTAGCCTGAAACGTGAGTACGATGCTCATGATGTATTGTCTGCAATGGCTAATAATGTTGCGTATCGTTTACTAAACAAGAAATCAAAGTAGTTACAATATGAAAAGGTTATTTAGTATTGTGTTGCTTTTGATTCTGGGTGTCGGAGGATGCCTGTCGGTTTATGCACAGGAGCAAGTTAAAAAGAAAGTAGCGGTCTACATGACCGGAGCAAGTATTGATGATGCGTATAAAAAAGTTATCGGGGCAAAACTTGTAAGTGCGATAACTGCGAGTGGAGAATATGCTGCGGTAGAGCGTACCGCTGACTTTCTTGCTGCATTGTCGGCTGAAAACGATTACCAGACTTCCGGAGAGGTGCGTGACAGCCAGATTGCACGTCTGGGTCAGAAATTCGGAGTGAGATATGTTGTGGTGGCCGATGTAAGTGAACTATTTTCGGAGTATTTTATCGCAACACGTATGATCGATGTCGAGAGCGGTCTTGTCGAACGGGCTTTTGACATAAACGGCCCGGCAGAATCGATGTCGCAGTTGGTTGAATTATCTCTGAAAGTTGCCGATGGCCTGTTGAAAGGAGTTTACACACCATCGGTTGACACTGACCGGCCAAAGCATCTTTCGCTTTGCGTGGTCGATAAAAAAGGGAAGGTTAATTATCTGACCGTTGAGCAATGGAGTAAAGTACCTGATGACAATAAATTGGACTATACTAAAAAAGGTGTATGCATTATAGAAGACGGAGAAGGCTTCCTTGTGTCGATGCGTGATGCTGTATCTGGTGACTGGTATTATGCGTGTAATAATAACGCACCGCGTTTATGGCAGTGTAAATTAATTTGTAAATATTTTGATCCCCTTAATGCTGCACTGAATGCATTTGCTGGAGAAGGCGTCGGCTATAGTTGGACATGTGAAGGAAGTTATGAAAAAGGGACTGTATTTTATTTTTTTGGTGGGGGGACATTCATGTTTTCTAAAACAGATATCTATGCATTTCGCCCAGTATTCCCATTACCGGAATCTTAAATTATAATGTATAAGTGTGTAATATATCCGCCATTTATAATACTAAAAAAATGATATTATGAACAAAGATAGAGTCTCAATATTGAAGAGTGAAATGACCCCGGCACAAAAACTGATAATTGAGATGGCTAAACGGAAAGATGCTTCAGACTCTCAATTTCTTGATAACTGGAGTGAATATAATGAAAGCTATGACGACTATAATGATTGTCACGGCGATTACTATGACGCGGAATAACCGATGGCTGAACTGCTTTTAGGAATTATTTCGGGGATAATATCGGGTATTTTGGTGTCTGTTGCCACATGGTATATCCGTTACCATACTTATTGTCCTCGCGTAGCGGTAAGTGACGATATCAGTTTGAAAATATGTGAAGAGGAAAGAGAAATAAGAGATAAAAAGGCTGGTTCAATGGTCAGGAGAAAAGTGAGGGCGTCGGTGTATATAATAAAGTAACCTGTCAGGATAATTTCAACGAACTATGACCATTATAATAAAACCGACATTCAATTGTAATTTTCGCTGTCTATATTGTTATCTTGCCAACGATATAAAGGCTGATGATTTTATGATGGATGTTGAGGTTGCCAAATCAATAGTAAAGCAGGCAATTGATTATTGTTGTCTTAACCATCGCAAGAAATTGACTCTCATTTGGCATGGCGGAGAACCCTTGTTGTGGGGAAACGATAAATTCAGACACGTCTTTGAATATACCGCCGGACTTGATGCGCCTTTACTTGTAAGACATGGCATCCAGACCAATCTTTCCTTAATTAATGATAACTATATAGAGCTTTTTAAGTCATACGATGTCAGGGTCGGTTTTTCAATAGACGGTGTCAGAGATATAAATGATAATCTTCGATTGGATATGAATGGAGACGGTACATTTGACCTGTTAATGCCAAAAATGAGATTGTGCCGCGAGAGAGGGTTAAATATTGGAGCGATAGTGGTAGGAAGTCGATTGATTAAAGGCCGAATTGCTGAGATATACGAGTTTCTGTGTATGCACCGTTTGAATTTTAAGTTTAATCCGTTGTTTTTGTCGGGTGAGGCGACAAGGGCGGACGCGATTTCAGTTACACCGATAGAGTATGCTGATATGTCCAACCATTTGTTTGACCTGTGGTTCTTTGACCGAGATAATCATTTGAAAGAATCAACATTTACTGACATTGCAAGCTACTTTGTATCTACGAAGAAAAAAAGTGCAGGATGCATGTTCTCTCAAAATTGTCAGGATGACATTGTGGCAATATCACCAAGAGGCGATATATTTCCATGTGGCAGATTCTGCGAGACCGATACACGTTATTCTTATGGAAATATAAATGAAGAGTCTTTAGCCGTTATTCTTCAAAGACGCAAAAAATCCCTGATATATAGGCGGTCTGAATTTATTAAGAAAAGTGGATGCTACGAATGCTGGTACTATGATTTATGTCATGGCGGATGTTTACATGACGGATTTTTAAGGAGTGGAGATTTCAAGTCCAAGACTTTTTTATGTACGGCGTATAAGAAGATTTTCCGCCATATAGAAAGTCGTTTGCAAGAAGCAGGCATGGCATAAATTCCGCAATAAGAACACATCAGCGCCTGCAAGTGTTTTTATGACATTGCATAGTTTGTGTGGATTATGAGAGGATGGTTGGGCCGTGTGGCCTTTAGCATTTTGTGTATTGTGTCGTCTGTGGCGGTATGGGGGCAGATGCCAATAAAGTTGTCGGTGGTGCCGGAGGTGGCGCCCGACTCGGCCGATGTAGCTTACTACGGACGCACTCACTTCTGGCGTGCCGCCGGCGAGACGTTTGGCTTCAATATCGGGCTGTGGGCCTTTGACCGCTACATACAGCACGGCGATTTCGCTTACATATCGCTCCACTCGATAAAAGAAAATTTCAAGAAGGGCTTCAAATGGGACAACGACAAGCTCGGCACCAACATGTTTCTGCACCCTTACAACGGGAGCCTTTACTATAATGCGGCACGCTCTAATGGCTACAACTACTGGCGCTCGGGGCTCTTTGCCATCGCCGGGAGCGCCATGTGGGAGCTGTTTATGGAATGCGAGTATCCGTCGACCAATGACATTATAGCCACTCCTATAGGCGGTATGGGCATAGGTGAGGTATGCTACCGCGCTTCCGATCTTGTACTTGATGACCGCGCGCAGGGTTCGGAGCGCTTCGGCCGTGAGGCCGCTGCGTTCATTATATCGCCGATGAGGGGCCTTACGCGTATACTTACAGGCGACGCGTGGCGTGTGCGTCCTACCTCGGGACGGGTGTTCGGCATACCGAAGCTTGCCGTGGAGTTTTCGCTCGGTACACGTCTGCTTCAGTATCGTCACGAGATACATGACATCAGTGCCGGCGCCACGGCCGAAATCAATATAGAGTATGGCGACCGCTTCGAGATAAAGAGCTCGGTGCCATATGACTATTTTACTTTCCGCGGGTGTCTTAATGTCATGAAGGGGCAGCCGTTTTTAAGCCAGCTGGAGATAAAGGGTCGCCTTATGGCGCGTGAACTGCTTGAGAACCGTAAATACCGCCTTAGCGTGGGCCTGTATCAGCACTTCGATTTTTATGATTCCGATACTATATCGGCGCGCTCGGCCAAAGTGCCCTACAAACTCGGTATCCCGGCAAGCCTCGGCTGCGGCGTCATGTTCCGCGACATAGAGCGCCACCGGTGGGTGTTTGACGCCTTCGCCCATGCCAATGCGGTCATACTCGGCTCTGTACTGTCAGATTATTATGCTGTTGACTGCCGCAATTACAATCTTGCGAGCGGCTTCTCAATAAAAGGAGGTGCCAACATGGTGTTTGACAAGAGCCGTTTCTCCGTAGGTATTACTCATGAGTACTACCGCCTCTTTACATGGAAGGGCTATCATAAGAATACCGACCTTGCCGACAGCGATCCGCGTACTCTCGACGTGCAGGGCGACCACAGCGCCGCTTCTTTCAACGTCACCGAACTGCGCGCCGACATGAAGCTTTGGCGCAAACTCTATATGACTTTTTCTTTCTCCCACTACCTCCGCTCTACCCACTACCGCGACTATCCGCATGTTACATCCTCCTCAATAGCCGCCCGTCTGATGCTCACCTACAAGCTGTGATACTTTCGGAAATCCGGATGCATCTTCCGCGAGGACTTCGGGAGTTGACTACTTTACGGTGTTCGTTGGTTGAAGGCCGCCTGCATGCCGGTCACTACCAGAAGGTCGCCGGTGTCAGTAAGGTAATAGAGTGCATCGGAGTTATCCCACCACACTCCTTCCACCGGCTCCTTTATGATCTTTGCTCCCTTGTCCGGGCCGGTAAGCCAGTAGATGCCTTCCGTTGTGCCAATTATGACTCCGATGGGCGACAGGGCCATGTCGGTGATATTGTCGGCCTGATAGATGTTTTCCGCCACCCGATTCGTCATACGCAAGAATTTTGTTGAAGTCTCTGATACGTAATATTGCAAGGCCCTCTATGAGTCTGTCCTCGTTCTTAACGCCGTTAAATATGGATTTTTGTTCGCATATATCCTCCGATACCCATACTCCGGGAAGTATGTCGTTGATGTGTGGACGTGTCTGTATGGAGTTTAGGAAGCGGCGCGCTGCGTTGAGGTCGTCATCGTAGTCCATATTCATTTTGAATCGTGTTTTCATTGGGTGTGCTGTGCCGCGGTCATCCTCTCGTTGGCGGTGATTGGTTCATATAATTAAAGCGTAGGAATCTGTATCTGTTGCCATCCTACGAATCGAGGCTTCTCGCATTGCCCTATTACAGTTGGACGGCAACGAAGAAGCCCTACGCTTATATATGTAAAGTAACTACAGCCCAAACTCCCTCACAGAGTTTCGGCTGTTGCTGATATACATATCCGCACGACATCTACCGTTGCTCAATCCTTGACTGTAATATGAAACTTTGCGAGAATTTCGATTCGTCAAGAATCAGCGTGGATAAACGCTTTTCAAAATGTCTGCTCGCCGCCCTCATACCCTTGACCGGGGCTTTTATGCGGTCTGCTCCACAAAGATAGTAATTATTTCTGAATCAGCAACTCAAAGTGAGAAAATTCTGCATGTCGGACGTGGACTTGAATCGAATATGACTGGACAATAGAGCGGGACAACGACTGGATGACAAGGTTCAAAAGTATATACAAGGATAGCATAGAGGCTCTAACGCTTGCGCTCTTTGCATTGGTGCTGTTTATATTTATCTCACTCAAAGTAAGGCAGATTGGCAATGCCATCTATCCGATATCCCTTTTGGCCAATCAGCATATCCATGACCTCCTTAGAGGTATGAGAACGGTATTTATAGCTTATGTAGACCTCACGTTAAATAAAAAACGGCGTCGGACCTCTCGGCCGACACCGTTTCCCATGATACACTTTACAGGTCGATTATTTATCGCTGTTTCCTTTTGTCTGCTGAACTACTTTTATAGTGCCGTCGGGGTTGTATTCCAGCTTGTCGACGCAGATGGAGCGCAGATTGCCCTGTCCCGACAGATCCTGATTGTGGTAGAATGCATACCACTCGCCGTTGTATTTCACGATAGAGCCGTGGCTGGTGTCGCAGCCTGTAGGTTCGAGATACACGCCTTTGTATTCCCAAGGACCGAGCGGCGAGTCGCTCATGGCATAGCACAGACGGTTGGCTCCACGGCCATCCTCTACATGGTTGTCGGCATATGACAGGTAGTACTTGCCGTTGTATTTGTGCACCCATGAAGCTACTTGGATACACAAGTACAACGGACGCTATTATCTTTCTTATTCCGATAACCATGATGACGGATGGAATGACGGAGTGGCCGGTGACAACCGCATGCGTTACGCTGTCAGTGACTCTCCGCTCGGCCCTTGGACCTACATGGGTATCTACATGGAACCAACCGACAGCTATACCAATCACGGCTCGATCGTCAACTTCAAGGGCCAGTGGTTTGCTTTCTACCACAACAGCAAGCTTTCGGGCCACGACTGGTTGCGCTCCATCTGCGTCGATAAGTTGTATCATAACCCTGACGGTACAATAAAGGTCGTTGAACAGAGAAAGTAGATAAGTCATAGTATTCTGTAATGTGTCGCAAAGGCTGTTCATGGTATATCCGTGATTTTGCTTTTGCGACACAGTTTTCAATAACAGGCGGCACCGCAATGCACTCCGTTTACATGCATGGGAGTCCGTTAGACTGCATGATTTTTACATTGACGCTATTAAAACACTGTATTGATTCGAAATATTATGACTATATTTGTAGAAACCAAAATTCAATTGTATGTTTAAATATTTAGTAAGACCGATCTTGTTTCTCGGGCTTGCGGTTGCGGCGCAATACGCGACCGGACAGACCGAGCCTTACCGAAATCCCGATCTCTCGGCCGACGAGCGTGCCCGCGACCTGCTTTCGCGGCTTACGCTTGACGAGAAGATAAGTATGATGACCAATCATTCACCTGCTATAGAGCGTCTCGGCATACCTGAGTACAACTGGTGGAACGAGGCATTGCACGGAGTGGGCCGTGCAGGTACCGCCACTGTGTTTCCTCAGGCGATAGCTCTTGCCGCAACGTTTGATGACGGTGCGGTGGCTGAAGTATTCGACATGGTATCGGACGAGGCGCGTGTAAAATACAACCAGTCGGTTCGCAACAATCGGCGCGGACAATATCGCGGACTTACTTACTGGACCCCGAATATAAATATATTCCGTGATCCGAGATGGGGACGCGGGCAGGAGACCTACGGCGAGGACCCGTACCTTACTTCTCGTATGGGGCTGGCTGTGATACGCGGACTTCAAGGCGACGGCACGGGCAAATACGATAAACTGCATGCCTGCGCCAAGCACTTTGCTGTCCACAGCGGTCCGGAGTGGAACCGCCATACATACAACGCCACCAATATACCGGTCGAAGATCTGTGGGAGACTTACCTGCCGGCTTTTAAGGCGGCTGTCGTCGACGGACATGTGAAGGAGGTCATGTGTGCTTACAACCGGTATGAGGACGAACCTTGCTGCTCAAATAAAAAATTGTTGAAAAAAATATTGCGTGACGATTGGGGATATGACGACGTGGTGGTATCGGACTGTGGCGCTCTCGGCGATTTTTTCACCCGCGAGCCTTACGGTCACGGCACTCACAAGTCAAAGCTCGAGACTGCCGCCGATGCTCTCCTTTCTGGCAACGACCTTGAGTGCGGCGACAGAGCCTATCCCGATATAAAGAGTAGTATCGAAGCCGGACTTATGAACGAGGCTGACCTTGACCGTTCTGTATTCCGTCTGTTGCGCGCACGTTTTCAGCTTGGCAATCTGTTTGATGACGAACTTACGCCGTGGTGGAGCCTTTCAGATTCTCTCGTGGCCTGCGACTCTCATCGTGCCAAGGCGCTGGAGATGGCACGCAAGAGTATAGTCATGATGACCAACCGCAACAACACACTTCCGCTTGACCG
The DNA here is from genome assembly GCF_008728965.1 of Heminiphilus faecis. Classification (GTDB taxonomy): domain Bacteria; phylum Bacteroidota; class Bacteroidia; order Bacteroidales; family Muribaculaceae; genus Muribaculum; species Muribaculum faecis. The sequence continues at coordinate 43,421 of NZ_VSMC01000011.1, read as the reverse complement.
CGGGATTAAAAAAATTGCGGTTCTCGGTCCAAACGCCAATGACTCTGTTATGATGTGGGGCAATTACAACGGTTTCCCGAAGTCATCTGTGACGATACTTGACGGCATACGCTCCAAGTTTCCCGAAACAGAGGTGGTGTATCTTAAAGGATGTGACTATGTGGACGAGACGGTAACCCTTAGCGAGTTTGACAAGATGTCGGCTGACGGACGCAAGGGCATGAAGGCTTCGTTCTGGAACAATAGAACGCTTGATGGCGATCCTATGCGTGTTACCTATTTCGGTGAGCCGCTCAACCTGACCAACAACGGTGAGACCGCCTTTGCTCCCGATGTACCTGTGGTGAATTTCAGCGCGCGTTTCGAGGGCCGTTATGTACCGGCTGAGTCGGGCGAGGTCACATTTCATGTCGAAGGCGATGACGGCTTCCGCCTGTTGATTGACGGCAAGCCCGTGATAGACGAGTGGGGCGAAGGCCATAAGTCCGACATAACTTATGTGCTTGATGCCAAGAAAGGACGCGGTTATGACATAGTACTTGAATATTATCAGGCTTACGGTTCGGCCGACCTTAAATTTGACCTCGGAGAGCGGGTGCCCCTTGATTATAAGAGTGTGGCCTCGCAAGTGGCCGATGCCGACGCTATAATATTTGTGGGCGGTCTTTCGCCTCATCTTGAAGGAGAGGAGATGGGAGTGCATCTTGACGGCTTCCGTGGTGGCGACCGTACGGCCATAGAGCTACCTGCAGTTCAGGACCGTTTGCTTCAGGCACTTAAAGCGACAGGTCGTCCTGTGGTGTTTGTCATGTGTTCGGGCAGTGCTGTGGCCATGCCTTGGGCCGCTGAAAACTGCGATGCTGTGCTCACTGCCTTTTATCCCGGAGAGGCCGGCGGAACGGCTATCGCCGATGTGCTGGCCGGCGACTGCAATCCGTCAGGTCGTCTGCCTGTGACGTTCTATGCTTCGACAAGCGATCTTCCCGACTTCGAGGATTATTATATGGACAACCGCACTTACCGTTACTTTGAGGGCAAGCCTCTGTTCCCCTTCGGTCACGGACTGGGCTACTCCGAGTTCAGCTATGGCGATGCCACGATAAAGCCGTTGGCTGACGGTGGTGAAGCGGTGGCTGTGCTTAACGTGCCGGTGACTAACGCCGGGCAGATGGACGGCGACGAGATTGTGCAGGTTTATGTGAGAAATCTACAGGACCCTTACGGTCCTAAAAAATCGTTGCGCGCCTTCCGTCGCGTAGCCACACGTGCCGGCGAGACTGTAGGCGTTGAGTTTGCTTTGCCGTCGGCTGCGTTTGAGTTTTTTGACCGGGAGGAGGAAGTAATGAAAGTTAAGCCCGGCGATTATGAGATACTTTATGGAGGCACTTCCGATGACGCTTTACTGAAAAAACTCAGCTTTACCTTGAAAAAATAATAACAATAGCTTTATAAACGAGTCCCGTTTTATGTTTAACAGCATGAAACGGGACTTTTCTTATGAATTAACTTAATATTTAATATAGTATTAAGGGCGTAAACTGACTTTTGCGAAAAAAACAGACCAAACATTATTTCAATCATGAAAAAGAATAAAGTAACGATTTCAATCATTATCGCACTGGTCTTCTCCACAGTTTCCGCAGTGGCGAAGACCACCTATCCCTTCCGGTTTGCACCTTCGACAGGGATAGTGAACGAGGCGGAACAACCTTATCGTCAGGAATTGTGTCTTAACGGTTACTGGGATTTTCAACCGGTGAAGACTCCCTCCGACTACAGGCAAGGGGCCGGAGTGGCTCCGGAGCTGCCGGCTCCGGTATCGTCAGGATGGAGCAAGACTCCGATAAAGATACCTTCGCCGTGGAACATCAACAGTTTTGCCAACCGCGACCTTGAAGGCCCCGACCACCGCAACTATCCGTCATATCCCGCAGAGTGGGACGACATACTGATGGGATGGCTGAAAAAAGACTTTACCGTGCCGGCCGACTGGGCGGGAGAGGATATAAAGTTGTATTTCGAGGCCGTTGCCGGAGAGGCTGTGGTGTATGTCAACGGACATAAAGTAGGCGAGAACTTTGACCTGTTTCTCCCGTTCTCGTTTGACGTGACCGACATAGTCACTCCCGGCGAGAAAGCCGAGGTACTTGTAGGTGTGAGGAGCCAGAAGCTCTTTGAGGACAACTCGACCGTGGGCCGGCGTATTGTGCCGGCAGGCTCTATGTGGGGCTACCATATAAACGGTATATGGCAGGATGTATATCTGCTTGCCATGCCCAAGATACAGGTGAGTGACGTATTTGTAAAACCTCTTGTTGACAAAGATCTGCTGGAAGTCGAAGTTGAACTTACCAATAATACGGCCAAGAAAGCCGATGTGACATTGGGCGGTGATGTGCGGCAGTGGATCAATCTTGCCGGCAATGACGTAAACTCGGCTCCCGAACCCAAGTCTATGCTCGGAGCAAGCGCCCTTGCGATAACTCCCGTTAAAGTGTCAGTACCGGCAGGCTCTTCGGTAAAGACCACGCTGTCGGTGAAAGTTGACGGCAGGCTCAACTTATGGAGTCCCGAGCATCCTAACCTGTATGGCCTTGTGCTCGATGTGGCTGACAAAAAGAATGTCATTGACAAAAAGTACGAGCGTTTCGGATGGCGACAGTGGACGTTGGCAGGCGACAAGCAGTGTCTTAACGGCAAACCGTATGCTCTACGTAGTGACTCATGGCACTTCCAAGGCATACCCCAGATGACGCGCCGTTACGCGTGGGCTTGGTTTAAGGCCATAAAGGACATGAACGGCAATGCTGTGCGCCCTCATGCACAGGTCTATCCGCGTTTTTATCTCGATATGGCTGATGAAATGGGCATATGTGTGCTCGACGAGACAGCCAACTGGGCTTCTGACGGAGGTCCGAAACTCGACTCTGACAAGTTCTGGGAACACTCGAAGGATCACCTGTCACGCTTCGTGAAGCGCGACCGTAACCATGCGTCGGTATTCGGTTGGTCGGTCAGCAACGAAAACAAGCCCGTAATACTTTATGTATACAACCGTCCCGACCTTATGCCGTTGCAGGTCAAGGCATGGGAGGAGTGGCGCGACATAGTACGCGACATAGACCCTACGCGTCCGTGGATTTCGTCAGACGGTGAAGATGACGGCGACGGCATACTTCCTGTGACAGTCGGTCATTATGGAGACACAAATTCAATGAACGGATGGAAGGCTATCGGTAAGCCGTGGGGTATGGGTGAGCACAGTATGGCCTATTACGGTACTCCCGAGCAGGTGTCGAAATACAATGGCGAACGCGCATATGAATCGCAGCTCGGACGCATGGAGGGTCTTGCCAACGAGTGTTATAATCTTATAGCTGACCAACGCAATATGGGAGCAAGTTTCAGCACCATATTCAATATGGCGTGGTACGGTCTAAAGCCGCTCCCTCTCGGCAAACGCGACATAACTGTGGCTCCGTCGCTTGAGGATGACGGTATATTCTTCGGTGAATATGTCGAGGGTGTTCCCGGTGTTCAGCCCGAGCGCGTAGGCCCTTACTGCACAACTTTCAATCCCGGTTATGACCCAAGTCTGCCCTTGTATGAGGAGTGGCCGCTTTTTGCGGCATTGCGTGCTGCCAATGCTCCCGGAGCTCCGGCATGGAGCGAGTGGGCCGAAGTTGATAAGTCTGTTTATGAGGCACCGGCCGCCAATGCCGCCAAGCCTTATGGCGAGGTGATGTTTTTCGGTGATGCCGACGGCAATGTCAAGCGTACTCTTGACGAACAGGGTGTTATATGGAGTGCACGCATCAAGAAGCCTGCTTCGGCTCTTGTGATAGTAGATGCATCGTCGGCAGTGTCTGCTGATGACATCGCGAAAATCAAGGGGCTGGAAGCCAAAGGCGCCGATGTATGGTTGTGGGGCGTGACTCCGGAGGCTGTCAAATCGCTGTCGGCGTTGTTGCCTGACCGTCTTGAAGTGACTCCGCTCGTGCGCTCGTCGTTTATACCCGTGCAGAGTTCATGGCTCCGCGGCTTCAACAACAGCGACTTCTACTTCTGCGAGGTTCAGGTCGGCGATGTGTCACGCAATGCTTTGTCGGGCCGGTTTGTCGATAACGGAGAGGTGCTTCTTGACGCTTGCCGTACCGACTGGCGCAAATGGAACAAGCGCGCTGAGGAACTCAAGACGGCGTCGGTACTGCGCAGCGAGAACGAGTGTCCCGAAGCTACGGCAGTCTTCGTACGTTATCCCGGCAAAACTTCCGATATGTACGTAAGTACGCTTACTGAGTTTGCCAACTCTGAAAAGGGCTTCAATACTCTTTCGCGTCTGCTTGGCAACGCCGGAGTGCAGTGTCGTCAGCGCGAGATTGATGCCAACGACGTTTTCTTCCACCGCGACGGCAAGGTCATGTTGCCTGCTTCTGCCAAGGAGCATTTCGCCAAAAACGGCGGTGATATGGCAGAACTCGTGTTCTATGCCTATAGTCCGCGTCCGCTCGATGATCTGCTGATTGAGCCTAATGTGCCTAAACTGAGTTTTGAGGTCAAGAGCAAAAAAGCCGAGCTTGCTGTGAATGACAGGCCGGTGGCTGTAAAGCAGGCCCTTAACGAGGCCCGTTTCCATGAACTGCCGCTTAAATCGGGGTGGAACAAGATAACCGTCAAAGTACGTCGCGATGATCTTAACAATGACTTCTACGGCTTCTTCTACTGCGATAACCGTGCCGACTTCATGCCTCTGCTCAATGCGGCTTATGTGAATCCCGAATCACGATAAATCAATCTTAGACTTAACCATAAAATTTAAAATACAATGAAAATAAAACGTACAGTGCTGTCGGCAGTGGCCTTGTCATTGTCTCTCGGAGGCTTTTGTGCCGTGCCCGACGGATACATCTACGATTATTACGACTCCGGCACGACTCCCGGAAAATTTCTGAAAAGTTATACCGGTAAGGCTTATAATGGTGTGCCGAAAGTGATGAAAAGCGGTCTGACCAAAATTCAGGCCGAGGACTTCGACGGCGGAGCTGCCGGTAAGGCTTATTCGTTCAACAACGGCGGCGACAACGAGTATCGCCGCGACAAGGTCGCCGTGTCGGTCAGCAAGACCGCCGACGGATGGTCTGTAGGCAATGTCTCGGCCGGTAAAGACTGGCTGTGCTATACGGTAGACGTGGCTCAGCCGGGAGAGTACCGTATTTCGGCAAGTACGGCGTCTGACGACCGGTCGCCATACTATTTCGAGGTTGACGGCAATGCCGCCGGCTCGATGCTCTATGCCACTGGCAACGGATGGGATACATATACGCTCGATACAACCGACGGCGTATATCTGACAAAGGGCCGTCATGTCATAAAGTGGGTGCCCGCGGGCGGTATCAATTTCGATTGGTTTGCTCTCGAACGCGTAGGTGACTACAAAAAGCCTGCTTCGGCTCTGTCATTTGACTATCCGCGCACATCGGTGTATACCGACAATCCGCTGTTTCTTGACTTCACGTCGCCTATGAAGGACTGCGGTCTTGTAGGAGCGCTCTATACTGCCGATCCGTCGGCCCGGGTATGGAACATCGACGGACGCGACGTACTTTATGTCTATGCATCGCATGACCTTGAGCCGCCGCGCGGATGCGACTACATGGACCGTTATCATATCTTCTCGACTGAAGATCTTGTCAACTGGACTGATCACGGCGAGGTCATGAACGCTGCCACATCCAACGCCGTTACCGGCATCGGTTCCGACGGCTTTATGTGGGCTCCCGACTGCGGATACAATCCTGCCGACAGTCTGTATTACTTCATCTATCCTCACAAACTGTCAAACGTAGAGGATGTATGGGGCATATTTGTGGCTACATCGCGCACTCCGGCCGGACCCTTTGATCCGAAAGGCTACATCAAAGGTGTGCCCTCGGTCATAGACCCCTGTCTGTTTGTCGACGATGACGGTCAGCCCTATATATATGTAGGCGGTGGCGGCAAAGGCTGTTGGGGAGGTAAACTGCGCAGAGATGACTGGACCAAGCTTGACGGTGAAATGAAACAGCTCGGCGCGTTTGAAGACTTCCATGAGGCGCCGTGGGTACACAAGTACAACGGCAAGTATTATCTCAGCCATTCCGACAATAACTTCGAGAACAATCATCTGCGCTATTCTGTGGCCGACGATCCTCTCGGACCTTACACTCCCAAAGGTGTGTATATGCTTGCCCACGGTCACGATACCACCCACGGGTCTATAGTCAAGTTTAAAGACAAGTGGTACCAGTTCTACCATACTGCCGACTATTCCGGACGCGGCAATCTGCGCTCGGTGTGCTTCGACGAACTTGTTTATAACCCCGACGGGTCCATAGCCATGGTCAATACATGGGGCGAACCTTATCTGTCGACGCCTATCACGCTTTTGGCTTCGGCTCCGTTGACTGTGCCGGCGGTCAATTATAACAGAGGCAAGAATTCAAAGGGCTATTTCACCTGTTCCAAGAAGGCTCCGGCCCGTGATGCCGATTTTGTTACACTCGGCGCCGAAGAGTGGTTGCGTTTCAGCATTAATGTCGAGAAGCGCGGCACATATAAAGTCAGCATAAGGCTGCGTCAGAGTATACCCAATTCGCGGTTGGCCGTGATGGAGGATGCAGAGTATCTTACCTCGATGCGTGGCGAGTATCTTCCCGACAAGGCATCCACCGGTTGGCAGGATATGGTGCTCGAGCTGCCTCTTCAGGCAGGAGAGCATTTCCTTGAACTTCGCGTAAAACGCGGCGATATATCAATAGAGAATTTCACATTGAGTTTCGAAACTGAAAAACGTACAGGCAAATGAATATAAAGAGAGCAATCGCATTATTTATGGGGATGTTGTTTGTGGCCGGACTTTGTGCCGGCACCAAACATTCCCGGACAACCAAGTATCCGTCATATGACGGGCTTGTTATGGCCGGTTATCAAGGCTGGTTTCATCAGCCTAAGAAAGGCACTTGGTTCGGAGATGAGAAACAGGTGCGCATCGACATGTGGCCTGATGTCAGCGAATATGAGAAGACATATCCTACCGGGCTGAAGCATGCCGATGGTAGCGGTGCGCGTTTTTTCTCGTCTGATGACAAAAGTACCGTGGACCTGCACTTCAAATGGATGAAAGACTATGGGCTCGACGGTGTGTTCATGCAGCGTTTCTGGGGTGCGGCAAAGCCTGATGCGCGTAAGCGCAGCCATGTACTGGCCAATGCTATGGAGGCGGCCCGCAAATATGACCGGGCAATAGGTGTCATGTATGACCTGTCGGGACTGAACCCCGCCACCGACAACTGCTCCATGCTTGTCGATGACTGGAAGTATCTTGTCGACTCTTTGCGTGTCACAAATCCTGACGGCGACAATACATACGTGTTTTACAACGGCAAGCCGTTGGTGACCATATGGGGTGTCGGTTTCCCCGACCGTCCCTACAACATACGCAATATAGGACTTGAACGGTTTATTGATTTCTTGAAAAATGACCCTGAGTACGGCGGTTGCAGTGTCATGGTGGGTGTGCCTACATTTTGGCGCGACCTTAATGCCGATTGCGTCAACGACCCCTACCTGCATGAACTCATTGCCAAGTGCGACATTGTTCTGCCGTGGATGGTTCAGCGATTCACTCCGCTGCTGCATAATGATATGGACCGCTATCGCGACGTAATAATGGGCGATATGAAGTGGTGCGCCGAGCGTGGTATAGGATATGTGCCTGTTGTTACTCCCGGTTTCAGCTGGCATAATCTGAGCCGCTTCGAGTTTCCTGATGATGTGAAGCCATCCGGTTCTATACCGCGTCAGGGCGGACGCTTCTACTGGCAACAGATATACACGGCGCTCAATGCCGGCGCCACGATGCTGTATGTGGCCATGTTTGACGAGGTCAACGAGGGCACCGCTATATTTAAGTGCTCCGACAATCCTCCGGTAGGCAAGGAGATTGAGTTTGTCGGCATGGACGGCAAGCCGAGCGACCACTATCTATGGCTCACGGGTGAGGCGGCACGCATGTTGCGCCACGAGAAGCCCCTTTCCAAGACTATGCCTAAACGGTGATCTGCACCGAAGTATAAAAAAGTGTCCGGCATATCGCAAACGCGATGTGCCGGACATCTTTTTATGGTAACGCAGTATTATTATTTGCGCTTGCTCTTAAAGAATTCCTCGAAGAAGTCTATCTGCGGTCTGTTGGGTACTTGGTCGAGGTAGAAGCCGTTGCGCATGATCATGACCGTGCTCTTGTCTTGCTCGTAAGGAGTCCAGTAGGGGAGTGCCTCGGAGTTGGGATTTCCCGTTTTTGTGAAGTTTATCCAGTAGCGCGACATAATCTGTAGCATGTGGTTGTCGATTTCGCTCATCTTGCCGCGGAATGTGTAGCCGTATATAAACGGCATTTCGGCTACATGGCTTGCTCCGCCGCGTCGGCTGCGCATTATGGTGTTTTCGGAGTCTTGATCGAAGTAGTATACATATACTTTGCCTTTACCGGTACGGCTCTGAAGATTGGCCCACGCATAGGTGCCCCATGCAAACGACCCGTCGCGGAATATGTCGGACTGTGCGAAGTACACCTCTTCGGGATTGGTAGCGGGGTATAGGCTGAGAAGTCTGTCGGCCCAGTCGCCGTATATAGAGCGTATGCGGTTTTGATAGTACTCAACAGGCATGGGGAAGGCAAATATCGAGCCCTCGTCGGAGTTACTGCCCACTATGACGTTTACGTCATTGTACTTGCCGGCTTCATAGAGCTTGTACTGATCGTCGGTTATGACATATCCGTCGACTATAGGCCAGAAGTCTTCCATCTTTGTGCTGTCGACTATGCTTTGTGCGTCGACCGATCTCATCTGTTTGATGTTTTTCTTGCCGAAACGTTTCTGAAACTCCACTCCGGCTTTTTCAGCTCCTGCAAGAGTGCACATGGCCGTGTTGCCGTTGCGCTCTTCGGCCACGGGCCAGAACGAGCTTCCGCTCTCACAGATGGCGCCCCTGAACAGGCCTTTGCACAGAGGCGATCCACACAGTATGCTGACCGATATGCCTCCGGCCGACTCGCCGGCTATGGTGACTTTTTCCGGGTCGCCGCCAAATGCACCGATATTTTCATGTATCCACTTGAGTGCGGTTATCTGGTCGAGTATGCCGTAGTTGCCCGACAGACCGTTGCCTGATTCTTTACCGAGTTCGGGATGGCTCATGAAGCCGAGCGCTCCGAGACGGTATTCGATGCTCACATAGATTATGCCTTCGTTGACAAAACTCTCCTGTGTGCCGATATATGAACCGCTTACAAAGCCTCCGCCATGTATCATTACAAATACCGGAAGTTTTTCGTCTTTGCTTTTTGCCGGTGTCGTCACGCTCAGGTACAGGCAGTCCTCGCTCATGGGTATGTCGCCGCCGCTTTGGTTTGGATCGGTGTGCTGTGGCGGACGATTGCCCCATGAATCTGATTTATACACGCCTTCCCACGGCTTTTTGGGTACAGGTGCTTTCCAGCGCAGATTTCCTACGGGAGCCTCTGCATATGGGATTTTTTTGTATAGAGCCGCTCCTTCATGCTCTACTCCCTCAATCTCACCTTGTGTTACTGTCGTGCGCAGTATCAAGGCATCGGCATTAGAGCCGATAACCATAGCCGCCACGACGGCTAATAAAAACTTTTTCATTGGTTTTCAGGTCTTGGTTAATTACGTAATTTGTTAATTCTGATGCAAAGTTATCGCATTTTCTCAATGTCGTGGATGAACGATTGTAACAAATTATAGTAGCTGATGTTAACTGCATGCAGTTACGGCATGAAAAACCTATTCGCGCAGAGTGCCGACAGGCACTACCAATATTCCGTCGAGACGCCGGTAGGCATATTTGCCCACTCCGACAAGTATCATTGCAAATGCCGGAGCCGACATCTTGTCGGTGTCGATTTTCGCACATAGATTTTTCAATGTAGATGCCCCGTATTCTATGGCGTTCTCGCCGCCGAGTTTTATCTCGACAAGGCCGTAGCGTCCGTCGCGAAGATGAACCACCGCGTCACATTCAAGTCCTGATTTGTCGCGGTAGTGATACACTTCCCCGTTCATCACCGACGCATATACGCGCAGGTCTCTTATGCACAATGTTTCCAGTATCAGGCCGAATGTGCTCAGGTCTTTCAGCAGTGCCTTTGGGCCTATGCCGAGGGCGGCTGTGGCTATCGACGGATCAACGAAATATCGGGTGTCGGAAGTGCGTATTGCCGTCCGTGAACGGAGGTTGGGATTCCATGCGCGCACGTCGTCCACGACAAATATCTCTTTGAGCGCATTTATATAAGAGGCTATCGTGTCATCGCTGATAGTTGATGTCTCATTGCCTTTTATGTCGTCGCGTATTGAGCTGATTGATAACGGGCAACCCTGATTACGGGCCAGAGAGCGCAGTATGCGGCTCGCTTTGGCCGGATCACGGTTTACCCCGTCAACCCGGCTTATATCTGACGATATTACAGCATCTACGTAGTCATAAGCTTGGGTAAGAGAGTTGCGCTCGGTCATCTTTATTGACGATGGCCAACCGCCTCGGCAAGTAAGATAGGCGAGCCGGTTTATGTCAATGTCAGTCTGTGCGAAAATGTCTTCTCCAGCGTTATCAAACAGTTGTTCAAGCGATATACCGCCGTTGGAGTCGCCTGATTCAAAGAGGCTCATGGTGCGCATATTCATACGGGAAAATCGTCCTGTCCCGGTGTGTACTATTTTAGATGAATCGGCAGGAACGGCCGAGCCCGTGAATATGAATTGTCCTTCTTCGTGGCGGTGATCGATTTCATGGCGTGCCGCATCCCACAATTGTGGCGCTACCTGCCACTCGTCTACGAGACGCGGAGTCGCTCCTTGTAGCAGGTTTTTGACTCCGACCTGAGCCATCTCCATATTCTCGATATCGGACATGTAAAGCACGCTTTGTGCGTGCTGTTCGGCGGTCGTGGTTTTGCCACACCATTTCGGCCCTTGTATAAGTACGCCGCCGGCTGACTCTAATTTGTCAGCTAATATTTTATCGGCTATCCGAGGTTTGTAAGTTCCCATATCTCTGAATATTATCTGGCATAAAGGTAATGAATATTTTCCAATTCGGCAAGTTGGCTGCTTTCTATTCGACAAGTTGGCTGCTTTCTGTTCGGCAAGTTGGCTGCTTTCTGTTCGGCAAGTTGGCTGCTTTCTGTTCGGCAAGTTGGCCGTTTTCTGTTCGGCAAGTTGGCTGCTTTCTATTCGGCAATTTGGCCACCTTACATTCGGCAATTGCATTTCTTCTCGGTCGGTTTGGAGCGTCAATTCAGACGGGAAGAGCGCCGATGCCGGGGCGGTCGGCGGGGATGGTGACTTTGCCGTTGATGATTTTGGCGCCGTCGAAGCAGTCGTTGGTTATGAGGAGGTTGCCGTCGAGGTCGGCCCACTTGGCAAGAGGCGCCAGTTGTGATGCGGCCGAGATGGCGCATGATGTCTCGGTCATGCATCCGAGCATGACGTCCATGCCGAGAGCCCGGGCCAGCTCGGCCATCTGTTTTGCCTCGCGCATGCCTGTGCTCTTCATAAGCTTGATATTTATGGCGTCATATACTCCGTAAGCACGACGTACGTCGTCAAGACGTTGCAGAAACTCGTCGGCCACGATGGGCAGCGGCGAGCGTTCGCGCAGCCATGCCGTCTGGTCGATCATTTCTTTGGGCATGGGCTGTTCTACGAAAAGGCAGTTGCGTTCGGCAAGCCAGTTACACATCTCGAGAGCCTTGTGTTTGTCGGTCCATCCTTGATTTACATCCACGCATATGGGCCTGTCGGTGCTTTCACGTATTATCTCTACTGTCTCCATGTCGCGGTCAAGCCCCATTTTTACCTTTAATATGTTGTAAGGGGCGGCTTCCGATATCTTTACTCTTACTATATCGGGGATGTCGATGCCTATTGTAAAAGAGGTGTCAGGAGCTTTTTCGGGCGACAGTCCCCACAGTTTATACCACGGCGCGCCGACAAGTTTGCCTACAAGGTCGTGTAGCGCTATGTCGACCGAAGCTTTGGCGGCACGGTTGTCGGGAGCTACCGAATCGAGATATTCGTGTATATCATCCATTCGAAACGGATCGTTGAACTGCGAAAGGTCGAGTGACGCCAGATAATCAGTGACCGACTTGACGCTCTCGCCGAGATAAGGAGGCATGGAGGCCTCACCGTAACCGGTGACTCCGTCGTATTGGAGCCGCACCAGAACGTCGGGCGTTGTGGTGCGGCTTGAACGTGCAAGATTGAATGAATGGCGCAATTTCAGTTCATAGGGAACAAACGAAAGTTGTAGCCGGCCTGTGAAATTACGTTCTTTGGTAGGTGACGAAGGAGCCGATATCAGCCATCGCGGAGTGGCCATGGCAACGGCGGCGAGAGCCGTGCTTTTAAGGAAGTGACGTCGGTCCATCGTTAATTAATTGTTATTTTTTGTGACTTATAAGGCGGAGTACCTGACACGTGCGTGCGGGCAGGTATAGCTTGAGCCATCCTTTGCTGTCGGGGGAATATAGCGGGTCGGGCTGTGTGAAGTGGTGTATGCCTTCGTCAATGTTGCCGAAGCCGCCAAACTCTTTGCTGTCGCTTGACAATACTACCTCATATTCACCTTCCGGAGCAAGGAACCCGTAGCCGTCGTAGGACTTGAACGGAGCCCAGTTGAATACAAATACGAGGTCACCGCGTTTGAACGCAAGTACTTGGTCGTCATCTTTGTCCCACAGTTTTTCAACAGGGAGTGCTTGGAAGTCGTATACATCGCCCACAAGTCGTATCATGGCGTTGTCGAAGTCGTTGAGCTCGCAATAACGCAATTCTTTGCGGTCTACGAGATCCCACTGGCGGCGGGCATACTTGTAGCTCCAGCCGTTGCCTTCGCGGGGGAAGTCAATCCACTCCGGATGACCGAATTCGTTGCCCATGAAGTTAAGATAGCCGCCGTTTATGGTGGCGAGGGTGACGAGGCGTATCATCTTGTGCATGGCTATGCCGCGGTTTACGGTGGCGTTGTCATCGCCTTTGGTCATGTGCCAGTACATCTGGTCGTCTATAAGGCGGAATATTACCGTCTTGTCGCCTACAAGGGCTTGGTCGTGGCTCTCTACGTAGCTGATGGTCTTTTCGTCGGCCCGTCGGTTGGTGAGCTCCCAGTATATGGATGTCGGATGCCAGTCCTCGTCCTTTTTCTCTTTGAGCATCTTGATCCAGTAGTCAGGTATGCCCATAGCCATGCGGTAGTCGAAGCCTATGCCGCCCGCTTTGAACGGAGTCGCGAGGCCGGGCATGCCGCTCATCTCCTCTGCTATGGTTATGGCGCGGCGGTTTACTTCATGTATGAGTTTGTTGGCGAGTGTCAGGTAGGTTATGGCATTTGTGTCCTGACCCCCGTTGTAGTAGTCGTCATAAGAGCCGAATGCCTGTCCGAGTCCGTGGCTGTAATACAACATGGACGTGACGCCGTCGAATCGGAAGCCGTCAAACTTGAATTCTTCGAGCCAGTACTTGCAGTTGGACAGCAGGAAGTGAATCACCTGATTTTTGCCGTAGTCGAAGCACAATGAATCCCAAGCCGGATGCTCGCGGCGGCTGTCGCCGTAAAAGTACTGGTCGTAGCTTCCGTCAAGGCGTCCGAGGCCTTCGACTTCATTTTTAACGGCGTGAGAGTGTACGATGTCCATGATTACGGCTATGCCGGCTTCGTGGGCCGCATCGATAAGGGCTTTCAGCTCCTCGGGTGTACCGAAGCGACTTGACGGAGCATAAAAACTCGACACATGATAGCCGAACGAGCCATAATAGGGGTGCTCCTGTATGGCCATTATCTGTATGGTGTTGTAGCCGTCGGCTACTACGCGCGGCAACACTTTTTCTCTAAATTCCGTGTACGAACCCACTCCCTCGCGCTCCTGTGCCATGCCTATGTGACACTCGTATATAAGCAGGGGCTTGGTATCGGGAGTGAATTTTTTGACTTTCCACTTGTAGGGTGTTTCTGGTGCCCATACTTGGGCGGAGAAGATTTTGCTCTGTTCGTCCTGCACGACGCGGGTGGCATAGGCCGGTATGCGCTCTCCGCATCCTCCTTCCCAGCATACGACCATTTTATATAGGTCGCCGTGGTGCAGGTCATCTTTTTTCAGTTTAATCTCCCATACGCCTCCGGCTTTGGGTTTAAGGGCGTACTTACGGTATTCTTTCCATCCTGAGAAGTCGCCTACAAGGGTGATGCCTGTGGCGTTTGGCGCCCATTCGCGAAATACCCATCCTGTGTCGGTACGGTGAAGCCCGAAATAATTGTAAGCGTTGGCAAACGCTTTCAGCGAGCCTTCGGCGGCAATCAGTTCCCGTTCCTTATTGATTGCGTCCTGATGTCGTCCTTCAATGGCGGCGGCAAACGGTTTTAACCAAGGGTCATTCTTGATGATGGCTAATGTTCCCATGAGTACAAAGAGATTAAATTAAAATTTAAAGTGCATAAAGCATTATGAGCAAAGATACGAATAAGCCGAGCGCAAAACCAAATTTATTTGAGTTTTGCCGAGCGAAAGTATCTAAGACTTTGTCAAAGATACGAACAAGCCGAGCGCAAAACCAAATTTATTTGGGTTTTGCCGAGCGGGAGTATCTAAGACTTTGTCAAAGATAACGACAATGCGCCTATTTTGCAAATAACATTTCCTTTGATAACAATTTTTCAGATAGAATGATTTTTAATCTTTATATTTGTATATGATAAAATTGATTATGGGAAAGAGAGTTTTTTTGTTTTTTGCCATAGTACTGGTCAATCTATCGCTTTCGGCCAATCAGAAACCCGATTCATTGCAGGTGCTTTTTATAGGTAACAGTTATACGTATTACCGCGAGATGTACAATATGGTCCGTGAAATAGCCGCTCATGTCGGTCAGGATCAGAAGATAGCGATATCTCCCACTGTTTTTGCACCCGGGGGATGTACGCTTAAAAGGCATCTGCAGAATGGCGAACTTGTGAAGGCCATTGAGCGTGGTAACTGGGATTATGTCATACTTCAGGAACAAAGTACGGCTCCTGCCGGCCCTACCCGTGTAGTCGCTGAAAATACCTATCTCGATGCCGCACGCCTCGACAGCATTGTGAAGCGTTATAACCCTGATGCGAAAGTCATATTCTATATGACATGGGGCCATAAATACGGGACTCTGCACCGGATTAAAAATTACCCCATAATAGATACTTACGAAGGAATGCAGCATCGGCTTGCTACAAGTTATCTGGAAATGGCTTATGAAAATGACGCATGGTGTGCTCCGGTCGGACTGGCTTGGATGAGGGTTCGCAAGGAGAGGCCTTACACCACGCTTTACTGGCCTGATGGCTCTCATCCGTCCAAAGCGGGCAGCTATCTGGCCGCAAATGTAATTTACACGACAATCGTGCAGTGTCCTTATCAAAGCTCCTATTTTGCCGGACTTGACGCTGAATTGGCTGAATACCTGCAGCAGGTGGCGCAGCAGACGGTGCTCGATAATCTGCAATTGTTAAACATCGCGCGATAACGGTGAAGGGCACAATATCCCCACGGAAGTGATGTAAGTTGTGTCATGACAAGAAAAGAGCGATACATAGTCAACAACACGGGCTGGTTGATGTCATATGTGATGCAGAATCTTTCAAAGCGTGCGATTGAGGTTTTACGCGACGGGCGGTTCGATAAGGCTATACTGGAAAATGTAGGATTTTGTTCAGTGCCTCTGCCTCTTTACGCCGTTACGGCCTGTAATTTGATATTGCTTGACAAGTGTGGCGGTTTCTTGCCTTTGGATGACTGTGTTTATAAGGATAATCTTAAGCAGTGTCGCGAGCTTGCCGATTTTTGGTCATCTGAATACGGCTATGATTTAGCCGATTTTGATTTCGCTCCTTATATGGGCGATTTTTTTGATGTGGATGCGATGTCGGTACGTTATGATAAAATGGATGTCGTAGACGACATAGTGGCTTTAGGCTATGACAGAGCGGAAGTTGAGCTGTACAAGAGTGTGCTTCATTATGATATTGAAACGGTGAGGAAGTATCTGGATTTAAAAATCGATCCTAATGCAGTTATATATGATGATGTCCCTGCCGATAAGCTGGAGATAGCCGATGATCATCTTGGCGAATCAGACTCTGCCGTAAACGACTGTATAAATATAATAAGTGAGTCAGTCAGAACAATGTATGGTGATTATCCTGATATATCTACATACTGGGATGCAAGGCGCGGACACATTCCTGTTGAAAGGGACGCTTTGCTGACACTGTTGCATGCCGCCGCTTATGGCAGGATGTACGATCTGTTGACCGGCTCTAAAGGCTAAAGTATATATAAAGAACAGGCTCATGAAAGTTGCTTCATGAGCCTGTTCTTTATTGTATATGCGGCTGTGTTTGTGGTGGGGACGCCAGTATCACGGCGTCTGACTGCGACCCGTAATCAGGGAAAGACTGTGTTTAACGGTTCAGCCGGCCTTTGCATTGCCGCTGTATGGCTTGGTCAGTTGCGGTTGGGGGTGTCCCACTTTTTGGTCTCGGTTGCGCGGACTGTGATGACTTGGTCGCCTACCTGAATGCGGAAGTCGCCTTTTTCGAGAATCCACTTTTCGTCGTAGCCTACAAAGGCAAGATCGTTGGCCGGTACTTTAAGGCTGACGGTCTTGGTTTCGCCGGGCTGCAGGTCGATTTTCTCGAACTGTCGCAAGCGGCGCACGTCAGGAGAAGTCGATGCCACCACGTCGCTTGAGAAGAGCAACACGCTCTCTTTGCCGGCTACCTTTCCGGTGTTTGTGACTTCGACGTTGAATATCAGTTGGTCGCCGGCTTTGAATTCGGGTTTGTTTACGCGCAGGTTGCCGTACTTGAACGTGGTGTAGCTCATGCCGGTGCCGAAGAGCCATTGAACGTCAACCACTGCGTCATAGTTATATGCTCCCGACATTGTCTGGCTGCTCTCGCCTTTTTTGAAATCGTAGGTGATGAGGCCGGCGCTGTGCTTGGGGTATGTGATGGGCAGGCGTCCGCTGAAGTTGGCGTCGCCGGCAAGAAGGTCGGCCAGTGCGTCACCGCCGTAGTTGCCCGGCAGCATTATGTCGACAATGGCGTCAGCCAGCGGTACTATGTCGTTGATCAGTCGCGGACGGCCTTCGTTGAGTATGAGTACGACAGGTTTGCCGGTTGCGGCAAGACGTTTTACAAGTGCTGTCTGATTTATTGACAGGTTTAGGTCGTTGATGTTGCCGGGAGTCTCGCAGTAGCTTGTTTCGCCGATGCAGGCCACTATTATGTCGGCATCCTTGGCTTTTTCTACTGCTGCCGGTATGCCTGAGGCGTCTTCAGGACCGAAATTGCCTCCCCATTGGTAGTCAAGGTATTTTACTCCGGGCTCGAAGATTATGTTTTGTGCGCCGTACTTGTTTACAAGAGCCTCATAGATGGTGTTGTATCGGTCGGCTATGGCGTCGGTAAACTGACCCTGCCATGTGTAGGTCCATCCGCCGTTGAGCGAACGCATCGAGTTGGCGTTGGGTCCTGTGACAAGTATTTTTGTGCCTGATTTTATGGGCAGGATGCCGTTGTCGTTTTTCAAAAGCACCATTGACTCTTCGGCCGCCAGCCGGGATGCGGCGGCGAATTCTTCAGAGCCGAACAGCGGGTAGTCGGTATAAACGGTGTTGGGGTATTCAAACAGGCCGAGACGCATCTTCATGCGAAGCACGCGGGCACAAGCGTCATCTATGCGGCTCATCGACACCTCGCCTTCTTCTACCAGTTCTTTGAGCAGAGTGCAGAAGTCGACATCATAAGGCTCCATGGCCATGTCTATGCCGGCGTTTATGGCTATGCGTATGGCGTCTTTCTTGTCGGTAGCCACGTATTCACGCTGGTAGAGATTGTTGATGTCGGCCCAGTCGGTCACGATAAGGCCGTCCCAGTTGAGTTCATCTTTTAGCCATTGGGTCAGGTAGCGGGCGTTGGCATGGAAGGGCACACCATTGTTGGTAGTGGAGTTGACCATTATCGATAGAGCCTTGCCGTTCGTTATGGCTTCGAGATAGGGGGCGAAGTGCTTTTCGCGCATCTCCTGCTCGCCGATTGACGAGTGGGTGCGGTCTTTGCCGCTTACCGGAACACCGTAGCCCATGAAGTGCTTGAGATTGGCGGCAATGTGGAAGCGGTCAATGCGGTTGGGATCGGGACCCTGCATGCCGAGCACGGTTGCGCTTCCCATCTGTGCGCTCAGGTAGGCGTCTTCACCGTAGTTTTCCCAGATACGCGGCCAACGTGGATCGCGACCGAGGTCTACCGTGGGGTTGTAGGTCCACGGTACATCGCTGGCACGTGTCTCGTAAGCTGTTATTTCGCCTCCTCGGTGTGCGAGGTCGCGGTTAAATGTAGCTCCCATATTTATGTTTTGGGGAAAGAGGGTGGCTCCGAGCGTATAGCTTGCACCATGGTTCATGTCAAGGCCGTATATGCAGGGTACGCCGATGGTCTTCATCGAATAGTCCTGAATTTGCGATACGATCTCGTACCATTGCTCGGGTGTGAGAGCTATGTCGGCTACATTAAGTATGGAGCCGACCTTGTGCTGGCCTATGACACGTTCGAGCGCGGCGGGAGGTATGGTGAGATTGTCGCGCTGGGCAGGGTCGTAAGGCCCGTCGAGCACTCCGAGGGTCAACTCGGTCATCTGGCCTATCTTTTCTTCGAGTGTAAGTGTTTTGAGCAGTTGGTCAATGCGTTTTTCCATGGCGTCGTCGCGCGGTATGACCGGCTCGACGGCACTTGCCTGAAGAGAGAATGCGCAAACAGCCGCGCAGGCTATAAATTTAGATAGTTTCATTTAAGTTGTTTGTATTTAGGTATTTTAGAATTTGTAGCCGATACCTATGAGGCCGGTTATGCCTTTATTGGGTATGCCGTATACTTCCTGCCACTTGCCGTTGAGCAGATTTTCACCGCGTGCCCATACGCTGAACTGCGGGGTTATACGGTAAGCGGCCCCGAAGTCAAGTGAACCGGCGTTTCCGAGCCCGACTTTGGTGTATGCGATATGATCAAACGGATTTTCCTCGGACAGGTCAAGCGCATAGACCGAACGACCGGAGCGAAGCCGATATGCAAGTTCAAGATCAAGTGCTTTTACGGGGGTTACGGTGACTGTGGCGTCGAACACATTGCGTGCCCGGTCAAGCCATAGTGCATAGCCCTTGTCGATGTCCTGCGGGGCCCCTTCGTATGACAGCCGCAGTTTGGCGAGGTCACGGTATGTGTAATTGAATGCTATGCCGTAATTGACGGAAGTCATATTGAAAGTGGCGTAGTAACCCATGGCAGAGATGGATGTGTTTTCATCGACGAGTGCCGGTAGCGGAAGCGATGATACTTTTCCATAGCCGCCCCATATTTCAAACGAGGCTCCGGCAAACGGGCCTACGATAAAGCCCAGACGTCCGGTGTATTTGTCCCACGATGGGCCGAAACTCATTGAGGGGTTGATGTAGTGGTTCTGGTCAAAAAGTTCCGATGCCGAATTGAGATTCGGGTTGCCGCCGTAAAAACGGGCATAGAGAGCGAAACTTGATGACGGCGACCAGTCGAGGCGAACGTCGGGGTAAATGCGGGTCTTGTTCTCAAGTCCTTTTATGTAGTCAAACTCTATGCCGAGACGCACCGAGTAGTTTTTGCCGCGATTGAGATAGTAAGGTGACGCCTGTATGTAAGCGAATGTATGTGAGCCGATGCCGGCAAAGTCATTGACGCCGTTTACGGCTCCAATGAGGTCGAGACCGACATTGTTGAACTCATCAAAGCTGTAGAGGCCACCCAGCGACAATCGCGCTGTGTTTTCGTTGAGCGCTTTCAGCCCGGGCAGTTCGTCGTTGACCGCTTTAGAGAACCCGAAGTAGTCGTAATCAAGACCGATATTGTATGAAAATGCTCCGAGAGTGCTGTGCCAGCCAAGACCGAAGTCCACGCGGTTGGTGCTTTGCGACAGTCCTTTGTCTTCAAGAGTGGGGAAGTTGAATGTCGACATTCCATAGCTTAGACGGGCTTTGAGCGTGCCTATATCCTCGAAGTCATTGGTCAGACTGAGTCCGAGCGCGCCGCTATGGTCGCGGTATGAGAGTTTGTTGCCGAGCACATTCTCACGTTTGTACTGACTGCCGTCGTATTGCAGCCAAGCCCCGAGTCGTGTGGCGTCGCTGTCTATGAAGCGGTAGCCGGCCGACAGGCCGAGTTGCATGGCGGGGAAGTAGCCCAAGTCGATGTAGCCGCGGTATGGGCTGCGTGCTATCGATGCTGCGTATGATGCCGGAGCGAGCACCGAAATATCGTTTGTGACGGGTGCTGCTATGGCCCGGTCAGTCCAAGAGAGCTTTTTAGCCTGTACCGGTGACAGAGAAAGTTGCGGCAACCTGTTCAGGCGCGATGCTTCGCGCTCCTGCGGCACAATGTCTTTTTCGACGGTAATCTCTTTGTTGAGGTCGTCGGCGGTCATGGCTCCCGGCATGGCGAGAGCTGCGCCCAATATGGTGATATATACAAATCGTTTCATTGTCATGTGGATGCGTTAAAGGGTTTATTTAAGACGCTCGTCAATCATCATGAATATGTCGCTTTCAGTGCCGGGGTAGTTCTCTTTAAGACTTTTGAGATACTCGTTGGCTTCGAAAGTCTCGCCTTGTTTGCGGCATATGTCGCTGAGGAGTATATAACCTCGTGCGAGCCAGTAGTTATGAGGAGTATTGGAGTCAATCAGTTTCTCTACTGAGGTGCGGGCTTTCTTGAGCTGGTCAGCGTCGTAGTAGTGCTGGGCAAGGTAGAATGCCGACTTTGCTCCATACAGGTCGTCGGTGTCTTTGGCGAGAGTCTCCCATGCTTTCACTGCCTCTGCCGGTTTGCCGGTCATCGACATGGCGTAGGCGCGCGAATAGATTATCTCATTTTTGTCGGCGGCCGGTATGACGGTCGAGGCGAGCATGCGGTCGGCTTCGGCTATGACGTCATCGTAGTGTCCGAGTTCGCGTGATACTCTCATTATGCCTACGCGGGCGGCATGTATGTTGCGCGATGCCGACGCGCGCTTCTCGAGAGAGCGGAATGTCGAGAGCGCTTTCTCTCCTTCGCCGCGGTTAAACTCTATGTTGCCCTTTACGGCAAGAGCGTCCTCTGCGTTTTCAGAGTCGGGATAGCGTTCTACGATGGCCGATGCGTAACGGAGTGCGTCGGCTTCATTGCCTTCGGCAGCCGATGCTTCCGTAAGGTAGCCTAATGCTTGGCTTTCGAAGCGTCCGCCGGAGTATTGTGCCACGTAGTCTTTTAGACGGTCGGTCTTGCTGTGGTCATTGAGATATGCTTTTTCGGCCGCGTTGAACGTCAGTTCGTCAAGCTCTGAGGTTTCGAGTTTGGGAGCGTTGGGCACGGATGCTATGAATTTGGTGTATTCGTTCAGTCGTCCTTCGTCGGCGAGCAGCCGCTTGAGGTCGTCAGAGGCCACTCGCGCTTCCTCGCTGGTAGGATAGTCCTTTATCACGGTCTTGTAGGCGTTGATGCCCTGCGACTTGTTGCCTTGACCGATGAGGGTTATGGCAAGCTGCAGATATCCGTTGCGGCCCTGTGAGGTCGACGGATAGCGTTTGACGAGAGTTTCGTAGGTGTCTATCGCTTCGGCATCGCGGTTAAGGGCCACATAGCTCTCCGCTTTTTCGAGAAGCGCGGCGGGTAGCAATCCTGAGCCGGGGTAGCGGGCCATCATGTCGTCGATGAGCTGGAGCTTGGCTTTATGGTCGCGGGTAAGTCCGCGCATCATGGCCTTTTGGAACAGTGCATAGTCGCCGGCCGATGGATTCAGGTCGTAGGCCCGGTCGTAGTTTGCAGCCGCCTTGCCGAAGTCAGATGAGTAATAGTAGCAGTCGCCGATGCGGTTGTAGGCGTCGGCCACGAGCTGGTCGCCGAGGTCGCCGGGAGTCTTGACCACGCGCTCAAAATCGGTGCGGGCATCGGCATAGCGCTTTTCGGCAAACCGTGAGTAGCCGAGGTCATAGTAGGCCAACGGGCGGTTGGCGGCTGTGGCGCCGCAATTCTTAAGATATGAGTTGAGCGATGACGAGGCGCGTGCATAGTCGCCGAGACGGTAGTAGCAGTCGCCTATCCAGAGGTCGCACTCGTTGGCTATAGCGCGGTTGTTGTCGGCAAGGGTCTTGGATGCCTTGAAGCGGTCGAGGGCCTGATTGACACGTCCGGCGGCAAGGTCGCGCGATCCGAGTATGTAGAGCACGCGTTGCTTGGCGGCCTGTATAGCCTTTGACGGGCGTTTTATCTTGTTGATCGACGCGAGAGCCTTCTCGAAATTGTTGTCGGTCATGTAGCCGGTGACGAGATATTCCTGTACCTCGGGGGCATAGCGGGAGTCGGGGTAGCGTCGCAGGAAGTCCTCAAACATGGTGACCGAACTTCCAAACGGTGTGCGACCGCCCTCCATACGGGCCACTGCATAGTTATAAAAGGCCGTCTCCTGTACGTTGCGGTCATAGTCCATGCGGTAAGCCTTCTCAAGAGCGAGAAGAGCGCTGTTGACATTGCCCTGACGAAGATAGCACTGGCCTATATAAAGATAAGCCGACTGTCCCATGGCGTCGTTGCATGCCGTCACGGGTGTGAGGTCTTTGATGGCTCCTTCGGTGTCGCCCTCTTTGTATCGGCTCACTCCGAGTATGTAGAGCGTAGACAGCTGCGGGTCGGCAACTTCACTTACATAGCGCTGAAGGTAGGGGATGGCCTGACTCTCTTCACCGAGGTTGTAGAGCGACTCTCCGGCTATGCGCTGCAGTTCCGGTCTGTATTCGGCAATGTCATCCATGTGGGTGCGGGCAAGCGACAGGGCGCGGCTGTAGTCACGCTCTATATAGGCTATTTGCGCCAGATAGTAGGAGGCGCGGTTGCCCGGAGCGGCCGATATGTCTACCGATGTGAGCATGCGTTTGGCTTCGGCATAGTCGCCCGATGCGTAATATATATAGCCTTGATAGAATTTTGAAGCATCGGCGTAGCGTTTTACACCTTCAAGCGAGCGGAAACCCGTCATGGCTTTGTCATAGTCATGAAGCATCATCATGCAGTAGGCCGTGCGGTAGCTGTAATCCTCAGCGGCATAAAGGTCGAGAGCCGACGGGTCGACTGACTCGTAGCGGTCAAGCGCCTCAAGGTAGTGGCCCTGATAGAAATCACAGTCTGCGATAGCCATGGCAGCGTCGATACGGTGTGCCGACGTCGGATAGTCGGCCGCGAAGTCCTCGAGCATGCGTCGTGCCTCGGTTATGTCGCCCGAGTGCAGAAGGCTCATGGCGGTGAACCACCGGGCTTCTTCGCGCTGCGAAGGTGTAAGTGTAGAACTCTGTGCTTTAGTAAGTTGGTCAATAGCACCTTGGTAATTTTGGTCACTGTACATCAATGTACCCCGTTCGATATAGCCTTGCGGCGACGGAGCATTGACCTGAGCATTTCCGGCGAGAGTGGCGGCCACTGCTACCGGCACTATGAAAAGTCTCTTCATTTTAAGCATATTATTATGCACAAAATTAGCGAAAAATCGCGAGATTTTTGTCGGTCAATGTAAAAAACTGGTTGTTAAACCGCCAATGTCGGTAGGGATGCCGGTACTACGGCGTCCGGCTGCGCCCCGCACGGCCTTCTACAACCACCATGCCGCACGGCTATCCGTATAAGTGTTCAATGAAAAAACCGGTTGTTAAACTGCCAATGTCGGTAGGGACGCCGGTACCACGGCGTCTGGCTGCGCCCCGCATGGCCTTCTACAACCGCCATGCCGCACGGCCATCCACAACCACACGACCTGTATGGCCATCCCGATTCGCGGGCGCCGTACTACCGGCGCCCCTACCGGTCTGTATCCTATCCTTTTACCGAACGAACTAAAAGTGCCGGTACTGCGAGAGACTGCAAAGGCTCATGCCCGACGGTAGCCGGGGACAAGCCGGCCTTCGGACGGCGCAGTCTCCGGTATGCGGTACCATCATTGATGAGTCTGCAAAGACTCATGCCTAATCGCAATAAGCACGAGTCTTGTCAGACTCGATATGTTTGGTGACAACCTCCCGTTCCGGACACTTCGTGCCCGGCTACCATTTGGCGTGAGCCTTTTACAGGCTCGCAGGTTGAACGAGCATTGCTAACCGACCATATTCCTTATGTCCATCCGGATTCGCGGGCGCCGTACTACTGGCGCCCTACCAATCTGCTGCATTTTATACCTAAACCGGGTTTGCAGCTTTTCAAAAAAGGGATTCGTATAATTCAACTTTGTAAAAAATACGGGGAGCGGCCACCCGTAAGTGTACCGCTCCCGGCAGCGTGTTTATGTCAGATAGATGTGTCTGGTTCTGGATGTCATTCGGCCAAGGGTACATAGACGTTGCGCGACTCGCCGTGTGTAGGCTGCGTTTGCATAAACGATGCACGTGAGTGTGCGGCTACGGCTTCCCTTGCTCCGTTGCCTATTGGGTCATTGAAGCTCATGATTACGCGTACAGGTGCGAATATACGGCTATGGGCTATGGGCCGATTTTTTTGTGCCTCATTTATTGAATGTCCGAAGTGCCTGTAGTTTGAGATTCGATTGGAGCCCCAGCAGTCCCACGGACTGAATCGAAATATTTCCACCCAGTTCATTACATCAGCCTCTAAGTCCCATTGGTCTCCTGTGCCTGTATAAAATGGATTATCGTTTACTGCGTCTATAAAAAAGTAATTTCTGACGCCAAAGTCCGATACTTTTCCGTTATTATTGTATTCCGGCCATTTCATTCCAAAAGCTCTGAAGTCAAGACCCGATATGTTGGCGCAGAAAGCACTGTTGCCTAACAGCATACCTTCTCTAAGTGCTTCTGTCGTACTTTCAAGGTAGCTTTCATCTGCGTTTTTGGTCCGTATATGGTCAGTTATCCATTTTGCTGCAAATAATACTCCTCCATATCTTCTTAGGTGAATCATGTCTTTCCATGTCGGAAATCTAAATGATTCTTCAATCGTATTTTTGGGCTTAAGTTTTCCTTCGGTAAATGCTGTCAGGTTATAGAGTACTGCGATTTCTGCTCTATCTGCCTCATTTGCATATGGATTAAAATCCTCATCGTAAGTATAACCTTCAAATGTATCTCCTCCCTTAGCGGTAGGATATATATATCCCGCCGGTAATTTTTGGTTGGCTCTGAACTTAATTTTGTCACTTGATGCGGGTTTGGCTTCTCCGCTCCAAGGATCATAGTTTACGTCGCCTACTTCACCATCGGTGTTGAAGCACTGCAATTGATGGCCATTGTTGTCTGCGGTATTATGTAGCGATTTTGCCGACCAGAATTGATTGAAGCCAACTTTTCGTAACGGGTACGCAACTCCGTTTACATACAGATTTTTTACAATAAGTTGACCTACGTTATTCCCGTCTTCATCTTCAGTCAGTGAAGTCATGGCTGAATATGAAATGGATGCTGTTTTGACGCCATTTTCTGTTTTAATGGCAATGTGTCCGTTATCATGCGCAATCTGGTTGGTGATTTTTTCTTTCGGCATGAAAAAATGATCGACAATATTGTTATGTGGATTCCATGTTATTGTGCCTCCGTGCATATAAAACTCCAGCCATTCAGGTGAGTCGTAAGCATATCCGGTAGTACCGCCTTCTAATGCAATCGTATTGACTCTTTCGTGTCCGTGTTTTACTTTAAAAATACCTTGGAAATTAGCCGACTGTAAAGCGGATGTATGCGGTTTCGGCCATACAGCCATAACAATGTCTCGAGCTTCCGGCAAATTTGCATATTTGGGATGGATAAAAGGAGTATATCCGGGAAGGCCACCACCGCCTTTTATGTCGTATACAAACCGTAGGATAGACCCTTTTGTTAAATCCGGAATTTTTGTGCCGGGTTTAAGATTATAGAATATCCATGCTTGTGAATTTATAGCCTGCGTCATTCCTTCGGCTGTGACTTCAGGAGCTCCGTCTACATTCAACTGTTTTATTAGATCTTCTGTAGCGGGATTGGTGGAAATCATATAGGTACTGTGACCTGTGTTTCCGAGATTTCCTTCCGACATTGTAAATACGTAATCAGGATCATCTATAGGTGCGCTGCGGTAGTTGGTCGCGTATTCGGCCGGAGCCCAGTAGATATATTCGCGGCATAGGTAGCCTACGAGTTCGCCGTCGTTAGGATCGGTCACTTCGAGTACCCATGAGTCTTCATCGCCGGCTTCCGGTATGATCAGTATATTCGACCCTTTTCTGATTGTAAGTGTATAATTATAACCCGGTTTCAGTTCTATATCGGTAGCGAGTTTATAGATTTTTTCCGAACCGTCGGTTCGATATATCTTTATTATGTTATTGTCCTTTGTGAACCGGGTCTGGTACGCGGGGACTGCAGCGCGAAATATTAGCTCGCCGTTATTGGCAAAGCCGAACGGACACATGGCTATGCCGTCGGCGAGGGTTTTATTTCCCGGTGTATAAAGCATGCTCCCGATATCGGATGATGTGAGGTCGATGCTTTTCGCAGAGGTTGCCGAGCTCAACAGGTATACGCCTTTGTCCGGGTCGAGCAGTTCGCGCTCAATTTTAACGATAAAATTGGCCATGGCGTGGTCAAAAGCTATATTGACACAGTTCTTGGACTGATCCGGTATTGCAACATCCCAAATCAGATCCGACTCTTCATAGTCTGCGATATAAGATTGATCTGATTTTACGATGTGGCTTAGGTTTTTGGCTTGTTCTAATGTCAATCCGTCTATATAGGGATAATATACAAGATATTTGGCCGCATTTTTAGGCACGGCTTTCTCTTGGTCCACAGGCTTAAGCACCTGACGATTGGGTTTTTCTGTGTTTACATTTGCTATTGATGCTACGTAATAGCATGCGTTTTCTACCGTTGCGGGCATAAGTGTGTTCTCTGCCGTGAGCGCAAACATGCCTACGCGGTCGCCGTCCTCAAACACGGATTTGTTGTCGTCATAAACTACTCGCGACTGTAGCCGGGGCTCGCCTGCAATTACGAAATACTCCCCGTCAACCACGTCATAGTCATATCCGTAACTGACATCGATGTCATCCTTGCAGCCCGCTATAATCAGGGCTGACAATATAATAATGAATTTAATTGGCTTCATAGTGCGGTGACTTTAATTTGTTTCATCCTTATCCACGATAACTCCGCTGCCGTCATCCTGCCAGTCGTTGATCTTGATTGTGCACTCTCCGGCTTTATTGATGTGTATGATGTATAGATGATTTTCTTTCAGTTCGGTTATGTTTTGCTCAAGAGCTATGGTATATGCGTTTTCTCCGATGTTGAAGCAGAGGTCGCAATCAAAATTGTCCTGAGCCGGCAGTATTATACGGTATTTACCGTTGTCGTGATAAGGCATGAATTTGTCTTTTATCATGACAACGATTTCCCTGCGGAATATTGGGGTTTCCCATTGTTGGACATATTCAATCGGGATGAAAGTGTCGGACGAGAAGTCAAATGCGCGTCCTCGTATCAGGCCGTTGGCGGCGTTTTGGAAGTATACGTCACTAAGCTCAATATCGGAGTCGACTTCAATGTCTGCTGTTTTCTTTTTGAATTTAAGGCTGACTGTTCCTGACGAGTTCGACGGAGTTGATGTCTCGTACATGAACTCGCTTCTATTGAATTTGGCTTTGTCGGATTGGTCGATATTGACAAAAGCGGGGTAGCAACTCCATCTCAGCGATAAGCCGGAACCCCATAAAACATCAGTTTTGCCCACCGGAAAGATGATATAATTTTGCGAAACAAAATTGTTATCTGTATTTAGATCTCCCTTGATGACGTTGGGATAACTTATGTCTGATGGATCTGTTGCCGTTTGTAATTCTTCTTTAATTTCTGCAATCCCTGTATATGGATAATAAAACAGCAATTTGTAGTCTGCATTTCCATCTATGAGTTTAACCCATTCATTGCCTTCGTCGACTTTGTCGGCATCGGGTGTTATTATGGTGTTGCTGCCCGCATCTTGTTGTACGTTGCTGCTGTCAAATACTTTTTCAAGTATAAGGAAGCCGTCATTGTTGTAGCTCCAGCAGGTGTTTGCCATGTATTGGTCATCGCCTGCCTTTTTTGTGTCGATGATTATGCAGCCGATTTTATCGCCGGGTTCAAATGAGGATTTGTAACCGTCGTGACTTACGCGTGAGCCTGTGGAGATGGGGTCGACAGCGAAGCGCAGCGAGAGTGAGCCGGCGGCGGGGTCGGGGGTGTCGGCCGACTGGTCGGAGCATGACACGAGCCACGGAGCTATAAGCGCTATGGCAAGTGCAATGCTGACGGCTATATGGTTCATGTTTTTAATATTCATAGTTATATTCTCCTCCTTTCTCCATGTCGCGGATGGTGGCCTTGAAGCGCAGGCCGTCGTCGGCGTTGATGTTGATGGATGTTATGGTGTAGTCGTAGATGTGGTTGCGCACGAGGTCGGCAAGCGGTGAGCCGTCATTGTCGGCGGTCGCTGTAAACGTGTGCGATGTGCCGCTGCCGGTTTCCGTTATGTCGATGGTCAGGGTTATCGGTTCCGTGACGCTGTTGGCTGTCTCGGGGGCGTAGGCGTAGTAGTGCGGCGCCTTGCCTTGCGACTTTTTAAAATTGACTCCCGAACCGCTTACCGCCGGGCTCACCGGATTGAAGCAGTATAGCGGCGAAGTCGCCGGGGCATAGATAAGGTCGGTCGTATGTTCCACCTCTTCGTAATGCTTGGGGCGAGTATGGCCGGCGTAGTTCACTCCCTCGACTGTGGCTGCTGTTATGGTGTAACTGTCCTGAAGAGCCGGATCGAGGTCAAGGGTTATTTTGGCATATGCACGCAGCATGTTTATGTCGCCTATGTTCTGATATGTCATTCCGGGCATGAGCCGTGCTGTGGTCACTCCCCACATCGGTATCGCCTTCAGCTCGGCCGGCAGGGCCATTGGGTCGTCGGGCTCTACGTCGTCGTTGGCATAGACCATGACTTTTATTTCGGTGCCTTCGCTCGGAAGGGCGATATTTTTGTTAAACGCCGCCACGAGGCGGTATGTATCGCTGTCTATGTAAGTGAGGGCGCGTATTCTCGGCCCCGAGAGGGTCTCGAAGTGGGTGTAGCCGCCGTGGCCGTCGCTCTCGTAGACGACTACCTTAATTGTGGCCGGAGCTATGCGTGTCTCGAATGCGTCAGCGTCGTGAGGCCTGTCTATGACTTCCCACTTGTTTTCACCGGCGCGTGAGCCTTCGCTGCCCGAAAAGACTACCGACAGCGATATCTCCGACAGCGATGAGCCGCCCTTGTCGGGTGCGTCGTCTGACGATGAGCATGCCGTCAGTATTGCCGCCGCGGCTATCGGTGCAGTCAGTATGTATATGTATTTTGCAAACCGTGTCATTGCTTTACCGTTGATTTATGTCCCGGATATGATGGACTGTGTCACATGCCGGTGTCCTGAAGTACTATGCGCCATGAGTTTATTATTATGCCTGAAGTCATGTGCCAGTCGTTGTTTTCGTCAAGGAAGAAAGTCAAGTTGTACTCGTCCTGACGGTCAAGGTATTCCTGATCGTCCATGATGCGGTTGTACTCACCCTTGATCATGAGCACGAAGTCGGTCAGCGGTATCTGTATTATGGGGCGTCCTGCGCCGCGGCGGGTCACGGTGAGTGTGGCCGGGGTGCCGGTCGTCAGCCGCGCCGTGGTCATCTCGGCGAGCAGTGCGCTCACCGAAGTTATGGCCCTGCCTTCGCTATCGGGCATCTGTGCCGTGCCAGAGGTCTTGGCCCATGCCTTGTAAGTGACAGTCTCGTCGGCCATAAGTCTGTTGTTATGGTCCATGAGTCCGTTGGCCGAGGTGATGCTGAAGTCAAAGAGGTCTTTGTCGAGCGGCGAGCCGTCGATGTGCTGGAGCACAACGCGCACCACATTGGTGTTCTTGGTGAGGTCGACGGTTACTTCATGGGTGCCGTAGGAGTCGGCGAGAACCACTCCCTGCTTCGCGCCGTGGTAAAGACCGTGGAGGTCGGTGTCGGTGTAGGCGTTGCCCGAGTCGGTCTTGCGCACAAGGCTGCACTCGAGGTCGCTCTTGCTTGCGGGAGTGTCGCCGCCGCGCAGGGTGAAACCCGATGCGCGTTCTTTTATGCCGTGGCACCAAGCCACCATGTCGTAGGTGCCCGGAGCCACGTCGACTGTCATGGCATAGTCTTCGGCGCCTATGGCCGGTCCGCTCTCGGTGCCTGACCAGACGAGACTGCCCTGCTTGTCAAAGATATATAGCGATACGGCATTGACTTCGGCTTTGAAGGCATCGGCATATTTCATGTTGCGGTCGTAACGAAACCTGACCCGGTAAGTGACTGAACAGTCGCCCTCGTCGTCATATATGGCGTTGTCGCACGACGTAAGTGATGCGAATGCAAGTAATAATGCTCCTGCTGCGAGCAGCCGGCGGGTTATGCAAGAAATTCTCATAGCAAAATGATGATGATGAGTGAGGCCTCTATGTGTCCTTGACGGAGTGAGGCTCACGATATTTTATTTGCGGGTGAAAATCCGGAGACTCAAGAATGGAAGAACTGAATCCCCGGACTTTTCGCCTCGCATAAGGCGGTATGATGTGCGTTATTCGAGTTTAAGCGATTGACTGACTATGCGCCATTTGAGTATCTTTATGTTGGCTTTCATGTAAGTCGGGTCGCCTTTCGGACGGTCGGGGTCGATCGGTTCATCGGGGTTGTCGGGATCGTCCGGGTCGGTCGATACCGGTGTGCCGAGTCCGGATATGGAGCTGATGTTGATTTTGTAGTGGTGGTTGCGCACTACTCCGTACAGATACTCTTCGCCTGTGCCTGACAAGCCTGTGAAGCCCTGATGGCGTATGCTTGTGAAGTAATATGTCTTGCCTTTGTTCCAGAAACGTGGAGCAAAGTCGTTGAAGTTACTCTTGAGACACGATTCTATCGCCGATGCCACGGTCTTGTCAGGCACATCCTGCTTTAGCATCACCTTCACCGCGTAAGCCATGTCGTGTGCGCCGGTCTGTGGATTGACGTCTCCCGATTGTTTCAGCTTCATGTCGGCGGCCGTGAATCGGGGGCTGCCTTCTATATTTTTGATTGCGGCATTCACTTTGTCAGCAGCAAGTGTGAGGAAGTCATCCTTGGTATAATAGACATCGCCGCATTTTATCAGGTCGAGAGGCTTGTCGGGATCTCCGTCTTCGCAAAGACGGGCCATAATCATGACCTTGGTGCTTTGTGTGCCTGCATCATCACGTATGGCATAGTCGTAGGTGTTGGGATTGATGTACTGCACCACGGGGCGATTGTCATGTATCTTGTACTTATCGGCTGTCAATTGGGCCCACGTTAGATAATTCTGCTGCTTTTTGGTAGCGCCTTCTATGATGGTGTTGGCCCAATATGAGCGGTGGTTTTCGGGGTCGTTCCATTCAAAGTTTTTCCATCCTCCTTCGCCGTTGCCGTAACCGAAGTTGTCGAGATTGTCTATCTTTTTAACGAGATACGCGTTTTTACAGTCTACGTTTACAGCCATTGCGAGCAGTACGGGCTTGATTACGATCGGGGTCTTGGGCTGGCCGTCGGTGCCGGTGAGTATGAGTTTTGTCTTGTCGGTCTCGTCATTGGCGTTAAGTTCGAAGTTGTCTGTGTTTACAGAGTTTGTAAGTTCGATTTTGGCTACAGTGCGTTCTACGTACATGTCTACCGTTTTTGCTGTGGCGGGCGGGTTGCCGTCAACCTTTTCAGAGGCCTTGTAGATGTTTTCGTTTGTGATGGGAGTAGCGTTGACGAGTTGATTGCGTGCAGCGTCGGCGTAGTATGACGAGGTCGACATAACGAAGCGCTGCGCGTTGTTTTTGGCATTTGCAAGAGAGGCGTAGTCTTTGTAGAATTTATTTAGGTCAGCCATTGTCCTCACGTCGCCGTAGAGCTGGGCTATGCCTTCGGCCGACGGATTGAGCGCCACTACCACTTTCTTATAAATGAGTCCTTCTTTGAGATTGATTTCAACCGAGCCTACTTTGGTCACGGCCGGGTTTTCAGGATTCGAGCTGTTTTCTTTCCACTCTATGGCCGGGGTCGAGTAGTCGACCAGTTGGTCGGTATCATCGAAAAACATGAACAGTGCGTTGATGACTTTGCTCTCGGCATCGTCGCCGTCGGTGAAGTCCGAGGCCGCACGTCCGTTTTCTGCTCCTGATGCGAGTATGTTGACCGTCACGTAGTTGTCTGTGCCGTTGACGTCGGGCGTCTCCGGCTTAGGCTCGTCGTTTGATGAGCAGCTTGCCATCATGAGGACGGCAATGGCTCCGAAGAAATACTTAGTCTTTTTCATTGTGAAATGCAATTTTGAGATTGTGTTTTGAAAATACTTATGTTCTTTGATGCTCTGTAGTGCAATATGGTTTATGGTATGAGTTTCATGTCGCGCAGACTTTCAAGGGCTTTGGCGGCCTGTGGCAGTCCTGAGCCGGCTGCAGCATCCAGCAGTGTGGACGCCGTACGGTAGTCATCGCGCTTGGCGGCTATGATGCCCCGTATATAGTCGGCTTGGGGCGACTTGCCGGCTTTAAGCAGATATGCCTCGGCTTTGTCGAGGTCGCCATGTCTAAGGGCGTTGACGGCTGCATTGAGGTTGGCTGTTTCGTCGGTCGGAAACATCAGCACGGCTATGTCGAAGACTTCGTTGTACTCGGGGGTGCCCGGTTGGAGTGACTGTGCCACGAGGAAGAGTTCGCTCAGGCTGAGTTTCTGCGGTGCGGTGTGCATTACCTCTATTATTTCCGATACTTCTGTATAGGTTCGCACCGTGTATCGCACCGAGTAGTCGGAGTGGCGCAGTGACGGGTACACCTGCGAGAGCAGGAAGCGGTATTGGTCGGGATATGTCGATTTTAGTTTCCACTCGCGTGCGTCGGGAGCGAGAGTTTCGTTTGTGATCACAGCGAGTATGGCATCTTTATTTTCGATAGAACTGCCGCGTACATATTTTATAAGCCCGGCCCAGTCCTCGGCATCCCATGACGTCTTCATGAGGTCGGAGGGCAGTGTATACAGATTTTGTACGTAGCGGGCAAGTGTCTCCGTACGGCCTTTGGCGAGTTGCTCGTTTAGCTCGTATGGTCCCTCCGGCGAGGCGTATCCCTTTATGTTCAGTTCGACGATACGGGTGTCGGGGTCATTTTTGACTACGTCGATAGTGGCGCGTATTTTGGCTAATTCTTCAGGATTGCGTCGATAGTCGGGAAATATCTGTGTTTTGCTGACAGGGAAGTCTATATAGGCCGAGCCGTGTATTTCACGTATCTTGACTGCCTCGGCCACGGGAGTGATGTAGACATATTCGGGCTCAAACACTTTGGGAGTGTAGTCGAGAGTGGTGAGCATGTCGGCGCTTGTCATGAGTTTTGTACCTGCACAACCGCAAAGGTCCTCGCCTATCGACAGCTCGGCTGTCATCATCCAGTCTTCATACGGTATTATGGCGTGGTAGGGTATTACCGAAGTCTTGCCGCTGCGGTAAAGAGCGGCGGTCTTGTCTACGTCGTGTCGGCGGTTGCGTATGTAGCGGTTGCGTCCGGCTATTATGACGGAGGGCAGCGCTTGCGACATGTCGTTGTGCTTCAGTACGGGGGTGAGTGTCACCTCACGTTCGCTTTTTAGACGGAGGTCGGTGACGTCAATCGCCATATCTATTATCAATGAGCTTTCGGAGCGCTCTATGTTGAGATTGCTGACATTGGCGCTGCCGTCAAGTATGTCGATGTCGGCGGCTTGGCAGACTAAAGCGGCTAAAGCGGCTGTTCCGAGTAAAAGTAACTTTTTCATCGTCGGTAGTGATTGTAGTGGTTAAAACACATAAATGATGTTGACCGCGGCTTTGGTGGGGCCGAAGTAGTTGTGATGACGGTCGGTCTGTGTCTTTTTGCCGCATCCTGCACATTCATATACGTCAAACTTCGTATAAGCATAGCCTATGCCTATTTCGGCTTCGACATTCCAGTGCTTGCCCAGCATCCATGAGTAACCGTAAGCTATGCCCGCGCCTACAGCCCAACCTTGGTACCTTTGGTCGGTAAGGCCCGAGAAGTCGGTGCCGAGAAACTTTACGGAGTTGTGGATGTGGCCTACATTGTATTGCCCGCCGAGAGCATGTATTCCGAAAAAGTGGCCTCCCATTGCAGAACATAGCCAATAACGCAATTCGGGCTGCACAAGCCAGTGCTTCCAGCGGCGCGCATCGTCTAATGTCCATCCGTTGAAGTTGCCCGACAGGTCGATTGACCATCGTGGTGCTACGGCAATCTCTCCGCCTATGTTGACGGTGAGTGTGGCGTCATAAAGAAGATTGGTCTTCAGGGCCACATCTTGCGCGTCGCTTCTGAACGGCATTAACAGTATCAGAAGTATCACGGCAATAGTAAATTTTGTTTTCATCGTTATTAGTAGAATACTACGTTATAATACTATAATTACTTATGTTCATATATGTTCATACGGGTTGGCGGGTATTGCGCGCAACCTGATGTTTTACGGATGGATTAGGGCTTGTGGGAATACCGTTATTCCTCGGCACACCTCATTTAGTATATTCTCCCTTTTGAATCTCTGTACAAAAAATGCGGAGTCTCAAAGTCTAACGGTAAATACCACAAGCGTTTTGCGATGATTATTCGTTGCGAAATTATAAATATTATTTGACAGAATCAACAAAAATTAGCAAATAATATGTTAATTAACAAGTGTTAATGGAGGGGGGGGCAATTTCTTATATGTCAGAATTTTACGGAGTTTAGTGTTTGATGAACACTTTGTTTTTAACATTTCAAATGTTAAAACAGTTAATATGTGTAAATGGCAATAATTCTTGTTTTGTGCAGTTTTTTTCCGCGTAACGGAAAAATCTGTTGTCATAAAGCAGACATGTTTTTAGACTTGCCGTAAATACCGATGCCATTGCCGGCATGGTCATGGCTTGCCGGTATTTTTGCTGTTTTCATCTTTATTGTATATGAAATTTATTCCGCCGACCTGATTGTGACCGTATGACTGATTAATTTACGGGAAAATTTTTATCTTTGCGTCAATGAAATTGTTATATATTAGATAATAATTAATCGATTAAGATATGAGTATAAGGAATTTGGTTGCCGTAATGGTATGCGGCCTGACGATGGGGATTGTGTCGTCGTGTGGCGGAAACGACAATTTGCTCGATACGGTGCCTGCCGATGCTTCGGGTGTGGTGACAATCAACACCCGTGAGCTTATGAAGTCGTTGAACGGCCTCGGTTACGGCGGCCGGCTCACTGCCGACGAAACTCTTGATATGTTTCTGTCGCATGCTTCGGAGACGACGAAGGTGCAGTTGAAAACTCTTGTTACGTCCGATGCCGTGGACCGCGGCTTCATTGCCGGATACGCTGTCGGAGTATCCGGGACTTCTGTCGTCGATATGATGAAGCGCGGCAATTATGTGTATACCTTCACGATAGCCGACGAGAAGAAGCTTTTGGATCAGCTCGGGTGCTCGTCGGCAGACGCAGTGAAGGGTTACGATACTTACGCTCTTGACGGCGCTACTCTTTTCATCAGAAACCGTCAGGGCTGGATTATGGCCGGAAATCCGCAAGACAATGCAGGGCTTCTTGACGAGCAGTTGCAGCGGGCCGCCAACACATCGGTTTTGTCGCTTAAAGGTGTAGGGCGTTATCTTGATGAGAATGACGATATAATACGGGTGGCGGTAGCAACTGATCTGGCCGGTGACAAAGGATGGACATGTGCGTCGGTTGAAGTCGACGATAACGGACGTGCGCTTGATATTGAAGGCAAATATATCGATATAAATGGCAAGGAACCGGCAATGGACAAGTATCTGGAGCCTGTCGACCTTGATCTGATGGACTATACGATGCCCTCCGACGTGTTTGTGATGGCGGTGGGCCTGCGCCCCGACACCGACTGGGACGGACTTATGCAGTATGTGCAGGCGGTACAGCCGCTTGACTACAGGCAGAGGGCGATGATAGGCATGGTCGTGCCTTACCTGAAGCGTATCGACGGCACGCTGATGATAGCCGCCGGACCTACTCTTGACCAGCGTTTGACAAAAGCCGATTTCAGCAACGACATAAATTTTATCGTGGCCGTGCAGATGAAAAAGAGCGAGGTGGCAAAAACAATGCGCGACTTCGGTGATATGCTGTCGATGCTCGGTGCTCCTATGGTGAAGCGCGGCGAAGAGTATGTGATACAGGTGCCCGGCATGGCTCCTGTCATACTTAAAACCGTCGACGGCAACTGCATCGTGCTGACTAATCGTCCGTTGCAGCAACTCGGCAATGACGCGGCACGCAAGGCTATGAAAGGCAACGGATTCGCATTGTGGGCCAATATCCCCGACTCACTTGGCGAAGCCGTGTATGGAGGATACGGATTCAATCTTACGGCCGAACTAAATAAAGACTTTGAAGCCAAGTTCATGTTTAACGGTCAGGCTGCCCCTATAATGGAGCAGTTGGCATTGATTATGTCGCCTGACAATAGTCCCGACCCGTCCTCGGTGTCCGATGATATGGGCTTTACTCCTGTAGATACCATAAGATGAAGCATATCGGGGATATAGTATTACACGGTGTGCTGCCGTCGGTTTTTGCCGGGATATCAGGCCGTGAGTCGCAGGTGTGGCTTA
This sequence comes from Heminiphilus faecis, assembly GCF_008728965.1. Classification (GTDB taxonomy): domain Bacteria; phylum Bacteroidota; class Bacteroidia; order Bacteroidales; family Muribaculaceae; genus Muribaculum; species Muribaculum faecis. The sequence continues at coordinate 6,530 of NZ_VSMC01000011.1, read as the reverse complement.
AGGAAGTGGTGTTTCGTCGGGGAGAGACATGCCTTGTCGAGGCGGAGTCGGGAGTCGGCAAATCATCGCTGTGCAGCTTTATTTACGGCTCGCGTCATGATTACCTCGGGAGCATAACGGTCGACGGCGAGGACATGCGGCGGTTTACTGTCGGGCGGTTGTGTGACATGCGTGTGCACAATGTGTCGCTTCTGCCGCAGGAGATGCGGCTGTTTCCGGAACTTACGGTGATGGAAAACATCGATATAAAAAATCGCCTTACCTCGTGGAAGACACGCAAGGACATCTTGTCGATGCTTGAGCGTATGGAGATTGCTGACAAAGCCGATGAACCGGTACGTCGGCTTTCCATAGGTCAGCAGCAGAGGGTGGCCGTGGTGAGGGCATTGTGTCAGCCGTTTGACTTTTTGCTCCTTGACGAGCCGGTAAGTCATCTCGACATGCGCAACAACTCTATCGTGGCTGACGTGATAGCAGGCGAGGCGGCAGTGCAGGGCGCCGGCATAATAGCTACCTCGGTAGGATACAATATAAATCTTGACTTTGACCGCACATTGAGGCTGTAGCGGTCGGTATGTAATGCATAATTCAGACGCTGATTGATGATTATGATGGGAAATGTCATATGGAGACTTCTCCGCCGCAACATAAGCATAGGGCAGCTTGCCGGCTATGCTCTGGCTAATTTTGCCGGACTCGCCATAGTGATTACCGCGCTGCAGTTTTATCGTGACATTAATACGGTTATGGGGCGCGACGACAGTTTTATGTCGCGTGACTATCTTGTGGTGTCACATAAGGTCACGGGCCTTGGCGGACTCGTAGGCAGCGGTGCGTCACGTGGATTTTCTTCCGATGAGGTGGCCGACATGGAGAGCCGGCCGTGGGTGCGTCGGGTGGGAGAGTTCACACCGGCCACTTTCAACGTATCGGCAGCGATAGATATGGGTGCCGGCAGCATGTCGACCGCGCTGTTTTTTGAAGCCATACCCGACGAGTTTCTTGATGTGCCTTCGCAGGACTGGACATTTGATCCGGAACATCCGGAGATACCTATAATATTAAATAAAGACTATCTGTCGCTTTACAATTTCGGATTTGCTTCCTCACGCGGACTTCCGCGCCTTAGCGAGGCCATGATGGGGCTGGTGCCGCTTCGGGTGTCGATAAGCGGTAACGGGCACCAGCAGTGGCTTCCGGCTCGCATTGTCGGTTTTTCGTCGCGTCTTAATACAATTGCGGTGCCTGAAGAGTTTATGCGCTGGGCCAACGGATTGTACGGCGATACAGCGCAGCCTGCTCCGTCTAGGCTCATCGTCGAGGTGAGCAGACCCGGCGATCCGGCGATAAAGGAGTATCTTGACGCTAACGGTTATGAAAGCGCCGATGATGGTGCCGACCGCGGTAAGGCCGCTTATTTTCTCGCCGTCGTCACGGCAGTGGTCATCGGTGTGGGAGCGGTCATAAGTCTGCTCGCCTTTTTCATACTTATGCTGAGCATATACCTGTTGTTGCAGAAGAACAGGGCGAAACTGCACGACCTCATGCAGCTGGGTTACTCTCCCGTCATGGTGTCGCGTTATTATTCGGTCATAGTCATGGCGGTAAATGCCGTGGTGCTTGTGGCGTCATTGGTTACCATGTTCTGTGTAAGAGCCATGTGGCGCGGACCGCTCGATGCTATCGGAGTGGCGCCCGTGTCGCCGTGGGTGTCGGTCATCGTGGGTGTGGCGGCTGTGTCTGTAGTGACTGTGATCAATATCGCCGCCATAAGGCGGAAAATGTCGGCTTATTTCCGGTCATAACATGCCCTTGGTGCTCGGCAGGGTGAAGTGGAGCGGATCGCGCTTGACTGCCTGCCGCAGAGCACGTGCGAAAGCCTTGAATATGCCCTCTATCTTGTGGTGCTCGTTTGTGCCCTCGGCCCGTATGAATAGATTTATCATGGCGTTGTCGCTCAATGACTTGAAAAAGTGTAAAAACATCTCCGTAGGCATGTCGCCGATGCGTTCGCGGTGAAACTCCGCATCCCATACGAGCCACGGACGTCCTCCGAAGTCGAGAGCCGCTGTACACAGACAGTCATCCATCGGCAGCACGAAGCCGTAGCGCTCTATGCCGCGCTTGTCGCCGAGAGCTTCGCGTAAGGCCTGTCCTAAAGCTATGCCGGTATCCTCTATTGTATGGTGCTCGTCTACATTAAGGTCCCCCGAGGTTTTAATCGACAGGTCTATGCCCGAGTGACGTGCTATCTGATCGAGCATGTGGTCAAAAAATCCGAGTCCGGTGCTGATGTCACTTTGTCCGCTTCCGTCGAGATTGACGGCTATGTCTATCCGGGTCTCGGCTGTGTGGCGTTTTACGGTGGCTTTGCGTGTGCATCCCTGAAGTATGGTTACAATCTTGTCCCATGACGGGGTTACGGCATCTACCGTATCATCAAGTCCGGCGGCTTTTATCTCGTCAAGCAGTCCGGCGGTCGGCTCGCGGAGCAGTATGGCTTTTGCGCCAAGGTTGCGGGCAAGTATGGCGTCGGTAATACGGTCGCCGATCACATAACTGCCTGCAAGGTCATGGTCACCCGCCGTGTATTTTCCTAAAAGTGCCGTGCCCGGCTTGCGTGTGGGCGAGTTTTCTTCAGGAAATGTGCGGTCGATGATTATGTCATCCCATTTCACGCCCTCGTTGCCAAATGTTTTCAGCATCTTGTTGTGTGCGGGCCAAAAGGTGTGCTCAGGAAAACTGTCGGTGCCCAGACCGTCCTGATTCGTTACCATGACAAGTTTATAAGGGAGTCGTGATGCTATGAAGTGCATGGCTCTCAGAGCACCGGGCATGAGTTCGAGTTTCTCGAGAGAATCTACCTGATAGTCGATTGGCGGCTCTGATATGAGAGTGCCGTCGCGGTCTATAAACAATACTCGTGATTTATGCTCCATGCCGTGATATTTTTTCTATTAACAATTCATTTTCGTCATCAGATCCTATGGTTATGCGCAGACAGTTGCCGCACAGATTGACGCGCGAGCGGTTTCGTACTATCACGCCGTCATCTTTCAGCCGCCGGTACATGGCATCAGCGTCGGTAAACTCGACGAGCAGGAAGTTTGCGTCGGACCGGTGTACTTTTACCACACATGCCAGCGACGCGAGTCGGTTTGCAAGCATGTCGCGTGCCGCTATAAGTTCGTTGACTACGTCTTTTATCCGGTCGATGCCGGCAAGTACACGAAGAGCCTCGTGCTGTGTCAGTATATTTATGTTGTAGGGATACTTGACTTTATTGAATATATTGATTATCTCGGGTGAGGCATATGCTATGCCGAGGCGCATGGCGGCCGAAGCCCATGACTTGGAGAATGTCTGCATGACGATCATGCGCGGCAGCTCGTCAAGAAGCGGCAGCATGGAGCCTTCCGGCGAAAAATCCACATAAGCTTCGTCAATGACGGTTATGCCGTGGAAGCGGTGCGCTATGTCATGCAGCTGTGCGCGTGGAAAGGCGTTGCCGGTCGGATTGTTGGGCGAGCATATCCATAGGACTTTGGTCTTGGCATCGGTGGCGGCGAGCAGACGTTCGACATCGAGGGTGTAGTCGGTGTTGAGAGGTACGGTACGGTACTCTATGTCGTTTATGTCAGCACATACTTTATACATGCCGTAAGTGGGGTCAATGGCTACTACATTGTCTGTGCCGGGGCGGCAGAACACTCTGTAGCATATATCGATACATTCGTCACTGCCTACGCCGAGAAAAATGTTGTCGGGACTTACTCTGCGCAGTGTGCCTATGCGTCGTTTGACTTCGAGCTGCAGAGGATCGGGATATCGGTTCAGTCCTTCGATGCGGCTGTTTTCGTTGGCGTCGAGCCATGCTCTGGCCTCGCCGCTGTACTCGTTTCGTGCACAGGTGTAAGGGGCGAGATTAAGTATGTTGGGTCTTACGAGTTCTTGCAGATTCATAATCGGTGTCATTTTTTAATTGCGTTTAACCGCAGGGTCATGGCGAGTTTATGTGCCATGAGGTCTTCGTTTTCGGCCATTATCTCCACTGTGCGTCCTATAGAGGCTATGCCTTGTGGTGTAAGTCGCTGAAATGTTATCTTTTTCATGAAACTGTCGATGTTCACACCGCTGTAGGCGCGTGCATATCCCGACGTAGGCAGAGTGTGGTTTGTGCCCGAGGCATAGTCTCCCGCACTTTCCGGCGACCATGGACCTATGAACACCGACCCGGCGTTGATGACTTTTTCAGCCAGTGCGTCGGCTTGTCGGTGGTTGATGATCAGGTGTTCGGGCGAGTACATATTGCTGAACGCCATAATCTCGTCAGTGTCATGGAGCAGTATCACGCGGCTATGTGTGAGCGACCGGTTCATCATGTCCTGACGCGGCAGTGTCGACATGAGCCTGTCTATTACCTCCGGCAGTATGTCGGCCAGTCGGGCGGAGTCGGTAAGAAGTAGCGACTGGCTGTCGGGACCATGCTCGGCCTGCGACAGAAAGTCGGCCGCCACAAATTCGGCATCGGCCGTGTCGTCGGCTATAACGAGCACTTCCGAAGGGCCGGCGGGCATGTCTATGGCTACATTACTGCGGCTTACCTGCTGCTTTGCCTCCATGACAAAGCGGTTGCCGGGGCCGAATATTTTGTCGACTTTCGGCACACTTCCGGTTCCTACCGACATTGCTGCTATGGCTTGGGCGCCGCCTGTCTTGAATATATGTTTTACTCCGGCCAGTCGGGCGGCATAAAGGATTGCCGGATGTACCGATCCGTCTTTGCCGGGAGGTGTGCACAGGATTATTTCCCGGCATCCGGCTATACGTGCCGGGATAGCGAGCATGAGCACTGTGGAGAACAGCGGCGAGTTGCCTCCGGGTATGTAAAGACCGACACGTTCTATAGGCACGGCACGCTGCAGGCATCTTACTCCCGGAGATGTCTCGACCTCAACGGGCGCCATCATCTGGGCTTTGTGAAATGCCTCAATGTTTTCGGCCGCCTGATTTATGGCGGTTTTGAGCTCGTCGCTTATGGCGGTTTCGGCGTGGTCAAGTTCTTCGGCGGTCACTTCAAGTGCAGAAAGTGAGGCGCCTGTGAATCGTTTTTCATAATCGATAAGGGCTTGGTCGCCGCGCTTTTCCACCTCGGCGATTATGTCGGTTACCGTAGCTGTCACCTCGGCCGCTTTATCGGCGAGAGCACGCCGGCACAGAGAGTCCCATGAGTCTTTTGCGGGATATTTTATAGTTTCCATGACTACAGTATCATCTTTTCTATGTCGAGAGCAAGTATACCTTCGGCGCCGGCGGCTTTGAGGCGTCCTACAATCTCCCAAAGTCGCTTTTCTTCAAGTACGGAGTGTACCGAGCACCAGTCGGCGTTGGCGAGGGGCAGTACCGTCGGACTCTTTATGCCGGGCAGTATCGACAGTACTTCGTCAAGTTTGTTTTTGGGCACATTCATAAGTATGTATTTTTTTCCGTCGGCGGCCTTTACCGCGTTGAAGCGGAATAGAAGCTCGTCAAGTGTGTCCTGCTTGGTCGCTGTAAGCGTGTTTCCCGCCGCTTTTATCAATACGGCTTCAGAGTCAAGCACATTCTCAACTTCGACAAGATTATTGCTCACAAGTGTGGATCCTGACGATACAATGTCAAATATGGCATCGGCAAGACCTATGCCCGGAGCTATCTCAACCGAGCCTGTTATGACATGGATATCGGCCTTTATGTTATTGTCCCGCAGAAATTTGTCGAGTATGCCGGGATAGGAGGTTGCTATCTTGCGTCCGTTGAACCATGACAGTCCGCTGTACTCGATATGCTGGGGTATGGCGAGCGATATATGGCAGCGGCTGAAGCCGAGACGTTTTACAATCTCCACTTCCTTATCCTTTTCAAGTACTTCATTCAGGCCCACTATGCCTATGTCGGCTGTGCCGTTGGCTACGGATTCAGGTATGTCGTCATCGCGGAGAAACAGAAGTTCTACCGGAAAATTGCGTGCCGGCACAAGAAGCGTGCGTTTTACTGCCGTGAGTCTGATGCCTGATTCTCCAAGTAGTTCCATCGTCTCGTCATAAAGTCGACCTTTGGACTGAACTGCAATTCTGAGTTTTGTTTCCATATGGTAGTTGTTTGTTTTTGATTGCAAAAATAAATTAAGCCGGTTTCCAATCAAGGAAGCCGGCTTCTTATCGGGTCAGACATCGCTGTATAAATGCCGCAAGCCTTCGCTTCCTCAGTGTTGGAGAAAGTGATGGTGGTGATGCTGATTTAGACGCGATGTCATCATATTGTCATTCTATTGTTGTATTTGGTTGCAAAAGTAACATTAAAAATCCTATAATCCTAACAAATTTCAATAAATATACTCTCGCTACCCGCGTTTTTTATAAGTACGAAGATTCAAAATCGAAGTGCAAAAACTTTGCTTAGATAAGCAGACCAACCTCACTCCTCTCGGAGGGGGATGCCCAAGCGGCGGGGGCGGCCGAGTCCGCCCCCAAGAGTGAATCGGTAGAAAA
>NZ_VSMC01000091.1 GCF_008728965.1 Heminiphilus faecis | reverse complement strand
GACAGACACTGCGCAGGCAATACAAGGAAATAATCAGCGATTACCGGATATGGGATCAGCTTGAACATGCCGATGAATACATATTGTATCCTGAAAATTTCGGTGAGGACATGAGTCTTGACGAGACGTGTCTGAGCAACGGCGATGTCTATACCATCCTGACCAACAAGACGGCGCACGGCCGCAAAGGAGCCTTGGCCGCTATGGTAAGAGGCGTGGCGACAGATGCCGTGTCTGCCGTTC
>NZ_VSMC01000090.1 GCF_008728965.1 Heminiphilus faecis | reverse complement strand
CATGCGGCCATAGCGACGACCTCCGGCTTTTTCGATGTCAGCTTAGACTGCAGAAACATGTTTGTCTTGCGCTCGATCATTGTAAGGACCGCGCTTTTCTGACCCTTCCCGATTACAAGATCCATTTCCCAGTCCCCGAAGCGTGTGCCGTCAGCCTCGGCCGGACGCTGATGTATGGATACACGGTCGGGAATGATTGTCCGTCCCGACGGTTTGCGTTTACGGCCTTTGTGTCTGCGGTATTTAAGT
>NZ_VSMC01000089.1 GCF_008728965.1 Heminiphilus faecis | reverse complement strand
ACTTAAATACCGCAGACACAAAGGCCGTAAACGCAAACCGTCGGGACGGACAATCATTCCCGACCGTGTATCCATACATCAGCGTCCGGCCGAGGCTGACGGCACACGCTTCGGGGACTGGGAAATGTATAATCCGCAAATCCAAAAATCCGGCGAAACCAAAACGAAAGGTTCAAAATCCGGCAAAAATCGGGGAAAATCACAATTCCAAGCGGTTATTGAAATATAAATCGCGCAACATCGGAATGATA
>NZ_VSMC01000088.1 GCF_008728965.1 Heminiphilus faecis | reverse complement strand
CAAAAAATCTCTAATAACTCTTGTGTTAAGCGGTTAATGTTATTTGGGCCAAAAGGGTCAATCATATTATGGCCAAAGGGGTGAATTCTGTTTGGCCAAAAGGGTCAAAGTAGAGTGGCTTTTCCATCCGGTTATGATGCTAATGGTTATCTTGACGGTATTGTGGTTGAAAGCTGCGATTACCGCGAACTGTTCGAGAAGTATCGTGACCGGGATGATGTGGTGTTCCTTGTCGATCCTCCGTATCTCAGCA
>NZ_VSMC01000010.1 GCF_008728965.1 Heminiphilus faecis | reverse complement strand
GAGAATCGCCAATACGTTCATGGTATAATAGTTTTATAATGAACGCTTTGGCGATTCATTTGTATTTGATAATTCGTTATATTAACTTAAGTTTCAACTACTTCTGTAATTTTTACCGAATCATTGTTTTAGAACAACTTCCTCAAATTATTGAAAAGACACCTAATTTTAAAATGTTATTTGCGGGAAGTGGAGAAACGTTAGATGAATGTAAAAATTATGTAAATAATTTAGGATTAAACAATATTGTCCATTTTTTAGGAGGTAGAAGTGATATTAATGAATTATGTGGAATTTCAGACATTTATATCTCATCCAGCATACAGGAAGGACTTGCAATCGGCGATATTGAGGCAATGGCATGTGGATGTCCATTATTGTTATCGAATATACGTGGACATATTGAAGTTTGTGTAGATGGAAGAAATGGTTTTTTATTCAATTTAAGTGAAAAGGACAATTTATCAACATTGATATTTAAATTGGCTAATGATGAAAATTTATACAAAATAATCTCCAAAAATAATCTGTTGGACGTGAAAAAGTTTGACGTTAAAACAGAAGTTGAAGTGATGGCTAAAATATATCTCCAGTTAATAAGTGAATAGTTATTAGTAAAAGAGTTAGAAGCCATTTTTACTTTTTAAAATTATTATAATTGCAATGAAAGTAGCGATAATAGGGACTGTCGGTGTCCCTGCTAATTATGGGGGCTTTGAGACGCTTGTTGAGCAGCTTGTTCGTCATAATAAATCAGATGAGTTACAGTATGCAGTTTATTGTAGTAAAAAATCTTATAATGATAAGCGCTGGGTATATCATGGCGCTAAAACAGAATATATAGGTCTGAATGCAAATGGAGTGCAAAGTATTCCGTATGATATAATATCATTAATAAGAGCTGCGCGAAAAAGTGATGTAATTTTGGTATTGGGAGTGTCGGGATGTGCATTTTTACCGATATTCCGCATATTTTCAAAGAGACGTCTTATAATTAATATTGACGGGCTTGAACATCGCCGTGATAAGTGGGGTAAGTGGACTCGGCGTTTTTTAAAATTTTCGGAGAAGCAGGCTGTGAAATATGGTGATGTTATTGTGACTGACAATCAAGGAATAACCGATTATGTAAAAGCTGAATATGGAAAGGATTCTCAATTGATAGCATACGGAGGAGATCATGTATTACAAAACATAACTCAAACCGATGCTTGTGACATACTTTCACAATATGGAATTGAGCCTAATTATTATTCGCTTGCTATATGTCGTATAGAGCCTGAAAATAACGTACATATAATTCTTGATGCATTTAGCCGTACTCCGGAGAAAAAACTCATGTTTATCGGAAATTGGGATCGAAGTGTGTATGGTCGCAATATGGTTGAGAAATACTCTGAGTATCCGAATATCAAAATTCAATCGGCAGTTTATGATTTGAAAGCGTTACATGTACTTAGAAGTAACTGTGAGTACTATGTTCATGGACATAGCGCCGGTGGTACGAATCCTTCTTTAGTGGAAGCTATGTTTTTTGCTAAACCGATAATAGCTTTTGATTGCATTTATAATCGAGAATCCACAGAAGATAAAGCAGAATATTTCAGTTCAGGAGATGAGTTACTGCAAATACTCAATAATGATACTATGGATTTTGATAAAAATGCAAAAGCAATGGTTGAAATTGCTAATAGACGGTATACATGGAAAACTGTCATTAGACAATATGAAAATTTGTATGGTGCTTAATCATAAATAATTGTTTATGCACTGATACATATTAAATATTTTGTATATTTGCATACTAAAATAATACGATTCATGTAATGAACTTATATTTCTGAATGACAAGTTCTATATGGAGTCCACATAATAATTAACGTATCTGATTATGGCAAGTAGACCTTCTAATATTAAAATATCCGATCTCCCTGTAGAAGTTGTGTTGCAACTAATGAAAGACTATGGAAAAACGAAATCTCGAACGCTTCGTACATCGAGAACTTATTTGCGCAGCATAGGAATGAATATATCGAGTACTGGGAAAATATTGTACCCTGATGATATTGAGGTGGTTCGCGATATTGTACCTTCGGTAAGAGAAATTATTGGTCCTGTTAAATTGGCTAAAGCGTTTAAATCTAAAAAACGGATTCTTGCTACAAAAGCATTTAGAGCTTCGTCTGGAACTGCGTCAAAAAGGGTGGGATTATCGCGTCGTATCAAATAACTATGGCTAATAGGCGGCATTTCAGCTATATCGGTTATCATGGCTGTGAAAAAGAATTGGCCCGTAGATTGATTTTAAGAGAAGTTGAGATGGGTAAAAGCGCCAATCCGTATGATTGGTTGGGCCATGGTATATATTTTTGGGAAAATGATGTTAAACGGGCATTGGAATTTGCTCGTGATGTAAAAAAATGCAAAGAGCCATTTGTCATAGGCGCTGTATTAGATCTTGGTTATTGTTTAGATTTGACTTGCCGAGATAATTTAACATATCTGAAAGGGATATGGACCTCTTTAGTAGAGCCTTCTGTGGAAAAGGGAGAGGTAAAGTTAAATAAGGCTCCTTTGCATAAAGGAGAAAATGGAGATTTGTTGTTGAGGTATTTGGATTGTCGGGTTATTAATGCAATGCATGATTTCAATGCTGCAAATGGTTTTGCGCCATTTGATTCTGTAAGAGCCGGATTTTGGGAAGGAGAAGAGATATATCAGACTGCCGGTTTTTTAGATAAGAATCATATTCAGATTTGTATTTGCAATCCGAATTGTATTATAGGACTGTTTTTACCTGAAGGGTATAAATTTTAATATCGATTAAAGATCTTGTTATATTTGCAATAAACAGAAGTTGAGTATTAACTATTATATAGTTGATTTGATAACGTGTATTCTATAATGATTTTTGAATAGAATATAATAATCAAATATATATTTTTATGAAAGGAATAGTGCTGGCCGGCGGGTCGGGTACGCGGCTGTATCCGATTACGAAGGGGGTGAGCAAGCAGTTGCTCCCGATTTTTGACAAGCCGATGGTGTATTATCCGATTTCGACGTTGATGCTGGCGGGGATACGGGATATTCTTATCATTTCGACCCCGTTTGACCTGCCGATGTTCAAGCATCTGCTTGGTGACGGCAGTGACTATGGCGTCAGGTTTACTTATGCCGAGCAACCGAGTCCCGACGGACTTGCGCAGGCGTTTATCATCGGACGCGAGTTTATCGGCGACGACTCGGCGTGTCTTGTGCTGGGCGACAACATATTTCACGGCGCGGGCTTTTCGGGTGTGTTGAAGGAGGCAGTCAGGAGCGCCGAGGAAGATGGCAAGGCTACGGTGTTCGGTTATTGGGTAGATGACCCGGAGCGTTACGGCGTGGCCGAGTTTGACCGCGATGGCAACTGCCTGTCGATTGAGGAGAAGCCGGAGCGTCCGAAGTCCAATTATGCCGTGGTAGGACTTTATTTTTATCCCAACAAGGTTGTTGATGTTGCCGCCAATATCAAGCCGTCGGCTCGCGGAGAGCTTGAGATAACTACAGTCAATCAGGAGTTTCTTAAAGACGGTGAGCTACGTGTGCAGACTCTGCCGCGGGGCTTCGCTTGGCTTGACACAGGCACCCACGACTCTCTTGCCGAGGCCTCGATATATGTCGAAGTGCTTGAGAAGCGTCAGGGGCTTAAGATAGCATGTCTGGAGGGCATCGCATATCGTCAGGGGTGGATTTCGGCCGACAAGATGCGGCAGCTTGCACAGCCCATGCTCAAGAATAACTACGGGAAGTATCTGCTTAAGGTAGTTGATGAAGTGGAGCGTACGGGAAACTGTAATCTTGACTGATGCCAAGAGCTTACGATGGTGAAAATTTCCTTAAACACAGATTTATTATTAAATTTGAGGCAGGAATATGCTGACCTGTCGGTCAGAGTTTCCGTCAATTTGAATAATTATGGAAATAATTAATACGGCAATAGATGGCGTGGTGATAATAGAGCCGCGCATATTTACTGACGCGCGGGGATATTTTTTTGAAAGTTACTCAAAGCGCGAGTTTGACGAAAAAGTATGTCCGGTCGATTTTGTACAGGACAATGAGAGCTGTTCGACGCGTGGAGTCATGCGTGGACTTCACTTTCAGCGGCCGCCGTTCACGCAGGCCAAGCTTGTGCGTTGCGTCAAGGGGCGTGTGCTTGATGTGGCGGTCGACATACGCAAAGGTTCGCCGACCTATGGCAAGCATGTGGCGGTGGAGCTGTCGGAAGAGAATCACCGTCAGTTTTTTGTGCCGCGCGGTTTCGCCCACGGATTTGCCGTGCTCTCTGACGTAGCTGTGTTTCAGTACAAGTGCGATAACTACTACGCTCCCCAAGCCGATGGCGGCATCTCTATTGCCGACACCTCACTTGGCATCGACTGGCAGATTGACCCAGCTGAGGTTTTGCTTAGCGAGAAAGACACAAAGCACCCGCTTCTTAAGGACTTTGACTCGCCCTTTGATATTAACTTTGACCTATACGCGAAATGAATATACTTGTAACAGGGGCCAACGGTCAGTTGGGCACATGTCTGCGCAATTCATCAGCAGGTTCCGCCGACAACTACATCTTCACCGACGTAACAGAGCTCGACATCACTGATGCCGAAGCTGTAAGCAGAATGGTGAAAAATAATGACATTAATCTTATTGTTAATTGTGCGGCCTATACCAATGTCGACAAGGCAGAGGATGACGCTGATTTTGCCGAGCTTCTCAATGCCAAGGCAGTGCGCAATCTTGCCGAGGCCATGAAAGCTGCGGATGGCACCTTGATTCACATATCCACTGACTATGTATTCGGCAAAGAGCCCTATAACATACCTTGCAGGGAGGACCAAAGAGGCACTCCGACTGGTGTTTATGGCGAAACCAAGCTCCATGGTGAGCAGGCGATAGCCCAATCGGGCGTCAAAGCTCTGATATTCCGTACCGCATGGCTTTACTCGGAGTATGGTAAAAATTTCGTCAAGACCATGCTCGGTCTTACGTCGTCGAAGCCGGAACTGAAAGTGGTGTTTGATCAGGTAGGAACGCCTACTTATGCACAGGATCTGGCCGATGTCATATACAATCTCGTCGAATACCGCACATATGAAGGTAACGAAGGCATATACCATTACTCTAACGAGGGTGTGTGCTCGTGGTATGACTTCACGAAGATGATAGCCGAAATAGCCGGCAACACCGACTGCGATATACAGCCATGTCACTCCGATGAATTTCCTTCGAAAGTTCGCCGTCCTTCATACTCAGTCCTTGACAAGACCAAAATCAAGGATACGTTCAAAATACGCATACCTTATTGGACCGATTCATTAAAAACATGCATAAAAAATCTGAAAGAAGAATGAAACGAAATATATTGATTACAGGTGGCGCCGGCTTTATAGGCAGCCATGTTGTGCGACTTTTTGTCAATAAATATCCGGAATACAATATATTAAATCTTGATAAACTGACTTACGCCGGCAATCTCGCCAATCTCAAGGATGTCGAGAATAAGCCCAACTATACATTTGTCAAGGCTGACATAGTCGACATCGACACCATGCGTCGTGTGATGAGCGAGCATGATATCGACGGAGTGATACACCTTGCGGCTGAAAGTCATGTCGACCGCTCAATAAAGGACCCATTCACTTTCGCCCGAACCAATGTCATGGGCACGTTGTCGCTGCTTCAGGCCGCCAAAGAGTATTGGGAGTCAAAGCCTGAAGGCTATGAGGGGAAGCTGTTTTATCACATCTCCACCGACGAGGTGTACGGTGCTCTTGAACTGACCCGGCCCGAAGGCATAGAATCGCCCTTTACTACAGCAGCCTCTTCTGAGCACCACCATGCCTATGGCGAGGAATTTTTCTTAGAGACAACCAAGTACAATCCCCATAGTCCTTACAGCGCGTCCAAGGCCTCAAGCGATCATTTTGTTCGTGCCTATCACGACACTTACGGCATGCCCACGCTTGTGACCAACTGCTCTAATAATTATGGTCCGTATCAGTTTCCGGAGAAGCTGATACCGTTGTTCATCAACAACATCCGTCACCGCAAGCCGTTGCCTGTTTACGGCAAGGGTGAGAATGTTCGCGACTGGCTCTTTGTCGAGGACCACGCACGTGCCATCGACACGATATTCCACAATGGCAAAGTGTCTGAAACCTATAACATCGGCGGTTTCAACGAGTGGAAAAATATTGACATAATCAGGGTTGTTATCAAGACCGTCGATCGGCTTTTGGGTAATCCTGACGGATACAGCGATGACCTGATAACATATGTGACAGACCGTGCCGGGCATGACCTTCGCTATGCTATAGATTCCCGCAAACTGCAGCGTGAACTCGGATGGGAGCCGAGTCTGCAATTTGAGGAAGGTATCGAAAAGACTGTCCGTTGGTATCTTGACCATCAGGACTGGATGGACCACATTACCTCGGGTGCCTATCAGCAATACTACGACGATATGTACTCCGGCCGTTAGGAGTGATAATATTCACCGCATTACAGTCAAAACAGCTTTCTTTGTAAAAAAACGAAGAAAGCTGTTTTTTTATGTCGTAATTGTTTATTCTGACGTTACCGTAGAGGGATATGACCTGCCAAAGGGTTATGTCCCTCTGACATTTTACACATTTCTTAAAATTATGGCATCAATCAGAGTAAAGTTTCGACCATCTGCCATTGCAGGAAAGATGGGGTGTATTTATTATCAGGTAATTCACGAACGTAAAGTACGTCAATTGACAACCGATTATCGGATCTATTCCCATGAGTGGGATGAGCACAAGTCGGGTATCCGGTTACCCGATTGTGTCGACAGAATCCCTGCTATTATTGACATTCGCAAGAATATCAGCGATGATGTTAAGCGTCTTGGCGGTATTATCCGACGGTATGAGGAGACATGTCATATGTTTGCCGTTGATGAAATTGTGGATGAATATAACCGTCAAATTAACGAGTACAGGTTGTTCAGCTACATGCAGCAGCTGATATCACGTATGAATGAGCACGGACGGTCGCGGACAGCCGAGACTTACCGGTCGGCACTAAACAGTTTCCGCCAGTTTCGCGGTGAACGTGACATGATGCTCGATTCTATTTCATCGGAGTTGATCGAGGCATATGAAGTCTATCTTAAAAAGAGAGGTATAGTATCAAATACCATATCGTTTTATATGCGTATACTTAGGGCGGTTTACAATCGGGCGGTCGACGACGGAATTGTTGTGCAGACCAATCCATTCCGCCGTGTGTATACCGGCATAGACAAAACCGTAAAACGTGCGTTGCCGTTGTCGGTGATAAGAAAGATAAAAGACCTCGACCTGTCATTTTCAAAGGCGGTCGATCATGCCCGCGACATGTTTCTGATGAGTTTTTATACGCGGGGAATGAGTCTGATCGACATGACATTTCTTCGCAAAACCGACCTTAACGGCGGCTATCTTGTATATCGTCGTCGCAAGACCGGACAGGCTCTTAAGATAGCGTGGACATACGAGATGCAGTCGATACTGGACAAATATCCTGAAAATCCCACGCAATATCTGTTGCCTATACTGATGAATCCGTCGGCCAAAGAATTCTTTGCTTATCGAAATGCGAGCTACAACATAAACCGTAATCTAAAGAAGGTAGGTGAGCTTGTGGGCATATCTGTGCCGTTGACAATGTATGTAGCCCGCCATTCGTGAGCTTCGGTGGCGCGCTCCAAAGGTGTGCCGGTCAGCGTCATCAGCGAGGGTATGGGGCATGACTCCGAGGCTACTACACAGATCTATCTTGCTTCAATTGAGTCGAGTTCTATAGACCGAGCCAACCGCCTTATAATAAATTCATTGTTTGGGCAATAAGTGCTTTTGCAAGTGTTTTTAACGGTACAGCCTCGCCAATCCGGAGGAATTTATTAACTTTGCGTCCTTGTCTTTTGAAAACTATGGATCAAACAGAAAATAATTCAGACCTTACGATATCACGCCGTCAGGGGTTGCTTGCGATATCACCGATTGCCGTATTTCTGCTGCTTTATCTTGTAGTATCGCTTATAATAGGCGATTTTTACAAGATGCCTATATCGGTGGCGTTGCTTATAGCGTCGGCTTGGGCGGTTATTATACTCCGAGGTAAGCCTTTGGCGCGAAGGGTCGAGATATTTTCACATGATGCCGGCTCGTCCAATGTCATGTATATGGTATGGATTTTCATACTTGCCGGAGCCTTTGCCGCTCTTGCAAAGGAGACCGGGGCTATCGAGACCACTGTCAACTTGGCTCTGCGATGGCTTCCTGCCGAGATGCTTATACCGGGACTGTTTCTTGCGGCATGTTTCATATCGCTCTCAATCGGAACATCGGTAGGAACAGTTGTCGCTCTTACCCCGCTTGCCGTCGAATTGGCGCAGGCTGAAAACGGTACTGTGCCGTTTTTTGTAGCCGTGGTTCTCGGTGGCGCATTTTTCGGCGACAATCTGTCATTTATTTCCGACACTACAATTGCGGCGACACGAACTCAGGGCTGCAAGATGAACGATAAGTTCAAGGCCAATCTGTATATAGTACTGCCTGCTGCGTTGTGCGCACTCGGATTGTATATAATGCTCGGAGCAGATGTACCTCAGAGTGTGGTGTCTGATGTTGAGAATCCGTGGCTTGTTCTGCCATATCTGGTCATTATAATTATGGCTGTGGCCGGCATCAACGTCACTGTCGTGCTTGCCGTAGGTATTGTGACCGCATTGTTGCTGGCGCTCGGATCAGGATTCACACTGCTTGATATGTTCGGTTATATGGGAGAGGGTGTTGATTCTGTCGGAAACCTCGTGATAATAACTTTACTTGCCGCCGGAATGCTCGGCTTGATAAAGGCGGCCGGAGGTATTAATTATATACTTCAGGTGATGACACGCCGCATAAACGGAAGCCGTGGGGCGATGACAAGCATAGCGCTTCTTGTAAGCATAGTGAATATGTGTACGGCCAATAACACTGTGGCTATAATAACAGTAGGCTCGCTGTGCAAAAGCATTGCCACCCGATTCGGTCTTGACCCTCGTAAGACTGCCTCTATACTTGACACGTGTTCCTGCATAGTGCAGAGCCTTATACCTTACGGTGCGCAGACATTGTTGGCTACATCCTTGGCCGATATATCGCCGGCAGCTCCATGGACATACATGTATTATTCATGGATGCTGGCCGGCATGGTCGTATTGTCGATTGTTTTCAAATTTCCCCGGCGTCTGCATCAGTAAGTCAGATATTGCTGGTGAAATGCTCTGCTATGAGGTCATATACCGGTGTCGCAACTCCGGCTGCACGGGCGCGGTCAATTATATCAAATAACTGTCCTTGTATCTCGCTTTCGTGACCCGATTTCAGATCTTTCTGCAATGATGCGGTGCTTTCCGGGTCAAGACTGTCTATGACATCAAGATGATGTTTTACAAGATCGCATCCGAAGTCTATGCCGCATTTATGCCCGAGAGCCTCACTCTCGCGGGAGAGACCGATGAATGTGTTTCGTTCGGGACCATCGTGCTGTATAGGGCCCATAGGTATGTCATAATATGCTCCTGTAAGAGCCATGGCTGATATGAAAGACCATTTTATGAACGTATCGCGGTCTATGTCATCGCTCAACGTTACTTTTATGCCGGCTTCTGTAAGGTCCGTGTTGATTTTGTCAAGTAACACCGGGTCCACATTATGGCCGCGCGGCACTCCGTAAACTATGTGGAATATCTCGCCCATTTGAGTTATTTCGCCTGTCCCGGACTTAAAGCCCACTATGTATATGCACCCGTCGAGTACATTGACGTCCGGTGCTGTGGCGGCTATACGCGCACCTGTTCCGTATACGTTGAGTAGGGGTATGACTATAGTGTCTTTTCCTGAACATTTTGATATGATAGGTCCTATATCATCGATTGAATATCCCTTGACAGTCACGAAAATTACGTCGGCTTTGCCGTTATAGTCTTCAGCGCTGTGAACATCAACCGGTATGATATGTTCGCCTTTCAGTGTAGAGTGAAATTTCATGCCGTCACGGCGCATTGTATCAAGGGCTTTGCCGCGGGCTATGCAACTTACGTCTTTCCCCGCTAAATGAAGGAAGGCGGCAATGCTGCCGCCTACACCTCCGGTTCCTATGACCAAGTATTTCATCAGTTCAGTTCTTTGACTATGCTTTTGGCTATATCTGTCATGTCCTTGGGGTCAAGCGTAAGCTTTGGGCGGCAGAAGTTCATGTCGCCCTCTTTGCTTATGGGCACAAGGTGTATGTGGGCATGTGGTACTTCAAGCCCAATAACGGTAACTCCTATGCGTTCACAGGGAAGAGCCTTTTTCATGGCAAGAGCTATCTTCTTGGCAAACAATTGCAGTGAGAGATAGTCTTCGTCTGAGAGGTCGAACAGATAGCTGACTTCCTTTTTGGGAACTACAAGAACATGGCCCGGAGCTACAGGATTTATGTCAAGAAACGCATAATGTCTGTCATCCTCCGCTATTTTATACGAGGGTATCTCTCCGTTGATAATCTTAGTAAATATCGTGGACATATGTGTCAAGTATTAAAATGATATTTCAACTATTTCAAATTTAGCGATGCCGGCGGGAATCTTTATCTCCACGACGTCACCGAGTTTGTGACCGAGAAGACCTTGCGCTATCGGCGTGCTTGATGCGAGTTTCTTTTCTTTCAGATTAGCTTCGCTGTCAGCCACGATTGTATACTCCATTACCATGCCGTTGGCAACGTTTTTAATCTTGACTTTATTGAGTATCTGTACTTCCTCGGTGTTAAGTTTGCTGTCGTCGATTATGCGGGCATTGGCCACAAGGTCTTTCAGCATCGAAATTTTCATTTCAAGCATGCCTTGAGCCTCTTTGGCTGCGTCATATTCGGCGTTTTCTGACAAGTCGCCTTTGTCACGCGCCTCGGCTATGGCACGCGATATCTCTGGACGCTTAACTGTTTCAAGATAAGCGATTTCATCCATTTTTTTCTTGTACCCTTCACGAGTCATGTAAGTGATGGCCATGATATTTAAGTTTTATGTTATACAAAAAAATTAAAGGAATCTCGACCGATGGGCGAGACCCTTAAATAAAAAATTCCGTGTAATGTTTACAATGCAAAGTTAAGCAATATTTTTATATAAGTCAAGATGGGGTGATATGTTTTAAAGCACTTTCCGCAGCAGTCTGTGTATACCTCGGCCTCCTGCGGCTGTGTATCGGAAAGCGGCAATAAGCAGTAACTTTTTTGCCAGTGATGGTTCTTTGTCAAGGGCTATGTCTAAAAGCCGGTGGGCTTCTGGCGACTTTTCCCTTGCATATAGTCCTGCGAGAACCACACGTTTAAGCCTGATGTATTTAAGCCATATGATATCGTCTGTAGCGGCAATACCGGCCTCGCATCGATCGAGCGATTTTTCCAACTGCTTGTGTCGGGATGAGTAGTCGCAGCCGGTTATGGATTGTATCGACTGTGTGACAGTGACAGTACATTTTCCGTGTAGACGTTTTATTTTCGGATCGAGCATAAGCAGTCTCATGCCAAGTTCGTAGTCGTTCCATACCGGAAGGGAATTGTCCCAACCTCCGGCTTTTCGTATAAGTGATGTTTTTATGGCATATCGTGCAGTGGATAGAACGGAATTGAAGGTATGGCGATATCGCATGTCGTTGTCGGCAAACGGCAGTCTTGTCCTGTGACCGTCAAGACCGATATTACATATGTCCCAGCCGACAATGTCAAGCGACGTGTCGTTTATGAATGCCTGCATGGCACGCATTATATGTCCCGGTTCCATAATGTCGTCGGAGTCAAAAAACATGACATATGGCGCGGTGGCCGCCTCAAGTCCTTTGTTGCGTGCGGCAGCGGCCCCTGATTGTGGTTCGCTCAATACCGACACATTGAAGCCGGCACAACTATGTCGATTGGCCCAATTGGTAAGTACCTCAAGCGAGTTATCGGTAGAGTTGTTGTCAACCGTCAATAACTCGATGGGGCGATAGTCCTGACTGTACACCGAATCAAGCGTAGCGGTCACTATGGCGGCCCGGTTATGGACCGGTATTATGACTGACAGCAGTGGGCTCATGGGTTAAGAAGTTTGAGCGACAGACACCATAACGTATTGTGCGATGACAAAATCCGTTTTATCCATGATTTCAAAGACAGTCTGACATCCATCTGCTTGAAAGTGTCAAGTGTGTTTTTGCGCAATTCATTGTCTCCGCTTCTGAATGCTTGTGCAAAAAGATAGTTAAGTATGCGGTAATGGTAATTGTAAACCACACTTTGCGGTACGTTATACTTACATTGTATATATCGATGCATCTGTATTGAGCCGTAATATTGCCGGTACAGCGCCTTATAGTCGCCGGGATTGGTTACGGACCTGCCGTTTACGGTGTAGCAGCATGTCACGCAGTTTATAAAGGCAATGGACCCGATACGTGAGAGAGCTACAATTATCTGGAAGTCCTCACATGTGAACTCTTTGTTACGGAAGAGATCGGGGTCATTGTCATAGCAGCTCATAAATGCCGATTTACGGTATAGAGCCGTGTTTAGCAGTATGCCGAGTTTACGTTCTTGGGCAAGCAAAGGCATAAACAGTGACATGGGTGGTGCCAGAGACTTCCTGAAAAGAGTGCGTTCTTTACGGGTTGTGGATGGCGGATACATGTCGCCTGATTTTATGTCATAGTACATCCAGTCGGTATGCACAAGTACAACGTCGCTGTTACTCTCAAGGAGTTCTGTCTGTTTCTGCAGTTTATACTCGTCGGTCCAGAAGTCATCGCCCGCACAGTCCGCTATATACTCTCCGCGTGCATCAAGCACACAGTCAAAGTAGTTGTCAACAACGCCTTTGTTGACACTATTGGCTATATACCTTATCTTATCGGGATATTTCCGTGCGTAGTGCCGACATATGTCGGGCGTAGAATCGGTGGAGCAGTCATCGGCCAGAATTATTTCGTATGTGTAGTCGCACTTTTGACCGAGAACAGAATCGAGCGCACGTGCTACAGTCTGTTCCTGATTGTATGTCAATACGATTACCGATACTTTCATTATGGCGGGCATATTAATATATGTGATAAAGTTACTCATAATAGGTATATCATGCAAATACGTGTTTTCGCTTTTCGCCGAATATTTGTACATTTGTCCTATACAACGGTAAACCCATGACTCTTGATGTGATGATAGTCACCATAGGTGCTGACGGCATAAAGCGTGTCGCGGCAATGAATCTTCCAGAGGTGGAAGAGGTGCGCTATATCGTGTCGTGGCAGATGCCGGATGGGATTTCCGCAAAGATTCCCGATGTATTGAAGCGAAGCGATGTCATGGTATGCCGTCATGATGACAAAGGTGTAAGCCGCAACCGCAATTATGCCATGATGAAGTCTACGGCCGATGTGTGTCTTGTAGCTGATGACGATCTTGTCTATGAGCCCGATATGCTAAGGAACGTCATTGCAGTATTTGAGGACGATGACACTCTTGATGTGGCCTTGTTCAGGTATTCGGGTGGCAGTGGCAAGTGGTACCCGTCATATGTGTATGATATCAATAGATTGCAGAAAGGCCATTTTGTCTCGGAGGTGGAGATTGCATTCCGCAGGTCAACGGTTGCCGGAACAGTAAGATTTAACGAACTTCTTGGCACCGGTTCTCCGGTCGTATGCACCGGAGAGGGAGAGATGTTTTTGTTCACGGCGTTAAAGCGCGGACTGCGATGCCGTTTTTTTCCGACAGTGATAGCCGTGCATCAAGGCATAAGTACCGGATTCCGTATAGCCGACCGACCGGGAGTGTTGATGGGGCCGGGAGTTATGATATATATGTATCATAATCGAACATGGCCGTTGCGCATTGTAGTCAATGCTTGGCGTACAGCACGCAGAAGCCGCGGAGGATTTCTGCAGGCGTTGCAAGACATGAAAAACGGCGCACTGTACGCGCGCCGTTTTTTCAATCCCGACGGGACGGAAAAATCTTTATAAATAAGATGCTACGGCAGAATTGAGTTTTGACATATCGGTCACTCGTTCCGCAAGCTCGCCGTTGGCTATGATGTATGTGGTAGGCAGAGTCCTGACATTGTAGCATTGGAGGGTGGAGGCGTTGGCTGTGGGCGGATTGTACACTGTAATCCATGGGAGATTTTTTGCTGACTGCTTCCATTGAAATTCATCATTGTCAAGAGCCACCTGATATATTTCCAGTCCATTGTCGCGGTATTTGCTGTAGGCGTCAGCCAAAGCCACGTTATAGGGTGTAGAACCGTCGGCCTGATATATGGTGAAACTTAGTATGACCACTTTATTGTCATTTACAGCCTCGGAAAGTTTATGGGATATGCCTTTGTGGTCCATCAGGTCAATGTCGAAATATTTTATCTCCGTGGCTTGTATGGTATCACCTGAAGTGTTTTTTGTGCTAAGCGGACGGTTGGCAAGGAATATAGCTCGCAGATACTTGGTGCGCGGGTCATTGGGCCTGAACTGCGTATAAGCGTTGGCTACAGCTCCTATGATGCGGTTGTCGGATCGGTTGACCGGATTGAAAAGGCGGTTGCCGTTAACCTGTTTGTTGATTATGTAGTATGAAACAATCCCTGCGGGATCGCCAATAATCATGCCCCCGAGTTCGCGTTTCAGCAACGAGTCGCCGGCTACTGCATCTACTCCTTTTTCGTTGGCTATCTGTCGTATTCGGCGATCAACGGCCATAAGCATGTCGGCTGCTGTTGAACCGCTGATGTCATAAGTGCCGTCAACATCATCGGCATTAAAGTTGACAGTGACCGTTTCGGTACTGTCGATAGGGAAGTATACGCTTTTACCGTCAACTGTTATGCGGTATATGTCGGGGTAAAGAGCTTTATCGCGGCTGTATTGGAAGTTGCCTTCAGAGTCCGTCTTCACGGAGTCAAGAGTAAACCAGCGTCCGTTGTCTGATGCCTGAACAAGTAAAGTCGTTTCGGGAGCGTTTTCTGCACAGCCTTTTACGCTCCAGTTATCATTGCTTTTACATGCTGTAAACAGGCATGCTGCAACCAAGACGGTAAATAGAATATTATTTTTCATATACAATTCAAACGATTAATTGAGGGAACAAATTTACAATAAAATAACGATACACACACTCAGGCATGTTGAAAAATACCATTTATATGTGTTGTGGCTCTTTCAGACGGCATATCACGGCATATGCTTCTTGTATAAGACTGGCGTAGTGGTTGTGTACGGCTATCATCTGGTCGTTTTTCTCCGGCAAGCCGCGCACTTCGTTGAAATCGACCTGTCGGCTCTGGGGATCAAGATCAATGCCAAAACTGACCATGCTGTTTTCATTGAAGTCTTTATGGGCATCGGTATTGCGTTCGCGGTCAAATGAATCTACCGATTCTGTCCACCGGTGCAGTATTGATATTGCCGCACCTTTTGTGAGCGAATCCAGCGTTATGCCGTAGCACGATTTAAAGTTATCGGCGACATACTCCCATTTATAATCAGAATACTTGTTGTGGATGGCCTGTAAGGATTTTGCCAATTCTTCGGGTGATGATATGCTGCCTTTAGCTACGGATGAACATAATTCGTTTATCACTGTGGCCGGGGCTATGAGTCCTGCCGCGTCTACCCACCGTCCCACGCCTTCATTGCTTTCGGGTATAAGTAGGTAGCCAAGGGAGTCAGGACAATCGGTGACATTAATCTGTGCCAGCTTTTTCATGACCTCTTCACCCATGAAAAAGTCTACTCCGAGAGCGTATAGCTCACGTCCGTGTCTTATCGACTTATGCTCTATGACAAAATTGTGGGCCGACGGATAATCAGGATCTGTCTCGCAAAGATTAAGGAAGTGGATGCCTTGATACATTTTGCGTGTGGTGAGCGGAGTGAGAGGGTCATAATTTATTATGTCAAGACGAGGCAGGTCATTGCTGCGGTGATCGCGTTTTTTCCACTTCAGTATATCGCGGATAGTACCGAATTTCTTTAGATTGGCTCCCGGTAATACAACAGTCTTGCCATTTTTTTCGACAACATATGAATAAGGCAGCTCCGATGTGTCGGGATGCTTGTAGTGCTTTCCGGTTAGGAGCGAAAACGACCCTATTCTTGCCGGCCACATTATATAAGAGCCGCTGCCGGTCTTGCATCCGCGCTCCATTATGCCTTGATGGACGGGACCTATACGATAGAGATGATTGCTTTGGTTCGTTCCTGAACCGGCATTGAAGAATGAGAACATGCCTCCTATGAGCAGGGTGGAGCGATGCATTGATACCGTATGCGGACCGGCAAAAACCGATACTGCTTCTCCGGCTTCCATTATACAGTTGGCAAAGAAGAGCGAATTATTGGCTAAAAAGCCGTTGGTAAGTTCTGCTTTCTGGCCTACAAATACGTTTTTGACTATAGCGCCTTTGTCGACACATGCTTCTGATGCAAATACAAAATGCTCGGCAACAACGTTAGGGCCTACAAATGCGCGTTTGCCAACTGTGCCGTCCCAAAGGAGCGAGCAGCTGTTGGTGTATGATTCGTCATCAAACACGACATCGGTAGCTGAGCCGAGATTGGTTATTTTGGCCATCTTGCCAATCTTGCCGACAGCCGATTTTTTCTTCGCGGCATAGTCTCGTATCATCTTGTCCATACTTGTTATGAACTCCTTGTCATGGCGATAAAATGTCATGAGATATGCCATCTGTGCGGTGAGTTCCTCAAATATGAGCACGCTTCGGCCTCCTTGTTCGTTCAGTACGTTGACCTCTGTTCCGTTGCCGAACGCGCGTGAGCCTGTACATATAATGGAGCCGATATTGGTTATGTAGGCTCCGTCAAGGATGTCATAGTTTATAATGCGTTCCCACACTTTGGCTATGTGTACGTTGTCGCCGACGGTACAGTTGTGAAGCGATGCGTCAAATATGCCCGACTGCACGATTATACCGGCTGTACCTATCACGGTCTCGTCGGTCAGGCCGAGACGTATTTCTCCGGAAAAATTAACCCGCACGTAATTGCAGCAGTCAAAGCCGTCTTTTACTTTTATGTCATTCCAGTCAGTCGAGTTACACCCGTTTTGTTTCATGACCGAAATCTCATTTGGTGTCAGTGCTCTGTAGGTCATAATGATTGGCCGTTATTGTTTTTTATGGGATTATTCGGTTATATCAGGATTGTCATCGTCATCATACTTTTGAAAAAGGAAGTCATTGTAGGGGAAGCGTGTAAGGTGCACTTCTTTGGCTTTTTCATAAAGTTTTTCTTTTAGTTCGTCGATGTTGATCTGCTTTTTGGCTGATATGAACACACAGTTGTCGTGCATTTTGGCCATCCAAGTAGTTTTCAGTTCGTCAAGCGATACATTTTCACGTGTCGACGGTGTGAGGTCGTCGTCGTCCTTGGGCTTGTATGTGAACGCGTCGATCTTGTTGAATACCATGATCATCTTTTTGTCATTGTCTTTGCCGCATATTTCGGCCAATGTATTGTTGACGATTTCAATTTGTTCTTCAAATTGCGGGTGGCTTATATCGACCACATGCACAAGTATGTCGGCATCCCTTACTTCGTCAAGTGTAGACTTGAACGAGTTGACCAGATGTGTAGGTAATTTGCGTATGAATCCTACGGTATCGGTAAGCAGAAACGGCAGATTGTCGATGATGACTTTGCGTACGGTGGTGTCGAGCGTGGCAAAAAGCTTGTTTTCGGCAAATACCTCGCTTTTGCTTAACAGGTTCATCAGGGTTGACTTTCCGACATTGGTATAGCCTACAAGTGCCACTCTGGTAAGTTTGCCTCGATTCTTACGCTGTATTGATTTTTGCTTGTCGATACTTTCGAGTTCGGCTTTCAGTCTTGATATCTTGTCGAGGATTATGCGCCGGTCGGTCTCTATCTGGGTTTCGCCGGGGCCACGCATGCCGATGCCTCCGCGCTGGCGTTCGAGGTGGGTCCACATGCGGGTCAGCCGCGGGAGCAGATACTGATATTGGGCCAGCTCGACTTGAGTCTTTGCATTGGCGGTCTGCGCCCTTTTTGCAAATATGTCAAGAATGAGACTTGTGCGGTCAAGTATTTTTACCTGTAACTCACGTTCGAGATTGGCGACCTGTTTTGTTGACAGGTCATCGTCAAATATTACCAGACCTATGTCGTTGTTCTCGACATATTCTTTTATTTCGTCGAGTTTGCCTTTACCTACGAATGTGCGCGGGTTGGGATAGTCCACACGCTGCAAGAACCTCTTTTCGGTTACGGCTCCCGCAGTATCGGCAAGAAACGCAAGCTCGTCAAGATATTCGTTGGCTTTGGCCTCGTTTTGCTGCGGTGTTATAAGACCGACAAGTACGGTCTTTTCCGAAGTTTCTTTACTTATTATATTTTCTTTCATCGGTCAAGCAGTTTATTGTACTCCTTAATGTCATTTATCAGCTTCAGACCTTCGGTATAAGTAGGGTTGAGGCCGTTGGCTATTTTGTAGTACGCCCCGTCTTCATACAAATCTCGGGCGAGAAGTGCTTTCAGTACTGTGCGCAGGTAACTTTCGCTTTGGCGGAACTGGCTTTCATCATATTTTGTGCCGTCTTTCTCCGCTTTTTCAATAAGCCCTTGCATAAACTCGTCGCCGGGTTCGAAATTACGGGCAAAAGCATCTTCGTCGGGATATGCTTTTTTCAGACTTTCACGGTGTTGGTCAACATAGCCCAATACATATTGATAAAGAGTGCCTTTGGCAAGCAGGTCACGGTAGTATGTTGTGTACCAAGCGGTATCCAACGGTATGAAACGGTCGGGCATGATACCTCCGCCGCCATATACGGTGCGCCCTGCATGGAGCGTCTTGTACTGAAGTGAGTCCGGGAAATGTATGGAATCTGAGTGCATGAACTCTCCTGCATCGAAGCGGTGTTTCATGTCATCGATGTAGTCGTCGAGGTCGCCCTTTACATAAGGCTTCTGTATGCAGCGTCCTGACGGAGTGAAATATTTTGATACTGTAAGCCGTATCATCGAACCGTCGGGAAACGGGAACGGCCGTTGTACAAGTCCTTTGCCAAATGTGCGTCGCCCTACTATGACTCCGCGGTCGTGGTCCTGAATGGCTCCGGCAAGTATCTCGCTGGCCGATGCCGAGAATTGGTTGACCAATACTACTACCCGTCCGTCGCGGAAGTCTCCGTCCTTGTCGGCGACAAATGTATAGCCCGGTGCCCTCGGCGAGTCGGTGTATACTATGAGGTCGCCTTTTTTGAGGAAATGTCCGGCAAGTTCCTGCGCAGCGTTGAGATATCCGCCTCCGTTGTCCTGAAGGTCGATTATAAGCTGTTTCATGCCTTGCTTGCGCAATTTGGTCATGGCCTCGGTAAATTCCTGCGGTGTCTGTTCGGCGAAACGGCTTATGCGTATGTAGCCCGTAGTCGGATCGGCCATGTATGCGGCGTCGACACTGTAGATAGGTATATCGTCGCGTGTTATGTTGAATTCAATAAGTTCCGGCACGCCGTGACGTTTTATCTTCACGTTTACGACAGAGCCTTTGGGACCGCGCAGACGCTTCATGACATCGGTGTTTTTCATTTTTACACCGGCTATGACTGTGTCGTTGACCATTATTATGCGGTCGCCGGGAAGTAGCCCGACCTTTTCCGAAGGGCCTCCTGCTACGGTCTGTATTACATATAAAGTGTCGGTGCCCATGTTGAACTGTATGCCTACGCCGCTGAAGTTGCCGTTAAGCGGCTCGTTAAGTTCTCGTGTCTCTTCCGGAGTAGAGTAGGCCGAATGCGGATCAAGGGTTTTGAGCATAGCTCTGATGGCTTCGTCCACTATCGTGTCGCGGTCTACGGAGTCGACATAAAATTTAGATATTATACCTTCGGCATATTGAAGTTTTCGTTCGGGCGTGAGCACGAAATTTTGTGACACGGCAGCCGATGCCGAGATAATTATGGATAGTATGATAAATGTTAAAGCTCTCATAAGCAGTTGTTTAATTAAATATTTTCAGCATTAGGCACAAACTGACTTATGTCATAGCCGTATCTGTCAAGGTCGCGCACCATTGTGGAGCTTATGTACTGCAGTTCAGGCAGGGTGTATAGAAGAACCGTTTCTATACCCGATATCTTGCGGTTGGCGTAAGCAAGATTACGTTCATATTCATAATCCGCCACCGTGCGTACTCCGCGCAGTATGAACCGCGCACCGTATTCTTTGGCTATGTCTACCGTAAGGCCGTCGTAGCTTGTAACTTCCACCCGCGGCTCATCGGCCATGACGGCGCGTATGTGGTTTACTCGCACGTCAGTCGGTTTGTAGCAGCGTTTGGCATCGTTTATACCCACGGCTATTATGATTTTGTCAAACAATTCCAGACCACGTTCGACAATGGACTTATGTCCTATTGTGAACGGGTCAAATGTGCCCGGATATATGGCTATATGTTCAGGATATTTCGGAGTCATCTTCAATTACGAGATTGTCAATAATAAAGTTTTGACGCTCGGGTGTGTTTTTGCCCATGTAAAACTCGAGCAATTCACTCACGGCATCTTCTTTTCGCAGTGACACTCGGTCAAGCCTCATGTCGGGACCGATAAAACCGCGGAATTCTTCGGGATCTATTTCGCCAAGACCTTTGAAACGGGTTATCTCGGCGTTTGTCCCGAATTTCTTGATTGCAGTTATACGCTCCTCGTCATTATAACAATAATATACGTCATCGGTTGTTATGCCTGTATTCTTTTTCTTCGCGGCTGAGCGACGTGTAGTGGCTTTGTTTCTGACACGGAACAGAGGAGTCTGAAGTACATACACATGTCCTTTTTTCACAAGATCAGGGAAAAACTGTAGGAAGTAAGTCAGCAGCAGAAGTCGTATGTGCATGCCGTCGACATCGGCATCGGTGGCTATGACCACGTTGTTGTACCGCAAGTCGTCGATGCTGTCCTCGATGTTTAGGGCCGCGCGCAACAGTGCGAATTCGTCGTTTTTATATACGTCTACGAGCGGCATGCCATATGTGTTCAGCGGCTTTCCCCGCAGTGAGAATACCGCCTGTGTGTCGACATTGCGTATCTTTGTTATGGAACCTGCCGCGGAGTCACCCTCGGTGATGAATATTGTCGAGGCGTTTTTCTTGTCTTCATCGCCTTTGACATCATTAAGATGGGTACGGCAGTCAAGTAGTTTCTTGTTGTGTATGGCTGCCTTTTTGGCTTTTTCTCTTACAGCTTTGGTAACGCCGGCCATGGCTTTGCGTTCTTTTTCATTTTCCTGAACTTTCTTCAGTAGTATGTCGGCTGTCGTGAGGTCGATATGCAGGTAGTTGTCAAGTTCTTTTTTGATAAAATCGCCGATGAATTTTGCTACTGTTGGCCCTTCAGGGCCCATGTCGCGTGATCCGAGTTTGGTCTTGGTCTGTGACTCGAATACCGGTTCTTCGACTTTAATGGATATGGCGGCAACCATGCCTCCGCGTATGTCGGAGTATTCGAAATTCTTTCCGTAGTACTCCTTGATAGTGCGTGACACCGACTCGCGAAAAGCGGTGAGGTGTGTGCCGCCTTGGGTGGTGTGCTGGCCGTTGACAAAAGAGTAATATTCCTCGCCAAACTGTTTGGTGTGGGTGATTACCGCTTCAATATCGTCACCTTTCAGGTGTATTATGGGGTATAACGGCTCATTGGTCAGGTTTTCTTTCAGAAGATCAAGTAAGCCGTTGCGCGAAAAGTAGCGTTTGCCGTTGAAGTATATCGACAGGCCAGTATTAAGGAATGTGTAGTTTTTTACGAGCTGGACTATATATTCTTCATGGTAACTATAGTCGCGGAATATAGAGTTGTCGGGAACGAACCGCACTGCTGTGCCGTTGGCTTCGTCACATTCTGTCACACCGCTGTCGTAAGTCATTTCGCCACGAGTATACTCTATAATACGGCATTGTCCGTCGCGCACACTCTTGATGTAGAAGTATGTCGACAATGCATTGACGGCTTTTATGCCGACACCGTTGAGTCCTACCGACTTCTTGAATGCTTTTGAATCATATTTTGCACCGGTATTCATTTTTGAAGATACGTCGACAACTTTGTCCAAAGGTATGCCGCGTCCGAAGTCGCGTACGTTTACCTCCGTATCTGTCACTTGAATATTAATCTGCTTTCCGAAGCCCATCATATACTCGTCAATGGAGTTGTCAAGCACTTCTTTGAGCAATACATACACGCCGTCGTCGTTTTGTGAGCCGTCGCCGAGTTTGCCGATATACATACCCGGGCGCAGACGTATATGTTCTTTCCAGTCAAGGGTTTTTATGTCGTCGCCGGAATAGTTGGACGGCATATCGGGCTGTTCCTGTTCCGGCGTGATAATTGGTTCGTCAGTCATGTGATTTTGGCCGATTTATCTATATGTTAACTTGCAAATGTACGAAAAAATGCTGAATAAATGTTCCGGCTGTCTTAAAAACTTATATATGTAGCCAAATGAGAGCATCCTGTAGAGTCAATAAGCAAGTGTAAAATTAGCGAAGCGTTTTGTGGTGGATTATGGATATACATAAATGCCTCTTCACTGGTGCGTGAATCTGTTTTACATAAACAGGTCGTGGTCCTGCTCCGGATTTTAGCTAAGTTTGAGGCCGTCAAGGGCTTTTATATAGAGGGCCAGAGCCTGACGAATTTCGTCGATTGCTATGAATTCATCGGCAGTATGGGAACGGGCCGAGTCTCCGGGGCCGATTTTAAATGAGGGCCAAGGCATCAGCGCCTGATCACTTAGTGTGGGTGATCCGTAGGGTATGCCTCCGGCCATTGCGAACCGTTGTACGAGTGCATGCGATGTGTCAATGCCCGAAGGGTTCAGTCGAGTGGACCGAGGAGTCAGTGTGCATCCCGGTACGGCCTGCTTTATAAGAGCGAGGGTCTCTTCGTTGGTATAGCAATCGGTTGATCTTACGTCGACAACGATACGGCATGAGTCAGGTACGACATTGTGTTGTGTGCCGGCTTCTATCTGTGTTACACTTATTTTGACAGGGCCAAGTAGAGGTGATATACGGGGAAGTTGCAGGGTGCGCAGAGTATCTATTACAGGCAGGGCATTGTAAATGGCGTTGATGCCTTCGTTGCGGGCGGCGTGGCCAGATACTCCGGTGACTATACCGTCAAGTACCATGAGGCCTTTTTCGGCGACGGCAGGATTCATGCCGGTAGGTTCGCCTACCAAGGCGAGGGCGACGGGGGGCAGCATAGGTATGATTGATTCAAGACCGTTGCATCCGCTGACTTCTTCTTCAGCAGATACTGCAAGTATTAAATTGTAGTCGCGCTGCCGAGTGTTCATATATATGAATGCGGCGATGAGCGATACGAGCGATGCTCCGGCATCATTGCTCCCGAGCCCGTATAAGCGTCCGTCCTTTTCTGTCGGGACAAACGGATTTTGAGTCCATCCGGCGACTGGTTTAACCGTATCTATATGGGAATTAAGCAACAGGGTGGGGTATGAGTCATCGTATCCTTCGGCTATGGCCCACAAATTGTTGCCGTGCCGCCTTACGTTCACACCTTTGGATTTTAGATATGCTTCAACTTTGTCTGAGGCCGCTCTCTCGTCACGGCTTACCGAGGGTGTCGCTATAAGTTCGCGCAACAGATCGACGGCTTGATAAAATAATTCATCCATGGGGCAAATTTAGTGAAAAACGCTTATATCGCTGCCTTTATTTTGCGTTTTTATATTTTTTGAGCGACCTATGGGGTATATTATGTATGCGCAGACTGTCAAGGTATCTGTCATGGCGTCTGGGGTGCAGATCATTGCTCAGTAATATGGTATCGGGTGATATAATGCGTGCGATGTCGAGTATGTCGCCCTTGAAACCGCGGCATACAATAGCATAATCGACAAAACCGGTGGATGTAAAAGAGTCGGTCGAGATAAAATGATAGGTGACGTCATTATAGCAAAGTACGTTGCCGATACGTTTCATACTCCCTGTTATAAGTGTATCCGGTGCAATGCGTAGTGAATCTGCGTCTCGGCTTGAAAGATAGTCACTGAAGCGCCGTTGATGGGCAAAAATGACTGAACTTGTATTTTGTGGAGCGGCGGTGGTTATAAGTACGGCTTCTTTCCCATAACGGTACATGGCTGACGTCTCGTAAGTGGCGCGAGTGATAAAAAATTCTTCTTCAGGATATCGCGGCGCGGTAGCCAGAAGTGTCACCGCAGTCATGATAATGAATGCCGATGAGAGAAAATACCATATGCGCTGTCGGTAAAATATAGATAATGCGAGAGTGGTCAGTGTGGCGAAGTAGGGTATTATGGTCCATCCGGAGAAATGGATGTTTTTTATTGTAGCTCCCGGTAGATTCGCTATTGAATGTGTTATGCCGTCGATTATTGAATAAAGGCAATCTACGGCTTGGCATACGATATGGCAGTCAATGCCGGTAGCTTCGGCAAATAGGATTATTATACCGCCCGAAAGAATAAACGGTAGAAGTATTATGATAGGAATGTTGGCAAGTATAAAATAGCATGGAAATGTATGAAAATGATATGCCGATATCATAGCTGTGCCCAATGTAGCGGCAACAGTTACGGTAAAGAGTGATATTATATAATATAGTAGACGGTTTTTAATCTTGATACGATATACAGGCACCGAAAATATCAATATAGAAGCTACGGCTGAAAACGATAGCTGAAAGCCCGGTTTAAACAGGGCGAGTGGGTCGAAAAACAGTATGACAATAACAGCCAGCAAAAGAGCATTGAAGCTTGAATACCTGCGTCTGAGCATGAAGCCTATGCCTATTGTCGAAGCCATAATGACCGACCGAGTCACGGAAGGTGACAGTCCGGTCATTACTGCATAACCGCACAATGCTATTATGATTATGGCTGTTGAAATATGGCGGTTGCCGGCCATTCGCAGGGGAAACATAACTATTGACAGTATTATGGCTATTACACCTACATGCAGGCCGCTTAAAGCAAGTACATGAGCCACTCCCGATGATGAAAAACGAGTACGTGTAGCCTCGGGCAATATGGAACTGTCGCCGGTTAGAATAGCGATGAGAAATTCACAGGAAGAAGCGTTGAGGTCACTGCGTTTAAGTATATCGCCTATTATCGGTCGAAGACGTCTTATCTGCCAGTATAGGGAGGTATTTCTTCCTGTGATGTTAAGATTGTCGGGACGTACGAAAGCAGTATATTCTATGCCGTTCCGCCGTAATGTAGCCGCATAATCGTTTTCGTACAGATCAGGAGGTTTCGGTTGATTCAGTGTGGACATAAAACTTATGGAGTCTCCGGGGGAGACTTGTGTGCTTACGGTCGGATACGTTAGCAGGATTGTAGCGTGTTTTCCTCCCGGTAATGACGCTTTTACGGTAAGATGTTGGCCGCTGTCATTTGTCTTGTTTTGTTCCACTATGCCGTGGTAAATCTCTTTTTCAACGATAGCCGGCGGCGGAGTGTAAAGAACGGCTGCTATTATAATTACCGTAACCATAATGGCGGCCGCGGGAAGTAGTGGAACATATGAAAACGGAGGCTTCACAGGCGATTTGTATCGGTTTTAATCGTTTAAATTAAGGTTATTGACAAATATAATACTAATTTTAAAAGATAAGGATAAATTGAGGTTAAAAATTATCTGTGAATAAAATATTAGATTTAATTTTGCGCTCGTAAAATAGTTATTATAAAATTCAAGGTAATTTATGTTAAGTCGTAAACGTAGCAGCATGTTGCACGGAATATTGTTGATCGGCCTGTTTTCATGTGCCGCATTTTACATAGGTGACGCGCAATTTTTCAGAGAGATTTCGTTTAGTCCGATGATAATCGGTATAATTTTAGGTATGCTGTATGCCAATAGCCTTCGCAATCATCTACCGGAGACATGGGTGCCGGGTATACAGTTTTGTTCGAAGAAGATACTTCGTCTCGGTATAATATTGTATGGATTCAGGCTTACATTTCAGGATGTGCTTAATGTAGGTACCGCCGGTATATTGGTTGATGTCATAATTGTTGTTGTGACTATAATAGGTGGTGTTTTTGTAGGCCGATTGCTGAAGATGGACAAGGACATAGCTTTATTGACCTCTATAGGAAGTGGAATATGCGGTGCCGCCGCTGTGCTCGGTGCGGAGTCGACTATACAGACCAAGCCTTACAAAACAGCAGTGGCAGTGGCTACAGTAGTTATATTCGGTACTATATCCATGTTTATCTATCCTATAGCCTATAGGGCTGGTATACTTCAGCTTAGTCCTGATGAAATGGGTATATTTGCAGGATCTACCCTGCATGAAGTAGCACACACGGTAGGTGCTGGAAACGCTATGGGCACCGAGATATCCAATGTCGCGATAATAGTGAAGATGATCCGCGTCATGCTTCTTGTACCGGTTCTGCTTGTTCTCGGATATTGGGTTGCTATGAGAGCAAAGAAAGGCGACGGTTCCGCTCAGAAAGGAAAGGTCGATATACCATGGTTTGCTATCGGATTTCTTGTTGTAATCGGGTTTAACTCGTTTAATCTGCTGCCGCAGCCTGTAGTTGACTGTATAAATTACATAGACACATTTCTGTTGACTATGGCCATGGTTGCCTTAGGTGCGGAAACGAGCATTGATAAATTCAAGAAAGCCGGACCCAAACCGTTCGTTTTGGCATTCATCCTGTATGTCTGGCTACTTGGAGGAGGTTATCTGCTGTCAAAATATTTGGCTCCTATGTGCCTGTAGTGGACCTATTCGTTCCAGATATTCCAAGAAATGAATGCTTGGAGTAGAAGCATCTCCAACCCGTTCTTGACTTCGGCTCCATGTTCCGATGCCCGCTTCATGAACAGAGTCACGTCTGGGTTGTATATAAGGTCGTAACACAGGTGTTCGTTAGTCAGAAGACCGTAAGGAATGTCGGGGCATGTATCTATTTTAGGATACATGCCAAGCGGGGTTGTATTGACTATAATCTTATGGGTATCCATTATATGCGAGTCAAGGTCGTCATATCCGAGTTCATTTTTCTTCGGGTCTGGAGTCCTTGATACATATATCGGTTCAATACCGAGATTTATGAGGCCCTGTCGCACGGCTTTGGCCGCCCCTCCAGTACCTAATATCAGTGCTTTGTTTCGGGCCGGTGTTATCAGCGGCTTCAATGAATCGGAAAATCCGATCATATCGGAGTTATAGCCTTTAAACTTCAGGCTGTTTTTCTTACGGATGAATTTTATGACGTTAACGGCTCCTATTTTTGCCGCATCTTCGTCTATTTCGTCAAGATACGGCAGCACCTGTTCTTTGTAGGGGATGGTCACATTAAGTCCGCTCAGAGCCGGATACTGGGCCACCACCTCCATCAGGTCGCCTATGTCAGGTAACTCGAAATTGAGATAACGTGCGTCGATATGCTCTGCTTCAAACTTCTGATTGAAGTAAATTTTGGAAAACGAATGGGTCAACGGAAACCCGATCAATCCGAATATGCGTTCGCCTTTTCCTGCCATAATCAATTTTGATATTTTTCGCAAAAATACAAAAATGCCTTAAAAATATGGCTTAAAGTACCGCTAAAATACTTTTTAATGGTAAAAATATCGAAATAGGGGGCCTTTTTTTATAATTTGTTATGGAAATAGAACAATTCTTCATACCTTTGCCTTATGCTGTAAAACATTATTGCACGACATTTGGAGAGATGATCAAAAAAAGCACATTAGAAAAAGTCATTCAGAATGATTTAGCAGATATATGGTCTATACTTGACGGTAACGAGAAGCGTCGTATCGTCGAGAACTTTACTACGCATACTTTTAAAAAGAATCAGATCATATATGCCGAGAAAGAGGAACCGGAGTATCTATGGTGTCTGCTAAAGGGAAAAGTAAAATTGTACAAAGACGGCATCGGCGGACGTCAGCAGATATTGCGTCTTATACGTCCGGTACAATACTTCGGTTATCGTGCTTATTTTGCAGAGGAGCCATATGTATCGACGGCTTCGGCTTTTGAGGCTTCGGTGCTAGGGTCTATCCCTATGTCGGTAGTGAAAGATCTTATCCAGAACAATATCAAACTCGCGTGGTTTTTCATTCATGAACTTTCCAGAAATCTTGGCGGATCGGATACAAAAATAGTCAATCTTACGCAAAAACATATTCGCGGACGTCTTGCCGAGGCGCTCATAGCCCTGCGGGAGAGTTATGGCTATGAAGACGATAATTCCACGATAAAAATATATATGGCCCGTGAAGA
The DNA here is from genome assembly GCF_008728965.1 of Heminiphilus faecis. Lineage (GTDB taxonomy): Bacteria > Bacteroidota > Bacteroidia > Bacteroidales > Muribaculaceae > Muribaculum > Muribaculum faecis. The sequence continues at coordinate 76,466 of NZ_VSMC01000010.1, read as the reverse complement.
TCTTGCTAATCTGTCCAATATGACAACATCCAATGCCATACGTACACTCTCGGGTTTTGTAAATGAGAAAATACTTATTGTTGACGGACGACGTATAAAAATAATAAATGAAGCCGCGTTAAGGAAGATAAGTAAGTTCGGTTAATACAATCTGCGAATAATCTTGTCGGAGGACGTACGTTCGAATTCAGGAATAAAATATACCGCTTTAGGCACGCTGTATCTGTCAAGAATACGGCGTGCTCTGTTTATTATGGCGTCGGCATCCTTTTGATCTCCGTTGCCTTCGATATACAGGACGGTTTCCTGACCCCATTCGGGGCTCTGTCGTCCGATGATATAAAATGCGTGGCTGATATACGATGATAATCTGCGCTCCACTTCTTCAGGGTGTATCTTTATGCCTCCTGAATTTATAACATTATCGTATCTTCCGAGCCACCGGAAGCTGACGGGCGACTTCAAGTCGACAATGTCGTTGGTGACAAGTCGGCTGAATGAAAACTTGGAGGCGTTTATTATGAGACATCCTCTTTTGTCTGTGTCGAATGTAATGCCCGGAAGTGCTTTGAATTCGGTTGTGTTTTCCGATATTTTGCGTATGGCTACATGACTGCATGTCTCGGTCATGCCGTATGATAGCCATGCATTGATGCCGCTTTGGCTGATAAGGGTTTCCTGTGCGGGAGAAAGCGCGCCTCCGCCAATCAGAAGATTGCGTATGACGCTTCTGTCGCTGCACGACAATATGTGTTCAAGCTGTGCGGGCACTATTGGAAGAAGGTCGATATGCCTGTATCCGTCAAGCGATACCGTGCGTGACGGATTGGCGATATGTAGAGTGGCTCCAGACATCATGGCTCTTACAACCATCATTTTACCGGCTATATAGTCTGTCGACAGCGGTGACAGCAATACGGAATCATTGTTTATGTTGAAAAAAACGCATGTGGCTTGAGCCGACAATGCCATGTCGGATTTAAGCAACTTTATCTCTTTTGGTTTGCCGGTCGATCCTGAAGTATATGCTGTTATGTAATCTTTTTCATTGTGCCATTCGACGATAAACCTCTCTGCAAGTCTATGTGGATCTATTATCATGGTTGTGATATATCTTCGGGCAGTCGCCAAGTGCCGTTTTTATGGTCGTATCGTATTATGTCGCGCTCCTGAACTATAGGAGAAGTAATGTTGTCGGTATACAGCGCTCCCGTGCCGAGCCCCTGCGGCATTGTTGTGTCAAATGTCGATACCCATTGAGCTATTGCATTTAGTCCTATGTTGGATTCGAGAGCTGACGTAGCCCACCAGCCTATGTTTCTCTCGTCGGCAAGTTCTATCCACTTGTCGGCGCTTCGGAAACCTCCGCAAAGCGATGGCTTTAATATAATGTAGCGTGGGCGTATGCTGTCAAGCATCTCTGTCTTATCATTAGTGGCATGAAGTCCGATAAGCTCCTCGTCAAGAGCGATTGCGATGGGGCTTTCATTGCATAATCGCCGCATGGCGTCGTACTGACGCGGTTTTATCGGCTGTTCGATGGAGTGTATGCCGTATCGCGACAACCTTTCAAGCCTTGACAACGCATTGTCTGGTGTGAATGAGCCGTTGGCGTCAAGTCTTAGCTCCAGTTGTTCGGGAGGGTATTTGCTGCGTATATACCCTAGCAGGTCGAGCTCCTCCTCGAAGTTGATGCCGCCGATTTTTAGTTTCAAACAACGGAAACCTGCATTTAATTTTTCATCAATGCGTGATAGCATGGTCCGGGCATCACCCATCCATATGAGCCCGTTGATAGGTATTTCATCCAAACCTTGGCTCCAGCCGCTACGGTATATGATGCGTTTGGCTCCGTTTTGCAGGTCGTTGAGAGCAGTTTCAAGACCGAAGCATATAGATGTGTATTCTGGCCACTCGATGTTGTCTATTGAGTGACTTTGATTTATGTTGTCGCATAAATCTGCGAGCCGTTTCTCGTAGTCAGGCTTGTCGTCATCTCCGAGTCCGCGAAACAACGCGCACTCGCCGACGCCGAAGCAATCGGGAGCCTCGTCGTGCCATATTTTTAAATAATATGTATCGCGGCGAGTGAGTATGTCACGCGACGTCACGGCCGGTTGTCTGAAGTGCAGGGTATATGGTATGTATTTTGCCTTTAGCATCAACCGGGAAATTTGGGAAACTGATCGAAGTCTGGATCGCGTTTTTCCAGAAATGCGTTTTTGCCTTCCTGTGCTTCTGCCATGAGGTAATACATTAGTGTGGCGTCGCCGGCAAATTCCATCATTCCGCGCTGTCCGTCAAGTTCGGCGTTGAGTGCGCGTTTTATCATTCTGACAGCCATTGGGCTTCGTTTGAGTATTGTTTCACACCACTCTACGGTCTCATCCTCAAGGCGCTCGAGCGGAACGACTTTATTTACCATGCCCATCTCCTCGGCTTCTTTGGCTGTGTATTGGCGGCATAGAAACCAGATTTCACGGGCTTTTTTCTGTCCGACACAGCGTGCGAGATACGATGAACCGAAACCTGCATCAAAACTGCCTACTTTTGGACCGGTCTGTCCGAAACGCGCGTTTTCCGATGCTATGGTAAGATCACACACAACCTGAAGCACATTGCCTCCGCCTATGGCGTATCCGTTTACCATTGCTATTACAGGTTTGGGTATCGAGCGTATGGCTTTATGCAGATCGAGCACATTGAGGCGGGGTACTCCGTTCTGATCTATGTAGCCTCCCACGCCTTTTACTTTTTGGTCTCCTCCCGAACAAAAAGCTTTGTCGCCTGTGCCTGTGAGTACGATGACGCCTATGTCGGGGCGTTCGCGACATATTGCCATTGCGTCAAGCATCTCGAAATTGGTCTGAGGCCTGAAGGCATTGTATACCTGAGGCCGGTTTATTGTAATCTTGGCAATGCCGCCGTATTGCTGAAAAAGAATATCTTCATACTCTTTGATTGTAGTCCATTCTCTCATATGCTAAGAATTATTATATTAATAATGTATTGTGTTATATTCAATAATTAAGTTAACGAAGTATACAATGCAAAATTACGACAATTCTTGTAAACCGTGTAAAATGCAGCATTTAAATACATAAATTAACGGATGTGGTACTGTTGTGACATGATATGTAAAGAGATGTAATATAAATGAAATAGTTGTATCTATTTGTAAATATCTATATATAAAAATGTTACGTATTAACTATTGTTAAATAATATAGTTTTGCTAAATTTTTTATTAAAAAGCTATTGCATATTAAAAATATTGTGTACCTTTGTTGTGTAATCAATTTGTAACACGTTTGTGTGAGGGTTGAAATAATAGTATTAACTGAAACAAAAATTATCACTATGGGTTCGTCTAACTTTCAAACAAAGTTGTTAAGCTTGCAAAGCAATCTTCTTAACTTCGCTTACATCCTGACGTCCAACCGCGATGACGCATACGACCTGCTTCAGGATACGACGCTAAAGGCGCTCGACAACGAGGACAAATATGTTGACAACGTCAACTTCAAGGGATGGGTCTTCACAATCATGCGCAATATCTTCATAAACAACTACCGCAAAGTTGTGCGTTCGGCTACGATAATTGACCAGACAGAGGATCTGTATCATCTTAATCTGCCTCAGGATTCCGGTTTCGAGACCCCGGAGGGTTCGGTTGCCGCCAAGGAGATAACCGCCGCCATCAACTCTTTCAGTGATGACTACCGCATACCGTTCTCGATGCATGTCGCCGGCTACAAGTACAATGAGATTGCCGAAAAGATGAATCTTCCTCTCGGCACTGTCAAGAGCCGTATATTCTTTGCCCGCCAGCGTCTTCAGCAGTCGCTGAAGGACTATCGTTGAACGGGGTGTCCGATAGTAAAAACATTCCCATAAGATAAATATCTACAAAGCGATGCCTTGCGGTGTCGCTTTTTTATTATCCGCAAAACGAGTCAATGAAAAAATATGTTGTAAGTTAATGAGTGGATTATGCCGCCGTTCTATATCATGAAGTGTAAGCATTTCAATCGGATTGCACTGATGGAGCCTTGATTGGGATATGCTGATAAAAAGGCAGGAGGTGGAAAATCATTGCGATTTTCCACCTCCTGTTTAAGGATATGTCAGATAACCGTCTGACGGTTATCTGCAACCTCGTTATAAATGTAAAGAGGTCGTTATGCGTTCTTTACTTTTTCAACAACAGCCTTGAAAGCGGCGGGGTTGTTGAGAGCGAGGTCGGCGAGCACCTTGCGGTTGATCTCGATGCCTGCTTTGTGAATCAAGCCCATGAGTTTGGAATAAGAGAGGTTCTCTTCTCTGGCGGCGGCGTTGATACGCTGTATCCACAGTGCGCGGAATGTGCGCTTTTTGTCTTTGCGGTCGCGGTAGGCGTAGGTAAGACCCTTTTCCCAAGTGTTTTTGGCAACGGTCCATACGTTTTTACGTGCACCGTAGTAACCGCGGGTGAGTTTTAAGATTTTCTTTCTGCGTGCTCTTGAAGCAACATGATTTACTGATCTTGGCATTTTTGTAATGTTTTTTGAATGTCAGCGGCTTTTTTTTGCTCTTTAGTGCTGTGCATTCGGTTAGTGAAAAATGATTATAAAATCACGAATTAAAGACATTGAAAACGTCAGCCTTCATTAGAGGGCGAGAAGGTCTCTTACTTCCTTTACATCTACGCGGGCAACGAGTCCGGAGTGAGTAAGGTTTCTCTTCTGCTTTTTGGTCTTCTTGGTCAGGATATGACTTTTGAAGGCATGTTTTCTTTTGATTTTTCCTGATCCGGTAAGGGCGAACCTCTTTTTGGCACCGGAATTAGTCTTTACCTTAGGCATTTCTTAAAAATTTAATTAATTCGAGTTATAATTATTCGGTCGATTGCTCGACAAAATTACTTTTTCTTGGGCGACAACATTATTGTCATTCGTTTTCCTTCAAGCACTGGCATCTGTTCGAGTTTGCCGAGTTCTTCGAGGTCGTTGGCAAAGCGCAACAACAATACTTCGCCCTGCTCCTTGAACAGGATGGAGCGTCCGCGGAAGAATACATATGCTTTAACCTTGGCGCCTTCCTTCAGGAAGCCCTGCGCGTGCTTGAGTTTGAAGTTGTAGTCATGGTCATCTGTCTGCGGTCCAAACCGTATCTCCTTGACCACTACTTTTGTGGATTTGGCTTTCTGCTCTTTCAGACGCTTCTTCTGCTGGTATAGAAACTTCTGATAGTCGAGTATCTTGCATACCGGGGGTGCGGCGTTGGGAGAGATCTCTATAAGATCAAGCCCTTTTTCCTCGGCCATTTTCAACGCATCGTGAATGGAATAGATGCCGGCCTCCACATTATCGCCGACAAGGCGTACCTCGCGGGCGCGAATGCGTTCGTTGATTACGTAAGGATCTTTCTCTTTCTGCTGAGGTCCTCTACGCTGCGGGTAGCCGCGCTGCGGCCCCTGATTTCCGGGTTTGTTATCCATTCGGTAGGTTATTGATTTATCATGTTGTTGACTTCCTGAGTCAAATATTCTGCAAAGGTAGTAATTTTCATTGTACCTTTATCACCTTCGCCTTGTTTTCTTACAGAAATTTCACCATTTTCGGCTTCTTTTTCTCCAACTATGAGCAGATACGGTATGCGTTTGAGCTCATTGTCGCGGATTTTCTTGCCGATTTTCTCGTTTCGGTCATCGACGATAGCGCGTATGTCGGCAGTGTTGAGCTGTTTGGCTACCTCATAGGCGTAGTCGTTGAATTTCTCGCTGATGGGCAGAACGACTGCCTGATCGGGAGCGAGCCAAAGCGGGAATCGTCCTGCGGTGTGTTCAAGAAGCACTGCCACGAAACGTTCGAGCGAGCCGAAGGGTGCGCGGTGTATCATTACCGGACGATGCTTCTGGTTATCAGCACCGGTGTATTCGAGCTGGAAGCGTTCAGGCAGATTGTAGTCGACCTGTATTGTGCCGAGCTGCCAGCGGCGTCCGAGGGCATCCTTGACCATGAAGTCGAGTTTGGGGCCGTAGAAAGCGGCTTCTCCGAGTTCGGTGCGTGCTTTCAGGCCTTTTTCAGCACAGGCTTCTATGATGGCCTGTTCTGCAAGGTGCCAGTTCTCGTCGCTGCCGATGTATTTCTCCTTATGTGCGGGATCGCGCAGCGATATCTGGGCTTCGTAGTTGTCAAACTTAAGTGCCTTGAAGATGTAGAATATGATGTCCATCACCTTTAGGAACTCATCCTTGATCTGGTCGGGGGCACAGAATATGTGGGCGTCATCCTGAGTGAAACCGCGTACTCGGGTAAGGCCGTGAAGCTCTCCGCTCTGCTCGTAGCGGTATACGGTACCGAATTCGGCCAGTCGCATGGGCAGGTCACGGTAGGAGCGGGGATAGGCTCTGAATATCTCGCAGTGGTGAGGACAGTTCATCGGTTTGAGCAGGTACTCCTCACCTTCTTCAGGCGTGTGTATGGGCTGGAACGAATCCTTGCCGTATTTGGCATAGTGTCCTGATGTCACGTAGAGCATCTTGTTGCCTATATGGGGGGTGATTACCTGAAGGTAACCATATTTTTTCTGTATTTTGCGCAGGAATTGCTCAAGACGGTCGCGCAGGGCCGCGCCTTTGGGAAGCCACAGGGGGAGGCCTGCTCCGACATTGGACGAGAATGCGAAGAGCTCCATCTCTTTGCCGAGCTTGCGGTGGTCGCGTTTCTTGGCTTCCTCAAGCAGTACAAGATACTCGTCGAGCATCTTTTTCTTGGGGAAAGTGATGCCGTACACGCGTATGAGCTGGTTGCGTTTTTCGTCGCCGCGCCAGTATGCTCCGGCAAGCGATGTTATTTTGACTGCTTTGATGGGCGCTGTGTTGGCTATGTGCGGACCACGGCACAAATCGGTAAACGCACCTTGCGTATAGGTGGTTATATGGCCGTCTTCAAGTTCGCTTATCAGCTCGCACTTATACTCTTCATTGCGGTCGCCGAAGAGCTTCATGGCATCGGCCTTGGAGATGTCGGCTCTTACAATCGGCTCCTTTTTCTGGGCGAGTTCGAGCATCTTGGCCTCGATCTTGGGGAAGTCGGCCGCTGTGATATTATGCCCGTTGGGGTCGATGTCATAGTAAAAACCGTTTTCGATGGCCGGGCCTATACCGAACTTCACACCGGGAAACAACTCCTGAAGAGCTTCGGCAAGCAGGTGTGCCGAACTGTGCCAGAAAGCGTGCTTGCCTTCGGGGTCATCCCACTTGAAGAGTTTTATTTCGGCGTCTTTGTCAATAGGACGGCTTATGTCCCAATCTTCGCCGTTGATCGTGGCTGCGAGTATGTCCTGCGCCAAGCGGGGGCTTATGCTTTCGGCTACCTGAAGCGGAGTGGTGCCGGCCTCGTATTGCCTCGTGCTTTTGTCGGGAAATGTAATTGTTATCATTATGTATCTGTTAATTCTCGGTCGTAACATAAGGACATAACATGCCCTTTATGTCAAAAACGACTGCAAATTTAGTTATTTATTTCATAATCTCACAAACTTTTATAGTTGAAGTGAAATAAATCGTATCCATGTAAGAAAAGAGGTCGGTTTTCGGTCAATATGGACGTTAGGCCATGCGGCGTTTCATCAGGCCTGATTTGGCTTTGACAAAAAACAGAGTTTACCGCAGTGACTCTACCTCTTCGGGAGTGAGTGGTATTTTTTTGCCGAGACGTCGCGCCCCATTGTCGGTAATGAGGTAGTTTTCCTCATTGCGGATGCCTCCGAAGTCGCGGTATTCAAGCACTTTGTCGTAATTGATGAAGTCGGTGAAACGGTTTTGGCTCTGCCATAAATCAATCAGTTCCGGAATGAAATATATGCCGGGCTCGACTGTGAGGGTGAAGCCGGGCTGCAACGGCACGGCGAGGCGCTGGCTCTTGCGGCCAAACTGTGTGCTTTTTGGCTTGCCTCCGTAGCCGACCCACACTTCACCGAGGTTTTCCATGTCGTGGACGTCAAGACCCATAAGATGTCCAAGTCCGTGGGGATAAAAGAGCGCGTGGGCGCCTTCGCGCACGGCTGCTTCGGTGTCGCCTTTCATAAGTCCGAGTTGTTTGAGACCGTCGACCATCACGCGGGCCGACAGATCGTAGACATCCATGTAGGGTATGCCGGGCTGCAGTGCCTTGACTGCAGCGAGGTGCATGGCGTTTTGTATAAGGTATATCTCGCGCTGGCGAGGTGTGAACTTTTTGCCTGCCGGTATGGTCGATGACATGTCGCCGCAGTAGCCCGAGGGTAGCTCGGCGCCGGCATCGATGAGAAACAGGTCTTCGGGGCCTACTAAGTTGCCGTGATAGTGGTTGTGCAGTGTCTGGCCGTTGACTGTGGCTATTGTGGCAAATGAAAGCTCACAGTTGTTCATTTCAGCCACGCGGTTCATTTCGGCTACGACTTCGTATTCATACATTCCCGGCCGCAGCACTTTCATGGCGGTGATGTGCATGTCGGCGGTGACATTGCAGGCTTTTTCTATTTCGGCTATTTCTTCGGGGCTTTTGATGTTGCGTTGCGAGACCACGGCTTTGATGAAGGGTACTGACCCTTCCTGACGGGCCGGCAGCACGCCGGTCCAGTCCATCAGTTTGAGTTTGTGCTCGGCTCGGTATGGGGGCAGGTAGTGTAAGGTGCGCCCCTGTTCGGCCACCTTGGCTATATAGGACGCTATTTCGGCCGACGGACGGGTGTCGGCTACTCCCACAGCCTCGGCTTTTTCGTGGAGAGTGGGCTGGGTGCCCATCCATACTATGCTGTCGATAGTAAGCTCGTCGCCGAATATTATCGTCTTGTCCTCGTCTATGTCGATGATGGCCGACAGGCCTGCAAACGACAGACCGAAGTAGTAGAGAAACGTCGAGTCCTGACGGTAACGGAACGTATTGTCTTCATAATTAAGTCCCTGTTCGTCATTGCCTATAAACAGTAGTACACCGGAGCCCACTTTAGCTTTTAGCTCGGCCCGGCGCTGCATGTAAGTATCTTTTGAAAACATGATGTTGGTATTGAATATACGGTGTTGTTAAGTCAGGGTCAAAGATAATAAATAAAATAGGCCATGTCAACACTTCATGGCCTATTTTAATGAATCAAATTTATATGTTGTGTCAGAAAATGTAGCCGAGCGATATGTTGAACATGCGCTGACGGTTGGTCATGGCGTGGTTGTAGCCCGGTTTCGACAAGCCGTTGTTGTATGACACCGACAGCTGGTAGTGCTCTTTGAACTGCAAGCCGGCTTTTACTATGGCTCCGTAATTGAAGCGCTTCATGTCGCCGCCTTCGCTGCCTTTCTTGAACGAGCTTTCGTCCATGTCGAATCCGGGATATTTCAGCTTGGCACGGCCCCAGAGTCCGACATTAAAAAACATACCGGCGTTGATATTGATGCTCACATTGTCGCTTACTGCCACTCTGTAGCCGGCAGTGACGGGGAGGTTCAGGAAGTAGGTATTGTTGTTGAAGTCGGCTGTTTTTGATGGTTGCCAAGTTCCGCCCGGAGTGGTTTCATGTTCATAGGAAACCTTTTGCCCGTAGGGTATATACGACAGATTTACCTCGGCATCGACGAGCCATCCTTTTGACGGCGAACGGAAATTATACTCCGCCTTGCCGCCCACATTGAAGCCTATGCGGGTGTTCTCGCTGTCGGGTGCGTTGATGTTGACTCCTGCCTGTGCTCCCCAACGGAGACTCTGTGCCGACAGGCTGATGTTGGTTACCATTGCAATTAGCAAAACTGAAATAAATGAAAAGTTAGGTCTCATAAAAAAAATAATGTGAAATTAAATAAGTGTTTGGTCAAAGTGAAGTTAGCATCTCTTGTCGGCGTTCCAAATTAAAACCTATGATTTGGAAATTATAGGTTTAACAAGGGAAGCCGATTGTTAAGTTGCGCATACGTCAGTAGGGGCGCCAGTACCACGGCGCCCGGCTACGACCCGAATGGTCTTCCGCAACCGTTTTGCCTGCACTGCTTTTGGAGTGCCTGTATGGTCCTCAATATATCCACTTGACATATGGCCTTCCGGATATGCGGGCGCCGTAATACTGGCGCCCCTACCGGTCTGTTATTGTAATCCGGGAAATTACATCCTGTGAGTTACTGCATGCCGATAGTCCGGCTACCATAAGCATAAATGCAAATGGGTAAATAAATTTTCTCATAATTAATGAAATGATTGGTTAATAAAAAAGATAATGTTTATTCGGTTAAATAACCTTCATATACGTTTCCGTAATCTGTTTCAATTCTGAGTTGAGAGGTGTGGGATATATCTCCAACGTATATTATACTGGAGGACGTAGTACTAAAGTTATAATTATATGTGCTGTTATCAATTAAATCGGTAATTGATAACGAGGCATTCCCTTCTGGAACATCGAAAACTATATAGATATTCCCATCGATGTAAAAACATTCAATTCTTTGGCGTGAAGGGCATCGAGGACGTTGTCTGTTATGTCGCTCCTGCAACTCGATGTCTCTTTTATTTCCATAGCCTTTACCATAAAGGCTAAAGTTATTAGACATCATTGATATCAATAAGATTGCGGTTAGTAAAATAAGATGTTTTGTCATATTTGTATGATAAATTAATTTCTGCAAATTTATAGCAAAACAGCCGTATTAAACTAAAATATGGCTTAATTAAAATTCCTCATTGAGAGATGTAAATAATTGGTATCCAGTTTGTTATTATTTGATGAGAATGTGATATTTTCCTCATTTATAATGTGGAGTGCAAGTGGTTGATAGTCAGCTGATTATTGGTTTAATGGAGGGGCGGGTATTTAATTGCCTAATATTTAGACCGTTGCTTGAGTTTGGCGATAAACAATTCTTTGTCGGGGGCGTCTGTTCTTTCGATTCGATCAATTAGTCTCGCGCGTTTATTGTAATAGTTTTTTAGTTTTATGTTTGTAAATATGCATACGGCTCGGGGTGAGAAACCGGCATATATGAGCATAAAAAATATGTAGTCGTCTTGTTTGAATCGGGGGCATTGATTGCGCAGCTTTTTAATTATATTATCCATGCAATCGTTTACTCCGTTTTCAATAAGATTTAAACTATTTGGATTACATATTTTTGTTATTTCTTTTTCCACATCGTTTACTATTGATGCTCGTGTTTTATCAGAAGTTCCTTTTTCAAAAAATTCATTGCATAGTACATTAATAGTATGCCATTTATCCTGAAATAAATTTCTACAAGAGACTTCATCCGATTGCTTTTGTCTTGCTGGCTGGTTAGGTCATCGGTGAGTTGCGATATCTTTTTGCTTTGTACAGTAAGATTGTTCTTTAATGTGTCGTTTATATCTTTATGATATTTATTCTGTTCAGATAGAATGAACACCTCATTCATTTTACGGTCTATTTCAACGTTTTTAAGTCTTATGCGTAACTTGTGGTATGCTGTACCAAATGAAAATATAATTATTGCAAACAAAATACCTGTAAAAATATATGCACGAAAGCGTTTTACCTTTTTGCGGTCTATATTTGTCTGTATTCTGAATAGATCACGTTGGGCGGTAATCACAGATTGTTTTAGCGCTTGGTGCACTGTTGAATCCTGAAGAGCAAAAATACTGTCTGAATATTGTAGTGCTTTTTTATAATTGTGCGTCTTTTTATGGTAATTCAAGAGCAGTGATTGTACAGATATTTTATCTAATAGACGTTGGTCTTTATTTAATGTGATATTTAAATATTTTTCAGTGCTGTCTTTTTCACCCAGATTTAAATAAATCTCGGTAATACGGGCATAATCAGTTGCAGTTAGATTGATATTTGTTTTAAATTTTGATAAGTTTTCGAAAGCGTATTTAGATTTATGATACTCTCCAGTCCATAAATATAGTGTTATAGATGATTTAATGCAGCATGCTATAAATGTCGAATCTATGGGATGGTCTTTGTATGCTATATTTTTAATGCTGTCAATAAGTTGTATGCTTCTATTGTAATTGCCCAAATTGGCATAACAGGAAGCGAGGTCCAACAAAGCGTACATGGAATTGGTTTTCTTTCCCGACTTCAGATAGTATTTAGATGCTTCCAATGTATAATTGACTGCTTCTTCTCGATAGTATGTCATCGTGTATATATCAGATATTAGTTCGCATGTGCGGGCTATCCAGTAGTTGTCGTTTAGCTCGCGTGCGATGTCTTCGGCCTTTGTGGCCGATATGATTGCCTGTGAATAGTTGGCAGAGTTGTATAGTATAGTTGCTTTGTAAAACAGACTTTGCATAAGCAGGCTGTCGGAGCTGTGTCGGCGGTAGTATTTGAGTGCTATGTTTATGAGTGAGTCATCGGTCTCGTCAATGTAGTTTTTATGTCGGGCTTTAGTGAGCAGCAGGGCATAATGTGCCTGCTCGTCCTTTTCGGTCAATAAGACGGGCGGTATGTTTTCAAGTACGGCCAGTGAGGAGTCGGGTCGCCGGTCCATAAGGGAGTCGGCCGACGAGAGCATGGACGCCACGGCCGATTGGCGGTGGCATGCAGCTAAAGATATTCCAAACAAAATCAGGCAGACAAGGAGTAGTTTATACATTATTATATTATGTGTGATGAATTTTGGTGTATTTTAAGCATCAATAGGATGCAAATATAGTTACGTTAGGCAAATATAACAAATGATTTGTCGAAAAGATAAAAAATACAGGAAAATATAAGGTACTATGTATTGCATAGTACAATAATTATACATACCTTTGCGATGTCAACCAATAAACAGTATTATCACAATGAATGTCGACAATGCAAAATCACAGATGCGCAAGGGTATGCTTGAGTATTGTGTCATGCTTCTGCTGCGTAAAGAGTCGTGTTACGCCTCTGACATAATTGCCCGGCTGAAAGCCGCCGAACTTATCGTAGTCGAGGGCACGCTCTATCCGCTTCTTACGCGGTTGAAAAATGACGGCCTGTTAAGCTACGAGTGGCGGGAGTCCACGCAGGGGCCGCCACGCAAATATTATCTGCTGACCGAGAGCGGGGCGGCGTTTCTCGAACAACTCGACAGTGCATGGGCCTCGCTTGTAGCCACAGTAAATCTTATTAAGTCATAACCATTAAATCAATATAGAATTATGAAAAAGAATATAGCAGTCAACATATCGGGTGTATTATATCCTATAGACGAAGATGCTTATGAATTGCTTAAGAGATATCTTGACAATATGCGGGCTTATTTCTCGCGACAAGAGGGAGGGAAAGAGATTGCCGATGATATAGAGTCAAGGGCCGCCGAGCTGATGGGGGAGCTCCATGGCGGAAACAACACGCCGGTCACTATCGAGGACGTGCAGTATATAATAAACCGTATAGGCAGTCCCGAGGAACTTGGTGGAGTGTATGATGACGATGCCCGTACAGAGCCGTCGTCCGGGGCTGATGCAGGTGAAGAGTATGGTATGCCTGAGGTGCCTGTCAGGGCAGTTAAAAAATTGTATCGCGACGTTGAGCACAAAATACTCGGTGGTGTGCTTGCCGGACTTGGATATTATATAGGTGTGAATCCCAAGTGGCTTCGACTGCTTGTAATTATCTTGGCGTTAATGACTCTGACCGGAATCCTTGCGCTACCTGTTTTTGTGCCGCCGTTTCTGTTTATTATGACGCTGTATATAGTATGTTGGGCTGCCATACCCGCGGCCGATACCCCCGCACAGCGTCTTGAAATGCGCGGCGAACCTGTCAATATCGATAATCTGCGTGATGAGATACTGAATGACACACCGACCGGTGATAATGCGGGAGGCCGTACGTTTATCGATGGTTTTGGCCGTATGGTGAGCTTTTTGTTTAAGTCGTTTTTTTATGTATCGGGAGCAGTGGTGCTGCTTATAAGTGCCGTGATTTTGATAGGACTCCTTGTGTATATATGCTGGTATCTGCTTTCTTCTATCGGTAATGTCGGTATTAAAGATACCGAACTTGGGCAGATGATGTCTGTGTGCCCGTTGCCATTGCTATGGTTGTGCTGTATATCGATGGTTGTGGCGCTTGCGTTGACGGTAGGTTTTGGTGTCTATGTGTTCATGCGGTCTATGAAGCGGGTTATAGCCATATCGACACCGGTGATTTTGGGTTGTGTCATAGCATGGGTAGTGGCGGTGGTGCTGTCTATCGGTTCATGGGTCCAGATAGCGCATATAATGCGTATAAATAGATTGGAACTGGATAGGATGCGTGTAGAGCAGCGCGAAGAGCGTAGAGAGAAACAAAGAAAGCTTGCCGAGGACCAAAAGAAGCGTCGTGAGCAGATTAATGAAAATCGCAATCGCGAACAGCTTAAATTTCTTGAAGAGCAGGGGTGGAGGGCGGTCAAGAACCGCAATCTTGACGCTCATTACATGATGTCGGGCGAGCACTATTCCGGCAACAAAGAGCGCTTCTATCTTGATGCCTACAACAAATCGGGCGATATGACCTATGAGGTGGTGCGTACAGTGAAAGTGGCGCCCGGAATTTATACATTGCAGGCCGTGGCACGTACTGACGGCAACGGTTGCGAGGTCTTTGCCGTGAATGGCGCGGATAAACGTTATGCTGTCGATGTGCCGGTGTGTGGCAACAAGGGAGGCTCTGTATGGGCCGATGCTAAAAAAGCTCTTGAAGTGCCCGACTCGGTCGTGCTTCCTGACCGCGACCGCCTTAGTGCGCTTGTCAGGGTGAATCGCAGCAAAGGTTACGGATGGTCGCGTGTGGCTGTCAACGGCATAAAGGTGGGTGCCGACAGTGTTCTTACCTACGGTGTGACCAATGACGTGGTGTCAAAGACGTGGGACGGCACATGGCTCTCGGCCACTGCCTTTGAACTGTCGCCTGAACATGGCCGATAGCTCAATGTACGGAGATCGTGTAGGCTGGCATAGGTGACAGTACGTCACCTATGCCAGCCTATTGTCGAGCTATGTACTTTTGGGCTTCGCCTCAGGCTCGATATACAGTCTAAAAAGAGGATATAAGAAGTTGTGGGTATGAGGTTTTTTATCTAATTTTGTGCCGTTAAAATAAATTACACAACATAAATACAGGATTTTGCTATGGCAAAAGAACTAAAAGACCTCACCAAACGCAGTGAGGACTATTCGAAGTGGTATAACGAACTGGTGGTAAAGGCTGATCTGGCTGAGCAGAGCGCGGTGCGCGGCTGTATGGTGATCAAGCCCTACGGCTATGCTATATGGGAGAAGATGCAGCAGACACTCGACCGTATGTTTAAGGAGACGGGAGTGCAAAACGCCTATTTCCCGCTTCTGATACCGAAGTCGTTTTTATGCCGCGAGGCCGAGCATGTCGAAGGCTTTGCCAAAGAGTGTGCCGTAGTTACCCACTACCGTCTGAAAAACGACCCCAACGGCAACGGCGTTATCGTTGACCCCGACGCACGCCTCGAAGAGGAGCTTATAGTGCGTCCTACATCGGAGACCATCATATGGGGAACATATAAGAACTGGATACACAGTTATCGCGATCTGCCCGTGTTGTGCAACCAGTGGGCCAACGTGATGCGCTGGGAGATGCGTACACGCATGTTTCTGCGTACGGCCGAATTTCTGTGGCAGGAAGGCCACTGCGCCCATGCCACTGCCGAGGAGTCGGAAGCCCGCACGGTGCAGATGATAAACCTGTATGCCGACTTTGCTGAAAAGTACATGGCCATGCCGGTGATCAAGGGTGTCAAGTCGGCCAACGAACGTTTCGCCGGAGCACTCAACACTTACACGATAGAGGCTATGATGCAGGACGGAAAGGCACTCCAGTCAGGTACGTCGCACAATCTCGGGCAGAACTTCGCCAAGGCGTTTGACGTTACATTCATCAACAAGGATAATCAACCCGAATATGTGTGGGCCAACTCTTGGGGTGTATCGACACGTCTTATGGGTGCTCTTATCATGACTCACTCCGATGACAACGGACTCGTGTTGCCTCCTCACTTGGCTCCGATACAGGTGGTGATTGTGCCTATATACAAGAACAGCGAGCAGCTCGCCGAAATAAGCAAGGTGGTGGAGCCTATAGTGAATCAGCTCAAGGCTCTCGGCATAAGTGTCAAGTATGATGATGCAGAAAACCGTCGTCCCGGCTTCAAGTTTGCCGACTACGAACTTAAAGGTGTGCCCGTGCGTCTTGCCATAGGCGCCCGTGACATTGAAAACGGCACAGTCGAGGTCATGCGTCGCGATACTCTCGAAAAGCAGATTGAGCCGCTTGAAGGCATAGCCGCATTCGTGCAGAACCTGCTTGAGGATATACAGAACAATATTTATCAGAAGGCTCTGCGTCACCGCGAGTCGATGACCCGTACCGTGGACAGCTATGAAGAGTTCAAGGTCGAGATTGAGAAGGGTGGATTTATCCTCGCCCATTGGGACGGTACTACCGAGACCGAGGAGAAGGTCAAGGCCGAGACCAAGGCCACTATACGATGTGTGCCTCTTGACGGCGATGATACTCCCGGATTCTGTATGGTCACCGGCAAGCCCTCGGCTCGTCGCGTGATATTCGCACGTAACTATTAATACTTTATTGCCGTGTCGCTACCCGTAATCGCCATAGTGGTGCCATGTTACAACGAGGAAGCCGCGCTGCCTATTTCGGTAGCGCGGCTCCTCGGACTTTTAGACCGTATGTCGGCTGACGGACTTGTGTCGCCCGACAGCTACATTTTGTGCAGCAACGACGGCAGCCGTGATGGCACATGGGGCGTTATTGAGCGGCTTCATGCCGACGACAAGCGGCTTAAGGGCATATCGCTGGCCCATAACCGGGGCCACCAATATGCGTTGCTTGCCGGTCTTATGGCTGTCAAGGACCTTTGTGACGCGGCTGTGTCTATAGATGCCGACCTTCAGGACGATCCTGAAGCCATTGTGGAAATGGTAAAACTGTTTGTCCAAGGTAAGGAGATTGTTTACGGCGTAAGGTCGAGTCGGGCTACAGATACGTGGTTTAAACGTACTACGGCTCATGCATTTTATTCTTTGCAACACCGCATGGGGCTTGATACGGTTTATGACCATGCCGACTACCGTCTGATGAGTCGGCGTGCACTCGAACTGCTGGGCGAGTATGGTGAGAGCAATCTGTTTTTGCGCGGTATAGTGCCGCAGATCGGTCTTGATACGGCTGTTGTGACTTACGAGCGTCATGAACGAGTGGCTGGAGAGTCCAAATATCCGCTTGCCAAGATGCTCAGTTTCTCTATTGACGGCATAACATCGTTTTCGGCCAAACCGATACGCATCATATTTGTAGTGGGGCTCGTGCTGCTGCTCATCGATGTGCTTGTGGCTATATATATCTTTTCGTCCTATTTCGCCCATTCGACTATAGACGGATGGACTTCCATCATGCTTTCGGTGTGGTTTCTCGGCAGTCTTATACTCATGAGCATAGGTGTGGTTGGCGAATATATCGGCAAGATATTCAACGAAGTAAAGCACCGTCCGCGTTTTGCGATACGCGACCGGCTTTGGGATTGACAATCATCAATCGCTTTTATAGCATCTGTTGTTAATTAAATTATAGGTCGAGAAGACCTTCGGGAAGGGTCATTGTTATGTACCGATTCTCGGGGTTGATCTCATCGATAAGTTCATCGGCTATAGGTATGTATTTGTCAGTGCCGTCGGGCGACTGTATGATAAAGAGCGCGTTTTCAGTCGAGTCGTTTATATCTGTTATTTTGCCTACAGGACGACCGTCAGCGTGCACAATTGTGTAGCCGATAAGGTCAGCGGCATAGAAGCCGTCATCGTCATTGTTAGGCACTTCTCTGATATTGTCGCTTATAAGCGCATATATGTCAAGATTAGTGAAGCGTGCCGCCTGATCCTCGTTGTTTATGTCATCGATACCTATTATGACAGAGTCAAGACGTTTTACGCGTATAGATCTTATGAAGAAGGGTACATATATGCCGTCAATATTTACAACTATCCTATTGATTGCATCTACGTCGACATCATCATCGACAGTGGCATTTATTTCGCCTTGAATTCCATGCGGCTTTCCGAAACGGCCTATTTCCGTAAGTTCCTCTTTCAGTATCATTCCTGTCCCGGTTTTTAGTTTGACACTCTCATTATATGGGCTCCGATTTCATTCAGGCGCTTGTCTATATTTTCATAGCCGCGGTCTATCTGGTCGATGTTGTGGATGCTGCTTGTGCCACGGGCACTCATGGCTGCTATGAGCATGGCTATACCGGCGCGTATGTCGGGCGACACCATATTGGTGGCACGTAGGGAATGCAGGCGTCCCGAGCCAATCACTGCGGCACGGTGTGGGTCGCACAGTATTATTTGGGCACCCATGTCAATAAGTTTGTCAACAAAAAACAGGCGGCTTTCAAACATCTTCTGGTGTATAAGCACGCTTCCGCGGGCTTGAGTGGCAACTACGAGAAATACGCTTAGCAGGTCGGGTGACAGCCCCGGCCATGGAGCATCGGCAAATGTCATTATGGAGCCGTCCATGAATGTCTCTATTTCATAACAGTCACGTGCCGGGATTATTATGTCATCGCCCGATAGCTGAAGTTCTATACCGAGTCGCTTGAAACTGTCGGGCATAATGCCCAAATCGCCGTAGCTGACATTTTTCAGTGTTATATCGCTTCCTGTCATGGCTGCCATTCCTATAAAACTACCTACCTCGATCATGTCGGGTAGGAGCCGATGGGTGGTCCCGTGGAGCGATGTCACACCGGTTATGGTAAGCAGATTGGAGCCTATCCCTTCGATTTTGGCGCCCATTGAAACGAGCATTTTGCAGAGTTGCTGAAGGTATGGCTCGCAGGCTGCGTTGTATATTGTCGTCACCCCTTCGGCAAGTACGGCCGCCATTATGATATTGGCTGTGCCGGTAACCGATGCTTCGTCGAGCAACATGTATGTGCCTTTCAATCCGCTTCCGGCATGTATTTCATAAGCATGCCTTTCGGGATTGTAGTCGAAGTCTGCGCCCAGCTTGTTTATGCCGATGAAGTGGGTATCGAGGCGTCGACGGCCTATCTTGTCGCCTCCGGGCTTTGACAGTACGGCATAACCGAACCGGGCCACGAGCGGACCTGCAAACATAACCGAGCCTCGTAACGATGCCGATTTTTTTATATATTCGGGTGTGCTTAGATAGTCTATGTTTATCGAGTCGGACTGAAAGGCATAAGTGTGAGGTTCAAGTTTCTCCACCTTTACTCCGAGATCTCCAAGCATCGATATAAGGTTGTTTATGTCAAGTATATCGGGCAGATTTTCTATTACGACACGTTCAGGAGTGAGCAGTACTGCACACAAAACTTGCAGAGCCTCGTTTTTGGCTCCTTGCGGAGTGATTTCGCCGTGAAGCGGATGGCCGCCTTCAACAATAAATGTGCTCATGGGGTGATGCGATATGATAATCGGGGATGGACTATTTTTTCTTTTTCTTTTTTGATGTGGCCGGTGCCGGCACTGTTTTGAACTCATACAGATGATACTCGGCCGGGTCAAGCCTGATGGCTCCGTGGCTATATACAGCGAGGTCGTTGAGTATGCGGGCGTCGTCCACTCCGTCGGGATTTACTGCGAGCATCATTTTTTTCATGTGATTGGCTATGAGCGATACGAGCACGTCACGTTCTTCGCCGTTTTCCATCGTTGCGGCTTTTGCTATCATCAGCTCGATGTATTTGCCGTAATGCCGCAGCCTCATGTTTGACGGACGGTAGCTGAGCGGTTCTGGCCGGCTTTCGAGGCTTTCCGGTTTTATGATTTCGCAGGGGTAGTCAATGTCAAGTTTGAAATCTGACATTATGGCAAGATGATCCCATAGTTTGTGCTTGAAGTCATCGACATCGCGCAACTGCGGAAACAGATTGCCCATTGAGTTTATTATCGAGTAGGCACACACTGTGCGCTCTTCTTTGTCGGGTATGGTGACGCAGTAGTCTACCATCTGCTGGATATTGCGGCCGTACTCCGGCAGTACGAGCTTTTTTAATTGTGTATTGTAAGTTAGCATTTGAATCAGGCAAAAGCATCATCAAAGCCCGAGAGGCCATGATGATGCTTTTATGATGAGGTTTTGAAAATCAATATTACATGTTCATGCCACCGTCGACTTGTATTACCTGACCGGTCACGTAGCTTGACATGTCAGATGCAAGGAATACGGCTACGTCGGCGATATCGTTTACTTGTCCGCCGCGACGCAGTGGTATCTTCTTGACCCATTCGGCGCGTACATCGTCGGGAAGAGCGGCTGTCATGGCTGTCTCGATGAAGCCCGGAGCGATAGCGTTGGCACGTATACCGCGTGAGCCTACTTCCTGAGCTATTGACTTGGCAAGGGCGATAAGTCCGGCCTTTGATGCGGCATAGTTGGACTGGCCGGCATTGCCGTGCACACCTACTACCGAAGCCATGTTTATAATAGAGCCGCCGCGCTGACGCAACATAATGGGCAGAACTGCATTGATGAAGTTGAACGCACTCTTTAGATTGACGGCGATGACTGCATCCCACTGGGCTTCGGTCATACGCATCATGAGCCCGTCTTTGGTGATACCTGCGTTATTTACGAGTATATCGATTGATCCGAAGTCTTTCTTTACTTCTTCCACAACTTCTTTAGTCTGGTTGAAGTCAGCGGCGTTGGAGGCGTATCCTTTTACTTTTACTCCAAGAGCTTCAATCTCTTTTTCAGTGGCTTTGCCGTTTTCATCAATGACGAGGTCGGTAAAAGCTATGTTGGCGCCCTCTTGGGCAAAACGAAGCGCAAGCGCTTTTCCTATACCGCGGGCTGCACCGGTGATGAGCGCGGTTTTTCCTTCAAGTAATTTCATATATACTTTGATATTGGATTAATGTCAGTTACAAAGGTATGTAATTATTATATCTCTACCAAAAATGCACCGCATGAATATCCGCCGCCGAAGACGGTTAGGCCTATTTTTTCACCTTTATTAAACTTGCCGCGGTTTTGTGCGAATACCAAGGCGCAGCTTGCTGAGCCTGTGTTGCCGAGCTCCTCGATGTTGTTCAGGAATTTGTCATCATTTAATCCAAGCTGGTGAGCTACTTGTGCAACGATGCGTTTGTTGGCCTGATGGGTTATGATATAGTCGAGTTCTTCAGGCTTGATGCCGTGGGGAGCAGTAGCGTGTCCGAGGGCGTTGATCATGTTATAGCATGCATTGACAAACACATCGCGTCCGTCGGGCATCTCGATGCCTCCTTCTTTTGGGCGCAGAGTCACGCCTTCAGGACCTTTGCCTACATTTCCGAGTCCGCATGTGTAGACTTCTTTGATTTCTACGTCGCTGTCAGCCACCTTGTCGGCCGACAGAAAATAGGCCACGGCGGCGTCACCCCACAGGTGACCGCTTTTGGGGTCGCTCTCGTTGGAGTAATATGTATTGTGCTCCGAGCATATGATAAGAGCTTTCTTTGCTTTGCCTGCTTTGAAGTATGTTTCAATAATTTCAAGGCCGTTTACAAATGACGAGCATGCCGCTGATACGTATATGGCCTTTGCCCCGGCGATATCATACTTCTGCTGAGCTATATGGGCAAGTGTGGCTACGGTATCATAGGGTGAATAAGATGCCGATACAATAAGATCTACGTCCTTTATGTCATAGGGTATGGTCTTTATTGCATTGTCGATGGCTGCAAGGCCCATTGAATTGTGGCCTTCGCCTTCGGCTGCTTTAGAGCGCGATTTTATGCCGGTGCGTTTGTAAATCCAGTCATCGGTAAGTCCGTTCACATCTTTGAAATAATCATTGTCGACCCTCTCGGTCGGCACATAATAGCCGGTAGCGTTGATATACATGTTGTTATATTTAATGTTTTTTTATTCCTGACAGTACGTATTGTTTTATGTATTGTCTCATTTGTTGCGGCTCTATGCCGAATTGCGAGAAATTGTTGCGCATGTAGGACAGTTCGATGCCTTGAAAAAGCATAATCATGGCAGAATAGACTCCTGTGGTCTTCTCCGGGTCGAAGTCGCCTTTGTCAACACCTTCGGTCATTATGCCGCGCAGCATCTCAAGTTCTTTTTCGATAGCGAGGTTTCTTATGCGTTCCATGCGTTTGAACTCGCGTATGAGCAGTGACCGCAATACCGTATTGTCATGATGACGGGCTACGCTCTCGGCTACCACATCGATACGCAGGTCAATGAACTTCATAAGCTTGTCGGTGGGTGATGCATCGGCCGATACGACCTCGCGCAACCTTGCCACAAGCATCTCGCTCTCTTTTTCAATTACGGCATTGTAGATTTCACGCTTGTTCTTAAAATAGGTGTATATTGTGCGTCTGCCCTTGTATGATGCGTTGGCGATGTCGCTCATGGTGGTATTCTCTATGCCTTTGTGGGCAAAGAGTTGGCGGGCAACGTCGATCAGTTTTTCGCGGGTCTTTAATACCATAATTGCACAAATGAGAATAATTTGTGCGAAATTACGCATTTTCCTTAATATACAAACAATAAATCATATTAAAATGAATAAAATATGTAGTTAAATTGTAATTTTGCAGCATGAAAAAGTTGATTCTGTCACTATGTGCCCTGTTTTGGTTGTCGTTTATGTGGGCACAAAACACTGTTAGATTTTCCGGTAGCGAGGCTGCTACGATTGGTGTCTGTATCGTTGATCTTGCTACTGGCAAAACTGTCATCAGCCATAATGCAGAGAAAGTGTTTATACCCGCTTCGGTTATGAAATGTATTACTTCGGCTGCTGTTGTGGAATCGCTCAATCCTTCGGAAAGCCCTTTTACTACGGTTGTCAGTGCATACGGCCATATTGAAAACAATGTGCTTGACGGCAATGTCGTGGTCACCGGAGGTGGTGATCCTACACTTGGGTCGCGTCATATAGGCAGCCCTTCCCGCTTCATCGATGCAGCTGTGGAGTGGATTCGCGGTCAAGGCATCGACTCGATAGCTGGCGATGTGATCGTGGTGCCGGATATTTATCCCTCGCTGGGGGTGTCGCCTTATTGGTTGCTTGAAGACATTGCATGGGAGTACGGTGCGGGATTGTACGGATTTAACTGGCACGACAACAGTTTTTCTATGAAAGTGTCATCAGAGGGTGTCGAGTCGTTGTCACCCAAGATTGACGGTCTTGAGGTAGTGTGCGATGTCAGAAAGGGCAGCCGTGGCAATGTCATGGCGATGCGTGGCGAGGATTCATATAGATTGTATGTTTACGGCAATATAACTGGTGAAAGTTATAGCTCGAGGTATTCTATGCCTTATCCTCATATGGTATTTCGAGATGTTTTTGTCGATGCTCTGGCTGATAGTGGTGTCGGGTGTAGCGAGGAGCCGATTGAAACTGATGAATTGATATCGGAGTCTCCGATGTTATGGAAGTCGCCTTCGTGTGACGATATCTTGCGTGCAATGATGTTCAAGAGCGATAATCTATATGCCGAAGGCCTGCTGCGTGCACTGACTTTGTCGGGCGATGACCACTCGGTCGATTGTGCGTTGGCTGTGGAAAAACGATGTCTTGAAGCTCTCGGTCTCAATCTTTCGGGTATGAAAATTGCCGACGGTAGCGGTTTGGCGGTTACCAATCGTCTGTCGCCCGCGTTTCTGGCCCGTATGCTTACTGTGATGGGCAAAGGCAAAAATGCGGGAGTTTATAAAAAACTCTTTCCTATAGTAGGTAAAGAGGGTACTGTAAGAAGTCTTCTCGCGAAAACTCGGTTGACAGGACGTCTTGCTCTCAAATCGGGTAGTATGTCGGGCGTACTGTGTTATGCAGGATATAAACTTGACTCCGGCGGCCGGCCTACACATGCCGTAGTGATAATGGTCAATGGATTTACATGTAGAGGAGCTGAAGTAAGAAGAGCTATAAGCAATTATCTTTTGTCGGTGTTTTGACTTGTCTGTCGTGATTAGAGATGGATTCTATGAATAAATAGTCAAAAATTTTATTGTGGAGGCTCTAATATTTTTATTTATGTGAAAAAAGTCTTAACTTTGTGCGCAATAAATTTTTCAACTTATGTCGTTTATTGCAGATAGAGTAAAGATGGATGGACTCACCTTTGATGATGTCCTCCTTATTCCGGCTTATTCCGAAGTTCTTCCGCGGAGTGTCGATCTTACCACCAAGTTTTCACGCAACATTACATTAAACGTGCCTCTTGTATCGGCAGCGATGGATACTGTAACAGAAGCACGTCTTGCAATTGCCATAGCCCGTGAAGGCGGCATAGGCGTAATCCACAAAAATATGTCTATCGCAGAGCAGGCCCGTCAGGTGCATGCCGTAAAGCGTGCCGAAAACGGCATGATTTACGATCCGGTGACTATCAAGCGTGGCAGTACGGTCAAAGATGCGTTGGCTATGATGGAGGAGTATCATATCGGCGGTATACCCGTTGTTGACGATGACCGCAAGCTTGTAGGTATCGTGACAAACCGAGATCTTCGTTTCGAACGTGATATGAGCCGTCTGGTTGATGAAGTGATGACTTCGGAAAATCTTGTGACGACCACTCAATCGACCAATCTTGACGAGGCCGCTTCGATACTTCAGGAGCATAAAATTGAAAAATTGCCTGTAGTAGACAATGACGGACGTCTTGTAGGGCTCGTGACATATAAGGATATAACAAAGGCCAAGGACAAACCTAACGCATGTAAGGATAAACTCGGACGTTTGCGCGTGGCGGCCGGCGTCGGTGTCACTCCCGATGTCATGGACCGTGTGGATGCTCTTGTCGCTGCCGGTGTCGATGCTATAGTCATAGACACCGCGCATGGTCACTCCAAAGGCGTGGTCGGAGTATTGAAGAGTGTAAAAGACAAATATCCTGAAATAGATGTCGTTGTCGGGAATATAGCCACTGGTGAGGCTGCTCGTTACCTTGTAGACAATGGTGCCGACGGAGTTAAAGTAGGCATAGGTCCGGGTTCCATATGCACCACACGTGTCATAGCCGGAGTAGGTGTGCCGCAGCTGTCTGCCGTATATGATGTGGCAAAGGCTCTTGCCGACACAGATGTGCCCCTTATCGCAGACGGAGGCATACGTTACTCCGGTGATATTGTGAAAGCTCTTGCTGCCGGTGCTTATTGCGTTATGCTCGGAGGCATGCTGGCAGGTGTCGAGGAGTCACCCGGCGATACCATCATATATAACGGCCGCAAGTATAAGGCTTATCGTGGTATGGGATCGCTTGAAGCTATGGAGAAGGGTTCGAAAGACCGTTATTTTCAAGCCGGTGAAACCGATACGCGCAAACTTGTGCCTGAAGGTATAGCTGCCCGTGTGCCGTTCAAGGGGTCTATTTATGAAGTGACCTATCAGATGCTTGGTGGCCTTCGTGCCGGTATGGGATATTGCGGAGCCGAGAATATAAAGAAGCTGCATAGTGCCAAGTTTACCCGCATCACCAATGCCGGAGTTGCCGAAAGTCATCCCCATGATGTGGCTATAACCAGCGAAGCGCCTAACTACAGCGCATCTTCCAACTGATTGAACGAAGCATAAATATGATACAGACATGGCGGACGGATAGATACCGGACCGCCATGTCTGTATTTTAATATATAAAAACTTATTAAAATTATATTAAACATACATCGTTAGCTGAAAATTTCGTAAATTTGGCACGTAATTATCATAATGACTGTACATGATTTCATTAAAGTACATTGCATTTATGCTTTCGTCACTGTCTGTCACCGCATGTGGCAGCGGGGGCGCTGTGGCTGACGGTGATGTACTTGCTTCTGTCGGAACGTCTATGCTTACTGTCGATGATTTGCGCGACAACACTCCTTTGGGGCTTTCATCTGAAGACAGTGTGCTGTTTTGTCGAGCATATATAAAACAGTGGATTGACAGTCGTCTCGTAAGCGAGATTGCGGTCCGAAACATATCAGGTACTGAAAAAATCGACAAAATGGTTGAAGAGTATCGTAATGACCTGATAATGAAAGAATACAAGAGGCTCATGTATGAGGAGAATGGCGGTCGTTGGTTCAGCGTCGATACATTGAAGTCTTATTATGACAATCATAAAAGCGATTTTATTCTGAAAAAGCCCTTGGTTAGGGGCATTTTCCTGAAATTGCCTCAGGATGCTCCGCGCTTGCAGGATGTGCGTAAGTGGTATTGTTCTGACAATAGTGACGATATCGAGCGACTTGAAAAGTATACTTTGCAGGATGCAGTGCAGTATGATTACTTCCGTGACCGCTGGACAGACTGGAATGATATCCAAAATCATATACCGATGGATTTCGGCGGTTCTCCGGACATGTTTTTGAAGAAAAACGATAATTTTGAAATGACACGTGACGGGTATACATATCTATTGAGTGTCTCCGAGTATCTTCCTTCAGGCAGTGAAGCTCCGTTTGAACTTGTGGAGGAGTCGATAAAAGACTTGTTTGCAAACGAGAACAGGGTGGAGTATGACCGTATGCTCCGAAAGCTTTTATTTGAAAGGGGAGTGAAGTCGGGCGATGTCAAAGTGAATGTTGACCTCGGAATATAAATGATTGAAAATAATACAATAACAGAATAATAAAGTGAAACTAACCAGAGCAATCACATTATGCGCTTTCGCCGGAATGACAATGGCGTCTATGGCGCAAAACAATATCGTTGAAGAAGTGGTGTGGTGGATAGGCGACGAACCTATCTACAAATCGGAAGTGGAAGAGATGTACCAGACTATGCTCTATGAACACAATGAGATTGACGGCAATCCGTATTGTGTCATTCCCGAGCAGCTTGCCATAGAAAAATTGTTTTTGCATCAGGCCGAACTTGACTCCGTGACCGTGCAGGATGCCATGGTCATGCAGGAGGTGGACCGACGTATCAATTATATGATAACCAATCTCGGCACTCAGGAGAAGGTTGAGCAATTTTACCGCCGTCCCATGCCGGAGATACGCGAGACAATGGTCGACGCTATACGTAACACTTATAAGGTGAGAGAGGTGCAGAATTCGCTGACAAAGGACCTGAAAATAACTCCTTCGGATGTACGTAAGTACTTCTCGCAGTTGCCTGCCGACAGTATACCGTTTGTGCCGTTGCAGGTCGAAGTGCAGATTATGACCTTGAACCCGGTTATTCCGAGAGAAGAGATTGACGAGGTTAAGTCTCGTCTGCGTGACATTGCCGATAAGGTCAACAAGGGTGAGACCGAGTTCTCAACACAGGCTATTTTTTACTCGCAGGACCCCGGTACATCAATGCGTGGCGGAGAGGTTGGCTTCATGGGGCGCGGCCATCTTGAACCCGAATATGCGGCGGTCGCGTTCAACCTTAACGACCCCAAGAAAGTGTCCAAGATTGTGGAAACGCAATTTGGCTATCATATCATCCAGCTTATAGAGAAGCGTGGCGACCGTATAAATACGCGCCATATATTGATGCGTCCAAAGGTTACCGACAAGGATCTTACCGAGGCCCTTCATCGTCTTGACACCGTGAGGTCGGAGATTATGGGTGAAAAGTATACTTTTGAGGAGGCTGTGCCTTATGTGTCGCAGGACAAGGACACTCGCAACAGCAGAGGTGTTATGGTGAATGATAATAACGGCACGACTCGCTTCGAGATGGCCGATCTTCCGCAGGAGGTCAGCAAGGCTGTCAATACCATGAGTGTCGGTGAACTGTCAAAGCCGTTTATAATGAAAGAACCCAAACGCAACCGCGATATCGTGGCTATTGTGAAACTGACTAACCGAATAGAAGGACATAGGGCCAACCTTAGCGATGACTACCAGATGATAAAAGGTATGTATGAAAACTCTATAAAAGAGAAGATGGTGTCGGAGTGGATTGAAAAGAAAATAAAAGACACTTATGTGCGCATTGAGGACGGTTGGCGCGACTGTGACTTCAAGCATGAAGGTTGGATCAAAAAGAGCAATTGATGAAAGATATCTTTCACGATAATAAAAATACGTTAAGGCATAGGCGATATTTTGTCGTCCTGTGCCTTTTGGGTGTTCTTGTCCCGTCAGTGTTGTTTGGCTTTCCGGTGGATAACACACCTAACCATTCTGTATCGGAGCGAGCCAAGCGCATACCTATAAAGCCTGTTATTCCTCTGGCTGATCGAAATCAACAGGGTAGGGTATTTCTTGAGCGAGCCGACCGGTTATGGATGGATGAAAAAGTGAGTACCGAGTTTCAGATGGTTACAGGCAATGTCATGTTTCGTAAGGGAGGCATGTACATGTATTGCGACAGCGCCAACTTCTATGAGGGAAGCGGTTCGCTTGAAGCGTTCGGTAATGTCAGGATGGAGCAGGGCGACACCCTGTTTGTATATGCCGACGAACTTGATTATGATGGTGCGGCGGAGTTTGCCACCTTTTATGGCGAGGGCGCCAGTCCGGTGCGCCTTATAAATAGGGATGTGACTCTCGAGACATATATATTCTATTATGACGTGGCCAACAATCTCGGCTATTACGACAATAACGGTACTATAACCGATGTTGAAAACCGTCTTAGCTCAGGCTATGGAGAATATAGCCCCGACACCAAAGAGGCCGAGTTTCGTAACAATGTGGTGCTTCAGGACCTTAATAAGAAAGACTTCAGAATGTCGACCGATCTGTTGCGCTATAATACCGACACCCATATCGCCAATATTGTCAGCCCTACGGTGATAGAGACCGATAGTGGCACCGTGTATTCGAGCAACGGCTGGTATGATACCGAGTCGGAGGTGTCGGAGTTGTATTACCGTTCGCTTGTCGTGTCAAACGGCGGGTCGACTCTTACCGGCGATACGATTTTCTATGATCATGTAGCCGCTTTCGGAGAAGCATGGGGAAAGATGGTATTAACCGACTCGGTAAGGCAGTCCATGCTTGAGGGCGATTACGGCTGTTACTATCAGGAACAGGACAGCTCGTTTGCCACAGGTCATGCCAGAATACTTGAATACAGTCGTGGCGATACGTTATACATGCATGGCGACACCATACGTACATTTCTGCTTGAAGACACAACCCATATCGTGGCTGTATATCCGCGTGTGAGATTCTGGCGTGTCGATATTCAGGGCCTTTGTGACTCTTTGAGTTTTTTGGAGCGTGACTCGACGTTGTACATGCATCGTCATCCTATAGTATGGAATGAAGCCCGTCAGGTTTTTGGCAATATAATAATGGTTCATTTTAATGATTCTACCGCAGACTGGGCCAAGTTGCCCGACTTTGGTTTTGTTGCCGAGCATCTTGATGAAGAGTTTTGCAATCAGATTTCGGGAAAGGAGATGATAGCCCGTTTTGCCGATGGCATGATGAGTGAGCTTGACGTAAATGGAAATGTGGAGGTAATATCATTGCCTGAGGAGAAAGACTCCACCTTTAATAAGATTGTAAGCGCAGAGAGCAGCTTTCTGAAAGCTAATTTCAATAAAGAGGACGGTACGGTGCAGAAGATAAAAATGTGGCCTGAATCGCCGGGTACCGTCACGCCGTTGTATCTTGCCAAGAAATCAATATTTCATCTGCCTAACTTTCAATGGTACGAGGCTTTGCGGCCGAAGGATAAAGATGATATATTCAACATACCGCCGGAAATGGAGGCTCTGTTGAAGGAGCCTGATCCGTCGGCGCGTAAACGAAAGGTTAACTGACCGGTTTTATTGTCGCGATGCTCATCTGTAGCCGCCAAGCGGTGGCACGAAAGCGTCGGGTATATGTTCTATTTCACATGAAGTGTCGGGGGAGCCGGTTATGGCTATTATGTCAAACTGCACTTCATGTGGATAATTATATTGTTTGACAAATGAGTCGGCAGCTCTGCATATGTTGCTTATTTTCTTTGTGGTTATAGCCTCGAGGGGGTCAAAAGAGCCGGCGAGTCGCGTTTTTACTTCAATGAATATAATGCGGTTGCCTTTTAAGGCTATTATGTCGATTTCGTAGTGGCCCATGCGTTTGTCATGTTCGATTATGGTATATCCTCGTGTGATAAGGTATTCACGGGCTATGCTCTCGCCCCATGCTCCAAGATCGTTGTGTCGTGCCATGATATTATTGATTTTATATACACAAATATAGCCTTTTATTCCGTGGCGTGCAAAATTATGGAAAAGCACCGGAATAAAAGGCTTGCTATTTGACGGCGAAAGCCGTGTCTATCGGCAATGTATGCTGCCTGAACTGTTTTTTGATATCTCTTTATTACCTGTAGCGTAGCAGGATATGTCGCCTGACGATAGGGTGGTGGCTTTTACGTTGATGGCTTTAAGATTGTCGGCATCTATGTCACCGCTGCTTCTTGTCGTAAATTCGGCCATATCGCAGGTCCCCGATATTTTTATATCGCCTGAACTGCTGGTCGAAGCCGTAACTGTTTTGGCAACTGCGTTTTTAATATCTATGTCACCCGAACTTCCGGTATATGCGTTAAGAGCCACACATTTGACAGAAGAAATCTCTATGTCGCCCGAACTGTTTGTCTTTGCAGTGAGTTTTTCACATGTTATGTTACCGGCATCAATGTCACCGCTGCTTCCTGTATTAAATACTACCTCTCCTTGTATTTTTAAAGGTGTCTTTATGTCTATGTCACCTGAGCTCGCCGTGTTGAATGAAGTTACCATCGGAGCCGATACCCTTACTTCTGTCTTTTTGTTTCCGTAAATAGACAGGCCTCCCGATACTTTTTTGTATCCTATTTTGAGAGTGTTTCCGGATACTCGTACGTCAACGTAATCGATGACATTGTCAGGCGCGTAGATCTCTATTTTAGTGACAGGCGATTGCGAATACTTCACATCGACCGACGATGTTGTCGTTATTGCTGAAAAATGCTCGACTGCCACGTTTTTTGTAACATAGTTCTTGCTTGCCTTGATTGTTTTGCAATTGGCGGTCACTGACATCATCAGAGCCGTACCGCAGATTAAAGTTGATAAAAATCTGTTCATAATATATTGAAATTTACTGTTAGATGCATCAACATTGTGAAAAGTTGCATCAAAAATAGAAAAAAATAACAGATATATCAATATTTAATATTTCTGTTAATGATTAATGATATAACTTTGTCATATATGACAAAGTGTCCTGAAATATCGGTCATAGTCCCTTTATATAATGTAGGGCTTTATGTCGGAGAGTGTATAGAGTCTATCCGCTGTCAGACATATGCCGATTTTGAAGTGCTTTTGGTTGATGATGGCTCTGATGATAACACCCTTGAAGTGTGTCGTGATATTGTGTCGGTCGATTCGCGTTTTCATGTTTTTCAGAGTGACCGTAATTGCGGACAGTCGGTCGCTCGCAATATAGGACTTGATGAGTCGGTAGGAAGATATATTGCTTTTATTGATGGTGATGACTGTGTGCATCCGAAGTATCTTGAAAATCTGTTAGGCATAATAATGGAGACCGAAGCTGATATTGCCTCGGTCGGTTTTACTTGCAGCCGTTTATGCAAGAAGTATGGCTACAGACATGTCAGTGAGTACAAGTCAATGGACCGACGTGAAGCTCTTGAAGCCATGTTGTATCGTCGTCGGTTTGATGCGAGTGTGTGGGGTAAGTTATTTCGGCATGAGATATTTTATAATGTGCGCTTCACTGAAGGAATAATATATGAGGATCTCGACCTTATGGCTCGGATACTCATGGCCGGAAAACACGTGGAGCGTATTGCTGTCAGTCAAGACAAACTGTATTTTTACAGGCACCGAAAAGGTGGCACTTTGTCTTGTTTTGGCGACTGCCGGCTTGATGTGCTCGGTATTACGGCTCGTATATGTATGGATATGCCGGCTGTGTTTCCTGACTTAATTGACGCTGCGGAAAATCGCAGGTTCGGCGCTAATTATAATATGCTGATGCTAATGCTGTGTCATGATGCATCCGTATTTAAGAATGAAATTAAAAATTGCAGTGCGGTTATTAAACGTCTCCGTTCAAAAGTAGTTAGCGACCGACATTCACGACTTAAAAATAGGGCAGGCGCTCTGTTTTCATATGTGTTCCTATGGATTGTCGAAAGAATGGTGTCATTTAAATTTTAGTTTGATGGTAATGAAACAAGCTGTTGTAAATGTCTCGATTGTGACTTATCGGACTGACCCGAAAGAATTGGAGCGTTGTCTGTCATGTCTTACGTCCATGTGTGTACGTCGTGTGTATGTTATTGATAACGGAAAAGATGGTGTTATAGCCGATATCTGCGCTCGTTACGGTTGCCTGTATGTCCCGAATGAAAATGTTGGATACGGTGCTGCTCATAATATAGCTATGACCAAGACCGTAGAAGGAGAGGCCTGTTATCATCTCGTACTTAACTCCGATGTGTTCTTTGACGCATCGGTAATCGACCGCATTATTGAATATATGTCGGCCGACCCTGATATAGGTATGGTGCAGCCGCGTATACTGTCGTCTGACGGTACACTTCAATATACGGTAAGACGGTTGCCCTCTCCTCTGGATCTTTTTTGCCGACGTTTTTTACCCCGTATATTTTTCAGCATACATGATGACCGTTATCTTTTGAAGCATCTGGACCATAATGTGGCTTTTAATGTGCCGTATCATCAGGGAAGTTTTATGATGATCAGCCGTGATGCCCTATTGGAAGCCGGACTATTCGACGAGCGCTTTTTTATGTATCCGGAGGATATTGATTTGACCCGCAGAATACATCGTCACAGGTCCACCATGTATTATCCTGAGGTTGAAGTCATACATTGCCATCGTGCGGAGTCGTACCGGAGCATGCGCATGACTTGGATTCATGCTGTCAATATGGTGAGATATTTCAACAAATGGGGATGGTGGCGTGATGATGAACGTCGGCGTTTTAACGCTATGCTTGATTATTGATAACTCGTTGATAAATTAACGTACCTTAGTGCACATATGCCGTAAAACAATAGTAAATTTGCATAAAATACACAATAGTAAACATATATGAGCGATGTCATAAAATTATTGCCTGATTCGGTAGCTAATCAGATTGCTGCCGGAGAGGTGATACAACGTCCGGCTGCGGTAATAAAGGAACTTGTCGAAAATGCCGTTGATGCCGGAGCGTCGATAATCAAAATATATATAAAGGATGCCGGCCGCACGTTGATTCAGGTGGTCGACAACGGTTGTGGCATGTCGCCTACCGATGCGCGTATGGCATTTGAGCGTCATTCGACTTCCAAGATTACAGAAGCTACCGACTTGTTTGCCCTTCATACTATGGGATTCCGCGGTGAGGCTCTGGCGTCGATAAGCGCTGTGTCGCAGGTTGAGTTGCGCACTATGCGTAAGGATGACATGATGGGTACATGTATAGTCATCGAGGGATCAAGAGTGCTGAGTCAAGAGCCTGAGAGTTGTGTGCATGGATGCAATTTTATGGTTAAAAACTTGTTTTACAATGTTCCCGCCCGTCGTAAGTTTCTGAAAAGCGATCAAGTGGAGATGAACCATATATTGCGCGAGTTTGAACGCATGGCTCTTGTGAACCCGCACATAGAGTTTGAGTTGACTAATAACGGAACGATTATACATAAACTGCTCGGCAGTTCATTTAAACAGCGTATAATCGATCTGTTCGGCAAGGCTATGGACCGCCAGCTCGTGCCTATAGAGACTGATACGTCGCTTGTGAGAATACAAGGATTTGTCAGTCGTCCGGAGAATGCCCGTAAACGCGGGGCGTTACAGTACCTGACTGTAAACGGTCGCAATATGCGTCATCCTTACTTCCATAAGGCAGTACTTCATTGTTATGAGCAGCTTATTCCTGCAGACGAGCAACCGAGCTATTTCCTTAATTTTACGGTTGATCCGGAGTCGATAGATGTGAATATACATCCTACCAAAAACGAGATAAAGTTTGAAGACGAGCAGCCTATATGGAAAATTCTTGTGGCAGCTGTAAAGGAAGGGCTTAGTAAGTTCAATGTCATGCCTTCGATAGAGTTTGATATGGAGAATGCTCCCGATATACCGGCTTTCAATCCTGATGCCCATGCTTCACATGGTCTTGATCTTGACACATCCTATAATCCGTTTGACACCGCGCCATCTGGTAAGAAGGAGTCTTCTGTTTCTCGGTCTGTGCATACCGATTGGGAAAAACTGTATGAAGACTTTGCCAGAAACCGCGATGAGTCTTACGCCGGAATAAGTGAAAGTGCTATTGACGCTTTCCCTTCCGAGGAGTTGCCTGAAGATATGCCGGATCCTGACTTTTCGGGCGATTTTGATAATTCATTGCCCGGAAGTATGCAATTGAAAGGACGTTATATACTTGCGCCGTCAAAAAACGGACTTATGGTTGTGGACCAGCATCGTGCTCATGTAAGAATACTTTATGACCGCTATCTCGATTTGGCCCGTCTTGATGCTCTCGCGACTCAGCGCATTATATTTCCTGAGGTGGTGGAGTTGTCGCCTTCGCAGAGTTCGGTCATGGAGAGTATTTCTGACGAACTTGTGTCTCTCGGCTTTGATGTGGCTTTTCTTGGGGGAACAAGCTGGTCTGTCAACGGTTTGCCGTCGGTGCTTGATAGTGTGAACCCTCACGAGATACTGCTTTCAATGGTGGATTGTGTGACAGAGACCGGAGAAGAGCTTGGTGAAAGCCTTCGCAATCGTATAGCGTTGTCTATGGCCCGTGCCGCGGCCATAAAGCCCGGGGCTCAGCTTACCGATGCCGAGATGGAGCATCTGCTTAGTGACCTGTTCAAGTTGTCTGCGCCGGGATATACTCCTGACGGCAAGACGGTGATGAGCATAATTGCATTTGATGACATAGTGCGTCTATTTGCATAGCTTCTTGACATTTATTACCTTTGTGGGAAAATAATATAAAGACAATGAGAAAGTATATCCTCAGCCTCGCTGTTGTGGCAGCCATTATAACTACAGTAAATGCTTCGGCGCAGTTTCGTTACGGCCCTATGTTGGGTATGGACATAACTACTATGAAGTTTAATCAGAAGCTGTTTAACGTTGATAGCAATGTCGGGTTTTCGGCCGGTCTTGCTACCGAGCTTATGTTTCCGGGGATTGGATTTGGAGTTGATGCCGGTATATTTTACCAGCAGCGTGGTGCCACACTCAATCTCGGCGAACGTGAAGTGTGGGCTTCGCAGGGTTACGGTAAGGAACGTTGTTACCTTCACTATATTGAGGTACCTGTGAATTTACGGTTTAAGTGGACTCGCATGAATGGTCTTGAGGATTATGTGGCTCCTTTTGTATTCGGAGGTCCTACATTCTCTATATTGGCGGCTCACAGCGATATAAAGGCATTGGACTATCCTTTCGGTGATGTAGGCCTTACAGCCGGTTTCGGTGTGGAAATATATCGTGACTGGCAGGTGTCAGGCAGCTACACTTGGGGCCTTATGACTGCTGCAAGCACAAAACTGCTTGATGATTTTAACTCCAAAAACCGCACATGGAACGTGCGTGTGGTCTATTTCTTTAAATCCCGATAAAAAGGTATTTCCTTAAGAAAACGGTATGAGTGATTGCTGTAATCTATTTCGCAGCAATAATGGACCATTCCGTTTGACACGATAAGGTAGGGTGCGTTAAGTACCATGCTATAGCGTGCTATCTGATCAAATGTCTTTTGGCTTAAAGTTACTGTCGGCGCTTTATATTCTATGATGGCTACCGCTTCGCCTTTTGCATTGAACAGCACGCTGTCGCATCGGCGTTGGGTCCCGTTTAGCGTCAGCCCCACTTCATTGCCCATAAGCGATGGAGGAAAACCTCGGTCTTTTATAAGGAATTCGATAAAATGCTGTCTTACCCATTCCTCCGGGGTAAGAGCCACATATTTGTTGCGCAGACGGTCAAATATCTTGATTCCGGAGGCTCCGCGTTGCAGGGCCACTTCATAATGCGGCAGGTTTAATTGCATGTATCTATATTTGCGTTGCGTTGAAAATTTCCGTAAATTTACAAAAAATATCTCGATAACGTTCATGCGCCATGGCACAATCCGCAACCACTTCCGACTTTGATTCAATTGTATTGCAAATTAATTCTCGCAATACCGCTCCGGTCTATCTGCTACATGGTGAGGAAGGATATTATATTGATGAACTGCTGAAGCGTTTTGAAGCCATGGTGCCGGAGGCTGACCGGGACTTCAATCTGTATACGTTCTATGCGCCGGAAACGACTCCCGATACGATTATGGATGCCTGCCGCCGATATCCGATGATGTCAGACCGGCAGGTAGTTCTTGTTAAGGAGGCGCAGGCTGTGCCGGCGGCGCAACTTAATCGACTGCATCTGTATGTGTCGTCAAGCACTGCTTCTACCATACTTGTCATTGCTTGCCGTGGAGAAAAATGCAAGGCCAAAGATCTGCTTAAACAGATTGGGGCTAACGGAGGTGTCATATTTGACTCCGTTCCGCTTAAAGAATCGGCAGTAGCACCCACTATAAGCAAGTATATAAAATCCAAAGGACTTAATATAGAGCAAAAAGGGCTTGCCATGCTTCGTGATTATATAGGTGCCGATTTGTCAAGAATCTATAATGAAGTCGACAAACTTGCGGTAGCGCTTTCTTCCGGAGCTACCATAACTCCTGAGGTGATAGAAAAGCATATCGGAGTCAGCAAGGACTACAATAACTTTGAATTAGTCAATGCGTTGGCGCTGAAAGATGCCAGACGGGCTTTTACTATAGTAAATCATTTTTGCCGTGATCCTAAAAAAAATCCCGTTATGGTCACCATTCCTACAATATGGAATTATTTCTCGAATCTTCTGGTAATGTTATATAGTCCCGATAAGAGCGATGCCGGGTTGTGTGCCGCCATAGGGCGCAAGGGCACTTGGTTGCCGTCGGATTATAAAGAGGGATTACGCAGCTACAATGCATGGAAACTGATTGAAATCATTCATGCTATAAGAGAAGCCGACTGTCGTAGCAAGGGTGTGAAATCACGCATGGACCCTTATGATATTCTGCATGATCTGATTTTTCGGATACTGACCGCTCAAGGCCGTCTGTGACAAGCCGCCTTATTTAAGACGGTAGGAGTATCCGAGGGTGACCATGATAGACATACCCCGTGATGCAGAGAAAGTGTCGCGACGATCGTCGGGGAATATGTTTCCGATACCGAAGTAGTAGCGTGCCTCAAGATTGATCAGGTGACGGCGTTTAAGCGCGAACTCGATACCAGCACCACCCGATATGCCGTAATCAAATTTGTTGGTCGGCTCCATTGTGAGCTGGTCGGTCATGCGGTTGTCGGGAAAGTCGGGCAGAGCGCCTATGTTGTTGACGTCGAAATTGGCGGAGTAGCTTGTGCCTACAAGAAAACCCACCTCCGGACCGAGATTAATGAAGCCTTTCACTTTCTTGTTGCCAAAAAATATAGTGGTAAGCAGCGGTATCTGTATATAGTCCAGCTTGCGTTCGAAAGAGTATGGGGCTTCTTCAAAATCCTCTTTCCATCCGCGTTGTTCGAAGTTTACTTCCGCTATGAGTCCGAATATTTTTTCTTCCCAGTATTTAAAAGTTATACCGGCGGTTTCACCCATGACAAACGACTGCTTTACACTTGGTGTAAACGACATCTGCGATAATGTTATACCGGCTTTTCCGCCAATCGATATCTTGGATGTGTAGTGGGCTTGTGCCGCACATGTTATAATCCCAAGTATAAGAGAAAATGCTATTGCGGTTATGGTTCGTTTCATTGTATGGCCTGTTTTTCTGTTATACCTGACGGACGGTAATTTATGAAGTATAGGGCGTCATTTACTTTTCCTGCCACATTTTCCGGACCGGTAAAGTGGAAGCCGCTCTGTATGCCGTCATAGAAGTAGTTGGGCTCACCGACATTCTCACAGTTTCGGTTTATGGCTTTTATAAGATAGAAGCCGGTGTCGAAGCCAAGCATGCCCTGTACGGGGACAGCTGACATGAGCGGAGTGCCGTAGCGGTTTACGTAAAGTTCGGTAAATTGTTTGCTACGGTAGCTGTCGTTGTCATTAAAGAAGCGCGAGTAGACAGTGGCGTTCATCAGGTGCAGATTGTCGAGTGCGTCACCTCTGAACGTAATCCATTCCGGATAGCCGAACATTCTTACAAGGCTGTAGTCGTCCAATGCTTCACGGTAGTTTTTGAGTGCGCTTATAATATGGCTGAATTCTGATGAGGTAGCCGATTCTGGGATAAATATATATGATGACGAAGTATTGAGTTTCTCAAGGTCTGAAGCCTTTAGATAGCTGTTATAGCTTATATCGACATACTTTTGTTCGTCTTCATCGAGTCGTTTGCGCAGCATCTGGCAAAATTCAGCTTTATCGGTCTTGCCTCCGAGAGCAGACAGAAATACTGGTATATAATCGCCTTTGCGGTTCATGAACTCGTTGATAGCTTGCTCGTACATTGACGAGTGTGGTATATTGGCCTGCAGTATGTTGGGATTTGTAAGATATTGGGTGCCTTTGACGGCAAATATATTAAGCACTTTTGCGTCATGTAAAGTGGCATAATCCGCTATTAGATTTAGTTGCTCGTCATTGTCGGGAGTTATTATTATATCGGCTTTTGTCATTTCAGGACGCGTAAGTATTGCCTTTACGCTGTCGGTATTATTGGACGAGTCATAGGCCCGGATTATTATATGGCGCTTGCTGTCGCGCAGGCTGTCGGCCGCTACAAGCAGACCTTTGTAAAATTCTGTATACAACTGTGCCTGCTTGTCAGGCGAGGTCTGACCGAGCATGAACGGTAAAATAACTACAACTTCCGTTGCCTCTTTTGCTGACACTGTTTCTGTAGAGTCAGAAGCTTCGGGATTGAGCAAAGACAGCAAAGATTCATCATTATCAGCGTCTGTGTTGTCGTCTTCTTCCGGTTTTTGCTGTGATTCAGGTGTGTGGCTGACCGTTGGCGTTTCGGGCTCATCATACGGTTCCGTAGTGTATTCTGTAATGTCGTCATTTGGTACATCCGCCTTTTCTTCAGGCTCTGCATATCTGTCCTCTGTTTCGTCTGTATTATCTGATGATGACGGTATATGTAGAATTGTACCGCGTTTAAGACCGGTTTTGATTTGTGGATTGGCTTCAATAAGTTCATTTTGGGTTATACCGTAATGCTTGCTTATACCGTATACAGTCTCTCCTTTTTCTACGAGATGCACTTTGTCATTTTTTCTGCTTCTTGCCGGCTTGTCAGTGTTATCGGTATCTTCAGGTTGACCTACCGAACCTGTGTTTTTAGATGAATCACCAAGATCGGGCATCTCATCTACCGGGAAATATAATGTCATACCGGCGCGCAGACCGTCGGCAACCGAAGGATTGTATCTTATTATGTCGGCTTTGGTTATGCCAAGTTCTTTCGTTATACCATATATGGTTTCTTTCGACTTTACTTCGCGGTAAAAGTATTCTTTTCCGTTTATGGTTTTGGTGGGTAAGCCAGCTCCAAAAATGTTGATACTGGCTGATAATGAGGCTGAAATCACAACTAAAGTTGCGACGGAGCGGTATAAAAACCGGAGTGGTTTATATTTTAATTCCATATCTGTCTATTACGGATTAACGCTACAAATTTACATAGAATTTGCCGATTTACATCTACTTGCATATAAAAAATGTGTATACTCCGGCTATTGGTTTGTAATTAATAAAAATAACGGACACTGCCAAGTGGCGGTGCCCGTTATTCTGATGGGTTATAATGACATTAATTCAATGTGCCGTTTTCTGCCTCCTGTACCATCTGAGGACTGGCGGTAATGTATATTTCCACACGGCGGTTTTGAGCACGCCCGGCTGCTGTTTCATTTGACGCTACATAATCGGCCATAGGTATGCCTTTGGCGGTAAGGCGGGTAGGGCTTACTCCTGAGTTTACAAGATAGGTTAGCACTGCCGATGCTCGTTCATTGGATAATTTTTCGTTTACCGCATATGAACCTGTGTTGTCTGTGAATCCGAGGATTTGAACATCGGTCAGCGGGTTCTGCTTCAGCGATACTGCAAACTGGCTCAAGTCCTGACGGGCCTGTGTGTTGAGTGTGTACTTGCCGGTGGGAAAGAGAATACCGCCTTCAAATGTTACTTTTATCGCTTGAAGACCGTTTTGATCGGTGGTCTGTTCAACTGTTGCATCAGGCAATGATGCTTCAAGCTGTTGCTGTTGTTTGTCCATCTTTTTACCTATAAGAGCACCTGCTCCTGCACCTACGGCCGCACCGATGGCGCTTCCTATACCTGCGCCCTTGCCGCCTCCGATTAAAGCACCTAAACCGGCGCCTACAGCCGCGCCTCCTCCGCCTCCTATCAAGGCGCCTTTACCGGTATTTGTCATCGAATTACATCCCGATGAAAGGAGCATACATGCCGACAAAAGGGCTGCTCCTGTGATTTTTAGAAGTCTCATAATTACGTGTTAAAATTAAGTTAATATATCCGCGATTGCAAAGATAACAATATTATCAAATACATGCGATATTATTTTCTCTTTACCTTTAAATACAAGATAAATCGGTTAATTGTTTTCGTCTTGTGGGGATTTTTAGCTAAGTTTGCATATTATTTGAATTGCATGGAAAATGAGTTATTTGTCACATATAGGGCGTAGCCGCATGTTCTGGTTTCATTTGGGCGCAATCCTTACGATTGTGGCGTGGGGCATATCGTTTGTATCCACAAAGGTATTGCTTGACAACGGGTTGCAGCCTACTGAAGTATATATATACCGTACGCTGCTTGCTTATATTCTTGTACTTGCTGTTTGTCATAAGCGCATACTCTCCAATTCGTTACGTGATGAACTTCTTTTTGTGGCCTGTGGGCTGTGTGCCGGCTCGCTTTATTTCATTGCTGAAAATACGGCTCTCGAATATACGCTTGTGTCAAATGTATCGCTTATCGTCACTCTTGCCCCTCTTATTACTACATTGTTGGTGGGGGCGGTTTATAAAAGCGAAAAACCTACCAAAGGTATTTTGATAGGTTCTTTTATAGCTCTGACAGGAGTCGGTTTTGTCATATTCAACAGCAGTTTCGTACTTGATGTCAAACCGCTCGGTGACTTGCTTTCGCTTGCAGCAGCGGTGTCGTGGGCTGTATATTCGCTTGTGCTTAGAAAACTTAATGCGTTTTATACAGTGATGTTTATTTCGCGTAAGACATTTTTTTATGGTATGCTTACTGCGTTGCCGTTCTTATGGTTTCAGCCCGAACAGACATCTTTCTCTGTCCTGATGAAGCCGGAGGTATGGCCTAACTTCTTGTTCCTCGGAGTATTCTGTTCGATGCTTGCATTTATTATATGGGCATGGTCAAATAAAGGACTTGGAGCGGTTAAAGCCAATAATTACCTGTATTTTCAGCCGATAGTCACTCTTGTTGCGTCGGCTCTGTTTTTGGGCGAGAAGGTGTCGATAATAGGCTATACCGGTTGTGCCTTGATTTTGGCGGGAGTATGGCTTAGCGACCGTTTCGGTTCACGAAAAGCGAATTCCCGCCATAAATAAATTTATAATTCGTTGCTCAGAAAATCAATTTCTTCAATCAAAGCATGTGATATGTAACGCGTAAGTTCTGCATCGCGGTTGAGCTCGGCTGTGGCGTATGCTTTTATTTCAGCCTTGCCCTCGGGCAGCAGATTGAACATGAGCCGCAATGCCGTGTAGCGGTTCATGTCGGTGTCGCTTACTATTAATTCGTCGGCCAACATCCTTGCAAACGGCAAGTGCTTGAGCAGTTTTATGCAAAGCACGTCGGCAACTTCGGCCGTGGGAACTGCATTAGCCCATTCTCTCGCTGTATTTATGTCCATCTCCTCTCTGGGAAATATCATAGGTGCGAGCAGCATGCTTTCTCTTGTCGATGAATTTGCCCAAAGTTGTCGGGCCAGTTCCTGTGACGGAACTGTTTCCGATGCTATTTCCGACAGATGGGGTAGATTCACACCGAATATTATTTTATACGGAGCACCCATACGGCGCATGTAATCGGCCACCGCTCCGTTGCGCATCGCGTACAAGCGGTGTTTTACTTCCTGCATTTTATTGAATTGTGTCATACTATGTCAAATATTTTATCCCAGTCTTTCCATACGGTTTCATATCCGAGCCTGCGTATACTCTCTGCTACGACATTGGGGCTACGGTCGTCGCTTACTTCAAATTGTTCCAGCGAGTCGGGTGTTACGGCATAACCGCCCGGATCGGTCTTGCTTCCGGCGCTCATGGATGTGACTCCGAGTTGCATCATATTTTCTCGGAAAGCAGGATTTTCACGTGTCGAATAGCTTATATCAACATCATGATCAAAAATCCTGAAAGCAAATGTCAGTTGCGCCAGTTCCTTGTCGCTCATGACGACATTGGGCTGAAAGCCACCTTTGGAAGGCCTCATACGCGGAAAGTTGACCGAAAATTTTGTTTTCCAGTAATTTTTACGCAGATAACGCAGATGACGAGCCATCATGGTAACGTCGGTGCGCCAGTCTTCAAGACCGATCAATACCCCCATGCCTATCTTGTGTACTCCGGCCTGTCCCATACGGTCGTAGCCGTTTAGACGCCAGTCATATATCGACTTCATGCCTACAGGGTGATATTTCTTATAGTTGGCTTCATTGTAAGTTTCCTGAAAGCACACCACTCCGTTGAGTCCCGACTGAGTAAGTCTGTAGTAGTCCTCTGATTTCAGCGGCTGCACCTCGATGCTCAGGTTGCTGAAGTAGGGCCGGCATGTATGGAGTGCCTGTTCAAGATAGTCGATGCCTGCCTTTGCCGGATTTTCTCCGGTCACTATGAGTAGATTTTCAAACGGACCGAGCCGGCGTATGGCCTTGCATTCCTCTTCAATCTGCTCCATTGTCAGTATAGTACGCCTGAATGGATTGTTGCGGTTGAAGCCGCAGTATACACACGCGTTGGCACATGAGTTCGTTATGTACATAGGTATGTACATGCTTATAGTCTTGCCGAAACGCTCTTGCGTGTAACGGCGGCTTAACCGGGCCATTGGCTCGATATAATCCGCGCCGGCAGGCGATATGAGCGCCATGAAGTCGTTGACGTCGGGTTGCTCCTTGTCAAGAGCCGCCTCGACATCGCGTGCTGTCATTGACGCTATGCGGCGTGTGGTGTCGTCCCAGTCATATTTTTTTATCTCGTCGTAAAACATCGCAAAGTATATTATTTTACACAATTGTCGGCAACCGACTGCGATATGCGCATGGCGCAGAAGTTGGGGCCGCACATTGTACAGAAACGGTCATCGCCTTTATGACTCTCTACATAGTATTGTCGTGATCGAGCAGGATCAAGCGACAGGTTAAACTGGTCTTTCCAACGGAAATCATAACGGGCTTTGCTCATGGCATCGTCTCTTACCTGTGCTCCGGGATGGCCTTTTGCCAAGTCGGCCGCATGGGCGGCTATTTTGTATGTTATCACTCCGTTGCGCACATCTTCGAGGTCAGGCAGTGCAAGATGCTCCTTGGGAGTCACGTAACATATCATGGCTGTGCCCATCCATGCTATCTGCGCCGCTCCGATGGCCGAGGTTATGTGGTCATATCCCGGTGCGATGTCTGTGGTGAGCGGACCGAGGGTATAGAACGGGGCTTCGTGGCATGATGATAGCTGGCGGTCCATATTCTCGCGTATCTTGTGCATGGGCACGTGTCCCGGCCCTTCTATAAGTACTTGTACATTATGACGCCATGCTATTTCAGTGAGTTCTCCGAGTACGTCGAGTTCAAGGAACTGTGACTTGTCGTTGGCGTCATGTATGCAGCCCGGACGCATGCCGTCGCCAAGCGATACCGCCACATCGTAGGAGGCAAGAATTTCGCATATATCCTCAAAGTGTGTATAAAGGAAGTTTTCCTCATTGTGAAGTACTGTCCATTGGGTCATTATGGAGCCTCCGCGCGATACTATGCCGGTAAGACGCTCTTGGATTAGATCGGCATGGGCGCGAAGTACTCCGGCATGTATTGTAAAATAATCGACTCCCTGTTCGGCCTGTTCTATAAGGGTATCGCGATATATTTCCCATGTTAACGCATTAACATCGCCGTTCACTTTCTCCAATGCCTGATAGACGGGTACAGTACCTACCGGTACGGGGCAGTTGCGTATTATCCATTCACGGGTTTCGTGTATATTTTCACCTGTTGAGAGGTCCATGAGTGTATCACCTCCCCAATAGCAGCTCCACACGGCTTTGCTTACCTCCTCTTCTATGCCCGATGACAGGGCCGAGTTGCCGATGTTGGTATTCAGTTTTACAAGAAATTTACTCCCTATAATCATGGGCT
Source organism: Heminiphilus faecis (assembly GCF_008728965.1). Lineage (GTDB taxonomy): Bacteria > Bacteroidota > Bacteroidia > Bacteroidales > Muribaculaceae > Muribaculum > Muribaculum faecis. Next base: position 32,098 of record NZ_VSMC01000010.1, on the reverse strand, counting down.
CGCTTTCGGGATGATTGATATTGGCTGGAATTACGGCACGACCTGCGGCAATCTCTTCGCGGACCAGCTCTGGTGTTATGTGGCTTTTTATTCCGAGCATGTCGTTGTTCATATTTTCACGGATGGCCACATATTCCATTTCAGGTGTTATTATGCCTTTTCGCGCAAGTGCCATCTGCGTTATCGCCGCTCCTTTACGTGCTTTGCGTGGAGCATGGCGGTGGGTGAAGCGTATGCTGTCGAGTGAAGTATCCGCTTCACGTCTGCGTCCGTAGTCTGAAGTTATGCCGTCGAGCTGCTCAAGGTCGTCACGCTCTGCAGTCCATGACTCGCGTGTGCGCGGCAGCCCTTTGTTTATGTCTGTATTTATTGATGAGTCTGTGTATGGGCCGCTTGTGTCGTAAATGTAAACAGGCGCGTTTTCGTAAACCAAGCGCTCACCGTTGATAATTTTTACAGTGGGTGTGAGGCTGACTTTGCGCATAGCTACCTTTATGTTGTGTATTTTGCCGTCAACATATACTTTTTCCGAACCCGGGTATGACTGAAGGTCTATGTCATTGATTTCCATTGCGTGATATTAAATGCGTTATTCTAAAAATGAAGTGAGAGGCGACGTAGCCTGTGCCGATGAATACTGTCGGCCAAGTCCTGCAAGACGAGCCTTGCGTCCGGCCTCTACCGCGAGCCTGAATGCCGAGGCCATTTCCACCGGGTCGTCGGCAACAGCTATGGCAGTATTGACAAGAACGGCATCGGCTCCCATCTCCATGGCATCAGCCGCATGTGACGGAGCCCCGAGACCGGCGTCTATCACTACCGGCACGCGGCTTTCAGCTATGATTATTTCAAGCAGGTCGCGTGTCTTAAGACCTTTATTGGTGCCTATAGGTGCTCCAAGCGGCATCACAGCCGATGTGCCCGCCTCCTCAAGTCGTTTGCAAAGTACCGGATCGGCTTGAATATAAGGTAGTACTTTGAAACCTTCTTTGGCAAGAAGCTCGGTGGCTGCAAGGGTTTCGATAGGGTCGGGCAGTAGATATTTGGGGTCGGGATGTATTTCAAGTTTTATGAAGTCAGTATGAAATATGTCTCGCGACAGTTTGGCCGCGAGCACGGCCTCTTTGGCATTGCGCACTCCCGATGTATTTGGCAGAAACTGTACTTTGTCGCGATTTATATGGCGTAGCATATCATCGCCACGTTCGTTATCCATGTCTATGCGTTTCATCGCCACTGTTATCATTTCAGAACCGGAAGCCAGTATTGCCTCAAGCATCAGTTTGTTGGACGAGAATTTACCTGTGCCCACAAACAGCCTTGAATTGAATTCGCGTCCGCCTATGTTCAAAGAGTCATGCATGTTGATGTGATAATGTTGTTAAAATCTGATTTAACGAGTGTTATTTAACTTGAATTGGTTGTTTGGTGTCAGTCCTGTTTTAGTTTGGAAAGGATTTCACGTGTATATTCTACCGGATCAGGAGCGTTGATTATGGTTCCTGACACGGCTATTCCTTGTACACCGGTCGACATTATGTCGTCTATGTCATCGAGAGTTATACCTCCTATAGCCACAACCGGAAGTTCTGACCCGGCTTTTGTGACTTCTGACATAATATCGCGATAACCTTCAATGCCGAGAGTAGGTGATAGTTTTGTTTTGGTCGTAGTGTGGCGAAAGGGTCCCAGACCCACATAGTCTACGTCAATGCCGCGCATATTTATTATATCGGTCGCAGTATTGGCCGTGACTCCTATTATGGCATGCGGCCCGAGGTACTCGCGGGCCTTGGCAGGCGACATATCTTCTTTTCCGATATGCACGCCGTGTACGCGTAACTCCTTTACAAGTTCGACGTTGTCGTCGATTACAAGTATTACATCGTTTTCTCTACATATCGGTATTATTTCGAGGGCAGTGTCTCGCAGTTCGTCATACGAGGCTTCTTTCATGCGTAGCTGTATCCACTTGCAGCCGCCTTCAATCACCATTTTTACTTCTTCCGCTATGGAGTATTTGTCAGAAGGATGAGTTATGAATTGTAACATTGTATTATATGTATCATTATATTATAGCGCACTTGTCAGTTTATCAAGCCGCTGTGTCAGTTCATCGGTTGTTTGAGCTTCCCAGAGATATCCGAGTACGGCATATCCGATAAACGGATATTGTTTCAGCTCGGATATATGCCCGGGTGTTATGCCGCCGAGTGCCACGACTTTTCCGAGAGGAAGTGATGATAGCTGCTCGTGGGTGAATGCTCCTTCATATCCCGGTTTTGAGATGCTGTTGCATATAGGGCTTAGAGTCACGAAATCGACATATTGTGCCGCTTCATTGACTTTTTCGACCGAATGGCATGTACGGCTTACCGACCCGTGGTAAAGTAGCGGGGCTTGGGGACATCTTGAGTTGAGGTGTATGCCTCCGAGATTGAATTCGTTCAATAACTCGAAATGCCCGTGCAACCTAAGCCTCGAATGATAACGTTGTGGTATATCTTCGATAATACGTTTCATGTCGCTATATGTGGCTCCGGGATGACGTAGGTGCACAAAGGTTGCGCCTCCGTCAAGTATGGTGGCTATCTGTCTTGCCTCGTCGTGACGCACGTCTTGAGGTGTTATGGCTATAAGCACCGCCTTTTTATCCGCCATAGAACGGTTCTATGACGAGAACGGTGTCGCCCTCTTTTAGTATTGTGGAGTCGCGGTCGGTCAATGACACAACTTCTCCGTTAAGAGCGGTCGCTATGTCTGTGGGGTCAATGCCTGCCAGATTCAATGCTCCCTGAAGGGAAGTGTGTTCTGGCACACTTAACGGCTTGTTGTTTACAGTAATGTTCATGACTTGGAGTTTAGTTATTGATTGTTTCAAGTTTGACAGGTGAGTATAGGTGGTTTACAGGCCCGTGTCCGGCTCCTGTCTTGATCTGCGCTCCTGCTTTTAGAGCTTCATATATATAGTTTTTGGCCTTTATGACACTATCATGTATTTCATGACCTTTGGCCAAAAATGACGCTATTGCCGATGATAGTGTACAACCGGTGCCATGTGTATTGACCGTGTCTATTCGTCTGCTTTCTATCGGTATAAGTTTTTGACCCGGAGCAAGTGACAGTAGGTCGGCCGATATTCCCGTTTTGTCTATGCGGTCACCGCCTTTGAGCAATACGGTTTGCGCTCCCATTTCGTGCAGTCGTCGGCTTTGCAGAACCTGATCGTCAGTCCCCGTCAGCACCACGGCTTCGTTAATATTGGGAGTAATGACTGTCGACAGCGGTATAAGCCGTTTTATAATCGTCGCTATGGCATCGTCACTTAGCAGTCTGTCACCCGATGTAGCTACCATGACAGGATCGAGAACAATGTTTTCGGCTCTGTTTTCAATCAGCGCGTCGGCAACAGCATTCACAATATCGGCTGAAAACAGCATGCCGGTTTTTACCGCCATCGGGCGTATGTCATTGAATATGGCGTTTATTTGTCCGTATACAATCGACGGGGCTATACCTTGAACTTCGGTCACTCCGCATGTGTTTTGTACTGTAATAGCCGTAATTGCGGTCATGGCATATACACCGAGAGCCGACATGGTTTTTATATCGGCTTGAATACCGGCGCCGCCTGAACAATCGGAGCCCGCTATGGATAGTGCTGTGCGGTAAGTGAACATGTATCCTTTTATGCTAATAACAATGTTAGCGACAAAAAGGCTGTTGCACACCTGATAAAATTTGTTGGACTACAATCCGACAATCCCTTCGCCGGTCTTAACCGTTTCAGGTTCGTAGGGTATGATCTCAGCTCGCATAGGTGTGCGGCACCCCTTTGTCTTCACCTGCAAAATTAGTCAGTTTATATAATAATACAAAATTTTATTCGTAAAATATCCGATAGAATGTTTTTAATCAGAAATGTGAGGAATATGTAAAGATTTATCATATATTTGCATTATGTTAATTCAATGCACGACCTTTAAATTTATAAAAGCATGAAAGCATTTTTGCAGTTATTATGGCCTCTGGTCATTGGTCTTTTGTCCGCGTGGCTCCTTTCTATAAATCCCGTTAAGGAATATGGATGGTTTATTGGACTTATACATGGAGGCCTCCTTGTCCCAAACTGGATTATAAGCAGGTTTGACAGTTCATGGTTGCTTTCGGCGCCGCTACATACGACTATGTATACTGTAGACTGGTGGATAGCTGCGGTATGTGCCTGTATCAGCTGGGTCTGGATAGTCATCGGCTTTTTCAGAAATCTTTTCCGCAAATAGACAGTGTCTGTTTTAAGACATAAGTATATAAGGTTTTTTATAAGCTCCACCTTCTCTGACATGGAGGTGGAGCGCAATTTGTTGCGCAAGGTCATAGAGCGCCTTGACAAGGAGTACGAGAGTCTCGGCTGGCAGATAGAATACATAGATCTGCGGTGGGGCATAAGTCCTGATGCCGGCGAAGACAACCGTACAATGACAATATGCCTTAATGAACTTGCACAATGTCAGAAACTGTCACCACGCCCCAATTTTATAATGCTTATCGGCGAGCGCTACGGTTGGCGTCCGCTCCCTGAGACGATTTCAATCGCTGACATGAGGCGTGTATACGAAGCGGCTATGCCGGAAGAGGTAGAACTGCTTGACCGCTGGTATGTGCGCGATGACAATGACCTGACTATGCAGGGTGCCTATGTGCTGAAAAGTCGTCTTGGTTCCGGGTATGACGGCGAACGTTTTCATCGTGAAGTCGAGTTGCCGTTGCTTATACTGTTTTACCGTGAGTTGCCCTTTACCGACTGTTCGGCCACGGAGATGGAGATACGCAAAGGGGCTCTTGATGCCGCTCATGCATCCGACCATGTGTTTGCTTACATGCGTTCGCTTAAGGATGTGCCTGACGATAAACGTGTCGCATATTATGACAGTGATGCGTCAGGATTGGAGTACATAGCCCGATTGAGGAGGAAAGTTTCGGAACTGGCCAAGCCTGAAAATGTCTACGAAGAAAATATTGCGTGGGAGGAATATCTTTCTGACGGTTTTGCATCGCGTTTTTCGCAAACCATTGAAGAGCATTTACGGAAAATAGTTGAGAAAGAGGTATCTCGCGAGTCTGTCGATGATATAGACTACGAGTTGTTTGAGCATCGAGAATATGCCGCATCGGAGGCCGTGGGTTTTTATGGACGAGCCGATGACATTAAAAAGATAAGAGAATACGTAGACTCGACTGAACCGGATATGCCGTTATGGATTAAGGGAGATTCCGGACTTGGTAAAAGTGCGTTGATGGCTAAGGTCGTGTCGCTGTATACCGCCGATAAGAGCTATTGTGTCATGCCGTTTTTCAGTAGCCTTACACCGCGCTCTTCCGGTGCTCAATCAATGTTGGAGTTGGTCTGTAACTGCTTTGACCGGGAGTATGCCGACCGGTATCGAAAGGATAAACGTAAGCCATATGAAAAGTTTGTCAATCTTGTGGATGAAGCGCATCGTTTTTCTCATGATAAACGGTATCTGATTATAATAGATGCGTTTAATCAGCTTGACAATACAGGATATGATGATTTTGACAGTCTCATATGGGCTGCTGACAAAGAAAAGTTACTGCCCTCCAATGTAAAAATCATCATAACGTCAACCACGGAGGGACGTTTCCCAAAGGAGCATCCCCGGTTACATGTTATGCATCTCGAAGCGATTAAGAGTGATGCGTTGCGGGTGGTTGTATCGCGTTTGCAAGCTGCGGGCAGGCGATTGCAGTCTTTTCAGTTGGCACAGCTAAAGGTGCTGTTGGGCGACAAAGAGCAGTCAGCCCTGTATCTGTCGCTTTTGTCGTCGGTCCTGCAGCATTATGACTCGACTATGGATCTTACCGGACTTCCGGGCGACTATGTGTCTATGTGCTCGATGATACTTGACAGGCTCGCCTCACCGCAGATGCACGGTCGTAGACTTACACAACTAGCGCTTGCCATGATTGTTACGAGCAGCGATGGTGTTGATGTGAATTCGCTTAACGGTCTTCTTGCGTCAGACTATGAACTGCAGGCCGAACTTATGGAACGCAGTTTTCATTTATGGATACAGGAGGATGTCAAAAGTGTGCCGCCTATAATATGGAGCCGCCTGTTTTATGACCTTGACCGTGTGATACTTGTTTCGCGCAGCACATCCATAGGAGTGGCGGTTAAAGTGCGTCATGATGCCATACACGAGTTTATAAAATACCGCTGGCTTACCGAAGATGAGCGCAAGCATGCGAGCGAGCTGCAGGTGCGTTGGTATGAGGAAAATTTGTTCAAAGAGAACAAACTCGCCATACGCGACTTTGTTCATGCCGTACATGCCCCGGTGGATGATATTCACTCTTTAGACGATGCTTTTGATAGTGCGCTCGACGGCACGCTTTACGGAGAGGAGGAGATGTCAATCCGTAAAGCTGTAGGTCGTAAGCTATGGGGTATACTTTCCGACGAGCGATATATTCTGTTGAAAGAAAAGTACTTTCCCGATACGATAGTCAGTGAATATGATCGGCTGTTGTCTATATATACCGAATTGGGCGATATACGTCGACGGGAACTTGTCTCGCAGATGAAGAATTTTGTAAGCTATACGAGTTTGGATGACAAGGCGTTTCGGGAGTCATGGTCAGTAGGACAAAACATGCCGCCATTGTCGCCACTTGAACTTCAGGCGAGGATGATTAACCTTTGGGACGGACACCCGTTGCGGGAAATTCCGCCAGAGCGCCTCTACTCGAAATTGATGCGTGACAAACTTAATAATATCGACAGTGAGCGTTATACTCTATTCAGCATAGATAATTGCGGCCGGTATCCGTGGCTCAACCCGTCAGGTGAAAAATTGTATCGTATAGTAACAGGTGCCGACGGACATCCTATACTCGAACGATTGGATCTTGTGTCAGGTACGATAGAAACGATATTTATATTTATAGAACCGTTTACTTACGCCATATCTGCTGACGAAAAAATTCTTGCCATGCATTATTCTGAAAGAATCCAAGTGTTTAAATTGGTGGGAATGATACCGATCCTTAGTATATTCAATAAGGGTATCATATGGATGAGTCTGTCAGAGAACGGACAATACATTGCTTACGGAGGCCCGACAATAAAAACATACAGGGTGGAAATCGCTACCTCCCGCAGTTATACATGGATTTCGGCTGATGAGGGAATGTTGTCCCCGTCAGGAAACCGACTTTGGATATATTACATAAAGGAAGTTCCGGAAAGGGAAAAGGAAAAATGGGATAGTATTGTAGGTTGCTGCGATTTCGTTTCTCTTAAAAGCGATACTGTAGCTTTTAAATATGATAAAAAACCGAGATTGACCAGTTGGTCATTTTCGCGTAATAAAATTATCGGATGTTCGGAGCATATTGCTGTTATTGATGGTGATCAGGGTAAAATATTTAATTTTCAAGATAATCGATTACGATATTGGAAGCATTATCGACAAGCTCCTATTAATTCGGTGAAATTTATTCACGGAACATCGGATTTTTATCTGTTCTATCTCTGTAGCGGGGCATATCAGATTGCGAGAGTTGCCAATACTATGTTGTCGGTAATTGAACAGGGCAACATGCACGTTGTAGATCAAGTGACCCCCGATTTCACACGGGCGTTGTCAATAAGCAATAAAAAGGTATTTGATTTCCGGCAGTTGCGTAAGAGCTTTGCGGTAAATAATCATGGTAATTATTCTGGAATAAACAGTTTTTCCGCGTCTTATTCCGGAGATGTTATGGTTGTATCTATTGGCCGGAATGTTGCGTGGGAGACCGGTGAAATACGTGTCCCCGTATTGACGGTAAAAAACTCTGCCGGAGAGTACGATGAGATGTTTCTTGATGTCGACCGGTCAGAGTATTGTCATTATGTATCGGCTTCGGCAGTATCTCCTGATGGTAAGTATCTCGCTTATTGTACATACACAAATCAAGAGTCTATTATATTTGTTTATGATGTAAAGTTTAATAAACTATTATCTAAATATAAAATATGTGCGCAGGCTTCATCTATATTGTTTACTAGTGACAGCTTTTGGTTTGTTGTCATTACAAGTGATTGGCTATTTAGATCGGATATGTCATTGTATTTGTTTGACTGTACCGGAAACTTTGTAAAAGAACTATTAATTGAAAAGGATTGCTACCTTGATGAATACAAGGTGGCAGCATTATCGCCCGATAACAGATTCGTATCGGTAGGCATTTCCGGACCTATGATTGATTTATCTTCATGCAAAGTAGTAAGTCACGGGAAGAAAATGGACGGTAAGTTCTCGCTTAAGGCTATTAGAAAATATGAAGACAGGAGATACGACAACTATGATGTGCGAGGTTTGTTTCACCCTGTAAATTCGACTGTTGTTGACCGATATCTTGAAAACGGAGAGTTGTGTATAAGTATTTCCGCATCGGGTCGTTATATGTTTACTATAGACACTGGTGCCACTATGTCGGTTGTCGATAGTAGAACTGGACAGGTTCTTTTCCGTTTGAATAATGTTGAGTCTGTGCTGCCTGTGGCTGATGATCGACATTTATATGTGTCGTGTTACGACAATACAATATCGCTTTATGATGTTGACGGGACTCGACTGCAGTTTACGTCGCTTCACAATGCCAAAGCTAAGCGCTATTGGCAGAGTACCGCGCAAGGACTTGCCGTAGCCAAACATGACTGCCATTGTGCACTGTTCGCGACCGATCCTGCTCATAAGGTTAACGAATTGCCTGTAACCGTGCTGCGTCGCCGGTGGGATCTTACGACCGGAAAATTGCGTGACCCGGAGGCGGTGTGCCCGATGTGCGGCCACGTAATCGATAAAGGATTTTCTGTTGATGAAATGCATTGCCCCGGCTGTGGTCACCGGTTGCGGCTTATTGTCAATACCGATAAAAATTATCCTGTCAAAATATTGAACGGCATACTGAAAATACCGGCTCTCGCCCGCAAAATCATAAAATAATTCACATTTTGATTTATGGATAGAAGGCTTTGAAAGTATCTGTAAGACGTATTGTCAGAAAATAAAGGATTGCTTCAGAAAAATAAAATAATGAGATATGAAGAATTGGAAATCGATTATATTTAGCGTGTCTATAGTGGTTGTGTATATTGTAAATTCAGCACTACTCCCAACTTGGAGCCATACTCTCGTCGGTGTATTTACCGGCTTGATATTAGGCGCCGGCTATTGGCTTACCGGCAATAAACTAAAGATGTGGATTCGTATTTTAATCTCCGTTGCCGTTGCTATTGCTGCCGCTGCGATAGTAAGAATATTCTGTATTGAGTGAACTGTGTGCTACTGTCTTTTTAACCGCTCCGGATTATCTGTGCTGACTTTTATCGGACATCAACAATAGAAAATAAACAAGTGAGGAAGCGGTCATAATGGCGCTTCCTCACTTTTATTGTGAATCTAAATAATTTAGAGCTTTACTTTCAGTTCGTTGCCTGAGTAATTTACCGACTTGGTGACTTTCATCGGTTTGTTGCCTGCACCTGAGTTTTCCGATACAAGTACGATGTTGAAATTACGGTTTTTATCCATTCCGGGATATTCGCCGTTGCGCTTGCCTATTGTAAGGGTCTTGGCTTTGTTATCCCACTTGAAGTCGATGGTGGAGTAGATGCCTTTCTCGTAATTGTAGTTGTCGTTTTCATCTTCGTATAAAGTGAACGAACCGTCAGCGCCGGGGTATACCCTTATTTCAAGATTGGTCCAAGGCTTTTCTGTCGAATACTGTACATCAGGACCGAAAGGCATTATGCTGCCTGCTTTTATATACAATGGAATAGTCTTGATTGTAGTCGTTTTTTCGATTGTGCGGCCTCCGGGTATCAGTTCATTTGTCCAGAAGTCATACCATTTTGCACCCTTGGGCAGATACACTGCTGTTGATGACGGAGCCATGAAATCGACTTTTTTTGTACTCAGGCTTTCATTGTTCATGTCGCCGGCTATGTTCCAACCTGAGTTTTCATCGGCTTTCACTATCTTTTCAGGCGTATATTGGGCTTTCAGCACGGGAGCAACCAGTATGTTGCGCCCAAACATGAACTCGTCGTTGCACTCCCATGTCTTGCGGTCGGCTTTGAAGTCCATCATCAACGGACGTAGATAGCTGTCGTTGTTGTTTGTTACCTGCCATGAGGTAGAGTATATGTAAGGCAACAGTGAGTAGCGAAGTCTGATGCCCTCTTCAATGGCATCGTAAATCGGTTCGCCTTTTTCGCCGAAGTAATATATCTCGCGGAATATGTCGGCTCCGTGCGAGCGCATCATCGGAGTAAACGTACCCATCTGGAGCCAGCGCACATAAAGTTCTTGGAAAAGTGGGTTTTTCGGTGCCGAGTTGTCGCCTGAACGCTTGTTGTATTGGTTACAGAAGAAGCCTCCTATATCGGAGTTGCAGTTGGGGTTTCCGGTAAGGGAGAAATTCATAAGAGCCGGTACGGTATTGCGCAGCATATCCCATGTCGAGGTGACGTCGCCGGTCCATACGTTGCATCCGTAACGTTGTTGTCCGGCCCATCCCGAACGTGTGAGAATAAATACGCGTTTGTCGTCGGAGGTTGCGCGCTGGTGGTCGTATACTCCGCCTACAGTCATCAGCGGGTATGCGCCGCGTACACGGCGGAATGAGCCTAATGCTGTTTTGGTGTCCATATCTTTAGATGTGACATCGAAGTGGTCGGGTTCGGTAGAATCCATCCACCATCCGTCAAGCCCAAAGTCAAAGAGGCGTTTCAGGTTGTTCCAGTAAATATCGCGGGCTTCGGCGCTGTAAGCATCATATACGCGTACACCTGAAGGATAGTCCATGCGGGGAGGCCACTGTTCTGCTATGCCAGATTGCGGCCATGTGGAGAAGTTAAAAAGCAGCCCTTTGGCGTCCAATTCGCGGTAAGGCTTTGTCTGGGGTCCGAATGAAGACCATATTGATATTATGGCATGAGCATTCATGTTATGGATGGAGTCTACCATCATCTGCGGTTTGTTGAATTCCGGATTCATGAATTCCATTGCGTTCCACAGGTAATTGTTGCCCCAGTATTGCCAGTCCTGTATGATGCCGTCGATGGGCACACCGAGTTTTCTGTGTTTGTCAACTACCTCAAGAATCTCGTTTTGCGACTTGTAGCGTTCGCGGCTTTGCCAGAAGCCATAGGTCCATAGCGGGAACATGGGCACGGTGCCGGTCAGTGTGCGCATCTCGGCAATCACTCCGTCGGCATTTCCTCCATACATAAAGTAATAGTCAGCCAAGTCTCCGACTTCGGAGTCAAATGTCATGCCTTCGGCATTGTCGGAGAAAACGGTGGGGGAGTAGTTGTCCCAGAATAAACCGTATCCTTTTATTGATTGAATGACCGGTATGCCGTCCTCGATATTTCCGGGCATAAGTCTTCTGGAGAAATTACGTAATGACAGCTTGCCGTTCTCATAATTTCCGAGTCCGTATATGGGCTCTTCCTTATCAAGTACAAATGATTGCTTCACATTGAATGACGGTACTCCGGCATCAAGCATGGGGGTGAACATAGCGTTGTTTTTTTCCTTCAGCAATAATCCGCCTTTGCTGTCGGCAAATGATACCGTTCCTTTTTTTGTGTTGAGGGTTACCTTCAGTTTCGAACTTTTAAGCGTGATATTGTCACCGCTGCGTGATGTGGTAAATTTCACGTCTTGTGGCTTTGCTGTCACAGAGTAACTCTCTTTTTCGTTTTTCAAGTTTTCCGGCACTTTTGTCACTCGTACAGTGGACGGAGTGAAGAACTCAAGATTGATGACCATAGAGTCCACGACCGTTTTTATGCCGTGTGGCAACTCTTCTATCGTCTGTCCTTGTATAATGCCGCCGCAGAGCAGTACAAGTGACACAGCAATACATTTAAGTTTCATTTGCTATGATTTTTATGATGTTAAATTGTGGTTAATTATCATGGCAAATTTAACGTTTTAACGTATTTGCAATACAACAATCATGTTGAAATGAACGACAACTATGTTGATTCTTGTGATTTTGCCGCATATTCCGAAGGTTTACACCCATAAATCTCCTGAAAACATTTGCTAAGATAACTTCCGCTGCTGAAGCCGGTCAGTTCGGCTACTTCCGCTATACTTAATCCCCGGTTTTCAAGCAAGAGCTTGGCGGCATGGCGCAGGCGTATATTTCTTATGAACAGACTTGGCGACTGGTCGAGGAGCAACATGAGTTTGCGGTATAATCCCGTCCGGTCCATGCATAGGTCGCGGCTTAACTGCTCTACTGAATAGCCTGCGGTGTTTATGTTGTTTTCGACCAGTTCCATAGCCTTTGATATGAATTGGCTGTCGCTGTCATCCATGGCTTTGGGCGTTTGTGTCGGTTTTGTTGCATTACATTCCGATATTACTCGTTCGTTTTCATATGCATTGCATTGGTCGATGAGGCTGCGTATACGGGCAAGAAGCATGTCCTCCCTGTGTTTGCGCAACATTTTTTTTCGCGACACATTATTATAAATGTATGCCGCCACCAACAATAAGACAATGCTAAATACCGTATACAGGGCGTAAGCCCATACGGTGCGCCACCACGGAGGTCGTATGACTATTTCAAGTTTTGCGATATTTGTTCCGGATTCTACGGTTAGCAGATATTCACCCGGCGGTATGTTGGTATACGGTATTTTAAATGACCGGTTTTCGCCCGGCGGCAAGTTTAGTTTTACGGTATATGGGTCAAGTCCTGACAAGCGGTAACTCAGCGACAGTGAGTCGCGGCTCATATAATTAAGTGTCGAGTACTCAAGGCCAATGAAGTTTTGATTATGAGTTAGTTCGATACGTTCGGTCTTGCTTTCGCTGAAAGGGAGTATTACGTGTCCGTTATAGTCTTTGCCCTGCTCTATACGCTCTCCGTGTATGTATAGAGCCGTAAGCAGCGGTTTATGAGCAAGGCTTTCGTCCTGATATGATTTGCGGGGCGAAAAAATATCTATACCGTAGTCGGTTTTGAAATATACGTTACCGTTGTGAGATACGAATGTATTGGCAGAACCTGAAACCGTATGCCCGATGTTTATTTCCGATAGCTTTATCGGTTTGCCGTCCGATGATTTGTCATTTAAGGCATAAGCATCATTGCCGCAACAATAATATACGCTTCCATCGCGGTTTTCCGCAAAATATCCCGAGGTGTCATTAAGATTGAGCGGATTTAAATATATTTTTCCGCTATCGTATTTCGACGGGTGATAGTACAGTATACCGCGGTTGAATGTGCCGAGCCATATACCGCCATCCATGTCTTCGTATACCGTGCTTATCTCTGTGGCTATCAGGTCGCCGTGTGATGTACGTAAAATTTCGTCATATTTTTTTTCGCCACTGTCGAGGTCTATGATCCACATGCCTCTTTGACAACTTATGTAGGCTTTGTTGTCATCTCCGATGGCAAGTGTGTTAAGGGTATATGGCGTTTCAAGTATTTTTGTCCAAGAGCGTTCTTTTTTGGAAAAATGAAAGAAACCGCCTTTCTTTCCGTTGCGTATCTGATAGAAGCCGTCTTTACCGCTACATATAAGCGACGTGCTGCTGTAGTCCTTTTTTTGTTCTGGCGGGTAAGCGTCGGCATGGTAGAGTATGGCACCGTCGGCTACGGAGAATGCTGTTATGCGGCCGCTGTCATCAAACATATATAAAGTGCTGCTGTCACCTGCCACATCCTGAAGTGTGCCGTTTAGAACTGACCGAGGAAGCGAATTGCCGTTGAATATCAGAGAATCCGTCGATTGTATAATTCGGCGTCCGGTCTCGTCTATGTATATGTCGGTCATGTTTGTATCCGTGACAGGCCTGTAGTTTTCGTAACGCAAGTCTATGCATGACACTTTACCCCAATCCTTTATCCATAGGAGAGAGTCATTGTCAAGATACATGTGATGAAAACCGTTGTATGATTTTAACGGAGCGGTATATTCCGCAGGAAATGCCGGCAGACTTTTGCTATGCGTACCGTCATATATGTCCACTCCGGTTACCGATACAAAAACCATTCGTCCGTCGGGCAACTGGTTTATTGCCCTTACGTAATTGCCTGATTCCTCATGAGGTATGACGACGTTGTCAAATATAAGACCGTTGGCTCCTGTGTGTGACGGTGTCATCAGACATACTGTCAACAAAAAGCAGGTTAAGGCAAAATTACTAAATCGCATCGGCTTTATTATAACTGCGGTTCAGATTGAGAAACGGAAGTGGTCGGTCTCGTTTAGAACAGGAAACTTTTTGCGAAATATCTCAAGGTCGGCAAGTGACAGCTCCGCCAAGCAAAACGTGTCGTCCAAATGCTGTTGTATGGGCCGCCCTTTAGGGTCTATAATCATCGATGCGCCGCTGTATACTCCGTAATTGTCTGCGCCCGACCGGTTGCATCCCAGTACGTAAGCCTGATTTTCAATAGCACGCGCTATAAGAAGGTGTTTCCATGCGTATACTCTGGAATCGGGCCAGTTTGACATGATTATAAGCAGGTCATATGGAGTGACATTGTTATTTCGCAACCAAGCAGGAAAACGCAAATCGAAACATACGGCCATACTTATGTTCCATCCTTTGAAATTGAATATAGGCATCACTTCAGTGCCCGGGGAATACGCATCATCTTCCCCGCTTATTGAAAACAGATGGTGCTTGTCGTAATAGTGTTCATTGCCTGACGGTTCGATGAAAAATGCCCGGTTGTACACATGGCCGTTTTCCAATGCTATGAAAGAGCCGCATAATGCCGTGTCAGATTTTCGTGACCACAGCCTTAGCTCATTCATCGTGGTGCCGTCGACCGGTTCGGCAAGCAGGCGTGCTTCGTCGGGCGCACATATAAAACCGGTGGTAAACATCTCGGGTAATACCGCTATGTCAATGTCAGCGGGAAGCGACGACAATGCGTCAAGCGCTTTGCTCATGTTCTCCTCTTTCGAAGCCCATGATATGTCGAGCTGAACGGCCGCCGTTTTTAAAACTTCACTCATAGTCAGTAATGAATTTTTCCGGATACTTCGCGTTATATTTGCTGTAAAAGTCTTTTATCGCTCTCATATCGGCCTCGATGTTGTCAGTAGGCTTGAATTCCGTGGTTATCTCTATTGTCTTGTTCTTATAGTCGATAGCTCCGAGCAATAGCGGTATACCGGCATCTTTAGCTATATACAGAAATCCGTGGCGCCATTTTGCGGTGCCTTTTCTGGTGCCTTCAGGAGTAATGGCGAGCACAAGGCGCGACGACGCTCCGAAACGCTTTACAATATCTTCGGTCAGTGATGAACCGCGTTTTTTCGGTACGGGAATACCTCCTATAGCTTTGAAAAAATAGCCCAGTGGCCAGAAAAACCACGCCTCTTTCATCAGAAATCCCGCTTTGCGCCCGACCGAGGAGTAGGCGAGTTCTCCGAGTATGAAATCCCAATTGCTTGTATGCGGAGCCACGCATATCAGGCATTTGGCATAATCGGGTGTGGTGATTGTCACCTTCCACCCGATTATTTTAAGTATCCATTTCGACAGTAACATTGCCGAGAATTTTAGATGCTTTATTTTGCGGCTTTAGCCTTGTTCAGCTCTTTTTGTTTTGCGGGAAGAGCTTCGTTCATCTGTTTTACGATATCGTTCATCCCTTCTTTGAAGTCTTTTATCAGTTTTCCGTAAGCTTTGCGGAAATATTTTTCACGGGCCGCTTTGTAAAGATGACGGTTGTCAAAACTCTTTGCATTCTTGTCGAAAGCAAATGACACCTTTTCAATCGACGCACACTGCAAATCGGCAATATTGAATATTATATCTGCCATCTTGGCGCGGTCCACTCCTTCAACAAAATTGCGGGTTATTATACATTCTCCGGCCATATTGCCGCATGCGGCTTTTATAGCTCTTTTGAGTTCACGTTTATTTGCCATAATAAATAGGTTTGAAATGTTTATTCACTGCGAATATAACAAATAAAAACCAAAGATGGGGTCGTATTAAGCAAAAATTGTATCTAAACTTTATTTTACAGACGGAAAACTACCGGAAGTATGCAGTACACCGGCACCGGTGTGCCTTCAATGCGTCCGGCTTTCCATTGGGGCATTGAGTTAAGCACTCTTACCGCCTCGCGGTCAAGCGACGGTTCCACACCCCTAAGTACATTGATATGTGTTATGCTTCCGTCAGGTTGTACGATAAACGAACACAGGACACGTCCGTGTATCCCACGGTTATAAGCCTCGGCCGGATAGCGTCGAGATGAGTTGATATACTGGACAAGAGCGTTGTTGCCTCCGGGAAACATCGGCTGTTCGTCAACATCTACGCTTTCGTACGCTTCGATTATTTCAAACGAGAAGTCTTCGTAAGAGGCGTCGATATCGGCTGTCATGGCTAAGGATTGTGCGGTAGTGTGTGTGACAATGCGTATCTGAGCATATGCCCCGATGCTCGTTGCCGAAAATAGCAATAATGTGATAAAGAGTTTAAGAGTTATATATTTCATGATTTCCAAACTGAAATGTATCGCAAATATAGGAGCGTAAAGCGATATATCCAAAATTGAATGCCCATTTTTGTAATAGTTTAGTTTGTTTCAGGTTTATTAGCAAAAATATTTAAATTAATTATTATCGTTTCGGTGCAATATAAGAGTGAAAACATACGTTAACACTTACGTAAGTAAAATGATTATGAATTTTCGTGCATGGATATCCGGTTCTTTTATAGCGGCTGCTTTTTGTTGCTTGGCTGATGACGGTTCTACGGCATACAACTTTCTTGATGTCACATCTTCAAGTCGAGTTTACGGGCTTGGAGGTATAAACATATCGCTGATTGATGATGATATAAACCTGATAGAACAAAATCCGGCTTTTCTCGGTCCGGAATTGGGAAAGCAGGTCGGGGTGAACTATATGCGATATCTTGGCGACTCCGACTTTGCTGGTGTGCGTTACGGCATGGCTGCCGGTGAGAAGTCTGCATGGGCTGTTGCCGTTCAGTATTTCGGCTATGGTGAAATCAGGGGTACTGACGAGACTGGTGCCGATATCGGTTCATTCAGTCCAAAGGATATTTATGTCGCAGGTACGTTCGGACATGATATAACCGATCGTCTTCGGGGAGGCATTACGTTGAAAGCCATATATTCGTCATATGAATCTTATACGGCATTTGCGATGGCTACCGATTTGGGCATTAGTTATTTTGACTCTGACCGAGATTTGTCTTTATCGTTGGTGATAACTAATCTGGGCGGTCAGTTAAAGCGGTTCAATGACGTGTATGACCGCTTGCCTGTTGATGTCAGGCTTGGCTGGACACAAGGTCTCGGGCCGTATCCATTCCGTATATCCGTAACGGCATGGAATCTTACCAAATGGCATCTTCCATATACCGATGCCGGAGACGGAAGTGCCGATACGATGCCGGAAGAAAAGGACTCTTTCGGCTCAAATTTATTGCGTCATCTTGTATTCGGCATGGAGTTTATGCCTGCCGATGCTTTTTATGTGGGCCTTGGATACAATTATAAAACACGGACCGACATGAGTGCTTATTCACGTACGTTTTTATCTGGGATGTCCATGTGTGCCGGATTTAACGCCAACCGATTTTCAATAGGAGGGGCGGTCGCCCAGCCTCATTCAGGCGCTATGACATTTATGTTTAATCTGCGTATGACTTTATAGGAGTCCGTTTAAATCGTTCATAACCGCAACGTGAGGATAAGCCGCCAGTTCATCGGATGTCGTTACGCCGTTGAGCACGCCTGCAAAGTCGACCGCCGCATGTAGAGCGGTTTCGGCATCGACAGTGCTGTCGCCGATATATAGAACACTGCTTTTCTCCAAATCAAGCTGCTTTATAGCAAATTTTAAACCTTCAGGAGAGGGTTTGGGGTACTCTACATCTTCGCCTCCTATTATGATGTCTACAATATTTTCATCCAGATTGCGATCAAGGCATTCTTTTATGCGATAACGGTATTTTGTTGAGATTATGCCGATTTTTGCATTTGATTTTTTTAATGCCGATAAAACATTGACCGTTTCGGGAAACAGCACGGTATTGTCGGTCATTATACGGTCGGCTTCGGCCACATACTCCTTTTTTAGCCGTGCAAGAAATTCAGGATCGTGATTGTCAGTAAATATGCTGAACGACTCCTCAAGTGTCTTGCCTATTGTACGTTTTATGTCATCGTCGCTGACAGAGGTAAAACCGTGGCGGTTGAGTACATTCCGATAGCATTTCACTATGCCTTGTGAAGAGTCGGCAAGCGTATAGTCAAAATCGAAAAGATATGCTTTGTAATCCTTCATAATTGAATTCGGGTTTGTTTTGCAAATTTAGCGAAACGCATTGTAACTTCCGCAAATATCAAATAATAATTGATTTTACTTCAATCCTTGGATATGTATATAAGCCTGTTATCATGATAAACTAATGTACACATTGAAAAGATTCGGCATCTTCATGTATGCTGACTGAGAGCGGGCATGAAACTTTCAGGCTGATTTAGTAGGGAGATTGATAAATTCTAAGTAACTTTGACTTTGTCTTATCTGTTATATTATGTCAGAAGAAAAGAAAATCATAATTGCCATTGACGGATATTCGTCATCAGGTAAAAGTTCTATGGCTCGTGCGCTTGCTTCGGCTATCGGGTACCGTTATATAGATTCCGGAGCCATGTATCGCGCCGTTACTTTGTGGGGCATGCGTCATGGTATGGTTGAGAACGGCAATGTGGATTCCGAGGCTCTTGTCAGTGCGCTTCCCGGAATTACAATTGATTTTAAGCCGATGCCTGACGGCAGGCAGCGCACATTGCTCAACGGTGAGGATGTGGAGGATGAAATAAGACGGCTCAATGTATCCAACAATGTGTCGCAAGTTTCCGTAATACCTGAAGTAAGGCATCGCCTTGTGGCGATGCAGCAAGCGCTTGGGGAGGGAAAAGGCATAGTGATGGATGGCCGAGACATAGGAACGACCGTATTTCCCGCTGCCGAGATGAAAGTATTTGTCGATGCTTCGGCAGAGACTCGTGCCCAAAGGCGGTTCAGCGAACTTGTCGATAAAGGTGTGCCGGCCACTTACGAGGAGGTCCTTGCCAATGTTGTCCATCGCGACCATATAGATGAAACCCGCGAAGAGAGTCCGTTACGCAAAGCCGGAGATGCGGTGTCGCTTGATAACTCATGCATGAGTATCGAGGAGCAGAATGCTTGGCTGCTTGACTTGTACAATAAAATACTGTCCGATGCGCATTGAGATAGATGAAGCATCGGGCTTTTGCAACGGAGTTGTGTCTGCGATATGCAAAGCCGAGGTTGAACTTGACAACAGCGGACGGCTTTATTGCTTGGGCGATATAGTGCACAACAGTGACGAAGTTGAGCGTTTGCGCAAGCGCGGTCTTGTAACGATAACTCATGACGACTTGTCGAGACTGCATGACGTGAAAGTACTGTTGCGGGCTCACGGAGAGCCACCACAGACTTATGAGACGGCTAATGCCAACGGCATAGACGTGATTGATGCGACGTGTCCGGTAGTGCTGCACTTGCAGAAGCGTATAAAGAAGTCGTATGACGAGCGCACACCCGACGAGCAGATTGTCATATACGGCAAGCTCGGTCATGCCGAAGTTAACGGCCTTGTGGGGCAGACTGACGGCAATGCCATAGTCGTTGAGGATATCGAGGGGTTGTCGCAGCTTGATTACAACCACGACATTGTGCTTTATTCGCAGACAACTAAGTCATTGCACGGTCTTTCGGAGATGATAGCGGAAATTGAGCGCCGCAAGTCACCCGGCACGACATTTCGTTACTATGACACTATATGCCGTCAGGTAGCAAACCGGGTGCCTCGGTTAAGGCGTTTTGCATCTGAGCATGATCTGATACTTTTTGTCAGCGGAAAGAAGAGCAGCAACGGCAAGATACTTTACGGAGAGTGCAAAGAGGTGAATCAGCGTACTCATCTTGTATCCAACCCCGCTGAGATAGATCAGTCATGGTTGAGCGGTGTCGATAGTGTGGGCATATGCGGAGCTACGTCTACACCGCGCTGGCTTATGGAAGAGGTACGCGATCGTTTGATACATATGACTGAAGGATGAATGATTTTATAGCCATAGATGTCGAGACTGCCAACAATGCTCCGTCAAGCATATGTGCCATAGGTGCTGTGAAGGTATCCGGCGGATGTATAGTTGACCGGTTTTACGAACTTGTAAAGCCCGAGCCCGAGTGGTATTACCGATATTTCTCGGAAAACGTTCACGGCATATATCCTGAGGATACTGCTGACGCCTGTACATTTGACCGTGTATGGAAGCATATGGTGAGCCGTTTCGGATATGATGCGCCCGGAGGGATGGAGCACGTCGTGTTTGTGGCCCATAACAAGGCTTTTGATGAAAAGTGCTTGCGGGCTGCACATCGTGTGTATGGCATGACATGGCCCGACAATACATTTCAGTGTACATTATCGGCTGCCCGACGCAAGATACCCCGGCAGCTTCTTGGACGATTCTCGTTGCCCAATGTATGTGAATTTCTCGGTATACCTTTTTATAATCACCACAATGCACTTGCCGATGCAGAGGCATGTGCGAAGATAGCCATGACGTTGTTATGAACAGATTGTATTTTATTGCCGTATTGCTTCTCGTTACCGCATGTTCGTGCAAGGAAGGCAGAATAAACAAGGCCGCGCGTACTAATGGCGAGTCTGATGCCCGGACTCTTATAGACGGCGTTTCCGACATGTCTCAACTCGAAGTCGAGGGTTATATACTTGGAGTAAAAGCCATTGAATATGGATATATAGAGGAGGGCCATGAAAAGGCTGCCCGACTGTATATCGAAGGTTTCGAAAATTATATCAGGGAGAACTCCGATTCTCTTGCCCGTGAGATTTTTTAATAAGTGGATTAAGTGACAATTGTGTATAATGAAAAGTGTAAAAGATTACATAGAGTATATAAATGCGTCGTTTGACGCTATGTCTTATCCCGAACAACCGCGCGGATTGTATGACCCAATTAAGTACACCATGCAGTGTGGAGGCAAGCGGTTGCGTCCGATGCTGGTTCTTGCGGTGGCCGAAGCTCTCGGAATGAAGCCGGAGCATGCTGTGAGGCAGGCCATGGGAATAGAGATGTTTCATAACTTCACACTGCTTCATGATGATGTCATGGACCGGGCCGACATGAGGCGTGGAAATCCTACTGTGCATGTCAGATGGAATGAGGCTACAGCCATACTGTCGGGTGATGCCATGCTGACAATGGCATCGCAGCTGATGGGCAATTGTCCTCATGACAAATTGCATGAGGTGATGTCGATGTTTAACAAGACTGCAATGGAGATTTACGAAGGCCAGCAATATGACATGGACTTCGAGACCCGCAATGATGTCACCGAGTCCGAATATATGTATATGATAAGGCTGAAAACTTCGGTTCTGCTTGGTTGTGCATGTGCCGTAGGAGCTGTGTTGGCCGATGCCTCCGCTCCGGTAGTAAAGGCTTTTTATGACTACGGGCTTTCACTCGGCCTTGCATTTCAACTGCAGGACGATCTGCTTGACACATACGGTGATCCACGTGTTTTCGGGAAAAAAACAGGAGGGGATATTCTTAACGACAAAAAGACGTTTCTTCTTATAACGGCTCTTGACAGAGCGGATGTGCGTCAGCGTGCCGAGATCGAGTCGTTGTATGGAAAACGTTCTGATGACAAAGTGTCGCGTATAAAGGCTATATATGACAGTCTAAATGTCGGAGAAGTGTGTCGTGAACGTATAGCGGCATATATTGTCGATGCTGTAGCCTGCCTTGATACGATCGAACTGTCGGAAGAAGCTAGGGCGTTTTTTGTGAATCTGGCAGAGTCGTCATCAGACCGGAAATCATGATAATTGATACACATACTCATATCTATCTGCCTGAATTTGAAGACCCCGATGCTGCCGTAGAGCGTGCTTTAGCGGCTGGAGTGGGGCATATGGTATTGCCTAATGTCGACATGACAAGCATAGAACCTATGTTGTCTCTTCATGACAGGCATCGCGACTGTACGTCAGTGGCTATGGGGCTTCACCCTACCGAAGTCGGTCCGGGGTGGAATGCCGACCTTATACAAATCGAACGCCTCATCAATGAGCGCGACGATTTTGTGGCAGTAGGGGAGATAGGTATAGATCTGTACTGGGATATATCGTACCGAAAAGAGCAACGCTCCGCATTTGTTGCTCAGATCGACATGGCTTTGCGTCACGGACTGCCGCTTATCATTCATTGCCGGGAAGGACTTGATGATATCCTTGATGTGTTTGCTTCTTTTTCAAAATTGCCCGAAGGCGTGTTTCACAGTTTTGGCGGAGAAGTGACAGATATTGAACGTATAAGACGTTTCGGCGATTTTTATTTTGGCATCAACGGTATAGTCACCTTTAAAAATTCACGTCTGCGTGACGTAATACCATCAATAGGTGCTGACCGTATACTTTTAGAAACCGATGCGCCTTATCTTGCCCCGGTGCCACACAGAGGAAAACGCAATGAGTCGGCTTACATTGTACATACTGCCGCTTATGTAGCAGATATAATGAGAGTACCGGTAGATGAAATTGTCGGGATTACTGAACGCAATGCCCGACAATTGTTTAAAATTCCACCGTATAATCAAAATGCGTAGTAAAAGCCGAATGACAGGCTGGTACTGCTGAAGTCGACACCGAAACCTCTGTCGCCCAATGCACTTTCGGCATATTTTGAGTGACGATAGCCTATGAAGCCGAGTCCTGCCGCAAACCATGCCCTGTCGGTGATTCTTACCGATATACCGGGTTTCAATCCTGCTTCAAGACCGAAGGCATTGCCCGAATGATCTTTTATATGTTCGTTGGCAAAGCCTACTGTGCCGTCCATGTACAGGCTGAGTATACCGTGAGTGAAGTAAACGTACCGAAGGTATGGATTAAGTGTCAGAGCATGTGCGCTGACTCCGTCTTCACGGTTAAGTTTAAAACCTGCGTTCAAACCGATAAGCCACCTTTCGCTTAGCCCGTGGTTTGCATCAAAAGCAATTGAGAACGTTGTATGGTCATCTTTGTAGTTTCGCCAATAAGATGCCGATCCACCGATGGTGACAACCTGTGCGTCGGCTATTGCCGGTGTGAGTACGCTGATAATGGCAATCGCAACGCTGAGTAAAAGTTTTCTTTTCATGATAAATGTATTATTAAATATATGAGTGTGTCTTGCGTTGATATCTGCCGGTGTGTATTTTCATGAAACGAATTAAAAAAATAAGACATATGGGCTGCCGATTACTGCCGACTGCCCATATGTCATGATGTGCCTTTATTCAAATATGTGTCGCAGGCGGCTGAATATACGTTTTTTGACCGAATCGTCAGCTTTTGTATTTGGTGAATTTCTCAAAGACTCGATTGCTTCCTTCTCTTTGTCATTGAGATTCTCCGGTATGTATACCATTATGTTTACAAGCTCATCGCCTGTGCCGTAGCCGTCGGTGGAGGGCAGTCCTTTTCCGCGCAGACGCAGAACTTTTCCCGGCTGTGTTCCGGCCGGTATTTTTACACGGGCGCGTCCGTTGACGGTCGGTATCTCTACCGAACCTCCGAGAGCGGCAGTAGGGATGTCGAGCATAAGGTTGTATATCAGATCATTGCCGTCTCTTATCAATTCAGGGTCAGATATCTCCTCAACCACTACGAGCAGGTCGCCGTTTATGCCTCCTTTGCGTGCGGCATTTCCTTTGCCTTTAAGCGACAGTGTCATACCGTCTGAAACACCAGCCGGTATCGTGAATT
Organism: Heminiphilus faecis; assembly: GCF_008728965.1. Classification (GTDB taxonomy): domain Bacteria; phylum Bacteroidota; class Bacteroidia; order Bacteroidales; family Muribaculaceae; genus Muribaculum; species Muribaculum faecis. The sequence continues at coordinate 8,168 of NZ_VSMC01000010.1, read as the reverse complement.
CGATGACCTCTTCCTGTTTTACAATGCCTTCACCGTTACAGTACTGACACTTCTGGGTTATTGTCTTTCCGTCTCCGTTGCAATCAGGGCATGTGGCTGTGGACTGCATTGGCCCGAGGAATGTCTGTTGTACATGTTCTATCACGCCTGAACCGTGGCATCTTGCGCATGTCTGAAATGCCGTGCCGTCCTTTGCTCCTGTGCCGGAACAATGCTGACACTGTACGAAGCGAGGTATTTTCAATTTCTTGGTTACACCTTCCGCTATTTCTTTTAGTGTCAGTTTTACTTTTATGCGCAGGTCGCTTCCTTTCGGTTGGCGACGACGTCGTGCCGAACCTCCGGCAGCCGAACCGAAACCACCGAAAGCTCCTCCGCCGAATATATCGCCGAACTGTGAGAATATATCTTCCATAGACATGCCGCCGGCGTGGAAGCTGCCTCCGGCTCCGCCACCGAAGCCTGAAGGCCCCATATTATGACCCCATTGGTCATATTTGGCTCTTTTGTCTGCGTCGCTAAGAACGTCATAGGCCTCTGCAGCTTCTTTGAATTTTTCTTCAGCAGCTTTGTCCCCGGGATTTTTATCGGGATGATACTTCAAGGCAAGCTTGCGATAAGCTTTTTTCAGCTCGTCGGCGGTAGCCGTTTTGGGAACACCCAATATTTCGTAATAGTCTCTTTTGTTGTCCATTGTTGCCTGTTGCTTAATTATTGTCCCACGACTACTTTGGCGTGGCGTATAACTTTATCGTTCAGAGTATATCCTTTTTGAACGGTGTCTATCACCTTGCCTTTTTGGTCGGGATTGTCAGTCGGGAACATAGTCACCGCTTCATGTATCTCCGTGTCAAAGTCGCTTCCGGGTTCTGATGCAATCGGTTTTACTCCGTTCTGCTCGAGGTATTTGGTGAATTTATTATATATTAATTCAACCCCTTCTTTAATGGCCATTGCATCTGATGATTCATTGATAGCCTGAAGAGAGCGCTCGAAATCGTCGATTATTGGCAACAGACCGCGCATGGCGTTTTCGCCTCCATTTTTTATGAGTTCGCTTTTTTCCTTGAGTGTGCGTTTGCGGAAGTTATCGAAGTCCGCCATGAGAAACATATATTCTTTCTTCTCTTTTTCAAGTTGTGCCTGTGTATCGGCCAACTGTTTTCTTAGGCTTTCCACCTCATCCTCCTCTTCTTGTGCAATGTTCTTTGCAGCTTCGGTGTCGGAGTTTTCGATGTCGTCCAATTCGTTTATGTCAATGTCGTTTTCATTAATCGGGGCTTGTTCTTCGACTTTGCCGTGATTGTCATGTTTATTGCTCATAATATGTTGATGTTTTTAGATATCGCTGTTTTCATATTAATAACAGCAAAAATGCTGCCAAATACATTAAGAACTATATTTTAATCTCATTAGTGATAACAACCCGTAGGCTATAACGTTCATTTAACGGCTTATAAAGCGAGCGGTTGTACTAATGTGTCATAATCAGGGAACATGGTGCCGACGGTAGCTGACAAAGTGTCACTGTCGGTTGAGAATATTCCATATAAAGATGCTCCCGAACCGGTCATGGACGCGTATATAGCTCCCATGTCATAGAGCGATTGCTTGGCCGCGGCAATCTCGGGGCGTAGCGGGAATACCGATTTTTCGAAGTCATTAAATACTGTATCTTTCCACTGCGAGATGTCATTTTTAAGCAGATCTTCGAGGGAGACAGGAGGCATCGATGGTGTTACCCCGGAATAGGCTTGGGCGGTAGACACGCCATTGGACGGTTTTACTATCACTATTGTGTATCGGCTTAAATCCATATCTATGTCAGAGAATATGTTTCCTATGCCACGGGCGATACGAGGCCGGTTATATATGAAAAATGCGCAGTCAGCCCCTAACTTTGCCGCGATATCGGCCAATGTGTCATTGCTTAGCCCAAGTTCAAACAAGCGGTTAAGGCCTGTAAGTGTAAATGATGCATCGGCACTGCCTCCGCCGAGCCCGGCTCCGTCCGGTATGATCTTGTGCAGATATATATCGACCGGCGGCAGCGATATCATGTCATTGAGGGCATTATATGCTTTCATCACGAGATTCTTTTCCGGGGGACAGTCGACGTATCTGCCCGTTACGGTGAGTGTCGTTTCTGAACCCTTGGCCGGTACGATCTCAAGTATATCTCGCCATGGCACAGGATAAAAAAGCGTTACGATGTTGTGGTAACCGTCATCGCGCTTGCCGGTTATATTAAGACCTATGTTTATTTTTGCGTTGGGAAAAAGTATCATTGTAGTATAGTTTTTTAATGTAATATGATTTCACATCCTTTCAAACCGGTGTTTATCAGTGAATCGCATTTTGCGGTATCGTTTATTGCTTCGTTTAATGTCATCGGCAATATGATGATTTGTGTGACCTTAGCATCCGGCATTATGGCGGCTTTCAATTCGTCGATTGACGGAGCCTGCATCATGGATGCATATTCGGCGTATTTATAATGCGTAAAAGCAGTGTTAATATTTATTCCTCGTCTGTCAAGCAGATATCCGCACGACAGTTTTACGGGTTTCTGTGATGGTGTTATGTCGGATGGTGCCGGATATGACGCTATCGTCTGCCCGTCATCATTTAATGTCACAGGTACAAAATCGTCGAAATTGCCGTTTGTTTTATATATAATGGCACGCGGCAGTATACGGTTAGTCGCCGATGAGGTTGAAGCCGTCATGGTTGTCGCCGAAGAGCATGCTGACGGGGTTGTTGGTGTTTCGCTTGTCCGACAGGATAATGCCATTATTGATATTGTTATGATAAGTAAGTTTAAACCGGGCTTCATATATGGGAAATTTCACTCATTGGGACAATCATGACGCAGCGCTGCTTAAGACGCTGTTATATAGGGTGTAATTATATTCACTCATACTTGCATGACGATATTTACCGCAAAAGTAGTAATTAATTTTTCTTGGTGAAAGTCCGGCTCAAAAATAAATAGTGATACTTCTTGTATTTAAAAACTTAAAATTAATTAAACAATATTTGCAGTTACGGACATTATGCGTTAACTTTGTGTGATATAGTGCCGAATTTGGCATGAGCAGACTTTAAGCTGATAACGAAATCAACAATATGAAACAATTTTTTACTTATGTACTTGCTACCATCGCCGGATTATGGATAACGATGATTATCATGACCGTCGGGTCCGTACTTATGACGATAGTTATGCTTGCCGCTTCAATGGCGACTCCAACAGTCAGAATTGATAAAAAGTCAGTATTGCATGTCTGCCTCGACGGTCCTGTCGAGGAGCGTGCGCAGGGGCGGTCTATTCTTGAAGAGTTACAGGGTATATCTATAAACACAATACCGCTCAATGACCTTGTAAAGGCCATTGACCATGCTGCTGCCGATGACAGAATAGAAGGCATATATCTTGACTGTCAGGGCGGAAGTGGAGGTGCTGCAAGCATGGCATATATACGCGAGTCGCTTGAGAAATTCAAGGAGAGCGGCAAGTGGATAGTGGCTTATGGCGATGCATATACTCAAAGCAATTATTACCTTGCATCGTTAGCTGATTCTTTATGGCTGAATCCGGTGGGAGCCATAGACATACATGGAGTAGGAGGTACGCTGCCATTTTTTAAAGGCCTTCTTGATAAACTCGGTGTAGAGATGCAGGTGGTTAAGGTGGGCACTTACAAGAGTGCTGTCGAGCCTTATATAATGACAGAACCGAGCGAGGCCAACCGTGAGCAGATAAAGGGCTATATAACACCGATATGGAATTATATCAGTGGTGGTATTGCTGCCGGACGCGATGTGTCGACAGCTGATGTAAACGAGTGGGCCGACAGTATAATCGTTACTCAGGATCCTGCCACATTTGCCGCACGCGGGCTTATAACATCGCTGAAATATCGTCACGAGGCGGAAGAGTGGATGAAGTCTGTGACCGGTAAAAAGAAGAAAGATAATCTGAGTCTTGTTTCTCCTGCCAAATATGCGTCTGCAATCAAGGAAAAGTCCTCATCCAACAAGATAGCTGTTCTGTATGCCACCGGTGATATTGTGGATAGCGGCAATGAAGGAATTGTAGGCGACAAGATGGCTCCGCTTATCATGAGTATCGCGGAGAATGATGATATAGATGCTTTGGTTCTTAGAGTTAACTCCGGTGGCGGAAGTGCATTTGCTTCAGAGCAGATATGGGAAGCTCTCGAACAGTTTAAGGCTACCGGAAAACCGTTTTATGTGTCAATGGGCGATGTTGCCGCATCGGGTGGATATTACATATCTTGCGGCGCTGACCGCATATATTGTCAGCCTGTGACTATAACGGGCTCTATAGGCATTTTCGGACTGATACCTAATATTAAAGGATTGCTGAATGACAAACTTGGAGTAAACATGGTGTCAATCGCCACCAATCCAAATGCCAACATGACCTTGACCGAACCTTTTACGCCGGTACAGCGCGCGGCTATGCAACGTATGATTGACCGTGGATATGAGACATTTGTGGGCCGTTGTGCCGAAGGTCGTGGAGTTCCGGTTGATTCAATCAAAGCCATTGCCGAGGGTCGTGTCTGGGACGGCACCACTGCTTTAGAGATCGGTCTGGTCGATAAACTCGGTAGTTTGACTGACTGTATTTCGGATCTTGCTTTAGAGCAGGGTTATGACAAGTACAGTATTGTAGAATATCCCGATCCCAAAGGTGAATGGTGGGAAGAGTTGCTTATGGCATCATCAAGTGTCAAGCAGTCGGTTATTAAAGCCGAACTTGGTGAGGCTCTTCCTTATTATGAGGCTATACAACGGGTAAAGCAGATGTCACCGGTGCAATGCCGCATGGAATATATAGTTGTCGAATAACGTTTAGATATAGCTTTGGACGATGCGGCGCAATAAGATACTTGATACTTTTTTGCTGAAGCCCCTGTCGGTTGTATACGGGTGGATAGTATTGTTGCGTAACCGCTTTTTTGACTGGGGTATTCTCAAACAGCGAAAGTTTGATGTACCTGTAGTTGTCGTGGGCAACCTTGCCGTAGGTGGTACGGGAAAAACTCCTCATACCGAGTATATAGTCAATCTTCTGAAACATGAATATCATATAGGCGTGCTTAGTCGCGGATATCGTCGCAAGACTAAAGGTTTTGTCATAGCTTCAAAGCGCTCTACACCTTCTGACATAGGAGATGAGCCTTATCAGATATATCAGAAGTATGGCCATGAGGTCAGGGTCGCGGTTTGTGAAAGTCGAGTCAAGGGCATTGAGGAATTATTGCGTATAGACCCGACGATAAACCTTATTGTACTTGATGACGCCTTCCAGCATCGGTATGTCAAGCCTACTGCCTCGGTTGTGCTTATGGAGTGGAACCGTCCGGTATACAATGACGAGTTGCTGCCGCTTGGACGGCTTCGTGAGCCAAAGAGGGCCTTGCTGCGCGGCAATATAATAATCGTTACCAAGTGTCCTGCTGAGATACGGCCTGTCGATGTGCGTCTGATATATGACTATCTTGGCCTGTTTGCTTACCAGAAAGTGTATTTTTCAAGATATATATACGGAAATCTCGTTGGTGTGTTTCCCGACGAGGTAGCGTATGTACCTAATGTCGCTTGGATGACTTCCGATGATGCGGTACTGCTTGTATCGGGAATAGCCAATCCCACGCCTATAGTTCGTTTCCTTAAAGGTAGCGGAGTGGATGTGACACTTAAGCAATATCCCGATCATCATAATTTTACGCGAAAAGATTTTGATGATATATTAAAGCGCTTCAAGCAGCTTAAGGGCAGAAACAATTATATATTCACTACTGAAAAGGATGCCGTGCGTATTGCCAATAATCCTTATTATCCACATGAACTCAAGGCGATTACTTTCTATCTGCCGATAAAAGTCGAGTTTTTGCCTCATAAAATGCCAATGGGTTCCGATGTCTTTGATCGTGAATTGCGCCGCGTCATAAGTGTGCCCCACGAAAACTAACCTCTCGTATGGGTGTTTACTATATATTGTATATAACCAAATTCATTTATAAGCATGTTAGAAAAAATTAACCAAACTGCCGATTATATCCGTTCTAAGGTCTCGGATCTTCCTAAAACCGCTATTATTCTGGGTACCGGTCTTGGCGCTCTTGTAGATCATATCGAGGATAAGCAATATATACCGTATGCCGAAATACCCAACTTCCCCGTGTCGACGGTCGAGGGACATTCGGGAAACCTTATATTCGGACGTCTCGGCAATAAACGCGTTATGGCCATGCAGGGTCGCTTCCATTATTATGAAGGCTATGACATGAAGCAGGTGACATTTCCTGTAAGAGTCATGAAAGCGCTCGGTATAAAAACGCTTTTTGTCAGCAATGCCGCCGGGGGCATGAACCCGGAATTCATGATAGGCGACATAATGTTGATAACCGATCATATAAATCTTTTCCCGGAGCATCCGTTGCATGGTAAGAATTATGAAGAGCTCGGCCCGCGTTTTCCCGATATGAGCGAAGCATACTCACGACGGTTGCTTAAACACGCCGAGGAGATAGCGGAGGAAAAAGGCATACGTGTCATGCATGGTGTATATGTAGGTACACAAGGTCCTACTTTTGAGACTCCGGCCGAGTATAAGTATTTTCATATCATAGGAGGCGATGCCGTGGGCATGTCGACTGTGCCTGAGGTTATTGTGGCTCGACATACCGGAATTGAGGTTTTCGGTGTTTCGGTTATAACCGACCTCGGCGTAGAGGGCATTGTCGAGGAGGTATCTCATGAAGAGGTGCAGAAGGCGGCGCAGGCAGCACAGCCCAAAATGATGGAAATCATGACGGAACTGGTTAATCGGTTTGAAGAATAGTCATGGATGCCAATCAGGATTATACGGAGATTTCAAGCCTCGGTGAGTTCGGTCTTATTGACCGTCTGACTAAAGACATAGCCTTGACCAACTCTTCCTCATTGAAGGGGGTGGGCGATGACGCCGCTGTCATGGAGTATCACGATACGGAGGTGCTGGTTACCACCGATTTGCTTCTTGAAGGCATACATTTTGACTTGACATATGTGCCGTTGCGTCATCTCGGTTATAAGTCAGCAGTGGTAAACTTCAGCGATATATATGCCATGAACGGCACTCCTCGGCAGATAACGGTGTCGCTCGGTGTGTCTAAGCGTTTTGCCGTGGAGCATATGGATGCTCTCTATGATGGTATACGTAAAGCATGCGATGTCTATGGCGTGGACCTTGTCGGTGGCGACACTACCTCGTCAAGGCAGGGATTGGTGATATCCATAACCTGCATAGGCGATGCGCCGAAAGATAAGATTGTGTATCGTGACGGGGCAAAGGATACCGATCTGATATGTGTGAGCGGCGATCTTGGGGCGGCTTATATGGGGCTCCAGCTGCTCGAACGCGAGAAAGTGGCATCAGCCGGACAAAAAGATTTTGTGCCTGACTTCGGAGGCAAAGAGTATCTTATCGAACGTCAGTTGAAGCCTGAAGCAAGAAAGGATATAATAAAAGAACTTGCCGAGGCTGGCATAAAGCCTACTGCAATGATGGATATATCTGACGGTCTGTCAAGCGAACTTATGCATATATGCAGACAGAGCCATACCGGATGCCGTGTATATGAAGACCGTATACCGATAGATTACCAGACTGCAGTGATGGCCGAGGAACTCGGTATGAATCTCGTTACTGCGGCTTTGAACGGCGGAGAGGATTATGAACTCCTCTTTACGGTGCCGTTGTCTATGCACGAAGCAGTTTCGAAATTGCCGGGGATAAAAGTTATCGGTCATATAACTAAAGCCGATCTCGGGTGTGCTATGGTCACACGCGACGGTACCGAAATTCCGCTTAAGGCTCAAGGCTGGAATCCGCTTGCACAAAAGGATTGATTCTAAATTGACATTGAATAGTGACAGTGAAGAATCCAAATAGAAACGCACAGTATTAGCTTTCAATCCACATAACCAAAGCCTCCCTCTCTCCTCGGCAGGGGATGCCCGGAGTGGCGGGGGCGGCCGAGTCCGCCCCCAAGAGCGATCCGTTTCAAGAGATTCATCAACGAGTAAAACAGCAATACAAAAAAGGAGACCGAAGTCTCCTTAAGATTAAGTAATTTTGTATTGCTAAA
>NZ_VSMC01000087.1 GCF_008728965.1 Heminiphilus faecis | reverse complement strand
GGGAACCGCAAAGGATGGAAAACGGCGAGACATTGCCCCAGATCATGGCACGAAGCAGACATATCATCCTCAAACACAAGACAAAATGGAACGGTCAGCAGAAATCCCGTGCAAAAATACTATTTAGGGGTCAATCCGAAATTCCGGTGCATGGAATTTCTGAAAAGTGTTAAATTTGGGGTATGAAAACAACAGATGCAATATGGATGTGCCTTCCCGAAGGGATGGATGAACTGTTTGAGATGGTTCGGTTC
>NZ_VSMC01000086.1 GCF_008728965.1 Heminiphilus faecis | reverse complement strand
CGGAACCCCCTTTTGCATGCCTCGTGGCCAAGGGCACATGCCAGATAGCTTTTCCCTGTACCTGAAGAGCCGGTAATGAAGAGGTTCTGCCCCTTATGTACAAAGTCAAGGGTGGCGAGGCGTTCCACCTGATTGCGCTCCAGCCCCCGGTTTGTGGCATAGTCAATCTGTTCGAGATAAGCCTTGTATCGGAACGCCGCATTCTTGGTAAGCCGCGCTATGGCAGCCTGGGCACGGTAATCCCATTCTCGTGCA
>NZ_VSMC01000085.1 GCF_008728965.1 Heminiphilus faecis | reverse complement strand
CGGAACCCCCTTTTGCATGCCTCGTGGCCAAGGGCACATGCCAGATAGCTTTTCCCTGTACCTGAAGAGCCGGTAATGAAGAGGTTCTGCCCCTTATGTACAAAGTCAAGGGTGGCGAGGCGTTCCATCTGATTGCGCTCCAGCCCCCGGTTTGTGGCATAGTCAATCTGTTCGAGATAAGCCTTGTATCGGAACGCCGCATTCTTGGTAAGCCGCGCTATGGCAGCCTGGGCACGGTAATCCCATTCTCGTGCA
>NZ_VSMC01000084.1 GCF_008728965.1 Heminiphilus faecis | reverse complement strand
CGTCAACTCCATTATCTCTTTCCTCCAAAGTGACATCAAGGGTTTCTTTGGTTTTATCCACCTTGACGACTTCAAAATATTCGATCATTTCTTCCGGCAGAAGACATTCCGCCAACTCGATATACGGTTTCTTTTCCATTCCAATTCTATTTTGAAGGCAAAGGTAAGATTTTAAGGGTCAATCCGAAATTCCGGTGCATGGAATTTCTGAAAAGTGTTAAATTTGGGGTATGAAAACAACAGATGCAATATGGATGTGCCTTCCCGAAGGGATGGATGAACTGTTTGAGATGGTTCGGT
>NZ_VSMC01000083.1 GCF_008728965.1 Heminiphilus faecis | reverse complement strand
GCGTATCGCTTTTTTCAAATCGTTCAATGTCGAAGTTGTCTATAAGGACTTCGGGTAGGATTGCTCTGAGCAGTTGGTCTGGTTTCATTGTGCAAAGATAGCACTATACTCTTGACATCTTACCACCCACCGGGAAAATCCGCAGATCCTAATTTTTCAGGTCTTATATCGGCGCATGGTAATAAACCTGTGTTTGTAGAATTAAAATCGGCTCAAGCCGAAATACCGGTGCATATGTTAAAATGCATCGAGGATAATGTTAAAAATTCAGGCGTATAGTTTGACAAGTCGGAAGATAAAGAAATCTCGGTCGCGAACGCCTCTCATTTGAGAACG
>NZ_VSMC01000082.1 GCF_008728965.1 Heminiphilus faecis | reverse complement strand
GAACGGCAGACACGGCATCTGTCGCCACGCCTCTTACCATAGCGGCCAAGGCTCCTTTGCGGCCGTGCGCCGTCTTGTTGGTCAGGATGGTATAGACATCGCCGTTGCTCAGACACGTCTCGTCAAGGCTCATGTCAGCGCCCAGATTTTCGGGGAAAAGAATGTATTCTTCGGCATGGTCAAGCTGATCCCATGAACGGTAACCGCTGATCTTTTCTTTGTATTGCCTGCGCAGTGTCTGTCCGTTCAGCCCGTTGCGTGCGGCAAGATTGGATATGCTGACGGGGGTGCTTTCAATCTCCCTCTTTTAAAAAAGCCACGAACTCGGAATTGAGCCGTGTGCCG
>NZ_VSMC01000081.1 GCF_008728965.1 Heminiphilus faecis | reverse complement strand
GACTTCAAAATTATCTATGAGTACCTCCGGCAGGATGGCTCGAAGCAGTTTTTCCGATTTCATGATGCAAAGGTAATACTATACCACGATACATCCACGTCGCCCACCGGGAAAATCCGCTGACCCGTAATAAACCTGTGTTTAAGCGTACATGTTGCAAAGTCGGAAGATGAAAAATTTAGTGTCGTTTACGCCGTGTAGTTTGGCTCTGAATGCCTTGATTTTTGAGTTGATCGATTCGGCAGATGCGTTTGTTGAGCGGTTGTCAAAGAAGTTGAGTATCTCGTCGGCGTGCTCATAAAATGTGGCTGCGATTGTATTGAATGACTTGAATCCGGCTTGGGCGACGCTGTTGTACCATC
>NZ_VSMC01000080.1 GCF_008728965.1 Heminiphilus faecis | reverse complement strand
ATAAGAGAATAATGGAAATACAAAAGAAATTGAACCGCAGACCACGAGAGAAAATAAATTTTGATACACCTAAGGCGCGTTTTTTCGCACTCGTTGGATAAATTTGCATTTGCTGTTGGACTCTACAAATGTCACTGACTCCCCTGAATTGGGTACGGAATGCTTTTATCTTTGCGTTGAATGATTCGGCCGAGGCGTTTGTCAGTCTGTCTTGGAAATAGTTGATTATTGTCGCGTTGTGGTTCTCAAAGGTTTCAAGCACTTTGTTGAACTCGTTGTTACCGAAAGCCTCTACGTCGTTGTACCATCTTGCCAGACTGAGCCTTGCCACGCCCGGGGAGGTTTTACGGTTGAATATATCCACAAGTTTCAGAAACAGACCGTAGG